>NZ_CP019509.1:713333-1426666 GCF_002002905.1 Aquaspirillum sp. LM1 | reverse complement strand
TGGGTGGGCCAGTCCGGCCTGTTTGAATTTGTCCTGCCGTGGTGGGGCTGGCTGGCGGTGGGCTGGGGCCTGACCGCCGTCAGTGTGATTGGCGATTTGCTGGAATCCTGGTTCAAGCGCGCCGCCGGAGTGAAAGACAGCAGCCAGCTGCTGCCCGGCCATGGCGGTGTGCTCGACCGCATCGACAGCCTGATTGCCGTGCTGGCGGTCAGCCAGGCCGCCCGCTACCTTGCCACCCATTCGCTGTAAGGCGCACCCCATGACTTTGCAAGGCCTGACCATTCTTGGTGCCACTGGCACCATCGGCGTCAACACCCTGGACGTGGCAAGCCGCCATCCCGAGCGTTTTCGCATCATCGCCCTGACCGGGCAATCCCAACTGGACAAGCTGGCCGAGCAATGTCTGCGCTTTGCCCCGCGCTACGCCGTGGTGCTTGATGCCGCCGCTGCCAGCGTGCTGAGCGCGCAACTGGCCGCCGCCGGCAGCGCCACCGAAGTGCTGTACGGCGCTGACGCGCTGGCCCAAGTGGCCACCCTGCCGGAAGTGGACATGGTGATGGCAGCAATTGTTGGTGCCGCCGGCCTGCCGCCCACGCTGGCGGCGGTGCGCGCGGGCAAGCGCGTACTGCTGGCCAACAAGGAATCGCTGGTGATGGCGGGCGAGCTGTTCATCAACGCCGTGCGCGCCAGCGGCAGCGTGCTGCTGCCAATTGATAGCGAGCACAACGCCATTTTTCAGGCGCTGCCGGCAGATTATCACGGTGACCTGAGCGCAGCCGGCGTGGACAAGATTGTGCTCACCGCTTCTGGCGGCCCGTTTCGCGGCTGGTCGGCGGCGCAACTGGCTGAGGTGACCCCGGCCATGGCGGTCAAACACCCCAACTGGGTGATGGGCCGCAAAATTTCGGTGGACTCCGCCACGCTGATGAACAAGGGCCTGGAAGTGATCGAGGCGCGCTGGCTGTTCAATGCTCCGCCGCAGGCGATTGAGGTGATTGTCCATCCGCAAAGCGTGATTCACTCGATGGTGCGCTACCGCGACGGCTCGGTGGTGGCCCAGCTGGGCACACCGGACATGCGCACGCCGATTGCCCATGCGCTGGCCTGGCCGGACCGGATGGACGCCGGGGTGGCCGCGCTGGACTTTGCCAGCCTGTCGGCGCTCACCTTTGAAGCGCCGGACACCACGCATTTTCCGTGTCTGCGCCTGGCATTTGACGCGCTGAACGCTGGCGGCAACGCCCCGGCGGTGCTCAATGCCGCCAACGAACTGGCGGTGGCGGCGTTTCTGGACGGGCAGCTGGCGTTTACCGGCATTCCCACCCTGGTGGAAACCGCCCTGACCCGCTTTGCCGGTCAGGGCAGCGACAGCGTGGACGCCCTGCTGGCCTGCGATCACGAAGTGCGGGCATTCTGCCGCCAGAAGCTGGCATGACCATGCTCGGAACCCTGCTGGCATTTGCCGTGGCCATTGGTGTATTGGTCACATTTCATGAATTTGGCCATTACTGGGTGGCGCGGCGCTGTGGGGTGAAAGTGCTGCGGTTTTCCATCGGGTTTGGCAAACCGCTATACACCGTGCGCTGGCGCGGCACCGACTGGACCCTGTCGCCGATTCCGCTGGGTGGCTATGTCAAGATGCTCGACGAGCGCGAAGTCGAGGTGCCGGCCAGCGAGCGTCATCTGTCGTTCAATGCTCAGCCAGTGGGCCGGCGTATGGCGATTGTCGCCGCCGGGCCGCTGGCCAACCTGCTGCTGGCCGTGATCCTGTACTGGCTGGTGTTTCTGTCCGGGGTCACCTGGCTCAAGCCGGGGGTCGGGTCGGTGCTGCCGGAATCGCCTGCTGCCGCTGCCGGGTTTCGCGGTGGCGAAATGATTGCTGCGGTCAATGGCCAGAGCGTCAGCAGCTGGCAGGACGTGCGCCTGGCGATGATGGAAGGCCTGAGCAATGGCGAGCTGAGCTTTACCCTTAGCCATCCCGTCGGCAGCGTGCTCAGCGTGCCACCTGGCCGACTGGCGGCACTGGGCACTGAAGCCAGCAGCTTGTCGCGCTTTGGCCTGTCGCCGGTGCGGGTGCTGGCCGAAATTGCCATGGTTGACCCCGCCGGGGCCGGCGCGCGTGGCGGCCTGCAAGTGGGTGACCGCCTCCTGGCGGTGAATGGCCAGCCAATCAGCCGCTGGGAACAGTTTACCCAGGCGATTCATCACCATCCGGCCCAGCCCTTGCGGCTGGACGTCTCCCGCCATGGCCACACCGTCAGCCTGACCGTCACCCCGGACAGCGTGGCGGGCGAATCCGGCCAGCGCCAGGGCCGGCTGGGCGTGGGCCCGCGTCAGGACAGCGCCTGGATGGACAGCCTGCGCATGACCCGTCAGGATGGGCCGGTTGATGCCCTGCTGGCGGCGATGGACAAAACCGCCGACACCGCCTGGACCAGCCTGGTGATGATGGGCAAAATGCTGCTGGGCCGGGTGTCCATGGACAATCTGTCCGGCCCGCTGATGATTGCCGACTACGCCGGACAGAGCGCCCGCCAGGGCTCGCAGTCGTATCTGGAGTTCATGGCCTTGATCAGCATCAGCCTGGCCGTGCTGAATCTGTTGCCGATTCCGGTGCTCGACGGCGGCCACTTGATGTATTATACGGTCGAGTTATTGCGTGGGCGTCCGGTGTCCGAACGCACGCTGGCCTGGGGCCAGCGCATCGGCCTGGCCGCATTGGCCGCCCTCATGGCATTTGCGCTTTTCAACGACATTCAACGTCTCGTGACGGGTTAACCGCCAATCTTATGAAAATCAAGACACTTGCTCTCTCCCTCATGGGCCTGTCGCTGGCGCCGCTGGCCTGGGCTGTTGATCCGTTTGTGGTCAAGGATATCCGGGTAGAAGGCCTGCAACGCACCGAACCCGGTACCGTATTCAACTATCTGCCGGTAAAAGTGGGCGACACCTTCTCCGACGACAAGGCCTCTGCCGCCATCAAGGCGCTGTTCGCCACCGGGTTTTTTGCCGACGTGCGCATCGAAACCGAAGGCGAGGTGATGATTGTCGCCATCACCGAACGTCCGGTGATTGCCGAACTGACCATCAACGGTGCCAAGGAATTCGACAGCAAGCAGCTGAAAAAAGCCCTGAAAGACAACGGTCTGTCCGAGTCGCGGGTATTCGACAAATCCGTGCTGGAGCAGGCTGAACAGGAACTCAAGCGCCAGTATTACAGCAAGGGCAAGTACTCGGTAGAAATCACCTCGCGGGTGACCAAGCTGGAGCGCAACCGCGTGGCGCTGACGCTGGACATCAACGAAGGCGTAGCCGCCCGCATCAAGCAGATCAAGATTGTCGGCGCGCAGGCGTTCAAGGAAGGCGACCTGCTCGACGAATTTGCCCAGACCGACTCCGGCTGGCTGACCTGGCTGACCCGCGACGACCAGTATTCCAAACAAAAGCTGCAGGGCGACCTCGAACGCCTGCGCTCGTACTACCTCAATCGCGGCTACTTCGAATTCAACATCGACTCCACCCAGGTGTCGATCAGCCCGGACAAGCGTGATGTGTACATCACCATCAACGTCAACGAAGGGCAAAAATACACCGTGTCCGACGTGCGCTTTGCCGGTGACCTGACCGTGCCGGAAGCCACGCTGAAACCGCTGGTGCAGATCAAGCCGGGCGACACCTTCACCCGCGAAAAGGTCAACGACAGCGTCACCGCCATCACCGACCTGCTGGGCAACAGCGGCTACGCCTTTGCCAACGTCAACGCCGTGCCGGAAGTGGACAAGGACAAGCGCCTGGTGGCGTTTACCTTCTTTGTCGATCCGGGCCGTCGTGTGTACGTGCGCCGCATCAATGTGGCCGGCAACACCCGCACCCGCGACGAAGTGGTGCGCCGTGAAATGCGCCAGATGGAAAGCGGCTGGTACGACAACCAGAAAATCAAGCGCAGCAAGGAACGTCTGGACCTGCTTGGCTACTTTACCGACGTGAACATCGAAACCCCGGCAGTGACCGACACCGCCGACCAGGTGGATGTGAATGTCAGCGTCACCGAAAAACCGACCGGCAGCGTACAGCTGGGTGCCGGCTTCTCGCAGGACAACGGCTTTGCCCTGTCGGCGTCGATCTCGCAGAGCAACTTCTTTGGCTCGGGCAAGGCCGTGTCGGCGGGCTTTAACACCGACAAGGTCAACGAATACTACAACCTGTCGTTCACCGACCCGTACTTTACCGTCGATGGCACCAGCCTGGGTTACGACGTCTACCGCAAGACCTACGACCCCAGCCAGAAGGATCGCGGTCAGTACAAGACCAAGACTACCGGCTTCACCGTGCGCGCGGGCGTGCCGATTACCGAATTCGACCGCATCAACTTCAGCGCCGGTTTTGAAAACACCAAGCTGGGCCTGTTCTCCGACAGCCCGAAGCGCTATATCGACTTTGTTGACGAATATGGCAGCAGCAACAACAGCATCCTGTCTTCGGTCAGCTGGGCGCGCGACACCCGCGACTCGGCGCTGTGGCCCACCAAGGGCAATGTGACCAAAACCGCCGCCGAATTTGCCCTGCCGGGTGGCGATGTGCAGTACTACCGCTTCAGCGTGAGCAACCAGTGGTACTACCCGATCAGCAAGAGCCTGACGCTGATGCTCAATGGCGAACTGGGCATGGTCAACAGCTGGTCGAAGAAAAAGCTGCCGTTCTACGAAAACTTCTACTTGGGCGGCATCAGCTCGGTGCGCGGGTTTGAGTCGGGCAGTATTGGCGCGCAGGACGAAAACGACAACGCCTACGGCGGCACCCGCCGTGCCGTGTTCAATATCGAAGTGCTGTTCCCCTTCCCGGGCATGCGTGACGACAAGACCCTGCGTCTGTCCACCTTCCTGGATGCGGGTACCGTGTTTGGCGGCCAGTTCAATAGCGGCACCAACTGGCGCGACAACCTGCGCTACTCCACCGGTCTGGGCGTGTCGTGGATTTCACCGCTGGGCCCGATGCGCTTCAGCTTCTCGCAGCCGCTGCACAAGAAATCCGGTGACCATATCGAGCGCTTCCAGTTTACCCTGGGCACCTCGTTCTGACCTGGCGCACACTGATGTTTGCATTGACGCGAGCCCGCTGGGCACTGCTTCTGTCGCTACTGCTTGCCGCCTGGCCAGCAGCGGCGGCGGATGGGCAGATGAATCTGGGCTATGTGGACACCGAACGGGTGTACCGCGAGGCCACGGCGGCAGTGAAGGCGCAAAAGCGGCTGGAGCAGGAGTTTGCCAGCCGCGAAGCCGAACTGGCCACCATGGCCCGCCGCGCCCGCGACATGAAGCAGGCGCTGGATTCCGGCAAACTGGCCGAAGCCGAGCGCAAGGCCAAAGAGCGCGACCTGCTGGCGCTGGACCGCGAGTTTCAGGGCAAGCAGCGCGAATTTCGCCAGGAGTTCTCCCAGCGGCGCACCGAAGAATTTGCCGCCATCCAGGAGCGCGCCAACCGGGTGATTCGCGAGATTGCCCGCGACGAACGCTTCGACCTGATCTTGCAGGATGTGGTGTACGTCAGCCCCCGGTTTGACATTACCGACCGGGTGCTGAAAGCACTGGACGACTGAAACACGCCAGCCTGCCGTGTTCCGCCGGTCTGCCGGCAGGACGCTGGCATGGCTGGCGTGTTTCTTTTTTGCCCGCCTCTGGCGGTGCCAAGGTGAACCAACCCATGGCTTTGACCCTTTCCGATATCGTGGCCCAACTCGGTGGCGAGTTGCACGGCGCTGACCTGAGCGTGACCCGGCTGGCTCCGCTGGAAGACGCCCAGGCGGATGAAATTGCCTTTGTCACTGGCAACAAGTTTGCCGACGCCCTGCGCGCCTCGGCAGCGGGTGCGGTCATCATCAAGGCCGACCTGCTGGACACCGCCGCCCGCCCGGCCATTGTCTGCGCCGACCCCTATGTGTATTTTGCCCGCCTGGCCGCGCTGTTTCACCCAGCCCCGCGCGCGCGCGCCGGCCAGATTCACCCCAGCGCCGTGGTGGCCGCCGACGCCCAAGTGGCGGCCAGCGCCGAGCTGCGCGAATTTGTCAGCGTGGGCGCTGGTGCGGTGATTGGCGAACGCGTGCTGCTGATGGCCGGCGTGGTGGTCGAAGCCGGCGCGGTGATTGGCGATGATTGCGTGCTGCATCCGCGTGTGGTGGTGCACCACCGCTGCGTGGTGGGCGCCCGCTGCATCCTGCATGCTGGCGCGGTGATCGGCTCGGATGGTTTTGGCAACGCCTGGGCTGGTGACCATTGGGAAAAAATCCCGCAAATTGGCCGCGCCGTGCTGGGCGATGACGTGGAAATCGGGGCCAACACCACCATCGACCGTGGCGCGCTGGCCGACACGGTGATTGCGCACGGCGTGCGTCTGGATAACCTGATTCACATCGCCCACAACTGCCGGGTGGGTGCCCACACCGCCATGGCCGCCTGCGTCGGCGTGGCCGGCAGCACCCATATTGGGGCCAACTGCATGATTGGCGGCGCGGCGATGATCTCCGGCCACCTGAAAATCGGCGACCGTGTGCATGTTTCCGGCGGCACACTGGTAGCAAAAAATATTGATAAACCGGGCCAGTACACCGCCGTGTACCCGCTGGCCACCCACAAAGAATGGCTGAGCAACGCGGCCTATGTGCGCCAGCTGGGCAAGCTGGCGGCACGGATCAAACAACTTGAACAGGCTGGCCTGGCCCAGTCGAAGGAACAAGCATGAGTGACACCTCTCCCCTGATTGACCTGCGCGCCATCCTCAAACTGCTGCCGCACCGCTATCCGTTCTTGCTGGTTGACCGGGTAAACGAACTGGAAGTGGGCAAGCGCATTGTCGCCCTGAAAAACGTCACCATCAACGAACCGTTTTTTGTCGGCCACTTTGACGGCTACCCGGTGATGCCGGGCGTGCTGATGATCGAAGCGCTGGCCCAGGCCGCCGGCATTCTGGCGGTAAAAACCCACGACGGCGACGTGCGCAAGGAAAACGCCCTGTACTTTTTTGTCGGCATCGACAACTGCCGCTTCAAGCGTCAGGTTGTCCCTGGCGACCAGCTGATCCTGGAAGTGGAAATGCTGCGTGTGGCACGCGGCATTGGCAAGTTCAAGGCGGTGGCCAAGGTAGATGGAGAAGTGGCCGCCGAAGCCGACCTGATGTGCGCCCGTCGGGAGGTGTGATCCATGGCGATTCACTCTACCGCCATCATCGCCCCTGGCGCGCAGCTGGATACCAGCGTGGAGATTGGCCCGTATGCGGTGATTGGTGAGCATGTCCGCATTGGTGCCGGCACCCGCGTGGGCCCGCACACGGTGATTGAAGGCCACACCACCATTGGCCGCAATAACCAGATTTTTCAGTTCGCCTCACTGGGCGCGGCACCGCAGGACAAGAAATATGCCGGCGAGCCCACCCGGCTGGAAATCGGCGACGACAACACCATCCGCGAATTCTGCACCTTCAACCTGGGCACCGTGCAAGACGGCGGGCTGACCCGGCTGGGCAACGACAACTGGGTGATGGCTTATGTGCATATTGCCCACGATTGTTTCGTCGGCGACCACTGCATTCTGGCCAATAACGCCACCCTGGCCGGCCATATTGCCATCGGCGACCATGTGTTTCTGGGCGGGCTGACCGCCGTGCATCAATTTTGCACCATCGGTGCCCACGCCATGACTGCTGGTGGATCGATTGTCGTGCAGGATATTCCGCCGTATGTCACCGCCGCCGGCAACCACGCCAGCCCGGTGGGCATCAACAGCGAAGGCCTGCGCCGCCGGGGCTTCAGCGCCGAGCAGATCAGCCAGATCAAGCGCGCCTACAAGCAGATTTACCGCCAGGGCCTCAGCCTGGAAGACGCCAAGACCGCCATTACCGAGGCCGCTGCCGATGCGCCGGAGCTGGATTTGTTTGTTGACTTCTTTGCCCGCGCCAAACGCGGCATCATCCGCTGATGGGCCTGTTTCCAGCCGACGCCGGCCTGCGCATCGCCATGGTGGCCGGCGAAGCTTCTGGCGACATGCTGGGCGCGCGGCTGATTGACGCCATCCGTGCCCGTCGCCCGGATGCGCGTTTTGTTGGCATCGGCGGCCCGAAAATGCAGGCCGCCGGGCTGGAAAGCCTGTATCCGCAAGAAACCCTTGCCGTGCGCGGCTATGTGGAAGTGCTGCGCAGCCTGCGCAGCATTCTGGCCATCCGGCGCGAGCTCAAGGCCAAACTGCTAGCCGAGCGCCCGGACGTGTTCATCGGCGTGGACGCGCCGGATTTCAACCTGCATGTCGAGCAAGTGCTCAAATCGGCGGGCATTCGCACCATTCACTACGTCAGCCCCTCCATCTGGGCCTGGCGTGGCGAGCGGGTGTTCAAGATCAAGCAGGCGGTCAACCGGGTGCTGGCGCTGTTTCCGATGGAAGCGCCGATTTACCAGGCTGCTGGCGTGCCGGTCAGCTATGTGGGCCACCCGCTGGCAGAAAGCATGCCGCTGCAGCCCGACCGCGAAGCCGCCCGCGAGCTGCTGCACATCCTGCCGCGCCAGGCCACGGTGTTCACCCTGATGCCGGGCAGCCGCCAGGGCGAAGTGGACGTGATGGCTCCGCTGTTCATCGCCACCGCCCGCGAAATCTTGCGCCACGAACCCGACGCCCAGTTTCTGGTGCCGCTGGCCACCCGCGCCACCTTTGACCGCTTTGAACAGCTGCTGTGGCGGCTGAAAGCCCACCAACTGCCCATCCGCCGCCTGTTTGGCCACGCCCAGCACGCCATGGTGGCCGCCGACGCCGTGCTGGTGGCCAGCGGCACCGCCACCCTGGAAGTGGCGCTGGCCAAACGGCCCATGGTGATCAGCTACAAGATTTCGCCCATCACCTACCGCATCGTCAAACGCAAACTCAAGCTGCCCTACGTGGGCCTGCCCAATATCCTGTGCGGCGAATTCATCGTGCCGGAACTGCTGCAGGACGACGCCACCCCGGCAAACCTTGCCCAGGCACTGCTCAACGCCTGGCACGACCCGGATTACCGCGCCTGGCTGGATGACAAGCTGACTGAGCTGCATCTGACGCTCAAGCAGGATAGCGCTGCGCGCGCGGCGCAGGCGGTGCTGGAGGTGGTGGGGGAGAATGCCTAAAGGGCTGCTGACCGGGGAAAGTTCGGCAGGAAAACCGGCCAAATATACAGTGAAACATGTAGTAAACCAATGATTTTTATTGTATAAAACCGGCTGAAAGATCGGCAAAAATTA
This sequence comes from Aquaspirillum sp. LM1, assembly GCF_002002905.1. Lineage (NCBI taxonomy): Bacteria > Pseudomonadati > Pseudomonadota > Betaproteobacteria > Neisseriales > Aquaspirillaceae > Aquaspirillum > Aquaspirillum sp. LM1. The sequence continues at coordinate 1,417,413 of NZ_CP019509.1, read as the reverse complement.
GGCGATTCATGCTGAAACCGCATTTCTACGACACCCCCGCACAGATGGAGCCCTTGCTCATCGACAGTAGCCGGCCCTTGCATCGGCGGCTGATTGATTTGGCGCAGGTGCTGGCCGAAGCGTCGGCGCGGCTGGATGCGGCAGTGCGCCCGGCCACGGCCAAAAGCCTGTCGGCCTTGGTGACCGGGATGAATTGCTACTACAGCAATCTGATCGAGGGACACAAAACCTTACCCATTGACATTGATGCTGCCTTGTACGCGCTTGAACAACATGGCAACCGCCAGCATTTGCAAAGTCTTGCTCTGGCACACATTGAGACAGAACACTGGGCCAGGCAGCAATCGCTTGACTCGGGCACGCTGAAAAACTTTTTGTTGGATGCACATCAGCGCTTTTGTCAGCCACTGCCCGCTGCACTCTTGCAGCTGGGAGATGGCTCCATGCTTGTTGCGGGGACATTTCGTTCGCGGGAAGTCAGCGTTGGCCGGCATGTGGCACCCAGCGCCAGCACACTGATGGGCTTTATCGACCGCTATGTGCAGGTGTATGGGCAAAAACTGGCATGGGCCAAAAAGGGTGGGATTTCCAAGCTGGATGGGCTAGTCGCCGCATTTGCCGCTCATCATCGGCTGGTGTGGATTCATCCTTTTCTGGATGGCAACGGTCGCGTCGCGCGCATTGCCCTGGATGCCATGCTCAGGGCCTGTGGCGTGAACGACGCCTGCCTGTGGTCGATGTCGCGCGGTTTTGCCAAAAGTGCCGACGAATACAAGGCCCGTCTGGCTGGTGCGGATGTCAGCCGCCGTGGTGACCTTGATGGGCGAGGCAATCTCAGCGAAAAGGGATTGGCGGCATTTTGCGAATACGCCATGCAAACCGCGATTGATCAGGCCCGGTTCATGGACAGCATGTTTGCCTTGGAGCATGTACAGGCGCGTGCGCATGCTTACTTCCATCGGGTACGTTTTGACTTGAATCCCCAGAGCGCCCATTTATATATCCATGCATTTGTCATTGGCGAGTTTGCGCGCGGTGAGGTCAGCCGTCTCACCGGCCTGCCCGAGCGCACCGCCCGGTCGGTGCTCCGCGCCTTGCTGGACGAAGGGCTGCTGGTGTCTGACAGCCCAAAAGGCAAAGTGCGCGCGGGCTTTCCGGTGCATGCCTTGGGGTCTTTATTGCCTAACCTTTACCCTGCCGGCGATGTGGACAGCATCATCCCGCCAAAACGCCAGCGCTAAGCGTTCGCGCGCCACACCATTCCATTTTCTCCAACGCCACTGCCATGCCATACTGTCCGGCTTGTTTGCTCCGAGTTCGTTTCCCTTGACCATGACCCCCTCCCTACTCTGCGGCGTTGACGAAGCTGGCCGTGGCCCTCTGGCCGGTGCGGTGTTTGCCGCTGCCGTGATTCTCGACCCCGCTCGCCCTATCGTCGGCCTGGCCGACTCAAAAAAACTCTCAGAGGCCAAGCGTGATGCGCTGGCGCTGGAAATCCGCGAAAAAGCCCTGGCCTGGGCGATTGCCAGCGCCAGTGTGGAAGAAATCGACCAGATCAATATCCTGCACGCCAGCATGCTGGCCATGGCGCGGGCGGTAGATGCACTGGCGCTGACCCCCAGCGAGGTGCAGGTGGATGGCAACCGCACGCCCAAATTGTTCAAACCGCTGCCGGTGAGCGCCATCGTCAAGGGCGACGCCAAGGTGGCGGAGATTTCCGCCGCGTCGATTCTGGCCAAAACCGCACGTGATGCCGAGCTGGTGGCGCTGGACGCGCATTATCCGGCCTATGGCTTTGCCCGCCACAAGGGCTACCCCACCGCCCAGCATATGGCGGCCATTGCCGAACATGGCGTGCTGCCGATTCACCGCAAGACCTTTGGCCCGGTGAAAGCCTGGCTGGCCGCGCACCAGGGCGAGCTGTTCGGATGAGCGCAGTGGGCCAGGAAGACGCGCCGGCGCGCTGTTTTGCCCCGGTGGTGAACACCGACACCCGTGTGCTCATTCTGGGCAGCCTGCCTGGCGTGGCCTCGCTGGCAGCGCAGCAGTATTACGCCCACCCGCGCAACCAGTTCTGGCCACTGCTGGCTGCAGTGCTGGCGCAACCCGAACTGCCGGCGCTGGACTATCCGCAACGGCTGGCGCGACTGCAGGCGCACGGGGTGGGGCTGTGGGATGTGGTGGCGCAGGCGCAGCGGCGCGGCAGCCTGGACACCGCCATCCGCGCCGCCCAGCGCAATGACCTGGCCCGACTGGTGGCCAGCCTGCCTGCGCTGCGCCTGGTGGCATTCAACGGGGCCACGGCAGCGCGGGCGGCGGATCAACTGGCCGGGTTTCCGGCGCTGACTGTACTGCGCCTGCCGTCATCCAGCCCGGCCTATACGCTGGCGCTGGCGGAGAAGCAGCGCGCCTGGCAGGCGCTGGCTGAGGCGATTGTGCGATAAATTGGCCCCCGGCACACCCCTGTGTGCGACCCGGCCCGGCAGACGGGGGGTTGCCCCGCTCACCCAGCCGGGAAATTCAGGCAAGCGTCCTCCACCAGCGGCCAGCCCAGTGGCGCTTGGTGTATCATCGCCGCCATGCATGCGCCTTCTTTTTCCGACTGGCTGGCCCGACACCGGGGCGGCGTTTCCCTCAGCGTGGCCGCTGGCAGCCTGGCGCTGCTGGAAACCCTGCGTGCGCAGGGCTGGCTGCTGTCGCCGGGCTGGCAGATTGCCCTGCACGCTGCCGAAGGGGCCACGGTAGGTGGCCTGGCCGACTGGTTTGCCGTGTCGGCGTTATTTCATCGCATTCCCATACCGGGTTTGTCCCGGCACACCAATATTGTGGTCAACAGCCGCCACCGGCTGACCGATGGCATTGTCGATATGGTGCAAACCCAGTGGCTGTCGCCAGCGGCGATTCGTGAGCGGCTGGCGTCGGTGCAACTGGCCGATACCCTGCTGGCGCTGCTGGAACAGCCGGCGCACCGCTTGCGTGCCCAGCGGATTATCCGCCATCTGCTGTTGCGGCTGACCGACAGCCTGGATTCTCCGGCACTGGCGCGCTTTATCGACGTGCAGCTGCGCGCCCGGCTGGCCGAGGCAGACTGGTCGCGCCCACTGGGCCAGCTGCTGGCACACTGCCTGCGCCATGGCGGCGAGGCGGCGCTGTGGGATGCGCTGATCAAGCTGCTCAACCACGCGCTGGCGTCGGCCAGCTTTCGTGACGCCACGGCCCGGCTGGCGCTGGAGGCGCTGCGCGACTACGAAGACACCGGCTGGTGGCACAAGGCCAAGTCCTGGCTGGGCAAAACCCAGCTGCATGGCGACAGCGACGAAGAAAAACTCGACCACCTCACCCAGCGCATTGTCGGCTGGCTGCGCAGCGAACTTGACCAGCTCACCGAGCAGCCCGACCACCCGTTGCGCCAGGGGCTGGAGCAATTGCTCACCCGGCTGGCCCAGCGGCTGGAACACGGCGACCCGGCGTTGCTGGAGGCGATGGCCCAGGTCAAGGGCCAGCTACTGCACGGCCTGGATACCCAGCCGATGGTGCATAGCCTGCTGGCCAGCCTGCGCAGCGGCATGCAGCGCCAGTGGCTGAACCGGCAATCGGAACTGAATGCCCTGCTGGCCGATCTGATCGACAGCGCGCTGGCCGGGCTGGCTGCCGATGCCAGCCTGCGCGAGCGGCTGGATGGCTGGTGCAAGCAGGGCATTCACCATTTTGTTGAGCAGAACCACGCGCTGATTGGCGACACCGTGCGGCTGAGCCTGTCGCCGCAACGCCTGCCGGATGCCCGGCTGGTGGCGCAAATCGAACAGCGGGTGGGCCTGGAGCTGCAATGGATTCGCGTGAATGGCGCGCTGGTGGGCGGTGTGGCAGCAGGCACCCTGGCCGCGCTGCGCCTGCTGCTGGCCGGCTAAACGCCGCTACGCCTTCGATAACCTTGCCGACTGGCCGCTGGTCGGTCTGCTTCAATCAATCTTTTGGAAATCACCCCTGATGAAACTGCTGTCTTCCACCCTGTTGTGCGCCGCCCTGGCCTGTTCTGCCGTCAGCCATGCGGCTGACCCCGCCGCCACCGCCGCCACCGCCGAAGCGCGGGTGCAGGCGTTCAAGAAAATGCTGCGCACCTTCGAACCGCTGGGCCTGGTGGTGCGCGACCGTGAGCCGTATCGCAAGGAAGCCTTTGCTGAACAGGCCAAAACCCTGCAAACCCTGGCCCGTGACCCCTGGCCGCTGTTTGTGCCGGGCAGCGCAGTGGGCAAAAGCCGCGCCAAGCCAGAAGTCTGGAGCCAGCCTGATGCGTTCAAGAAAGAACAGCAAGGCATGATCGCAGCAGTGGATGCGCTGGCCAGCAGCGCTCAGACCGGCGACATGAAGGACATCCGCGCCAAATACGCTACCCTGGCCAACACCTGCAAGAGCTGCCACGACAGCTTCCGCAGCGCACCGCGTTAAGGGACGTCATCCCCACCCTGCACCGCAGGCACACACCACCAGGGCGGCCCCCACTGCGCACAGTCAGTACGCGTGGGGGCCGCCCTGGTGGTTTTTTGCTGCTGGCCAGCTTGGCCGGCTGGCCTACTTTCCGCCCATCTGCTCGGCCTGAATCGCCGTCAGCGCAATGGTGTAGACAATGTCGTCCACCAGCGCACCACGCGACAGGTCGTTCACCGGCTTGCGCAGGCCCTGCAGCATCGGGCCGACGCTGACCACATTGGCCGAGCGTTGCACTGCCTTGTAAGTGGTATTGCCGGTGTTCAGGTCGGGGAAGACAAACACATTGGCGCGACCGGCCACCGGGCTATCCGGGGCTTTTTGCCGGCCCACGCTTTCCACGCTGGCGGCGTCGTATTGCAGCGGGCCGTCCACCAGAATGTCCGGGCGGCGTTCGCGCACCAGCTCGGTGGCGGCGCGGACTTTTTCCACATCGCTGCCAGCACCGGAGCTGCCGGTGGAATAGGAAATCATCGCCACACGCGGGCTGATGCCAAACGCCTTGGCCGAGTCAGCGCTCTGAATGGCGATGTCGGCCAGCTCTTCGGCGCTGGGGTCTGGGTTCACCGCACAGTCGCCGTACACCAGCACCTGATCGGGCATCAGCATGAAAAACACGCTGGAGACAATGCTCGAGCCAGGCGCGGTCTTGATGAACTGCAGCGCCGGGCGGATGGTGTTGGCGGTGGTATGCACCGCGCCCGACACCAGGCCGTCCACATCGTTGACCGCCAGCATCATGGTGCCCAGCACCACGCTGTCTTCCAGGTATTGCTCGGCCATGTGCGGGGTCATGCCCTTGCTGCGGCGCAGTTCTACCAGCGGAGCAACATAACGGGTGCGGGCCAGATCAGGATCGAGGATTTCCAGATCCGCCGGCAAGGTGATGCCCTGGGCGTCGGCCACCTTTTGCACCGCTTCCGGCTTGGCCAGCAGCACGCAGCGGGCAATGCCTTTCTGGTGGCAGATCACTGCAGCTTCTACCGTGCGCGGCTCGTCGCCTTCTGGCAGCACAATGCGCTTGGCAGCGTGGCGGGCATGCTGGATCAGCTGGTAGCGGAACGCCGGCGGCGACAGCCGGCTTTCGCCTGGCTGGCCAATGCGGGCAATCAGCCGGTCCAGATCCAGCCGTTCGGCAACAAAATCCACCACTCGCTCCATACGGGCGAGATCGTCCACTGGCACATGGTGCGACATCTGGGTGAGCTGACGGGCAGTGTCGAAGGTTTCCAGCTCGGTGGCCAGCACCGGGAAGTTGGCGTGGGCGTTGATCTGGCACAGCGCCTGGAGATGCGGGTGCGGCATGGAGTTGCAGGTCAGCAGCAGGCCGGCCAGCGGCACGCCGCGCTGGGCGGCCATGGCGGTGGCCAGCACCACGTCGTCGCGGTCGCCGGGGGTGATCACCAGCACACCGGGCTTGAGCCGGCTGATCAGATGGGTAATCGAGCGCGCAGCAATCAGCATGTCGGTCACCCGCGCCGAATGCAGCCGGGCCGGTGCCACCACCTGGGCGTTGAGGTGCTGGGCAATGTCCAGCGTGCGCGGCGCGGCAAAGGCGCTGGACAGCGGAATGGTGCCCAGCAGCGGCAGCCGGCGCGCCTTGGCGGTGGCGGTGAGCTGGGCAATGTCCAGGGTGTAGTCTCCGGGGCGCACGTCTTCCGGCACCTTGTTGATGATGTAGCCGGCAAAGCGGTTATTGTGCGATTCCGCCGACTGGCGCGCCGCCACTTCAATCTGCTCGGCCAGGTCTTCTGCCGACAGGCGGGCGGCAGAACCGACAAAAATGGTTTCCGCGTCCAGGGTGCGGGCAATCTGGGTGTTCAGCTGCGGCGCGTACACATGGTTGGAATCTGCCGCCAGGCCTTCAATCACCACCACATCGTTGTGGTCCACCACTTGCTGGTACAGGCTGATGATTTCTTCCATCAGTTGGTCGGTCTGGCCGGCCCCCATCAGCTGTTCGGCGCGGGCAAAGTCAATTGGGGTGGGGGCTTCCAGGCGGAACAGGCTGGCGGCAAAGTGGGTGGAGCGCTCCGGGCCGGCAGTCACTTCGCGCTGCTGCGCCACCGGTTTGACAAAACCCACCTTCAGGCCACGACGTTCCAGCGCGCGCACCAGGCCCAGCGCCACCGAGGTCAGGCCAACGTCGTAACCCACCGGGGAAAGATACAAAGCATACATGGGCAGGCCTTTCAGGATTGGGCCAGCGCGAAGGTGTCGCGGGCAATCAGCAGTTCTTCATTGGTGTTCACCACCAGGGCAGTGCGGCTGCCGGCGGCATGAATCGGGCCGGCCACGCCGCCCACACAGCGGGCATTGGCGGCGCTGTCGATGGCAAAGCCGAGCAGGCCCAGCTGCTTCATCACCTGCTCACGCACCCACACCGAGTTTTCGCCAATGCCGCCGGTAAACACCAAGGCATCCAGACGCGGCAGCGCCACCGACAGGCCGGCAATATGCTTGGCCAGGCGGTAACAGAACACGTCCAGCGCAATTTGCGCGCCGGCGTGGCCTTCGGCGGCGGCGGTTTGCAGCGCCCGGCAGTCGTTGGACAAGCCCGACAGGCCCAGCAAGCCGCTCTTGCGGTTAAGCAAGTCGATCACCTGGTCAGCCGGCAAATCAAGCGCCTTGCCAATGAACGGCACCAGGCTGGGGTCGATGTCGCCGGAACGGGTGCCCATCACCAGGCCTTCCAGCGGGGTCAGACCCATGGTGGTGTCCACGCTGTGGCCATCCAGCACGGCGGCTGCAGAGGCACCATTACCCAGATGAGCGGTAATCAGTGCACAGTCATTGAGCGGGCGACCCAGCATGGCGGCGGCTTCAGCCGCCACATAACGGTGGCTGGTACCATGAAAACCATAGCGACGCAGGCCGTGTTCGGTGTACAGCGCGCTGGGAATGGCGTACAGATAGGCATGCGCCGGCATGCTCTGGTGAAATGCCGTGTCGAATACTGCCACTTGTGGCAGATTGGCAAAGCAGGCACGGGCGGTGCGAATGCCAATCAGATTGGCCGGGTTGTGCAGCGGGGCCAGACGGGCGCAGGCGTCAATTTCGGCTTCCACCACATCATCAATGCATACCGAGCTTTTAAACCGCTCGCCGCCATGCACCACACGGTGGCCCACGGCGCTGAGTTTGGCCGACAGGCCGCTGTTGTCCAGCAGTTGCAGCACCGCCAGCATGGCGGCGTCGTGGCCGCCCTCGGCCAGCGACACGCTCTGGCGCGTGTCGCCCTGGCGCACATTCAGGCTGGCGTCCGGGCTACCCAGGCGCTCGGCCAGCCCGCTCAGGGCAGCCTGGCCGGAAATCGGGTCGATGGCGGCAAATTTGAGGGATGAGCTTCCGCAGTTAATCACGAGAACATGGTCGGTCATGGAAAAAATCCGGTCAGCGGGTTGGCAGGGGTGCCGGGCAAGGGCTTACGGCACGGGGTCAGGCAGTGACAGCCGACAGCACAGGCCGGCCACTCGGCGAGCGGCGACTATACCGCGCGCAGGATGTTGCACTGCATCAAAATACTTGTCTGTTTGATTTAACGCAAGTTTTGCCAGAAAATTGTGCCACGACGCGATGACAAACAGACTTATGCAGAAAAAGTGTCGGTTTTACACAATTCCCGCTGAAAAAACGCTTGCCCCCCTCCCCGATTTTGGGGACAATCCCCCGCCTTCTGATTGTCCTTTGACCGTCGCATCACTTACTTACTACCTGTATACCGTAAACTCGTTTTGGCGAGATTCGGCTGGTCTTGATTCTTCTACCTTTGTGGGGATTGGGAATAATGTCTGATCTGGCTTCTGCGCAACTGCTGACCGCATCCGCCGCGCAACTTCCTGTCTATACCTATTTTGATCCGGCGTTTTACGCACTCGAACAGCAACTGCTGTTTGCCGACGCGCCGCAATACTATGGCCATGCCCTGATGGTGCCCAATGTGGGCGACTATCACACCCTGGAGTGGATGGGCCACGGCAAGATGCTCAAGCGCAACGAGGACGGCGTCCAGCTGCTGTCCAATGTCTGCCGCCACCGCCAGGCGCTGATGCTCAAGGGGCGCGGCAACACCGAGCACATTGTGTGCAATATCCACGGCTGGACCTACAACAACCAGGGCAAGCTGATTGGCGCACCGCACTTTGCCCAGCAGCCCTGCCTGGATCTGGGCCAGACCCGGCTGACCGAATGGAACGGCCTGCTGTTTGACGCCCGCCGCGACATCGCCGCCGACCTGGCAGCCCTGGGCGTGGCCAAGCACATGCGCTTCGAGGACTACGGTTACCACGAAACCGTCATCACCGAGTACAACTTCAACTGGAAAACCTTTATCGAAGTGTATTCGGAGGATTACCACGTTGACCCGTTCCACCCCGGCCTGGGCAACTTCGTCAACTGCGGCGATCTCAAGTGGGAATGGGGCGAGCAATACCATGTGCAAACCGTGGGGGTGAAAAACGCCCTGGCCCGCTCCGGCAGCCCGGTATACGCCGACTGGCAGCAGCAGGTGCTGCGCCGCTATGCGGAAAAACAGCCGGAATTTGGTGCCATCTGGCTGACCTACTACCCCAACATCATGGTGGAGTGGTACCCGCATGTGCTGGTGGTCAGCGTGGCGGTGCCCAAGGGCCCGGAACAGACCACGGTGATTACCGAGTTCTACTACCCGCAGGACATCCTGTGGTTCGAGCCGGAATTCATCCAGGCCGAGCAGGCGGCATACTTTGAAACCGCCGTGGAAGACGACGAAATCTGCTACCGCATGCACGAAGGCCGCAAGGCGCTGTGGCAGCGTGGCGAATCCGAAGTAGGCCCGTACCAGTCGCCTACCGAAGACGGCATGCAGCACTTCCACGAGTTCTACCGGCGCAAGCTGGGCAAGGCCTTGCAGGGGTGAGCATATTGAGTGGCGCAGCGGGGTCAGCCCGCCTGCGCCATTTGCCTGAGCACTTTGTTCCCTGATTGCCACCTGCGCGACTTCACTTCAACCCTGCGTTATCATGCGCAGCATTTGCAGTATGATGCTTGCGGAACATAGTCAAGTCATTTGAGGTTGAAGAACACATGGCATCAAGAAAAGCACACCATGCTTCTGGCGTGGCAGCCGGCGTGCTGGCGGCGTTATTGGTTATCCGCGCCGGGGCTGGCGGGCCGTTCCAGTTGCTGGCCATCATGGCACTGTTTGCCGGTGCCTGGGGCGGCACCGCGCCCGACTGGATGGAAGTGGCCTGGTGGCGCAGCAAGCGGCGGCGCGGCGCCAGCCGACTGTGGATCAAGCATCGCTCGCTGACACATTGGGGCGTGCCCTGGATGCTGCTGCTGTTTGGCTCCTATATCAGCCTGGGCGCATTCTGGTGGGCCCCCATCACCTTCGGTTTTGCTGCTGGCGGCGTGATGCATTTGCTCACTGACTGGCCAAACCCGATGGGTGTACCGTGGATTTTCCGGCGGCATTCGCTGTCGATGTGGAAAAGCGGCAATTTTGAACTTGTCGTCATTGTCCTGTCGTGGCTGAGCTGCGCCCTGCTGGCCGACCAGATGCTGTTTGCTGGCGAGAACACCAGCCATCTGTTCAAAACCCTGTCAGCCTTGATCTGACCCGCCGCAGGCAAAAAAGCCGCCCAGCGCTGTTGCCGGGCGGCCCTCGCTACACTGGGCTGGCACCCCTTTTCATGCCGGAATGCCCCAGCCGCAGCCTTCCCAGCTTTTCCACTGCCCGGCGCAAGCGCTGCACCAGCCCGGTGGCCCACCCCTCATCCGGTGCCGTGGCCGGCAGGCCAGCCGGCAACCGTAATTGCGCATCACCCAGGGCGGTGAGGGTCACCCAGCCACTGCTGTGCAACACATAGCAGCTGCCCGGGCCCAGGCGCTGGCGAGGTTGGAGCAGTTGCTCTTCCACCCAAAGCAACTCTTCCAGCAAAATCAGACCAGAACATACCTGCAGGCATTGGCCAGCTTGGCCATGCCATTGCAACACTTGGCCACGGGGCAGGAAATAATCAATCGGGCTCATCTGGGGCACTCCCTCGGGTGACATGCGATGACCCCAGCTTACCTGCTGCCCAACAAGGGCAAACAGGCATAGTTACTGGCTTCTGTGACCGATACAGCACAGGTAACCGTGGCTTGCGTCGGTCGATTGCCCGTCGCGATACATGGTGGCAAGCCCGGCAGGCAAGCGGCCAAAGCTGACCACACATCGGGTCAGATCACCCCCCCACCTCCACCCGCGATACCCCCTGCCCCGCCTGCGGTTTCAGCCGAATCTGCGTGGCGATCCGTTCTTTCAAACTTTCCACATGGCTGATCACGCCAATCATCTTGCCGCTGGCGTTGAGCGCGTCCAGCGCGTCGATGGCCACGTCCAGGGTGTCGCCGTCCAGAGTGCCAAAGCCTTCGTCCAGAAACAGCGAATCAATTGAGGTTTTGTGGCTCACCAGGTCAGACAGCGCCAGCGCCAGCGCCAGGCTGACCAAAAAACTTTCGCCGCCAGACAAGGTACGGGTGTCGCGGGCCACGTCGGCTTGCCAGCTGTCGATGATGGCCAGTTCCAGTTCGCCACTGCTTTGCCGCTGCAGGCGGTAGCGGCCATGTAGCCGTGCCAGGCGGCGGTTGGCCAGGCCAATCAGGTGGTCGAGCGTCAGGCCTTGGGCAAAGCGGCGGAATTTATCGCCTCGGGCCGAGCCGATCAGGCCGTCCAGCCGTTGCCAGTGTTCGCTGTTGGCGGCCAGGGCGTCGAGATTGGCCAGCAGTTGGCGGTGCGCAATGCGATGACGGGCATCGTCGTCCAGCTGCTGCTGGTGCGCGCCATATTCGGCGGCCAGCTGCTGGCGCTGGGCGTCCAGTTCGCTGATGTGGGCCGTCAGGGCATCGGCCCTGTGCTCGCTCAGGGCTTGGGCGGCCAGTTCGGCCAACCGGGTGTCGGCGGCTTCGCTCAGTGCTCGGGCGCGTTGCTCGTCAGCATCCAGTTGCTGCTGGCGCTGGCGCAGTTCGGCGTGTTTAGCGTCGGGCAGGCGGGCGGCCAGAAAGGCGGTTTCATCGGCAAACGGGCTGGCGTCCAGTGCCGCCTGCCAGTTGCGCTGGCTGTGTTCGGCGTGCTGGGTTTGCTGGTTCAGCGTATTGCCCAGTTCACCACAGCGGCCATCCAGCCGGGCCAGTTCGGCGCTGAGCGCGTCCACTTGGCTGGCCAGACTGGCCAGCGCGGTTTCGCCCTCTGCACCGGCGTCGGGGGCTGCGGCGTCCGGTGCGGTCAGCGTCAGGCCCAGCCAGCGCGCCAGCCAGGTGTCGGCGCGCAGTTCGGCCTGGGCACACAGGTCTTGCTGGCGAACCAGCTGCTGCTCCAGCTGCTGGGCATGCGCCTGTTGCGTTTGCCAGGTTTGCCAGTCGGTGTGACGCGCCGCCAGCCAGGCGTCGGGTTCGGCGTCCAGCGTGTAGCCGGCGTAGCCAATGGTGTTACGCCAGTGGGTTTCGCGCTCGGCGCGCTGGCGGGCGTGGTGGGTGCGTTGTTCATCGCGGGCACTGTGTTCGGCCTGGATATCGGCACAGGCTTGTTCGCTGGCACGCAGCGTGGCCTGGGCGGCATCGTGTGCGTCACGCGCCTGTTGCGCCTGGTGGTCAGCGGTCCGGCAGGCGGCGTTGGCGGTGTCCAATGCCTGCAAGTGTGCCTGGCAGTCGGCGTGTTCGGCGTCGGCGATGCGTTGTCTGGCAGCTAGCGTTGCGGCGTCCGCCCAGTGCAGCGGCGGGGCGCTGGCATCAGCCTGTAGCGCGCGCACGCTGGCGTTCCAGGCGGCCTCTCCGGCGTGTTGGGCGGCGGCGCTGTGCGCCAGTTCGGCGGCCAGTTGCGTGGCCTGGCCTTCGGTGCGGTTCAATTGCGCTTGCAGCGCCTGTTCTTGCGCCTGCTGAGCGTGCTGTTGCGCCTGGGCCTCGGCCAGCGCCGCCTGGCTGGCGTCCAGGTCCAGCGCCTGATACGCCGTCACTGCCGGGTGGCTCTGTGCGCCGCATAACGGACAGGCTTCGCCGGGGCGCAGGGCCGCACGGTGGGCGTCCAGGCTGCGAATCAGCTGTTCCTGCCCCAGCAGCCGGCGCTTGTCGGCCACTCGTTCGTCCAGATGGACGCGCTGCTTCTGGCTGATGTCCAGTTGCTGACGCAGGCTATCCCGTTCGGCATTCAGGGTGTGCTGCTGTTGTGTCTGCTCGGCCAGCATGGCCGCACGCTGGCGCAGTGTCTGGGCGTCGTGGCCCAGTTGCCGCAAATGCTGTGCCCGCGCCAATGCCGCTTCATAGCGCTGATGCGGCGGGATGGGGCCACTCAGCAAGGCGTCGCGTTGGGCTTGCTGCTGCTGGGCCTGGGTGTGGGCGGTTTGCCAGGCTTTGGCCTGTGCGTCGGCATGCGCGCGGGCCTGATGCTGTTGTTGGGTGCGCTGGTGTTGTGTGGCAGCCAGTGCCGCCAGCCGGGTGTCGTCATCGGCCAGTTGTGCATCCAGCCGGCGCAGCTCGGCCCATTCGGCACGCCAGTGCGGCAGGTGTTCGCCCAGTTCGGCGTGCCGGCGGTGGCTGGCCAGCCAGACATTGGCGTCGGCCAGTTGGTCGCCCAGCGCGGTTTGTTGCGCGGCGGCCTGCCCGGCCAGCGTGCGTGCCAGTTGGGCAGCTTGCCAGTGGGCCAGGGCGTGGCTGCGCGCCAGGCTGTCACGCTGGCGGTGCAGCGCAGCCAGCGCTGCCGTGCTGGTGTCGCGTTGCGCACAGGCGTGCTGCCAGTGCTGGTGTGCGCCAGCAATGGCCGCTGCGGGTTCGCTGGCTGCCAGCCGCGCCAGCGCCGGTGCGGCGTGTTCGCGCGCGGCCAGTGCCAGACTGAGTGCAGCATGCTGACGCTGGGCGTCGTGCTCCGCAGCGTTGAGCGCTTCGCGCCAGTGCAGTTGCGCCTGCGTGTGGCTTAACTGACCCGTCAGTGCTTCCAGTTGTGTGCGCTGGGCGGCGCAGTGGGCGAGCAGCTCGGCGCGGGCCTCGGCGGACAGCAGCTGCACGCCATCGGCGCGGGCCTGTTGTTCGGCCAGTGCCTGGCGTGCGGCGCGTGCGCGTTCAAATACTTGCTGCGAGATCAGGCCATACACTTCGCTGCCGGTGAGCTGCTCCAGCAGCTCGGCGCGTTCGTTGGCGCTGGCATGCAAAAAGGCGGCAAAACCGCCCTGCGCCAGCAGCATGGATTTGGTAAAGCGGGCAAAGTCCAGGCCGGTCAGCGCTTCGACCTGGCGCAGTTTGTCGTGTACCTGGCTGGCCAGGATTTCACCATCGGCACGGGCCAGCTCCACTTTGGGCGCTTGCAGCGCGCCGCTGGCTTTGTCGCGGGCGCGGCGCTGGCTCCAGAAGGCGCGGTAGGCCACGCCGCGCACTTCAAACTCCACTTCAGCCAGACAGTCGGCGGTGTGGCGGGTCATCAGCTCGTTGCCCCCGGCTGACACTGCATCCAGCCGGGGGGTGCGGTGGTACAGCGCCAGGCAGATGGCGTCCAGCAGGGTGGATTTGCCCGCGCCGGTGGGGCCGGTGATGGCAAACAGGCCATTGCCGGCAAATGGCGGCAGCCGAAAATCAATGCAAAATTCGCCCTTGAGCGAGTTCAGGTTTTTCAGGCGCAGGGAGAGGATTTTCATCAGGCAGACTCGGCCAGGTCAGCCAGCACCTGGTGGTAGCGGGCCAGCAGACCATCGTGTTGTTCAGGGGTCAGGGTTTCCTGCGCCAGCCGGCGCTCAAACACCTCCAGCGGGCTGAGTTCGTCCAGGGTATCGCCGGGGTCGGCGCTGAGCGTGGCCACGGCGTCGCCGCGTTCGCGGCGCACGCGCAAAATTTCCACCGGCAGGCCGTCGGCCAGCGCCGCCACCCGCGCGGCCAGGTCGCTGAGGTAATCGTCGCCGCGCACGCGCACTTCCAGCCACACTGGCTGCTCGGCGCTGCCCTGCGCCGCCACGGCGGCCAATTGCGCCGGCAAGCGGGCCAGATCACCGCTGAGCGAGGCCAGCGGCTGCACACACGGCACCGGCAGCGCGCTGACCTGGGTCAGCTGGCCGTCGGCAAAATCCACCAGCCACATCTGTTTGGCGGTGTCGGCTTCGTCAAAACCCAGCGCCAGCGGCGAGCCGCTGTAGCGGATGTGATTCAGCCCGCCCACGCATTGTGGGCGGTGAATATGCCCCAGCGCCAGATAGTCCACCGGCGGAAACGCCTGAGTGGGAAACGCCTCCAGCGCGCCCACGTAAATCTCGCGCACCGATTCGCTGGCGCTGGCCCCCACCGTGGTCAGGTGGCCGGTGGCGATGATCGGCAACGCCTGGCCCAGCGCGGCACGGCGGGCCAGCGCGCGCTGGTAGAGCGCCTGGTAGTGCTGGGCAATGGCGGCTTGCAGCGCGCCTTGCTTGTCGTCGGCACCTTGCCCGGCCTGGCTGCGCAGCACATCGCGCGGGCGGATAAACGGTGCGGCGCACACCAGTGCGCCAGGCTGGCCGTCGCGGCGCGGCAGCAACACCACTTGCTCGTCCAGCGGGCCGTCGGCGGATGGAATCACCGTGGCGCGCAGCGCGCCCAGCAGCGGGCGGATTTCGCCCAGGGTGGCAGCGGAATCATGGTTGCCGCCCACCACCAGCAGGCTGGCCCCGGCGGCGGCCACCCCGGCCAATAGCTGGTGATACAGCTCGCGCGCATAGCTGGGCGGCGCACCGGTGTCGAATACATCGCCAGCCAGAATCACCGCGTCGATATCCCGCGCCGAAATCTGCGCCAGCAGCCAGGCAATCAGCGCGCGGTGCTCGGCCTGACGGGTTTTGCCAATAAAGTGCTGGCCCAGGTGCCAGTCGGAGGTGTGCAGGATGCGCATGGGCAAAGCGTCCGGATTGTGACATGACGGGATTCTAGACGGCATGGGGCCGCAGAAAAAGAAAACTCGGTAAAAAATCGTTACCCCAGCCAGGAGCGGGATTCAGACAGTTGATTTTGCTGGTTTTTACTTTTTGCAGCCCCCTTTTTTTGGCGCAATCAGGGGCTTTCCGGAGAGAAGGTGCCGCTGATTTGACCTGGCGCAAATGGCGGCGCATCACTTCCGCCGCCATGGCCCGTCATCGGCACCAACATGGCATAATGCCTATGGCAAGAATATTGGGCTTCTTGTTTTGCGAATACTGCATGTGCCAAATACTGATGGGAAGCACAAGGGTTTCGCTGGATACTATCAATCAAATCAACCTTCAGGAGCAGGATATGTCTGCCGCTCTGGCCATCGGCTCGCGCTTGCGTGGCTTCTCAATCAGCAAAGGCGTGCTGCTGGCCATGCTGTCTGCCGCCGGGTTTTCCGCCAAGGCGATTTTCGTCAAGCTGGCTTACGCCTACCCAGTGGACGCCATCACTTTGCTGATGTTGCGCATGGTGTTTGCCCTGCCGTTTTTTATCCTGATGGCCGGCATCAGTGGCCGGGGGGCGGCGCGTTTGCCGCGCCAGGCGTGGATGATGCTGCTGCCGCTGGGATTGATGGGCTATTACTTGTCCAGCGTATTTGATTTTATCGGCCTGCAATATGTGTCTTCGACGCTGGAGCGGCTGGTGTTGTTTCTCTATCCCACGTTTGTGCTGCTGTTTTCGGCGCTGCTGTTTCGCCGCAAGGTGGGGCTGCGTGAATGGCTGGCGCTGGGCCTGTGCTACCTGGGCACCGGTTTGGCGGTGGCGCACGACTGGCATGCGCTGGGTGCCGGGCAGAGTGTGCTGATTGGGGTAAGCTGGGTGCTGGCCAGTGCGCTGTGTTATTCGCTATACCTGATTGGCACGGGCGAGCTGGTCAAGCAGGTGGGCGCGCTGCGGCTGTCGGCCTGGCTGTGCATTGTGGCATCGCTGGCGATTATTGTGCATTTCTTGCTGACCCATCCGCTGTCGGCGGCGTTTAGCCTGCCCTGGCCAGTGTATGGCTATGGCCTGGCCATGGCCCTACTGAGTACGGTATTGCCGGTGGCCTTGCTGAACGAGGCCATTCGCCGGGTTGGGGCCAATCAGGTGGCGCTGGTGTCCACCCTCGGGCCGGTGATTACCTTGTTTCTGGGCTGGCTGGTGCTGAGCGAGTCGATGTCACTGCTGCAGATTGTGGGGGCCGGCCTGGTGGTGGGCGGGGTGGCCAGTGTCAGCCTGCGCAAAAAATGACCCCAGCCGGCCAGTGTCGCGAATCCGGTGCAGGGCGAGGGCTTTTGCAGTGCAGCAAAATCGGCGCGGCGCAATCGGATTAACCCTGCCGCAACTAGGGGCAAATAATATTGCGCTGCAACAATGATTTGTCAGGCTTTATGCCCGCCACAGGGCAAATGCATGAACATTTGACCGCCCCGGCATTAGCGTGTAGGGTTCCGCCTACCAAGCAGTTGCTTGGTAGGAGAATTCTGCCCCGTGCCGAGCCGCCAAGATCATTAATATGAGCCGCCACGGGGTTGCCTTTGTGCTGGAGGAGAGAACCCATGGCCGAAACCTATCAGGCGTTTCATCGCCGTTCCATTGAGCAGCCGGAAGCCTTCTGGGCCGAACAGGCTGAACTGATCGACTGGCACAAGCCGTATGAGCAAGTGCTGCGCTTTGACAATCCGCCGTTTCGCGACTGGTTTGTCAATGGCGAAACCAATCTGTGCCACAACGCGGTGGACCGCCATCTGCAAGACCGCGCCGAGCAGAACGCGCTGATCTACATTTCCACCGAAACCGGTGCCGAGCAAACCTATTCGTTTGCCGATCTGCACCGCGAAGTCAACCGCTTTGCCGCCAGCCTGCAGGAACTGGGCGTGGGCAAGGGCGACCGCGTGCTGATTTACATGCCGATGATCCCGGAAGCGATTTTTGCCATGCTGGCCACCGTGCGCCTGGGGGCGATTCACTCGGTGGTGTTTGGCGGCTTTGCTGCGCACAGCCTGGCCACCCGGGTGGACGACGCCCAGCCCAAGGTGATGGTCACCGCCGATGGCGGCATGCGCGGCGGCAAGGTGATTCCGTACAAGCATCTGGTGGACGACGCGCTGGCACAATCGGAATTTCCGCCGGCCAGCGTGCTGATTGTCAACCGTGGCCTTGATCCGGACATGGCCGTGGTGGCCGGGCGTGATGTGGACTATGCCACCCTGCGCGAGCGCCATCTGGACGCCAATGTGCCGTGTGAGTGGGTGGAATCCAATCACCCCAGCTACATCCTGTACACCTCCGGCACCACCGGCAAGCCCAAGGGCGTGCAGCGCGACACCGGCGGCTACGCCGTGGCGCTGGCCGCGTCGATGAAGCATATCTACTGCGGCAACCCTGGCGAGGCGTATTTCTCCACCTCCGACATCGGCTGGGTGGTGGGCCACTCGTATATTGTCTACGGTCCGCTGATTGGCGGCATGGCCACCGTGGTATATGAAGGCCTGCCCATCCGCCCCGATCCGGGCATCTGGTGGCAGATTGTCGAAAAGTACAAGGTATCGGTGATGTTCAGCGCGCCGACCGCCGTGCGCGTGCTGAAAAAGCAGGATCCGGCCTGGCTGAAAAAGTACGATATTTCTTCGCTGCGCTATCTGTTCCTGGCTGGCGAGCCGCTGGATGAACCCACCGCCCACTGGATTTCCGATGCACTGGGCGTGCCCATCATCGACAACTACTGGCAAACCGAAACCGGCTGGCCGATGCTGACCGCCATGCCGGGTGTGGAAAACACCCCGGTGAAGTTTGGCAGCCCGTCGTTCCCGGCCTATGGCTACAACCTCAAGCTGCTGGACGAAGCCACCGGCGAAGAAGTCGCCACGGGCGAAAAAGGCGTGGTGGCAGTGATTCCACCGCTGCCGCCAGGCTGTCTGTCCACCGTGTGGAAACAGGACGAGCGCTTCGTCAACACCTACTTCAATGGCTTCAAGGGCAAACAGGTGTACTCGTCGTTTGACTGGGGCATGAAGGACGCAGACGGTTACTATTTCATCCTGGGCCGCACCGACGACGTGATCAACGTGGCCGGCCACCGTCTGGGTACCCGCGAAATCGAGGAAGCGGTGAATGTGCATGCCTCCATCGCCGAATGCGCGGTGGTGGGCGTGGCCGACCAGCTCAAGGGCCAGGTGCCGATGGCGTTTGCCGTGGTCAAGGACCCGTCACAGCTGGCCACCAGCGAACAGCGCGACTCGCTGGCGCGCGAAGTGATTGCCACAGTGAGCAAGGAGCTGGGGGCCATTGCCAACCCGTCGCAGGTGCATTTTGTCACCCAGCTGCCAAAAACCCGCTCGGGCAAGGTGCTGCGCCGCTCGATTCAGGCGATTGCCGAAGGCCGCGATCCGGGCGATCTGACCACGCTGGACGATCCGTCCGGGCTGGAGCAGGTCAAGCAGGCCATCAATCCGGACTGAGCGTGCCACGCGCCACGTCGGTACGGCGTGGTGCATCCCGCTATTCAGAGGGGCGCTGGCCGGATGGCCAGATGACAACGGAGAAACCCGCCTGGGTTTCTCCGTTTTTTATTGTCAAAGCATTCAGTCGCTGTGCTGCTGGATAAAGCGCTGAATCTGCACCACGCAATCCTCCAGATTATCCGGGCGCTCGTGGTCGCCGGGCAGGCAGCATAACGCCACGCCAGCATGACTGGCGGCGGCGTGCAGGCGGTGGGCGTCGCTGACCGGGACGGTGCTGTCGTTCAGACCATGAATCAGCAGCACCGGGCAGCGCAGGTGTGGCAGGTGCGCCAGCGGGGCGATGGCATCAAAGCGGTGGCCGATGATCTGCTGAATCTGCGCCAGCAGCCAGTGGCCCAGCGGCCAGTAGGGAATATGCCTGGCCGTCAGCCAGCGCCGCATCAGTTCGCCGGGATGGGCAAACGCCGACAGGCTGATGACGCCGGCCACGCCCGGACGGCGGCGGGCCACCCACAGGCAGGCGGCAGCGCCCACCGAATGGCCGAGCAGCCAGCGCGGGGCGGCATTGGCCCCCTGCTGACCCGCCAGCCAGTCCAGCGCGGCGTCGAGGTCTTCGGCAAAGCGTGGTAGCGCGCTGTAGCTGTCGTCGTCGCTATGGCCGTGGCAGCGGGCATCGTAGGCCAGAATGCCGTAGCCGGTGGCGTGCAGTGGGGCAATCAGCGGCAGCATCAGCGCGGCGCTGCTGCCCCAGCCATGCGCCACAATCAGGATGGGTGTGGTGGGGGTGGAGGGCGGGCTGTACCAGCCGGCCAGCTGACGCGCACCCACCGTGGCAATCCGGCACGGTTGCAACACGCGCTGCACGGCGGGCAGGGCGTAGGGCCGCTGCACCCGCTCCGGGGTCAGGCTGCGGCGCAGGCGGCTTAGCAGCCAGGCTTTGCCGGCCCGCCCGGCAGCCAGCAGCGCCGCCAGGCCAAGCAGCGGCCAGAACCAGTGCGGCATCAGGGGGTCAAATCACGCGGGAATAGCGCGCCTGAGCCTGTTTTTCGCGCAGATGGCGGTCAAACACCATGGCGATGGTGCGGATCAGAAAACGCCCCCTGGGGGTGACGGTAATCCATTCCTTGTCGATGGTGAGCATGCCGTGGCGTTCGTATTCGGCCAGTTGTTCCAGTTCCGGGGCAAAGTAGCCGGCAAAGTCGATGGCGTGAACTTCTTCAACGGCTTCTTTGGACAGGGCAAACTGGCACATCAGCCGCTGGATGATGTTGCGGCGCAAAATATCGTCTTCGGTCAGCACCATGCCGCGCAGGGTGGGCAGCAGGTTGGCATCCAGCGCGCCGTAGTATTCGTCCAGCGTGCGCACGTTCTGGCTGTAGGTGGGGCCAAGCTTGCCGATGGCGGAAACGCCGATGCCAAGCAGGTCGTGGTCGGCGTGGGTGGAGTAACCCTGGAAATTCCGTTGCAGCCGGCCTTGCTTAAGTGCCACCGACAGGTCATCATCCGGTTTGGCAAAGTGGTCCATGCCAATGAACACATAACCGGCATCGGTCAGCCGGGTGACCACGGCCTGCAAAATGTCCAGCTTGACTTCGGCGCTGGGTAGTTCGGCCTCGTTGATGCGTCGTTGCGGCATGAACATATGCGGCAGGTGGGCGTAGTTGTAGATGGCCAGCCGGTCGGGGTCCATGGCCAGCACCCGTTCGACGGTGCGCATCACGCTGTCGACGGTTTGCAGCGGCAGGCCATAGATCAGGTCGATGCTGACCGATTTAAAGCCGGCAGCGCGGGCGGTGTCGATCACCAGCCGGGTTTCTGCCTCGCTCTGGATGCGGTTGACTGCCGCCTGCACGGCGGGGTCGAAATCCTGCACGCCCACCGACATGCGGTTGAAGCCCAGGCTGGCCAGCAGGCGCACGGTGTCGGCGCTGACCTTGCGCGGGTCGATTTCGATGGAGAACTCGCCGCCGGTCTGCAAATGAAAGTGCTGACGAATCGCCGCCATCAGCCGGGTAAGCTGGGCGTCGTTCAAAAAAGTGGGCGTGCCGCCACCAAAATGCAACTGCGCCACCTCGCGCACGCCGTCACCTAACGCTTCTGCGTGCAAAGTCAGCTCTTTTTCGAGATAATCGAGGTAGATGTCTGCTTTTGAGCGGTCTTTGGTGATGACCTTGTTACAGGCGCAGTAGTAACACACGGTATTACAGAAAGGCAGATGCACATACAGGGACAACGGCCAGGCGCTTGCGCCAATTTGCCTCTGTTGTAGCCAATGCCGATAATCACGCTCGGTAAAACCGGTATGAAACCTGTCTGCCGTCGGGTACGACGTGTAGCGCGGGCCATAGCCGTCGAGTTTTTCAATCAAGGCGCGGTCAAACTCACAACGAGTCGGCGCCAGCATAGCAGTTGTTGCAGTCATCAGAAAATTCCTTGGGCAGGTTGCAAACTTTGCAACAAACCTGTTAAGTATGGTTTGACATGCATCAAGCTCAGGTCACCGTTCATGCGAAATACCATGGTTGAACATACCAATATCCCGATTCACACCCTTAAGGTGTCCTGCTCGAATTGCAGTTTGCGCGAGCTTTGCCTGCCCATCGGCCTGAGCCGCGAAGAAATGTCGCAGCTGGATGCGGTGATCCGCCAGTCGCGCCGGCTCAAGCGCGGCGAATACCTGTTCCGTGCAGGAGAAGGCTTTAAGTCGGTATTTGCCGTGCGTACCGGCTTTTTCAAAACCTGTGTGGGCAGCCATGATGGCCGCGAACAGGTGACTGGCTTTCACATGTCTGGCGAGCTGCTGGGCCTGGACGGCATCTCGGCCAACGCCCACGGCTGCGACAGCATTGCGCTGGAAGACAGTGAAGTGTGCGAGCTGCCGTTTTCGCGGATGGAAAGCCTTGGCCGTGACATTCCCAGTTTACAACATCATTTTTTCCGTTTGATGAGCCGCGAAATTGTCCGCGATCAGTCGGTGATGTTGTTATTGGGCAACATGAAGGCCGAAGAGCGGCTGGCGGCGTTCCTGCTCAACCTGTCGCTGCGTTTTTCCACCCGGGGCTTTGCCGCCAATGATTTCATCCTGCGCATGAGCCGGGAAGAAATCGGCTCCTTCCTCGGGCTGAAACTGGAAACCGTCAGCCGCACGCTGTCGCGCTTTCAGGCCAATGGCTGGATCACTGTCGAGCACAAGCATATCCAGCTGATTCAGCCGGCAGCGCTCAAGGCGCTGATTTCTGGCTGCTCGGGCAGCCAGCAAAGCCACGCCCATGCCATGTAGCCTGCTGCGCTGACGCCATCGCTGGCTGGACACACTCACCCCCGCCTGGCGCGGGGGTTTTGTTCGGCTCCATTTGCCTGTTTGTCCTATACAAAAATACGCCGAACGCGCACAATGGCCCGCTCAAGCCATCTTCAGGAGCATGCGCATGTTGGCCTTTCATACCGACATTGCCGTGATTGGCGCAGGTCTGGCCGGGGTGACCTGCGCCCGCCAGCTGGCCGCCGCCGGCTATCAGGTGCAGCTGTTTGACAAAAGCAAGGGCATGGGTGGGCGCATGGCCACCCGGCGTGGCGAGCAGTTTGCCATCGACCACGGCGCGCAATATTTTACCGCCCGCCACCCCGACTTTATCGCCGAAGTGGCGCGCTGGCTGGTAGATGGCCGCTGCGCCGCCTGGACCGGCCAGGTGGTGCAGTGGCGTGCAGAGGGCCAGACACCCGCCTATCCGGAACAGCGTTATGTGCCGCAACCAGGCATGAGCAGCCTGTGCCGCAGCCTGGCCGATGGTCTGGACGTTGCGCTGGGGCAGCGGCTGGTGGCATTGCAGCGCCAGGAACAAGGCTGGCAGCTCAGCTTTGCCGACGACCAGCCCGCCTGGCTGGCCCGCCAGGTGCTGCTGGCTGTCCCGCCCGCGCAGGCTGCGGCCCTGCTTGGCCCAGCCCCGGAACTGCAGGCGCTGGCTGCCAGCGTGGCGATGGAGCCATGCTGGGCGGCCATGCTGGAACTGCCAGACCGCCTGCCGCTGCCAATTGACGCCGCCTGGGTGGAGCACGGCCCGATTCGCTGGCTGGCGCGCAATACCAGCAAGCCAGGACGCACGGGCCGTGAAGGCTGGGTGATTCACGCCACCCCGGCCTGGTCGCAGCAGCAACTGGACACCCGCGCCGAGCAGGTGGCCGCATTGCTGCACGCTGCATTTGCTGACCTGGTGGATGTCGAAGTGGAGGTCAGCCGCCGCAGCGCCCACCGCTGGCTGTATGGGCAGGCGGCCAATCCGCTGACACTGGGACAGGTCTACGCAGCGGATATTGGCCTGGGGCTGTGCGGTGACTGGTGCCTGGGTACACGGATTGAAGACGCCTGGCTAAGCGGTCGGGCGCTGGCGATGGCGGTGCAGGCGGCAGGGTAGCACTGGCATCGCCACGCCCGGCCAGCCGGCTACACGCCGCTACGCCGGGGGCCCGCATGGGCAATGGTTCGCACGGCAAAAAATTGCCCCAGCAGATGCCGGGGCAAGAGACACAAGACGTCTGCCTGCGCGAATACCGCACTAAGCCGCTTCCAGGCTGTTTTTATGCGGAGTCAGCTGGCGACGGGCCGTATACAAATCCCAATCCGCCTGCAAATGCAGCCAGAAGCCGGCGTCCACGCCAAAACACGCGGCCAGCCGCAAGGCGGTGTCCGGGGTGATGGCGCGACGGCCATGGATCATTTCGTTCAGCCGACGGCGCGACATGCCCAGCGCCTGCGCCGCCGCCAGCTGGCTCAGGCCCAGCGGGGCCAGGATGCGGGTGGCGAGAAAGCGCCCCGGATGCAAGGGGGCGCGGTTGCCGCCAAACGCGGGCCAGCGGGCGAGGGAGGGCAGGGGCGCGTTCATCGTGCGTCCTCAGTCCTTGAACATGCGGAAACCGCTGACCATGGTGGAAATCATGCTCTGCTTGGACATGATGTCCTCGCGGATGGCGGCGTACACATGCACCATCACAAACAGCACAATTCCCCACATGGCCAGCCGGTGCCAGTTGTGCACGTCCAGGCTGCTGCCAAACGCGCCAATCACCCAGCCAAACATGCTGTGCGCCCAGCTGCCGGCACCGGTGCCTTCGCCGTACAGGGCAAAACCGGTCACGCACATGAACAGGGTAATCCACAAAAAGCTGGCCATGGCAATCTGGCCCACCGGGTTGTGGCCGATGTACTTTTTCGGATAGCGCTCCAGAAACAGATACCAGCGGATTTCAAAGAGAAATTCTTTCCACCACTGTTTGTCCCACACCGGCACCAGGATGATTTCCCGGGCGTGGTGGTTGCCCACCAGCGCCCAGTACAGCCGTCCGACCAACCCCACAGCCAGAATATAACCGGCGGTAAAGTGGGCAAAACGGATATAGCCCATCACATAGTTGAAGGTTGCCTCACCCGGCACGCTGGGCAGTGGCTTGCCAATCAGGTAGCCAGTGACCGACAGCACGATGATGCACAGCACGGTGACCCAGTGCCACAAGCGCAGCGGCGCTTCGTACACATACACCGAGGTGACCTTGCGCCGGCCCGCCTGCGCGGGTGCGTCGCCATCAAAACCATAGGTTTTCATTTGCCATCCTCCGGGTTAGCGCACAGCCACGCGCACCAGCTCTTCACCTTCCGGGCTCATGACATGCGTCGAGCAGGCCAGGCAGGGGTCGAAGCTGTGCAGGGTGCGCAGGATTTCCAGCGGCTCATCCGGCTTGGCCAGCTGGGTGTTCATCAGGCTGGCTTCGTAGGCACCAATCTGGCCCTTGTTGTCACGCGGGCCGGCGTTCCAGGTGGTGGGCACGATGCACTGGTAGCTGTCGATGCGGGTGTTATCGATTTTCAGCCAATGGCCCAGCGCGCCGCGCGGCGCTTCGGTAAAGCCCACGCCCTTCACCTGCTTGGGCCAGGTGGACGGCTCCCATTTTTCGATATTGGCGGTGGCAGTGTCGCCTGCCTTCAGGTTGGCAATCAGCTCGTCGTAGTTGCGGCGCATTTCGTGCGCGGCCCACACGCTTTCCAGACCCCGGGCGGCGGTGCGACCCAGGGTGGAGAACAAGGCTTCCACCGGCGCATCCAGCTTTTTCAGCAGCGCGTCCACCGGCTCCTTGAATTCCGGCTTGTTCTGCATATAGCCAATCACGTAGCGGGCCAGCGGGCCCACTTCCATGGCGTGGCCCTTCCAGCGCGGCGACTTGATCCACGAATACTTGGCCGATTCGTCCAGCTGTTCGATCTTGGTCTTGGTGCCCTTGTGGCCCTTGCCCAGCTCGAATTTTGGCTCGGTGCGGCCATCCCACGGGTGCAGGCCCTTGCTGTCGTCGCCGTAGCTGTACCAGGAGTGAGTGACGAACTCCTGAATTTCTTCCGGCGCGGTGAGATCCACCGGGTGCACTTCGGTGAGCTTGCCATTGATGATGGCACCACGCGGCAGCAACAGGCTTTTTTCGCTGTAATCGTTGGCAATGCTGGGGAAGTCGCCGTAGGACAGCAGGCTCTGGCTGGCCAGGCCGCCGCCGATCTTGGACCAATCCTTGTAAAAACCGGCAATGGCAATCAGATCAGGTACATACACCTGTTCGCAGAAGGCAATCGAGCGGTCGATGATGTCCTTGACCAGGTTCAGCCGCTCCATATTCACCGCGCCCACCGCCCCCACGCCATCCAGATTGATGGCACACGGCATGCCGCCCACCAGCCAGTTCGGATGGGGGTTCTTGCCGCCAAAAATGGCGTGAATCTTGACGATTTCCTTCTGGAAATCCAGCGCTTCCAGATAGTGCGCCACCGCCATCAGGTTGGCTTCCGGTGGCAGCTTGTAGGCCGGATGGCCCCAGTAGCCATTGCGGAACGGGCCAAGCTGGCCGGATTCGACAAACTTTTTCAGCCGCATTTGCAGGTCGTGAAAGTAACCGGGGCTGGAGTTCGGCCAGCTGGAAATGCTTTGCGCCAGTTCGCTGGTTTTTTTGGCGTCAGCCTTCAGCGCCGACACCACGTCCACCCAGTCCAGCGCGTGCAGGTGATAAAAGTGCACCAGATGGTCGTGCACATACAGCGTGGCCTGCATCAGGTTGCGGATCAGGTTGGCGTTTTTCGGAATGGCAATACCCAGGGCGTTTTCCACCGCACGTACCGAGGTCAGCGCGTGGGTACCGGTGCACACGCCGCAGATGCGCTGGACAAACGCCCAGGCGTCACGCGGGTCACGGCCCTTGAGAATCACTTCCAGGCCGCGCCACATGGTGCCGGTGGACACCGCATTGGTGATGATGTTCTGGCTGTTGAGGTTAACCTCGCAACGCATATGGCCTTCGATGCGGGTGACCGGGTCCACCACCACGCGGCGGCCGCTATTGTCCAGCGAGAACCCTTGTGTCGTGTAACTGCTCATTATTTATCCTCCGGCTGGGTGGTCTCGATCGGTTTCAGGTCCTGTTTTTTCAGCGCCGTGCTCTTGAGCGCGCTCACTGCCGCGTGCGCGGCAATGGCAGCCCCCACGCCGCCAGCGGCGGTCAGGCCGATGGTGTCGGCGTTGGCCTCAATGCCGAATTGCGGAATCCCGGTCACCCGGTCGTAGAACGAACCCTTGTCCCAGAAGCCATCTTCCGAGCAGCCCAGGCAGCCGTGGCCAGACTGCACCGGCCAGGACACGCCGTCATTCCAGCGAATGGTGGAACAGGCGTTATAGGTGGTCGGGCCCTTGCAGCCCACCTTGTACAGGCAATAGCCCTTGCGCGCGCCTTCGTCGTCCCACTGCTCGACAAACTGGCCGGCGTCGAAATGCGGGCGGCGATAGCATTTGTCGTGAATGCGCTGGCCGTAGAACATCTTGGGCCGGCCCTGGCGGTCCAGATCGGGCATGCGGTCAAACGTCACCATATAGGTGATCACCGCCGCCATGACTTCCGGAATCGGCGGGCAACCCGGCACCTTGATCACCGGCTTGTCCAGAATCACCTGGTGTACCGGCGTGGCGCGGGTGGGGTTGGGCTTGGCCGCCTGCACACAGCCCCAGGAGGCGCACGAACCCCAGGCAATCAACGCCTTGGCGTCTTTGGACAGGCGCTTGAGTTTTTCCACAAACGGCTCACCACCGGGAAAGCAGAACATGCCATCTTCATTCAGCGGCGGGTTGCCTTCCACCGCCAGAATGTAGTTGCCTTTGTACTTTTGCTGGATTTCTTCCAGGATGGCTTCCGCCTGATGACCAGCTGCCGCCATGATGGTGTCGTCGTAATCCAGCGAGATCATCGACAGAATCGCGTCCTTGGCCAGCGGGTGCGCCGAGCGGATGAACGATTCGGTGCAACAGGTGCACTCCAGCCCGTGCAGCCAGATCACTGGCACGCGTGGCTTGGTTTCCAGTGCGTGAGCAATTTTCGGCACAAATGCCGACCCCAGCCCGAGCGAGGTGGCCGTCAGGCTGCAAAATTTGAGGAAGCTGCGACGGGTGACCCCCTGACGCCGCATCACGTTGTAAAAAGTCTCCATCTCGTCTTATTGTCCTTATGTACGTGGCGGGAAAAGCTTCAGTGCATGCCAAGAAGACAACAAGATGCGTGCCAAGCTTCCCGACAATAAAACCGCTGACAAAACAGCAGCTTGATTAGGGGTGGCACGGTGTGGGTGGTAAGCAGCTTTGCAGCTGGGTAGACAGGGTGATAAGTTGGGTGAGCGCCGCCTATGTGGTGGTGCTACGCTGGCGCGCTGGGCATCGGCGCGCACCATCGGCTGAGTGGCCAGCAGCACCGCCGCCAATTACCTGCTGCCCCAGCGCCTGGGGTGCTGCGCCGCCAGCAACCGGATTGCCGGCTGAGCCTGCGCGTGGCCAACACCCGCGACTCGTGCCGCCGTGCTGGCCTGCACCGTGGATTTTGGCCTGGTAGAAGGCCCATACCAGCACCCCGAGCTGGAAGTCATCCCCTGGCTGGACGACTCCGAAGCCATCAAACGCGCCGCCGCCGCCGGCCTGGGCGTCAGCTGCCTGTCACGGCGCGTGGTGGCGGAACTGCTGGCCAGCGGCGCGCTGGTGGAACTGCGCGCCGACCTGCCGGTGCTGACGCGCACGCTATGGCGGATTCATCGGCGGGACCGCCCGTCGGGGGCGGGGTTGCTGGGGGTGTTGGGATCAGGGCCTCCGCACTCGGAATGCATAGCTAACAAGCGCCATGAGCTGAGGTTTGCACCGGCTGCGAACTTGTTGTCCACTATCAGGCTTTGCCCAATCCCAACATGAGCACTGCCGGAGTCAGCCTGATGCAAGCCCTTGAACATATTGACGATCCACGCAGCCCCAGTAACGGAACGCGTCATGACTTCCGTGAACTCCTGGTGGTGGCCATCTGCGCGATGCTGTCGGACAACGACACCTTCGAAGAAATGGTGGCGTGGGCACGTTACAAGCAGGACTGGCTGCGAGGTTTCCTCAAACTGGCGAATGGCATCCCCTCAGAAGACACCTTCATCCGCGTATTCCGCATGCTCGACCCCAGGCAGTTCGAGCAGGCATTCCGTGACTGGGCCGGCGACATTCTGCCGGCACTGAGTCACGAAACGCTGGCCATTGATGGCAAAACCTTACGCGGCTCTGGCAGCGGTGGCGAACGCGCCATCCATATGGTGAGTGCCTTTGCCACCCAGGCCGGACTGGTGCTCGGGCAGGAGAAAGTACACGACAAAAGCAATGAGATCACGGCGATCCCCATCCTGCTGGAAAGCCTATACCTCAAGGGCTTGCTGGTCAGCATCGATGCCATGGGTTGCCAGCGCGACATTGCGGCACAAATTCACCGACAGGAAGGTGATTACCTGCTGGCGGTCAAAGGTAACCAACCCTCGCTGCAAAAGGCGGTTGAGGCGGCGGTGATCGAACTGGGTGAAGCCGCCGTGCCGTGGCCGATGGTCGAGGACCGCCATGGCCGGAAAGTGGTACAGACGGCGCGGGTGATTCCGGCTGCAGGGCATATCGACACGACGGCCTGGCCAGCTTGCAAAAGTATTGGCGTGATCGATTCGTGGCGGAAGGAGGGCGACAAGCCAGCACAATGGGAGCGGCGTTATTACATCAGTTCGCGCGATCTGGATGGTGAAGCGCTGGGGCGTGCGGTACGCGCACACTGGGGCATCGAAAACCGG
This sequence comes from Aquaspirillum sp. LM1, assembly GCF_002002905.1. Classification (NCBI taxonomy): domain Bacteria; kingdom Pseudomonadati; phylum Pseudomonadota; class Betaproteobacteria; order Neisseriales; family Aquaspirillaceae; genus Aquaspirillum; species Aquaspirillum sp. LM1. The sequence continues at coordinate 1,388,397 of NZ_CP019509.1, read as the reverse complement.
CTGCACTGGGTGCTGGATGTGGGATTTGGCGAGGATGCCAGTACGGTGCGCAAGGATTACGCGCCGCAGAACCTGTCGTTATTGAAAAAGATGGTGCTGAATTTGGTGCGACCGGTCCCGATGGGAAAAAACGGCAAGATGAGCTTGCGCATGAAGCGCAAGGCCACCGCATGGTCGGACGAAGAACGCGTCCGGGTACTTGGGCTCGAACCAATATGATGTCCGAGTGCGGAGGCCCTGGTGTTGGGATAACTGCTTCAAAAAATACAACACTCTTAAGGATGCGCTAATTTATTCAGGAACATCGTGTTTGCCAAAAACAGAGTCCAGCAAGATCAAAATCCTGGACTCCCTCCTTCGTACGAGTCACATTTTTCAGCGTATCTTTAATAGGGGCCATACAAGCTCTTGTCTTTTATGGCTACAGATAAATATTCTTCAGGGTGCATTTGAGGATTATGGTGCGAAAAATATTCATCTGCCTGAGTAACAATCGATCTAACTTTGTGCCAGCGAAGTGAGTCTTCTTGAATGTAAAAGTAAATTGGCTCTTCGAAGGGATTGTCAATCTGCTCTGGAGGGGTGTAGTCTTCTTTCTTTCCAATTGAACTGAACTCTGGAAATATAACAACATTAGTGCCAACCCCTGTTTGCACTGATGAAAAAGCAAGCCCATGAATTTGATCACAAAAACTTGCTCTCAGATATTCAAATACGGCTTGAGTTGCCAAATATCCAAGCTCATCCTCCCGGCGCTTGGGTTTTGACATTTCAGTAATAAGTGACGCAATAAATGCTTTAAAGTGTACCACTTCGCGGTATGTTTTATCCAGCAAGGATGGGGGTTGCGGTTGAATTAAATTCAGTCGATTTAAGTCAAGCAGGGCAATTTCTGAGCATGGAGTTAGCGCAACGCTGGCCACGGTATCGCCAGTGATGCTTCTCACTTCACTTAAACATGTTTCGCGTTCTAAAGCACAATATAATGTTGAAATGCCACTGGGAGTCATTCTCTGATTGCTTGCTTTATGGCTGGGAGGCTTGCCAAATTGACCAATCAAATCTTTTTCAAAGCTCTTTGCCTCTTGGTAAGAATATATAATTCGAGCCCTATACATAGGCTCACCTTCTGCAATTGATCTAAGCAGCTCAGGCTTTAATTTTCCACCTTCTGTCAAGAAACGAAAAACAGAATCCAGAAAATCTTTTGCGTGTGAATTAAAAAACCTATAGGAGTGTTTTATCTGCTTAACAAATTCACCCCATTTAATACTAAAAATATTTTCTCGCTCCATGCCGTCGTCTATACAAAAAATTCGAGTAGAGCCATCCTCATCCCAAATTAAGTCATTTGGGATGTGAGAATAAAAATCTTCCGCATAAGGTTCTTTCTCTAAGTCTGCCTTAATTTCTAATAAATCAGAAAATTGCATACATTGGTCATCCGCCCCGCCGCCCCAAAAATTAGACAATGTGGTTATTGAGAGATCTTCAAGTTCAATGGTGTTTGAGCGCACTGTGTCTATGATGTAATCAAATAATGCGGTTTTTTTAATTGCCAAATCAGATTTACCACAGTAACTACATACCCCAAATTCATTATTTTCTATAATCAAATTTTTAAGCGGGTTGTGTGTTGTGCAATTAATGCAAATCATAATGATATTTTCTGATTGGTTTGAAATACTTAAAAATGATGCAAGTTGCCGCACAATTTTGTCTATATTAGGTGGAAATGTACATCGTGCTCATATGGAAATCAAGAAAATTCAAGTTGATAGTTGCAACCCTCAGTATTGATTCGTAACACAAAAAAACCGCGCGGTCTCCCGCGCGGTTTCCCCTTCACCCGAACTCACTCCGGGTCGCCCTCTAAATTTTCACCACCACACCATCAACGCATCAGATGGTTACCCACCTCGCGCATACCTGCCGACAGCATGGCCAAATCCAGTGTGTCGTAGCTTTGCAGCTCGGTCAGCATCTGCTTGCACACTTCTAGCTGTTCGCCCTTGCCGGCCAGCCAGTGGGCGGCGTACTGCTGGTCGCCGCATACCGGGCAGGTCAGTGCGCTGGCGGTCAGTTCGCGGTGCAGGCGATACAGATCGTCGCGCAGTGCCGAGCGGGTGAGGGCTTGCCAGCGGTTGTCGCGCGGCAGGCGGGTGATGGCGTCGCGCAGCCAGTCCAGCTGCAGCACGCGGCCCAGCTCGAAGTAATTGGCTGCCACCACGCCCAGCGGCAGGCTTTGCGCCTGGGCCAGGTCGAGAATGTCAAAACCGGCCACGGCAAAGTCCAGCCGGGCAATCACCCCCGCCAATCCAGCCGGCACGCTGGCGCTGCTCAGGCGCTGCTCCCAGTCGGCCACCGCCGGGTAATGGGCGGCGTCAATCCAGCTGGGCAGGCCCGCCAGCAAGCTGGCCATCGGCGCGTAGCAACGTGCCACCCAGGCGGCCATGCCATCCAGCGGGCGACCATTGCGCAGCAGCCAGCGGGTGGCGCGCTCGATCAGCGTGCGCACTTGCACCAGCATGCTCACCTGCACGTCAGCCGGGGCCTGGTTATCCAGCGCCTCGATAGCGTTCCACAGCGCTTCGCCGTCAAAGATGCGGTTGACCGTCACCCAGGCCTGGGTGATGTCTGCCGCCGGCCAGGCGGATTCTTCCTGCATGCGGAAGATAAACGTGGTGCCCATGCGGTTGACCACTTGGTTGGCCAGCTGGTTGGCAATGATTTCACGCTTGAGCGGGTGGCGGTGCATGGCGTCGGTAAAGCGGCTTTGCAAGGCGGTGGGGAAGTAATTCACCAGCACGCTGTCCAGATCGGGGTGATCCGGCAGGGTGGATGCCTGCAATGCGCGGTCGAGCGAAATCTTGCTGTAGGCCAGCAGCACCGCTACTTCCGGGCTGGTCAGGCCCTGGCGGCTGGCGCGGCGCTCGGCAATGGCGCTGTCGTCAGGCAGGAATTCCAGCGCGCGGTTCAGCTCGCCGGTTTTTTCCATCTGGGTGATCATGCGCTGCTGCGCCGACAGCATTTGTGCGGCATGGGCTTTGTTCACTGCCAGAATCTGGGTTTGCAGATAATTATTGCGCAGCACCAGTTGGCCCACTTCGTCAGTCATCTCGGCCAGCAGCAGATTGCGCTGCTTGAGCGTCATGTCGCCGGCCTGCATCACCCCGCCCAGCAGGATCTTGATGTTCACTTCGTGATCGGAGCAATCCACCCCGGCGGAGTTGTCGATGGCGTCGCTGGACAGCGCCACGCCATGGCGCGCGCATTCGATGCGGCCCAGTTGGGTGATGCCCAGGTTGCCGCCCTCGCCAATCACCTTCACCCGCAATTCATTGCCATTGACGCGCAGGCCGTCGTTGGCGCGGTCGTTGGCTTCGGCGTGGCTTTGCGTGCTGGCCTTGATGTAGGTGCCAATGCCGCCGTTGTACAGCAGGTCAGCCGGGGCTTGCAGAATGGCGTGGATCAGTTCGTTGGGTGCCATGCTGTCACGCTCCACCCCCAGCCAGGCGCGCACTGGCGGCGACAGCGGGATGGATTTGGCGCGGCGCTCAAACACCCCGCCGCCGTCAGAAATCAGCGCGGTGTTGTAGTCGCTCCAGCTGGAGCGCGGCAGGTTGAACAGGCGGGCGCGTTCGGCAAAGCTGCTGGCGGCGTCCGGATTGGGGTCGAGGAAGATATGCTGGTGATTGAATGCCGCCAGCAGGCGGATATGCTCGGACAGCAGCATGCCGTTGCCAAACACGTCGCCAGCCATGTCGCCAATGCCGATCACAGTGAAATCCTGCGTCTGGGTGTTGATGCCCAGATGGCGGAAATGGCGCTTGACCGATTCCCACGCGCCGCGCGCGGTGATGCCCATCTTTTTATGGTCGTAGCCCGCCGAGCCGCCGGAAGCAAAGGCGTCGCCCAGCCAGAAACCATACGCCTCGGACACGCTGTTGGCGATGTCGGAGAAGGTGGCCGTGCCCTTGTCGGCGGCCACCACCAGGTAGGGGTCGTCCTCGTCCAGACGCAGCACCGCCTCGGGCGGAACAATCTGGCCATTCACCAGGTTGTCGGTGAGGTCGAGCAGGCCGGAGATAAACATCTTGTAGCAGGCCACGCCTTCGGTCAGCCAGGCTTCGCGCTCGCTGGCCGGCGGCAGCTGCTTGCAGACAAAGCCGCCCTTGGAGCCCATCGGCACGATCACCGAGTTTTTCACCATCTGCGCCTTCACCAGGCCCAGCACTTCGGTGCGGAAGTCTTCCATGCGGTCCGACCAGCGCAGGCCGCCACGCGCCACCTTGCTGCCGCGCAGATGCACGCCTTCCACCCGCGCGCCGTACACCCAGATTTCAAACAGCGGGCGCGGTTGCGGCAGGAAGGGAATCGCCCCGGATTCCAGCTTGAACGACAGATACGGCTTGACCTGCCCGGCGGCGTCGCGCTGCCAGTAGTTGGTGCGGCGGATGGCCAGGATGATGGTCAGCAGGCCGTTGAGGATGCGGTCTTCGTCCAGGTTGCTGACTTGTTCAAACTGCTCGCGCACCTCGGCTTCCAGCGCGGCGGCATGGCTGCGGTCATGCTGGGCCGGGTCGAGGCGGGCCATGAACAAGCGCACCAGGCCACGGGTGATGGCCGGGTAGTTGGCCACGCATTGTTCGATATAGCTCTGGCTGAAGGTCAGCCCGGCCTGGCGCAGGTACTTGGCCAGCGCACGCACCAGCAGCACTTCATGCCAGTCCAGGTCGGCTTGCAGCGCCAGCTTGTTGAAGCCGTCGTTCTCGCCCTGGCCGGCTGCCACCCGACGCAGCAACTGCTGGAAACGCTCGCGCACGTCGTCTTGTTCGATATGGGCCACATTGGCCACTTCCAGGCCAAAGTCGTTGATCCACACCGTGGCACCGTCGGCGCGTTCCACCGCATACGGACGTTCGTCCTGTACGCGCACGCCCATGTTTTCCAGCACCGGCAGGCTGGCCGACAGGCTGGCCGGCTGGCCGGCGCGGAACACTTTCAGGTTTTGCCCGGCGCTGCCCTTGCGCAGCGGCTTGTACAGCTTGAGCGCCAGCGGCGCGCCAGCCAGCGCTTCTTCAATCAAGGCAATATCCAGCACGGCATGACGCGGCGAGAAATCTTCGCGGTAGGCCACCGGAAAAGCGTTCTGGTACTGGCTGAACAGCACATTGCCGCGCCCTTCGCCGTAGCTGTCCACCAGCTGGTGGTGCAGCTCGTCGCCCCAGCCACGCACAATGCGGGCAATGTCCAGCTCAATGGCCTGGGCGTCAAAGTCGGGCAGCGCGCCCGCCGGGGTGCGGATGATGTAATGCACCCGCGCCAGATGGGTGTCGGAAATCGCCACGCTGTATTCGGCGGCGCTGCCATTGAGCGCCTGCATCAGCACTTTTTCGATTTTCAGCCGCACTTCGGTGCTGAAGCTGTCACGCGGCACAAACACCAGCGCACTGACATAGCGCTGGTACAGGTCGGTGCGCAGGAACAGGCGCACGCGCGGGCGCTCCAGCAGGTTGACCAGGCCTTCGGCAATCGGCTGCAGCACCTCCACCGGAATTTCAAACAGCTCGTCGCGCGGGTAGCTTTCCAGCACAAACTGCAAGGTTTTGGCCTTGTAGCTGTTTTCCACGTAATCGCATTCGGTGGCCACCGCGTCCATCTTGCGGCGCAGAATCGGGATGTTGCGCGGCGATTCATGGTAGGCGGCGGCAGTGTACAAGCCCAGGAAGCGGCATTCGCCCACCACCTGGCCGTCGGCGTTGTAGCGCTTGATGCCGATGAAATCCAGATGCGCCGAGCGGTGGATGGTGGCACGGGTCTGCGACTTGTTCAGCATGATCGGGCAGGACGGATCGTAGGCCAGCTCGCGCAGATGGGCCGGCAGCACGGCAAAGCTGGCCGAGAAGGTTTTGTCGCCCTGATTGCGCAGGATGCCGTGGCCGCTGCCCGGCACAATGCGCAGCGCGTCGCCGTCGTCGGTACGCACCAGGTCGTAGGCACAATAGCCCAGCAGCAGGAAATGCCGCTCGTTCACCCAGTCCAGAAATGCGGAAATCTCCTGCACATCCAGCTTGCCTGGCGGCAGGGCCGCCTGGCTGAGCGCGGTCTGGATGGTGCGCAGTTCATGGCGCATGGCCGGTTCGTCTTCCACCGCCACGCGAATATCGGCCAGCACCTGTTGCAGCTCTTCGGCAATACGCGCCATCTGCGCCGGGTCGCTGATGCGGTCCACCTGCAGATGAATCAGCGATTCCAGCGGCACGGCGCGCCCGCCGGTGCGGCGCACCGCCAGCAACTGGCCGGCGCTGTCGCGTTCCACTTCCAGCACCGGATGCACCAGCAGGTGCAGGGTGAGGTTGTGCCGCGCCAGCAGCATGGCCACCGAATCAATCAGGAACGGCATGTCGTCGTTGACGATTTCAATGGCAGTGTGGGTGGATTGCCAGCCGTGGCGTTCAAAATCCGGGTGGTACACCCGCACCTTGTGCTGGCCCGGCGTGCGGCTGCCGGCAAAGTCCAGATGGGCCATGGCCGCGCCGTAGAGGTCCAGCGGCGCAGCGCGTTTGAGGTCTGCCGCCTCGGCTTCTTCAAAGTAGGCAGAAAAATACGGGGCAAGCCGTTCGTACTCGGCCACCGGCAGGCGCTCGGCGGCAATGGCGGTGACGTCGGCAATCAACGCTTTCAGTTCAATCTGGCTGGACAAGGACATGTGTAGGGCTCTTTTCAGTGCGGGGCGACAATTCAGGCTAGGACAGAATGCGTCTGCTGTGCACATTCATCTTGCGCCCGATTGGGGCGGGATGACCATGCATCCGCCGATTCTAGGCGTGGGAGGGGGGGCTCACCTTCGGTTTTGCGACATGGAGATACAACATCAAGACGGTAAACGCGAATGGAAGCGACATTCGTTGCCTAAGGTGTATGCTGGCAACCTGTGTCGAGCAGCTCACACAACCCAGCGTAGCGTGCCTGGCCAGGCGTGCTGGCGCAGACACGGCAAGGCAGTACAACCACGCCAGGAGGGTTTTGTGCGCCGCGCCATTGCCACAGACTTGGCCGCACCCCATGCCTGCCTGTGGCCCAATCCGTCCCGCGCTGGCCTTGCCAGCCTGCGGGATTACAGGCATAAAGGTTGCCTCTGACCTTGCCGTCCGCCGCTGCATCCTCCTTTTGGCGGCTTGCCATCTTTTCCGATTTGCCCTAGTGTGAGTTCTGACGTGCCCGTTCAACCGCCATTGCCTGCCCGCCACCGCCCCATGCCGGAACCCACTCCGCCCACCAGCAAACCCCTGCGCTACGGCTTTTTGCTGCTGCCGCAATTTTCGCTCTCTGCCTGGGCCCTGGCGGTAGACGCGCTGACCCGCGCCAATCTGCTGGCCGAACGCAAGGTGTTTGAAACGCTCACCCTGAGCCTGGAAGGCGAACGCGTGCGTGCCGGCTGTGGCGTGGACATCACCACCGACCTCACCCTCAGCTACGCGCCCCGGCTGGACGCCTTGTTCATCGTGGCGGAAGACATTCACCTGCCGGTGGACGTGGACCTGCTGCAACGCCACCTGGCGCTGCTGTCGCCGGACAAGCTGTTTATTGCCGGGCTGGACACCGGCAGCTACTGGATGGCCCGCGCCGGGCTGCTGTCCGGCTACCGCGCCACCTTGCACTGGCAGGAAATCAACCGCTTCAGCGATGATTTTCCCGATGTGATTGTGTCGTCCAATCTGTATGAAATTGACCGCAACCGGGGCTCCTGCGCTGGCGGCGCGGCCACGCTGGACTTCATGCTGGCACTGATTGGCCAGCAATTGGGCAGCGATTTTACCGCCCAGTTGTCGGAAGTGTTCAGCATCGAACGGGTTCGCCCCGGCAACGAGCGCCAGCGCATTCCGCTGCAAACCCGCATTGGCGGCAGCCAGCCCAAGCTCACCGAGGCGGTGAGCCTGATGGAAGCCAATATTGAAGAACCGCTGACCACCGACGACATCGCCTTTTATGTGGGCGTCTCCCGCCGCCAGCTGGAACGGCTGTTCAAGCAGCACCTGAACACTGTGCCGTCCAAATACTATCTGGAACTGCGCCTGAGTCGCGCCCGCCAGTTGCTGCAGCAAACCAGCAAGTCGATTGTGCAGATTGGCCTGTCCTGCGGGTTTTCCTCCGGCCCGCATTTTTCCAGCACCTACCGCAACCACTTTGGCATGACCCCGCGCGAAGAACGCGCCCAGCGCGGGCAGCAAAGCTGAGCGCGCCCGATTGCCCGCCCTCGATGCGCTGTGTAGCATGAGCACCCCGGTGCCACCGCGCGCCCCACTTCCGGATGCCCCATGACCCCCTGTTATCCGCTGGCGCTGGCCGCGCTGCTGGCCCTGTCTTGCGCCCAGGCTGCCGAACCGCCGCCGCCCTCGCCCCGCGAAGTGTGTGTCGCCCTGCTCAGCGGCGCGCTGGTGGCCAGTGGCGTGGAACAACTGTGCCAGCTGCCACAACGCACGCTCAGCAGCCAGCTGCAGCAAGGTTTCTCCCTGCTGGGCTGCACCCGACAGGTGAGCGAACAGGAAGGCGTGCAGTTGAGCAAGCGCATTGCCGAACAAATCAACCAGCAAGCCCGCCAGCAGGACCAGCAAACTTTCTGCGCCCAGAAACAGCAGGCATATCAGGCGTCGCTGCGCGAATTCACTCCCTTGCTGGACAAGGCACGCCAGGAAGCAGGGCGCTGAGAGCGTCGCCGCCCAAGCGCAGGCTGGGCTGAAAACCCCCAAGCCCAAGGGATATGTCGCAGCCACCGCCCGCCCAGCTTGTCCGCCACCCGGCGCAAACGCGCCAGCCCCGTGGCCCACCACTGGGCCGGCACGGCGGGTGGCGGGCAGGCCGGCAGCCGCAATTGCGCATCGCCCAGCGCAGTGAGGGTAACCCAGCCGCTGCTGTGCAACACATAGCAGCTGCCAGGGCCCAGGCGCTGGCGGGGTTGCAGCAGCTGCTCTTCTACCCAGAGCAGTTCTTCCAGCACAATCAGACCCTCACACACCTGCAGGCACTGGCCGGCCTGGCCATGCCATTGCAACACCTGGCCACGGGGAAGGAAATAATCAGCAGCGCGCATCGGGAGGCTCCATCGGGTTGACATGCGATGACCCCAGCTTACCTGCCGCCCACCTGGAGCAAACAGGCATAGCCGCCGGCTTCTGTGACCGATACAGCCGCCAGAATCAGCCGCTGTTATCCCCGCCCGCCGGCCCATCTGTCTCTGTCGCCCGCCAGGCAAGCCCTCGCCCGCCCCGGTGCACTGTGCCACAATACCTGTCTTGCATGCCCAGCCCCCGCCACCGCCCATGAGCCAGGTTTTTATTTCGTATCGACACAGCGACATCCACAGCCCCCGTGTGGCCGAATTGGCGCAAACCCTGCGCGCCGCTGGGGTGAACGTGGTGATTGACTCTGACCAACTGCCTGCCGGGCCGAATGAAGGCTGGCCGAAGTGGTCGCAACAGCAGGTAGAGAAAGCTGACAAGGTGCTGATTGCCTGCACGCAAGGCTGGCGGGAGTGTTACGAAGCAGGCGGCTCCTCGGCAACTGGCCTTGGCAGTGCTGCAGAAGCACATATCGTGCGTCAGATTCTGTATAAAACTGGCTTCAATAACCCAAAATTCCGCATAGTGTTATTGGCCCCGGACGATATGCCGAGCATCCCTCTTGGGCTAGAGCCCTTTCATTGGTTTGATTGGCACACAAAACATGGGCAAGCCCAACTGCTAGACTGGCTAAAGCCTAAAACCACCCCCCAAGCCTCCGTCATCCCCTGGCCTACACTGCACACGCCATTCGACCGCCGCATGGCCAACTGCAACGACGAATTCCAGGCTTTTGAAGCCATGCTACAAGGCCACTCTACCCTGCGTGCGCTGCTCATCCAAGGCCCGAGTGGGCACGGCAAAACCGAATTGGCCAATGAATGCCAGCGCATGGCCATAGATCTGGGGCTTGAGTATTCACGAATCGAATGCAGAGGTGGTGCCACCTTGGAGGCAGTGCTTCACGAGGTGGCTGTGCCAGGGTTTACCCCCTGCGCCGAAGACTTGCCTGGCACGCAGCGCAAGCACTGGATTGAAGCCTGCAAAAATCTGGACCATCCTCATCTGTTGTTAGTGGACACCGTTGAGCAGGCCTCAGAAGAGGTAAAAGAATGGCTGGAGCGTGATGTGCTGACGCACCTGCATGCCTGCCCTGGCTTGCGAGTGGTTTTATGCGGGCAGTCTATCCCTCGCCGCCAGTACAATGTCTGGCGAAATTATGCGCAAACATTTGACCTACAACCGATTTTGGATAGCAAGGTGTGGCAGGCATTTTGTATAAAAAATAGCCGCAGCACGTCGTTACCTGGAAATGCCGCTCAATTTATTGAGGCACTGATCTTTACCTACAGAGGTGACCCCAACAAAATTTCGCCTATTCTAAACTTGTATACCGAGCGCCTTGGTGCCACGGGGAGCACCATATGAGCTTCGACTTCGACCACATCCTCGCCCAACTGCAAGCCGCGCAAGGCGACCCGCAAGCGCTCACCCTGGCCACGCTGAACATCGTGCTGGAGGCGCGCGGCCCGCAACTGCGCCCGCTGATCGAAGCCGCCGCCATCCCGCACTGGTTCGACCACCACATCTTGTCCGCCCTGCTGCCCGAGCAGACCATCAGCGCCGACGCCTTCACCGCGCTGACCGCCCTGCCCATGGTCGAACCCTTTCAGGGCAAGGGTTGGAATGTGCATGAATCCACCCGCCTGGCGCTGCGCCGCTGGCTGGCGGTGGAACACCCCGAACGCCTGCGCCAACTTTCCGCCCATGCCGCCGCGCATTTTCAGACGCAGCCAGACGCCGAGGTGGAAACCCTCTACCACCGCCTGCTGGCCGACCCTGACAGCGCCGCCGGGCAAGTGGGCGAGGCGTGTTATCAGTTCAGACAAATCGGCCGCCAGGCCGAATTGGATCGCCTGGGCCTGGTGCTGGCCGAGCTGCTCACCCTGCCAAACCTGCCCGCCGCCGCCGAAGCACGCGCCTGCCTGCATGTGGTGGAAATTCGAGCCGCCTATCTGAACATCGAAGAACGCGAACGCCTGGCGCACCGGGCATTGGCGCTGTTCCAGGCGCAGGCAGTAGCCGATGGCGAAATGGATGCCTGGTGCGCCTTGGGGGATGTTGAATTCACCTCCGGCCAATTGGCCGATGCAGAGCACGCCTACCAGCAGGCCAAACGCATTTTGCAAAGCCAATTATTGGCCACACAGCCCGATGCGCCGCGTTGGCTGCGTGAGTTGGCGGTAGCTCATAGCAAGCTGGGCGATGTGTACATGGCGCAAGGTCAGCTGGACGCCGCTGCTCAGACATTCAGCGAAGGTATGGCCATCAGCAGCAGGCTGGTGGCGCTCGACCCGGCCAACACCGGCTGGCTGCGCGGCTTGGCGGTGGCCCATGGCAAGCTGGGCGATGTGTACATGGCGCAAGGTCAGCTGGACGCCGCTGCTCAGACATTCAGCGAAGGTATGGCCATCAGCAGCAGGCTGGTGGCGCTCGACCCGGCCAACACCGGCTGGCTGCGTGACTTGGCAGTGGCTCATAGCAAGCTGGGCGATGTGTACATGGCGCAAGGTCAGCTGGACGCCGCTGCTCAGGCATTTGCGGAATATTTGGCCATCAGCAACAAGTTGGTGGCGCGCGACCCGGCCAACACCGGCTGGCTGCGTGGCTTGGCAGTGGCCCATAGCAAGCTGGGCGACGTGCGCATGGCGCAAGGCCAGCTGGACGCCGCTGCTCAGGCATTTGCGGAATATTTGGCCATCAGCAGCGAGTTGGTGGCGCGCGACCCGGCCAACACCGGCTGGCTGCGCGGCTTGGCGGTGGCCCATAGCAGGCTGGGCGACGTGTACATGGCGCAAGGTCAGCTGGACGCCGCTGCTCAGGCATTTGCGGAAGATTTGGCCATCAGCAGCAAGTTGGTGGCGCTCGACCCGGCCAACACCGGCTGGCTGCGTGACTTGGCAGTGGCCCATAGCAAGCTGGGCGATGTGTACATGGCGCAAGGCCAGCTGGACGCCGCAGCTCAGACATTCAGCGAAGGTATGGCCATCAGCAGCAGGCTGGTGGCGCTCGACCCGGCCAACACCGGCTGGCTGCGCGGCTTGGCAGTGGCTCATAGCAAGCTGGGCGATGTGTACATGGCGCAAGGTCAGCTGAACGCCGCTGCTCAGACATTCAGCGAAGGTATGGCCATCAGCAGCAGGCTGGTGGCGCTCGACCCGGCCAACACCGGCTGGCTGCATGACTTGGCGGTGGCCCATAGCAGGCTGGGCGATGTGCGCATGAAGCAAGGCCAGCTAGATGCCGCTGCTCAAGCATGTGCGGAATATTTGGTCATTAGCGGCAAGCTGGCGGCGCTGGATCCAGCCAACCTTAATTGGCAATACGACTTGGCCGTAGCAGCAGCCAACCTTGGCCAATGTCACTTTTACACAGGCAAACCCAAAGCCGGCCTGTTATTGCTCAAACAAGCCGAATCCCAACTCAGCCAGCTGGTGCAGCAATCCCCAGATCACGCCGTATGGCGCGCCAGCTTGCAAGGTATGCGCCAAGCATTGCACCATTTCAGCCGCACGCCCAGCAAAGCCAAGCCCAAACCCAAACGCAGATAACCTCCCCCCACCAATACACCCGCTGTTCCCCCGCCAATTTCCTGCATCTGTATCTGTCCGCCGGGGGGTGTTGGCGGGCATGATGTGGGCTATGCACACACCCACCTTGTACCGCCAATGGGCGGATCATTATGCTTTGGCGATTCAGTCCGGTGCCTTGCCGCCGGGTGAGCGCATGCCGTCCTTGCGGGATTTGATGGCGCGTCATGGCGTGAGTTTGTCCACGGCGGTGCTGGTGTGCCGCACGCTGGAGCGGGAGGGTTTGCTGGAGGCGCGGCCACGCGCCGGGTATTTTGTGCGGCCGCGTCGGGCGCTGGCCAGTTTGCAAGAGCCGCAGCCCAGTGTGCCGGATGTGGCGCAGTATGTGGGCATTCATCAGCGGGTGTCCGAGGTGCTGGCGCTCAGCCAGCGTTATCCGGCCAAGGTGAATTTGTCCGGCTCGTGCGGCGCGCCGGGCTTGTATCCGGGCGCGGCCTTGCGCCTGGCCACCCAGCGCGCCTTGCGCGCGCAGCCGGATATTTTCAGCCAGCCGCTGGCGATGGCCGGCTGTGCGCCGTTTTTGCAGGCGCTGGCGCAGCATGCGCTGGATGCGCAGATGACCTTGTCGCCGGATGAGCTGGTGGTGACCCACGGTTGCACCGAGGCTCTGACCCTGGCCTTGCGCGCGGTGGCGCAGCCGGGCGAGGTGATTGCCGTGGAGTCGCCCACCTATTACGGGCTGTTACAGATTCTGGAAAGCCTGGGTTTGCAGGCGCTGGAAATCCCGGCCAGCCCGCACACCGGGCTGTCGCTGGAGGCGCTGGAAGTGGCGGCGCGGCAATGCCCCGGCCTGAAGGCGGTGGCGGTGACGCCCAATCTGCACAATCCGCTGGGCTGCGTGATGCCGGACGCGCACAAGCGCCAGCTGCTGCAATGGTGCGTGCGCCACGATATCGCGCTGATTGAAGACAACACCTACACGCCGCTGTACGACGCCGGCCCGCCGCTGGCGGCGATCAAGGCCTGGGACGATAGCGGGCAGGTGATTGTCTGTTCGTCGCTGCACAAGATTCTCGCCCCTGGCCTGCGGCTGGGCTGGATTGCCGGCGGCAAGTGGCACGAGCGCATCGCCATGCTGAAATACAGCCAGTCGCGGCCCAATGAGCTGTTGCCGCAGCTGGCGATGACCGACTACCTGAACAGCGGCGCGCTGCCGCGCCATCTGACCACGCTCAAGCGCACGCTGCGCCACCAGCGCGAGCAAATGGCCGACGCGGTGGACCGGCTGTTTCCGGCGGGCTGCCGCTTTAGCCTGCCGCCGGGTGGCATGAGCATCTGGGTGGAGCTGCCGGGGGAGTTATCCTCGCTGGCGGTGTTTCACGCTGCCTTGCAGCAGGGCATCCGCATTTCGCCGGGGGTGATGTTCTCCAACGCGGGCCGGGTGGATCACTGCCTGCGGCTGAACGCCGGCCTGCCCTACACCCGCGAGGTGGATCGGGCGCTGCATACGCTGGCCAGGGTGGTGGCGGATGCGCTGGATTGGGCCGGGTAAACGCCACACCGACGGGTGCCCATCGTGTGCTGCGCAAGCCCGATCATCTGTCCAGTTCGCGGGCATTGGCTGGCAGGCCCAGCCAGTCCAGCAGCGGCTGCCATTCCTGGCGGTCGCGCACGACCTTGCTGGCGGGCAGGTCAAACAGGGTCAGGCCATGGCTGGCGGCATGCACATACAGCTGGGTATCGCGCAGGCAGGTAATCACCGGCAGTTCAAAGCGGGTAAAGAAGTCGCGCAGCTCGCCTGCGGCGCGGGTGCGGGGGTTCACGCGCATGCCCACCACACCAATGGTGACTTTCTCTTTGCGGATGGCTTTTTCTTCGGCCAGCGCGGCAAAAAAATCTTCGCTGGCCCAGGTATCGAATGGGGACGGCATCACCGGCACCACAATGCGGTCTACCTTGCGCAGCAGGCTGGCCAGTTTTTTGCCGTGCAGATTGGCCGCGCTGTCCAGAATCGCCACCTGCGTGCCCTTGGGCGGCGGGGCCGGGTCTTCCGGGTCGATTGCCCAGCCGGCAATGGCGGCCACCCCCGCCGGACGGCGGGTCAGCCAGCGCGCCGAGCTTTGCTGGCGATCCATATCGCCCAGCAGGGTGCGGTATCCGGCCTGGGCGTAGTAGCCGGCCAGATGGGTTGACAGGGTAGACTTGCCACAACCGCCTTTGGGGTTGGCCACCAGCACCGTCAACAGCATAGGAAATTGCCTTTTTGATTCAGAACGGAAGCCACATCTTGCCTGCCGTTGTCCGGCTTGTCGAGCCAGACAAGGGAACGGCACCCGCTGGTTTAGGTCCCCCTTCTGGCTGCCTGGCCGGGCAATGCCATGATCCGGCCTGGGGCAAGCGGCGGTAAAATGTGCCATGGCCGGCGGTTGGCCGTAGCGGGCGTGGCCATTCCAGCGTATTGGGGCTTGCGCGCCAAGGGCGCATGCGGTACACCTGCCAGGCGGGTGCCAGCAGGGTGTCATACACCTGGCTCTGGCACATTTTGCTGGCCTGGCGGTCCAAGCCGGCCTTGGTTTTTTTCAGGAATCCCCATGCCGCGCAAGTGGTTCAAGCAATACCTGCCCCACCCGGCCCAACTGGCCAATAACCGCTGGCTCAGCTGGCTGGGCCCACGTCTGGCCGACCCGCAGCTGTGGACCTTGCACCGGCGCAGCGTGGCCAAGGCGGTGGCCATTGGCCTGTTTGCCGGGCTGATGCCGGGGCCGACGCAAATGCTCACTGCCGCGCTGCTGGTCTGGTATTGGCGTGTCAACCTGCCGGTGGCGCTGGCCTGCACGCTGTATACCAATCCATTCACCATTGTTCCTTTATACTGGCTGGCCTACGAATATGGCCGGCTGCTGACGGGTCAGCAGCATCACGCCGCCGCGCCACCGCCCGAGTGGGATGCGCAGGGGTTTGGCAGCTGGTTGCAGCAAATGGTAGATTGGGCGTCGGCCATGGGCTGGCCGCTGCTGCTGGGGGTTCCGGCGCTGGGCATCAGCCTGGGCCTGACCGGTTATGGACTGATTATGATTGGCTGGCGCTGGCATACGGTGCGGGCATGGCGTCAACGAAAGGCATCGCGTGGCACTCACTGAATATACCCTGAGCTCCCAGCAGGTTTTGCAAGGTGGCTTCCTCAAGGTGTACCGCGACACGGTACGTTTGCCCGATGGCAAGGAAGCGCCACGGGAGTACATCGACCACCCCGGCGCGGTGGCGGTGCTGGCGCTGACCGACGCTGGCGAGCTGGTGCTGGTGCGCCAGTACCGTTATCCGGCGCGGCAAACTTTTCTGGAAATTCCCGCCGGCAAGACCGACCCCGGCGAAAGCGGGCTGGCCACCGCCCAGCGTGAGCTGCTGGAAGAAACCGGCTACACCGCCCGCCACTGGCACACCCTGCCGGTGGCCTGGCCGTGCATTGGCTATTCCAATGAAAAAATTGCCTACTTTGTGGCCGAAGGGCTGCAGGCCGGTGCCAGCCAACTGGATGAAGGCGAATTTGTCGAGCTGGTGCATCTGCCGCTGGCCGAAGTGATGGCGCTGGCGCGCCGGGGCGAGCTGCCCGACAGCAAAACCCTGGCCGGCCTGTTCTGGCTGGACGCCTGGCAATCTGGAAGCCTGCCCCGTGACCCGGCACAATAACGGCCAGCAACGCGGCTATTCCGGCGCGCACGCCGGCAACAAGGACGTGCCACCGCACTGCCAGGGCAAGCTGCGCTCACTGATTACCGGGCAAACCTACCCGGCGCTATGCTACGACGTGCGGATTACCGGCATGCAGGTGTGCACCCCGTATGTGCCGCAGCTGGGCGAACGCATCGAGCTGACCGTGTATCCGCCAGACATCGGTGGCCGGCCCAGCGACCCCTTCACCACCGAAGTGGAAGCCGTCAGCTGCGTCGAGCTGCAGCGCGGCGAGCTGTACCAGCTGGGCGTGAACATCGTCAGCAGCGCCGCGCCCACCCAGCGTACCCGCTGACATCGGCATGATTGTCAAACCGCCCGACAGCCTGCAGGCCAGGCTGGCCGCCCAGCGTGAGCGCCTCGACCCCAACCATCCGGCCAGCGCCGCCCGCCTGCGCGGGCTGCATGCCCATCTGCGCGGCTTGCACGCCAGCGCCGCCGACCTGGATGCCGAACTGGCCGGCACCACCCGCTGGGCGCTGCTGCACGACCTGCATTTGCAGCTTAATGGCCGCTCGCTGTGGATTGACCATATCCTGATCAACCGGCAACTGGATATTCTGGTGCTGGAAAGCCCGCATTACGGTGCCGACCTGTGCGTGGACGCCCAGGGCCGGTTCAGCGTGCTGCGCGACGGGCGCGAACAGGAACTGCCCTCGCCGCTGGCGCGCTGCGCCCGCCATCTGGCCGGTTTACGTCAGCTGGCCCGACAACTGCCCTGGCCGCACCGCCAGGGCAGCCGGGTCAGCCCGTGCTGGCTCAGCGCCATCCTGATTGCCCCGCACGCCCAGCTGGACGCCCATCCGCGCTATCAAGACCCCCTGGTGCGCCCGGCTGCACTGCCGGACTGGCTGGCCAGCCACACCCGCCACCCGGAACGCAGCACGCTGGACACCCTGGCCCACAGCATTTCGGTAGACACCCTGCGTGGCTTTGCCCGCCAGCTGGCGCAACATCACTGTGCTGACGGCTGAGCCTCGCCGCCTGGCCACGCAGCACGAACCCATCGGCTATGATGGAAGTCATTCCCTTACTTTTGTTGCAGGACATGCCCATGACCGACACCCCGTTCAGCCCGCTCAGTGACAGCGAATGGCGCGCCCGGCTGACCCCCGAGCAATTTCGCGTCACCCGCCAGGCCGGTACCGAATATCCGTTCAGCGGCGAACACTACCGGCGCACCGACATCGGCCATTACCACTGCGTGTGTTGTGGCGTGCATCTGTTTGACGCCGACAGCAAGTTCGATGCGGGGTGCGGCTGGCCCAGTTTCTGGCAGGAAGCCCGCGCGGGGGCGATCCGCCGCCTGCGCGACACCAGCCACGGCATGCTGCGCACCGAAGTGCGCTGTGCCCGTTGCGATGCCCATCTGGGCCATGTGTTTGACGATGGCCCTCCCCCCACCGGCGAGCGCTACTGCATCAACTCGGTGGCGCTCACCTTCACCCCACTGGCCCAGCCATGAGCCCGTCAGACTTGCCCACGGCCCCGTCCGGGCCACGCTGGCAGCGCGGGTTGTTTGCCCTGGCAGGCGGACTGGCACTGCTGGCCGGCATCATCGGGATTTTTTTGCCGATTTTGCCAACCACGCCATTTATCCTGCTGGCCGCGCTGTGCTTTGCCCGCTCGTCGCCACGGCTATACGGCTGGCTGCTCAAGCACCGGCTGTTTGGCCCGATGATCGACACCTGGCAACGTCACCGCAGCATTCCGCGCCGGGTGCGCTGGATGGCGCTGGCCAGCATGGGGTTTTCCATCACGCTGTCGATGGTGCTGATGCAAGGCCAGCCCTGGCTGCAACTGGGCCTGGGGCTGATTGGCGTGGCGCTGACCATCGGGCTGTTGCGGGTGCCGGTGTATCAGCCCGCACCAGTGAATATGCGCTAAGGATACGCTGAAAAAATCGTCATTCCCGCGAAGGCGGGAATCCAGGATGTTGATTTTACTGGGTTTTGTTTTTGGCAAAAACGGTTTTTCTGAATAAATCAGCGCGTCCCTAGACCGCTTTCGGTATAAATCCCACCCAAATGTCGTTCCCGCGCAGGCGGGAACCCAGACCGCACCACATCGTGCGCCGTGGGGGTTGAGCATGGCAGAGCGGTCGTGAGAGCACACACCTGATGCGCACGGTGGATGCCTCTGGATTCCCGCCTGCGCGGGAATGACGGGGTGCGGAGGGTGGTTCGCTGAACAATTTAAGGTTTTGTTTTAACAGAAGTTAAACAGAGACTCCCAACGTAGGTTCGCTTGCATGCCCCCTTGTACAACGTGACTGACGACTAGCGCGCCGCAGCTGCCGCCATGGCCGCCTGCAGCTGCGCCGCCCGCTGGCGGTATTCGCTGGCTTGCGCGGTCTGGCCCAGCGTCTGGCTGGCCTGCGCCGCGCCTTGCAGGTCAATCAGCAGGCCGGCGCTGTTGCTGTTCAGGCGGTCGCGTTCCAGCGCCTGCTGAAAATGCACCAGGGCCTGTGCCGCCTGGGCCGGTGCTTGCCAGCCGCCCAGCAGACGGTGGGCGGTGGCGGTTTCTTCATGTTCCCCTTGCTGCAACACCGCTTCAGCCAGCTGACGCGCCCGCTCAGGCTGGCCCTGGGCCGCCGCCAGGCGGGCGGCAAACAGGCTCAGCGTGGGCGCACGGGCGCAGGGGGCCGGGCAGCTTTGCCAGGCCTGCGCCAGCCAGTCGGCGGCGCGTGGCAGCGCGGATTCACGCAGCGCCAGGCTGATCTGCCGTTCCGCCAGCGCCAGCTGCTGGGCGGGGGTCAGCTGCCAGTGGCTGAATCCGGCCAGGCCGGCACGTGCAGCGGGCAGGTCGTTTTGCCGCAGCGCCAGCGTCACCAGCGTCAGCTCGCTGTCGATCACCTCGGCGTGAGCATCCAGCCGCTGGTAGTGCTGGCGCGCCTGCTCGGTCAGTTGCCGCGCCGACACAAGCTCGCCCCGCGCCAGCGCGCTGCGCGCCTGACGGCTGGCCAGCTCACCCTGACGAAAGGCTTCCTGGCCGGCCAGCGGATGGCGCGACGGGCTGGCGCAGGCCAGCAGCAGGCCGCTGGCCAGCAGCGCGCCAAGCCAGGCCGGGCCGCTTGGCCGGATCCGGTCTGGCCAGGGGTCAGTCCTGGGCACCATGCACTTCTCCATTGTCGTGGCCTGGGGGGGCGCTCAGCTGTTTCAGCGGCCAGTTTTGCCGCAGTCCGTCCAGGGTGTCGTTGCTTTGCTGAATCAGCAGGCGGCTGTCGCGAATCAGGCCGGGCAGCTGGGTGGCGCTGGATTGCATGGCTTGGTTCAGGCTCTGGCTGGCCGCCTGGGTGGCCTGGGTGGTGGCGTTCAGCTGGCGCATCACCGTGGGCAGGTCGCGGTTCACCGTGTCCAGCGCCTGGGCGCTGCTGCGCACGGCGGCGCGCACGTCGCGGTCGAGCAGGCTGTCGCTGTGCGTCAGCAGGCGATCAAGCTGCTGGCGGGTGTCGTTCAGCCCGGCGCTGAAGCGGGCCATATCGCCCAGACTGCGCTGAAACGCCCCTTGCGGATGGTTCAGGCTGAGCAGCAGCACATGCAGCTGCTCGATCACCGGGTCCACCTGTTCTTTCACCTGGCGGGCAATCACTTCCAGATCAGTGCTGGGCATCAGCCCCAGATAGCCATTGCGCGCCAGCGGCGGCGCGGCAAAATCGCTGGTTTCAATGCTGATGTAACTGTTGCCGATCAGCCCTTCCTTGCTCAGCCGCGCCAGCGAAGTCTGGCGGATGAATTTCAGATAGCGGTTTTCCACTCGCACCTGCACTTCCACATGGGCGTCGTCCTTCAGCGCAATCTGCTCGACCGTGCCAATCTTGAACGCACGGAATTTGACTGGCATGCCAGGCTTGAGGTCGCTGCCGGACGCGGCGTACAGCCGGATTGGCGTGCCGGGTTCAAACCAGCCCTGTGCCCACAGGCGCACGCCCAGCAGCGCCAGCGCGCCCAGCAGCGCCAGGGTGATAAACAGCCAGAGCCGCCCGCTCAGGCGGGCGCGTGGCAACACATTCATGGACGGATGGCTTTCATGTCAGTTCTGTCTTTCATGTCGGGCGTGCATGCTGTGCTTCGCCCTCATCGGGTGGGGTGTCGTGGCTAAGCCAGACCGCGTAGCGCCCTGGCAGCGCCTGGGTGAGCAGCGCCAGGCTGCGGCGGCGCTCTGATGGGGATTGCCGGCTGAAAAACCCGCTGTCTATCACCCAGGCGGCACCGGGGGTGAGCCGCGCGCGCAACAGCAGCACCACGCGCTGTTCGGCGTGGCTGAGGTGTTGCGGCAGGGCCTGCATCAGCGCCGACCAGCGCGCTTCGGGCACGGCCAGCGCCTGCAGCAAGGCCGGCAATTGGCGGTCCAGCGTGGGCCAGTCGGCCAGGTCATGGTAGCGCGCCGCCAGGGTGAGGTTGTCGGCCACATTGAGCAGCGACAGCAAGCCGCCGCTGGCCGGCAGGCCAAGCACGATCTGGCCGTGCGCCTGCAGGGCGCTGGCAAGCGCATGAGCCAGCGCCTGCGGGTCGGCGTCGCCCAGCGGGCAGGGGGTAAACTGGCCGGGATGCAAGGTCAGGGTGTGGCCGGGCCAGTGCAGGGTCAGCGCGCTCATCCGCCGCTCCACAGGCCTGGCAGCAGCGCCCACAGTGCATCGGCGGCAAACACCGCCAGCAGCGCACGCACCACTGCGCGCGCCGATGCGTGTGGAATTGCGGTCCAGTCGCCGTGCGCCGCCACCCCGCTGGCGCAGCTGATGAGCCCGATCAGCGCGCCAAACAACAGGCTTTTGCCCAGGCACTGGGCAATCAGCCCGGCGCTGAGCGGTTCGAGCATGCTGTACAGGGTGGCCGGGTCGGGGCTGTCCAGCGCGTACAGCACGGCGGTCAGCTGGGCGGTCAGCAACAGATACAGCGCCAGCACGCCGCTGGCCAGGGTGAGGGCCAGCAGGCGCGGCAGCAGCAGATAGGCCAGCGGATCAATGCCCATGGTGCCCAGCAGACGCCATTCGCCCTGCACCCGAATCGCCGCCAGCTCGGCGGCCATGGCCGAACTGCTGCGCGCAATCAGGAACACCGCTGTCAGCAGCGGGGCCAGTTCGCTGAGCAGCAGTTGCAGCAGGGTGCGCAGGGTGAATTCCACATTGGCCCCATACGTACCGTGCATTTGTTGCACTGCCACCAGGCCCAGCGCCACGCCAGCGCACAGCAAACCCGGCAGCGCCTGCACGCCACAGCCCTGCAGTTGCTGCGCCAGCGCCTGCTGCACCGGCACACGACGCAGGGCCGGCCACTGGCCTAGCGCCCGGAAAACCAGCAGGATGGGAGAGATGACATTGGGCATGAATATTGACAGGAAGGGCGTTTCGCTATTCTATGGGGGATGGGAAGACCGAATCAACCACGGTTTTTTATGCGATCAACATTGCATCAAGGAGTTGCCATGAGCCAGACCCTGCCTGCCCAGCTGACCCTGCCGGCCACCAGCGGGCACACTTTCAGCTTGTCAGACTGCACCAAGCCCGTTGTGCTGTATTTTTACCCCAAGGACAACACCCCCGGCTGCACCAACGAAAGCATGGACTTCCGCGATGCCCATGCCGAGTTTCTGGCCGCCGGCTGTCAGGTATTTGGCCTGTCGCGCGATTCGCTGAAATCGCACGAAAATTTCAAGGCCAAGCTGGAACTGCCGTTTGAATTGATCTGCGATGCGGACGAAACCGCGTGTGCAGCGTTCGGGGTGATGAAGCTGAAAAACATGTACGGCAAGCAGGTGCGCGGCATTGAGCGCAGCACCTTCGTGATTGGCGCGGAAGGCCAGTTGCTGCGCGAGTGGCGCGGGGTGAAGGTGCCCGGCCATGTGGCCGAGGTGCTGGCCTTTGTAAAAACCCTGTAGCGCCAACCGTGCACGCTGTGCTGGCCGTCGGGCGCCTTGCACCCGCCCGTTTCCGTTGACCCCGCGCAGCGCCCGCTGGCGTTGCGCCCCACAGGAAAGCCCACTTTCATGCCAGCCAAGAAAAAAAACGCCCAGTCCCGGAGCAAGCTGTTTGTGCTGGACACCAATGTGCTGATGCACGACCCGTCCTGCCTGTTCCGTTTTGACGAGCACGACGTGTTTTTGCCGATGATTACCCTGGAAGAACTCGACGGCCACAAAAAGGGCATGACCGAAGTGGCGCGCAATGCCCGCCAGGCCAGCCGTTTTCTGGATGAGCTGGTCAGCCACGCTGACGGGGCAATGGCCGACGGCATCAGCCTGAAAGCCGCCAGTCACAAGGCGGCCAGTGGCCGGCTGGTGCTGCAGACCCGCGCGCTGCACGGCGAACTGCCGGATGGCCTGCCGGTGGGCAAGGCGGATAACCAGATTCTGGGCATTGTGATGGCTTTGCAGGCCGACCAGCCCGAGCGTCAGGTGATTCTGGTGTCGAAAGACATCAATATGCGCATCAAGGCGGCGGCGCTGGGGCTGGCCGCCGAAGACTATTTCAACGACAAGGTGCTGGAAGACACCGACCTGCTGTACACCGGCACCCGCGAAATCGACCAGGCGTTCTGGGAAAAAAACGGCAAAAACCTGAAAGCCTGGCAGGAAGCTGGCAAAAGCCATTACCGGATGAGCGGCAATGGCTGCGCCGGCCTGCTGCTGAATGAAATTCTCTGGCAAGACAGCGAACCGCCGTTTGCCGCCCGGGTCATCGCCCGCGAAGGCAAGACCGTCACCCTGGAAACCCTGGCCGATTACAGCCACAGCAAGCACACGGTCTGGGGCATTACCGCGCGCAACCGCGAGCAGAATTTTGCCCTGAACCTGCTGATGAACCCGGACATTGATTTTGTCACCCTGCTGGGCCAGGCCGGCACTGGCAAAACCCTGCTGACGCTGGCCGCCGGGCTGGCACTGACGCTGGAAGAAAAACGCTACAGCGAAATCATCATGACCCGGGTCACCGTGCCGGTGGGTGAAGATATTGGCTTTTTACCCGGCAGTGAAGAAGAAAAAATGGCCCCGTGGATGGGGGCGCTGGAAGACAACCTCGACGTATTGAACAAATCCGACGACGACGGGGGAGACTGGGGTCGCGCAGCGACTCGCGACCTGATTCGCAGCCGCATCAAGGTGAAATCGCTCAACTTCATGCGTGGCCGCACTTTTTTGAACAAATTCCTCATCATTGATGAGGCACAGAACCTGACCCCCAAACAAATGAAAACCCTGATTACCCGCGCCGGCCCCGGCACCAAAGTGGTGTGCCTAGGCAATATTGCCCAGATCGACACCCCGTATCTGACCGAAGGCAGCTCTGGGTTGACCTATGTGGTTGACCGGATGAAAAACTGGGCGCATGCCGGCCATGTCACCCTGCAGCGCGGCGAGCGCTCGCGGCTGGCTGATTTTGCTGCCGAGGTGCTGTAATGGTGCCCGGACTGGAATGCGCAAGCCATCACGCCGACGCCGCCCACGACGCGCCGCCGCTGCTGTTTGTCCACGGTGCCTATTGCGGTGCCTGGGTATGGGAAGAACACTTTTTACCCTGGTTTGCCCAGCGCGGCTGGCATGCCAGCGCCGTCAGCCTGGAAGGCCACGGCGACAGTCGCGGCCATGCCTGGCTGGCGGCGCTGGGCATTGACGACTTTGTGCGCAATGTTCGCGCCGTGGTAGAAAAAATGCCACGCCCACCGGTGCTGATTGGCCACTCAATGGGCGGCTTTGTGCTGCAACGCTACCTGGAAATGTACCCGCACGACCTGCCCGCCGGCGTGGTGCTGATGGCCTCGGTGCCGCCGTCTGGGGTGAATGGCTCGGCCTGGCGGATGATGACCACCGCACCCGACCTGCTGGCCGCGCTGAACCTGTTTCAGGCCAGCGAGCGTTACCATCCCGACCTGGGCCAGGCGCAACGCCTGCTGTTCTCGCCAGACATCGACCATGGCCGGCTGATGGGCTGGGTGAACCGATTCCAGGCAGAATCCATGCGGGCGTTGTTTGATATGTCGATGATCGGGTTTTTTCCGGCCAGCAAGCTGCCGTATGTGCCGGCGCTGGTGCTGGGGGCCGCCAATGACCAGCTGATCAGCCCGCAGGAAGTGGTGGAAACCGCCTGCCGGCTGGGTGTGGTGGCCGAAGTCTTGCCGGATACCGCCCATCTGATGATGCTGGACACCCGCTGGGAAATGGCTGCCGAACAAGTGGCCGGCTGGCTGCAGCGGGAATTTGTCGCGGCAGTGGCCGTCAGCGAATAAACCGGGCCTACTGGCTGGCCGGGCGGCGCACCCGCTCGTGCCGCCACAGCACATCCGGCTGGCTCGCCGCCACATTCAGGCTGCGCGCCAGCACAAACAGCGCGTCGGACAAGCGGTTCAGGTAGTGGACGGTGTGCGCCGACAAGGTTTCAGCGCGGGCCAGCGTCACGGCCTGACGTTCGGCCCGTCGCGCCACCGCGCGCGCCACATGCGCCAGCGCCGCCGCCCGACAGCCGCCGGGCAGGATAAATTCGCGCAAGGGCGTCAGTTCGGCATTCATCCCAGTCAGCCAGGCTTCCAGGCGCAACACCTGCTTTTCATCAATGGCCTGATGGCCCGGCACGGCCACTTCCCCGCCCAGATCAAACAGATCGTGCTGAATCTCCACCAGCTGCGCACGCACGCTGTCGCTCAAGGCTTCGCACAACAGCACCCCCAGATGGCTGTTCAACTCGTCCACCTCGCCCAGCAGCGCAATTCTCGGGCAATCCTTGGCAACGCGGCTGCCATCGCCCAGGCCGGTGCTGCCGTCGTCGCCGGTGCGGGTGGTGATGCGGGAAAGGCGGTTGCCCATGGCTGACCTCGTACAGAAAAAGAGACATCAAAAGAATCAAATGCAGGCACGGGCGTCACCCCGCCAGGGGCAACGCATCACGGCGGTTAACCGCCATTCACTGGCACCAGGCTGGCCGGCTGGCTGGCCCCGCTCATGTCAGCGGTGGTAGACGGCTCCACAACCGCCGGTGGGGTGTGCTCGGGCAAGGCCGGGCGCGGTTTCACCACCGGCTTGACCGGGGCCAGCGCCGGGCGGCTGGACGCCGGGGGCAGCTCACAGGACACGCACACCGGCTTGCCTTCTCGGGTTTGCAGCGCCGCCAGCAGGCGGCGGCTGTCCAGCGGACGGCCAGTTTCATTGGCCCAGCGCTCGGCCAGATCCTTGGCCTGTGCCGCCAGCTTGCCCGGTGTGTTGTGCTGGTAGCGGTCGGCAAAGGCGGTCACCCACAAATGGCCTGCCTCATCGTAGTTGAGCAGCACGGGCTGGTAGGTCACCGTCACCGGCACACCTTTTTCCATCAGCGAGGCCAGCTTGAGCGCATCCGGGTTGCGCAGGCGCACACAGCCATGGCTGCGAAAGCCCGGCACGCTGTTGGGCGCATTGGTGCCGTGCATGCCCAGGCCCAGACGCGGTTCGCCAAAGCGGATGAACACCGCGCCCAGCGGGTTGGCCGGCCCCGGCGGCACGGCGGTTTCCACCGGCTTGCCGCTCTGGCGCATTTCTTCCTGAATTGACGCAGGCACATGCCAGGTTGGATTACGGTGGATGCCGGTCACGCTGTATTCGCCCACCGGGGTTTTGGTCAGGCTTTTGCCGACGGCAATCGGGAAAACATGGGTGAGTTTGCCGTCATCCAGCACAAACAAGCGGGTTTGCGGCACGTTGATGATCACCTGGCGGCCACTGACCGACTGGGTGGGAATCGGCAGGGGATCAAAGTTGGCCGCCTGGGCTGGTACGCTGCCGGCCAGCAGGAGGAACAACGAAAGTCGAATGGTCATTGCGCGCATGGGGGGATTAAGATCAGGAGAGAATGCCGACATTTTATCAGCAGGAATACAGGGGACTGTAGCCAGAAACCGGCAGGCGCGCCAATTTTTCTGATCTTGCCGCCGTTTTTTGCGAAAATAGACCTTTTGCTCAGGTTTTCTCCCCAGCATGACACATCCACAGCCCATTGCCCGTATCGAATCCCTGGACTTTGAAGGCCGGGGGGTGGCCCACATTGACGGCAAAACCCTGTTCATCGA
This sequence comes from Aquaspirillum sp. LM1, assembly GCF_002002905.1. NCBI lineage: Bacteria > Pseudomonadati > Pseudomonadota > Betaproteobacteria > Neisseriales > Aquaspirillaceae > Aquaspirillum > Aquaspirillum sp. LM1. Next base: position 1,361,988 of record NZ_CP019509.1, on the reverse strand, counting down.
CGGCGCGCTGCCGTACGAAACCGTCACCTACCGCAGCTATCGGCAAAAACCCAGCTACGAAAACGCCGACACCGAACAGGTGCTTAACGCCAGCTTCATGCGCACGGCACCGCGCTGCCCGCATTTTGGCGTGTGCGGCGGCTGCTCGATGCAGCATGTGGAGTTTTCCGCGCAGGTGGCCAACAAACAGCGCGTGCTGGAAGACAACCTGGGCCATATTGGCCGGGTCAAGCCGGAAGTGATTCTGCCGCCAATTTACGGCCCCACCTGGGGCTATCGCCACCGTGCCCGGCTGTCGGTGCGCCATGTGGCGAAAAAAGGCGGCGTGCTGGTGGGGTTTCATGAAAAGCGCTCAACCTTCATTGCCGACATGCGCGAATGCCATATCCTGCCGCAACGGATTTCGGCGCTGCTGCTTCCGCTGCGCCAGCTGATTACCCGCTGGTCAATCAGCGACCGCATGCCGCAGGTGGAACTGGCGGTGGGCGACGCGGTGGACGTGCTGGTGTTCCGCATCATGGACCCGCTGACCGCCGCCGATGAGACGCTGCTGCGCCAGTTTGTCGATGCGCACAGCACGCCGCAGCGCGCGCTGCAGGCCTGGCTGCAGCCCAAGGGCCCGGAAACCTGTTACCCGTTTTATCCGCTGGATGCCCCGGCGCTGACCTACTCGCTGCCGGATTTCCGCGTGGTGATGCCGTACCGTCCCACCGAGTTCACCCAGGTGAACCCTGGCATCAACCGGGTGATGGTGGCGCGCGCCATGCGTCTGCTGAATCCACAGCCAGGCGAGCGCATTGCCGACATGTTTTGTGGCATTGGCAATTTCACCCTGCCGATTGCCCGCAGCGGGGCCACCGTGCTGGGCATGGAGGGCAGCCAGTCGCTGGTGGAACGCGCCATCGACAACGCCCGCCACAATGGCCTGGACAGCCAGGTCAGCTACCGCATGGCCAATCTGTTTGACGTCACGCCAGAATCGTTTGCGGCGCTGGGCCGTTTTGACAAGATGCTGATCGACCCGCCGCGTGATGGGGCGATTGCCCTGTGCAAGGCACTGGACGAAGACACCGCGCCTGCCGTGCTGGTATATGTGTCGTGCAACCCGGCCACCCTGGCGCGTGACGCTGGCGTGCTGGTCAACACCAAAGGCTATACCCTGCGCTCGGCGGGCATCATCAATATGTTTCCGCACACTGCCCATGTGGAAAGCATTGCCCTGTTTGAAAAAACCCGGCCCTGCACCAGCCGCGCCGAACTGGAAGCCCAGGAAGCCGCCGAGGCCGAAGCCCGTGCCCGCGCCAAGGCCGCGTCGATTGCCGCCCGCAAGGTGAAGGAAGCCGCCGAAGCCGAAGCCCGCGCCGCCCGTGCGCTGGAAAAAGAAGCCCGCCGGCTGGCCTGGGAAGCCAAGCATGGCAGCCGGGAGTCCACGGCAGAGTAAGCGCCCCTGCCGGGCCTGGTTACCCGGCTGGCGGGTGAACGCTATGCGGGGTGCGGCCTACATCCAGCCCTGTTCGGCAAACGACACCGCCTGATGGCCCGCCACCAGCACATGGTCAAGCAGGCGTATATCCACCAGGGCCAGCGCCTGTTGCAGTTGCTGGGTCAGCAGTCGGTCAGCCTGGCTGGCTTCGCTGGCACCAGACGGGTGATTATGGGCAATGATCAACGCAGCGGCGTTGCGCAGCAGCGCCAGCCGCACCACTTCACGCGCGTACACCCGGGTTTCGGTCAGCGTGCCTTCAAACAGCTCGTCCATGGCCAGCACCCGGTTTTGCGCCGACAGGCACAGCACCACAAACACTTCACGCTCGCGGCGGCCCAGGCGCAGGCGCAGGTAGTCGCGCACCGCATTCGGGCTGGACAGAACGTCGTCCTGATACAGCCGCTCGGCCATCGCCCGGTCGGCCAGTTCGCGCACGGCTGCCAGCTGGCTGAACTTGGCCAGCCCCAGCCCCGGCACCGCTGAAAACGCCTGCGGGCTGGCGGCAAACAGCCGGGCCAGCGAACCATCAAAATGGACAATCAGCTCCCGCGCCAGCTCGACGGCGTTTTTGCCACGGATGCCAGTGCGCAAGAAAATCGCCAGCAACTCGGCGTCGGTCAGGCTGGCGGCTCCTTTGGCCAGCAGTTTTTCACGGGGACGTTGGTCTTCTGGCCAGTCGGCGATTGACATCAGCAGGCTCCTGCAGGCAAAAATGAACAGCTGGCGGCGGGCTACGGCGGCAAATCTTGCCGGCATGCGCGCCAAACGTGACAAATACGCTAAAATAGTTGATCTATTGCGCACTTTGCGAGGTTTATTTTAATGGAATACCTGAACGGGTTGATTGATCTGCCGTGGTGGGGGTATGTACTGGTGGCGCTGGGCCTGACCCACATCACCATTGCCTCGGTCACCATCTTCCTGCACCGCCATCAGGCGCATCGCGCGCTCGATCTGCACCCGCTGCCCAGCCATTTTTTCCGCTTCTGGCTGTGGCTGACCACCGGCATGATTACCCGCGAATGGGCAGCGATTCACCGCAAGCACCACGCCCGCTGCGAAACCCCGGAAGACCCGCACAGCCCACAGGTACTTGGCCTGAAAAAAGTGCTGTGGCAAGGTGCCGAGCTGTATCGGGTGGCATGCAAGGACCGCAGCATCATGGACAAGTTTGGCCATGGCGCACCGGATGACTGGATTGAAAACCGCCTGTACACCCCGCACAACGGCCTGGGCATTTTCCTGATGCTGGGTCTTGACCTGCTGCTGTTTGGCCCGGCAGGCCTGGCCATCTGGGCGGTGCAGATGGTGTGGATTCCGTTCTGGGCCGCTGGTGTGGTAAATGGCATTGGCCACTACTGGGGGTATCGCAACTTCGAGAACGAAGACGCTGCCACCAACCTGGTGCCCTGGGGCATCCTGATTGGCGGCGAGGAGCTGCACAACAATCACCACACTTTTGGTACCTCGGCCAAGCTGTCGTACAAATGGTACGAATTCGACATCGGCTGGATGTACATCCGCATGCTGGAAATCGCCCGTCTGGCCAAAGTGCGTCGTGTGGCCCCGCATCTGGCGCTGGGCGACACCCAGCAAGTGGCTCCGCTCGCGGCAGAAACCCTGCAGACCATCATCACCAACCGCTATGCCGTGGCCTCGCAGTATGCCCGCCAGCTGAAAACCGAGTACGCCGGCGAAATCGACCGCCTGCTGGCCTCGGCCAAGCTGCCGGATTTTCACGGAATTCACCTGCCGAAAAAAATGAAGATCTGGCTCAAGCAGGACGCCAAGGACACCCCGGACTGCGATCGCCAAGCGCTGGATACCCTGCTGGCGCACAGCCCCAAGCTGCACACCATTTACACCATGCGCCAGGAGCTGGGCCGCTTGTGGGAACGCTCCAGCCGCTCACGCGATGAGCTGCTGCACGACCTGCAAGACTGGTGCACCCGCGCCGAAGCCAGCGGCATCCGCGCCCTGCGCGAGTTTTCGCTGGGCTTGCGCAGCGCAGCCTGAGTGTCGCGCTTGACGCAGCCCGAAAAAAAACCGGTCCACAGGACCGGTTTTTTTTGAGCCAGAACAGCAGCAGCAGCGCAGACCGCTTACCCGGCGGTTTTGCGGCTGACCAGCAAGGACGCCACAATCGACGCCGTCAGCAGCAGGAACACCACCGCCAGCGACACCACCACCGGAATATGAAACACCTCCAGCAGCAGCATCTTCATGCCAATGAAGGTCAGCACGGCAGCCAGGCCGTATTTGAGCAGGTGGAAGCGGTCGGCAATATCGGCCAGCAGGAAGTACAGCGCACGCAAGCCCAGAATGGCGAAGATATTCGAGGTCATCACGATGAACGGATCCTGCGTCACCGAAAAAATCGCCGGAATGCTGTCCACGGCAAACACCAGATCGGTCAGCTCAATCATTACCAGCACCAAAAACAGCGGCGTGGCCCAGCGCACCCCGTTGCGGATGATAAAGAACTTTTCCTCATGGAATTCTTCGGTCACCCGCAGGTGGCGGCGCAGCCATTTCAGCACCGGGTTGTTGGTCAGGTCGTCTTTTTCCTCTTTTTCCGGCAGCATCATCTTCAGGCCGGTAAACACCAGAAACGCCCCGAACACATACAGAATCCAGGCAAATTCGGCCACCAGCACCGCGCCAACGGCAATCATGATCGCACGCATGACAATTGCCCCGACCACCCCGTACACCAGTACCCGGCGCTGGTAAATATCCGGCACCTTGAAAAAGCTGAACAACAGCAAAAACACAAAGATATTATCCACTGCCAGCGATTTTTCAATCAGGTAGCCGGTGAGAAACTCCAGCGCCTTCTGATCGGCCAGCGCATGGCGGGCAGCCTCGTCCAGCGCCAGTGAAGTATCGCTGCGGATATGCCACCACAGCCAGCCATTGAACAGCATGGCAATGGTAAACCAGATGGCCGACCAGCCCAGCGCCTCACGCACGCTCACCTTGTGCTGGCCGGCGCGGTTGAGGGCAAACATGTCAATCAGCACCATCACCAGAACGGCGGCAAAAAAGCCGCCGTACATCAGTGGGCTACCCACGGAACTCAATCCTGTTTCCAAATGTATTTCTCCTGTATCGGGTTGGGTGGGGCTTGGACTTGGCGGGCAAACACGCTATGGTGCATGCCACGCCTGATTACTTATTACTTATATAGCAGCTCATCATGAAAACCATCCTGATTACCGGCTGTTCCAGCGGTATTGGCCACACCGTTGCCCATGGTCTGCAGCGCCAGGGCTGGCGGGTGTTTGCCAGTGCCCGCCAGCCCGCCGACGTGGCCCGCCTGCGCAGCGAAGGACTGAACGACGCGCTGCAGCTGGATGTGGACGACAGCCTGTCGATCAACCGGGCGCTGGGCGACGTGCTGGCCGCCACCGGCGGCACCCTGGACGCGCTGTTCAACAACGCTGGCTTTGGCCAGCCCGGCGCAGCAGAAGACATCAGCCGCCACGCCTTGCGCGCCCAGTTCGAAACCAATCTGTTTGGTGCCTGGGAGCTGACCAGCCGCGTGCTGCCGGTGATGCGCAGCCAGGGCCACGGGCGCATCCTGTTTAATTCATCCGTGCTGGGCTTTGCCGCCATGCGCTGGCGCGGTGCGTACAACGCCAGCAAATACGCCATGGAAGGCCTGGCCGACACCTTGCGGCTGGAGCTGGCCGGTACGGGTATTCATGTCTGTTTGATCGAACCGGGGCCGATCACCAGCCGGTTCAGACCCAATGCGCTGAAAAAGTTCATGAATCATGTCAATTGGCAGCACAGCATCCACGCCGCAGCGTATCAGGTGCAGATCGACCGGATGGAAAAACCCGGCCCAGCCGCGCCATTTACCTTGCCTGCCGAGGCAGTATTGCAGGCAGTGCAGCAGGCGCTGCAGGCGCGTCGGCCCGCCGCGCGCTACCGGGTGACCGTGCCGACCCAGCTGTTCTGGTGGCTGAAGCGTGTATTACCCACCCGCTGGCTGGATGCCGTGCTGAAGCGGGCGGCGTAGGCGGCTAGATGAACAGGGTTAATCGTCGCCGTATTCGGCTTCCAGCGCCGCCCGATGGGCGCTGAAAAACGCATGGAAACTGCCCACTGCCGGGGTGATTTCCGCCAGCCAGGCTTCGCGTTGCGCCTGGGTGACTTCCCCCAGAAACGGACGCATGTCCGGGTCGGGATCGTGCTCGAACGCCAGCGCCATGATGGGGGCCAGCGCCAGGCTCAGCGCCGGATGGTCGAACACCTGCGCCCAGTCGTCGTTGAACAGGCGCATGCCTTCGCTAAAGCCATCCGCCCACTGATTGCCCAGCACCACGCCGTCGGCATTGGCCTCCAGCCAGGGATGAAATGCCTCGCCCTGGCGCAGGGTGTGGGAAATTTCCTGCCAGTAGCGGCCCAGCAGGGCAACAAACTGCTCCAGCGACTTGGCCGAGGTAAAGCTGTCGTCGTCGTCAAACGCCGCACCCAGCACCAGCGGCAGGCAGGCGGCGGGCGGCAGTGCCTCCGGGCCGCACAGCAGCGCGGCAAAAAAGCCGTCCATTTTTTCCAGCGACATCGCCCCCTGCGCAGCCAGACGCTGCAAGGTGGCAGACAAACGCTGATAGTCTTTATCCGTCAGCGGAGAAACCGGTTTCATCAGTAGGAGGTCCAGGTCAGATTGCGCCCGTCCGGCAGGGCGGCGCAGGCAGGCGCGTCATGGTCAAAGATAGAGCGGCTTGCCGGTAACTTCCTGATACGCCTGCGCCATGGCGTCCAGCTGGGTGAGCAGGGCTTGCAGGCGCGGGTCGGCAAAGCGCAGCGTGGGTTCCATCGCCTGCAGCACCCGGCGGGCGCTGCGGCACACATCGGCAGCCAGATTGAAATCGGCGGCACCCAGCACCTTGCCCTGCCGAATCTTGCGCCAGTACACCTGCATGGTGCGCCAGCGCGCCTGGGCGTCATCGTTCAGGGCCAGACTGCCCAGCACCTGATCGGCGGTCTGGCAGGCGGCTTCGGCCACGGCAAAGCGGCTGGCCATCTGCTTGCGTTCGGCCTGGTTCATCCCGCGAGGGGCAGAGGGTTTGGGCGGCATGGATAAAAGCTTTCAACAAACCGCGCATTGTAGGCGAAAACGCCCGGCAGGTGGCCGGGCGCGAAGCACATTACAGTTGGGAAAGGCGCGCTTACAAGGCAAAGCGCATCGACAAATCCACCGCCGACACGTCCTTGGTCAGCTTGCCAATGGAAATCCGGTCTACTCCGGTGGCGGCAATGGCGGCTACGGTGTCCAGCGACACATTGCCCGACGCTTCCAGCTCGGCGTAGCCGGCTGCCAGTTGCACTGCTGCGCGCATATCGTGCAGCGACATATTGTCCAGCAGCACCAGCCGGGCACCGGCATCCAGTGCCTCGGCCATTTCCTGCAGGGTTTCCACTTCAATCTGCACACTGACATTGCTGGGTGCCAGGGCGGATGCCACTTCCAGCGCCTGGCGGATGCCGCCAGCGGCCATGATGTGGTTTTCCTTGATCAGAATGCCGTCAAACAGCCCCACGCGCTGGTTCACCCCGCCGCCCACCGTCACCGCATATTTCTGCGCCACGCGCAGGCCGGGCAAGGTTTTGCGGGTGTCCATGATCCGCGCCTTGTAGCCGGCAATTGCATCGGCGTAGCGGCGGGTCAGCGTGGCGGTGGAAGACAGGGTTTGCAAGAAATTAAGCGCCGAGCGCTCAGCAGTCAGCAAGGCCCGCGCCGGGCCGTCCAGCGTACACAGCTCGGTGTCGGCAAACACCATTTCACCTTCCTGCACCCGCCAGATGACATGGCAACGCGGGTCCACCTGACGAAAGCATTCGCTGAACCAGGCCTGACCGGCAATCACCGCCGCTTCGCGCGCCACCACGGTGGCGCGGGCAATGGTATTGGCCGGAATCAGCTCGGCAGTCCAGTCCCGTGGGCCAATGTCCTCCGCCAGGGCGCTGGCAACATGTTGGGCAATCAGATGTGACGGGGGCAAGGTGGCGGTCATGGCCAGAATCCTGAGCAGGCAAAGAGTCTGATTGTGCGAGTCTGCCGGCTGGCTGTCAAAACCACCATCATCCGGTGCGGTGTTCCGCCACCAATGTCAGATCGTACCAAACCCGGTTATCGGGTTCGGTACAAGCATTCTGCTGCGAATTACCGAACGCACGGGGAGTGAATCCGGCGCACAAGGCAACTGACAATTTCGGCAATCTTTGCTGACAGCCTTGTTTGACAGACATATCCGCTCTGGCTGACTCGGATTGCTGCAGAGCAACATCTATTTTTGACTTGCGCTCATTTCCGGGAGTGCGTTGGGGTCTCGCTCATGATATCTCCCCGGGTAAAGCAAACTCGGAACACAGGGTTTTGACGCTGCGTCCCAGCTGAATGGCCGTATCCGGCACCAGCAGATAGTGCCAGCGCTTGCCGCCATGCTGCGCCACGTGTTGATTGGCGTAGCCGCACCAGCGCAGTGCTGCCCGCGCCTTGGCCTGCACATCGTCCTGCGCCATCTGGTCGGCCCGCTTTGGTTCGATGAGCAGGCAGGCATCCGCCGTTTCCACCACAAAATCCGGCTCGTAATTCCTGCCACTCTGGTATTCGATACGGAACTGCCCCGGTGCTGGTTTCATCCATTTGAGGACAGCCGGTTCGTCCTCCAGTATCTGCGCCAGCCGCCATTCGCCCTCGACCGACTGGAATTTCTGATAGGGATAGCAGCACTTCCGGAAGCCCTTGAACACCATCTGGCGCACCAGGCGCTTGTCGGTAATGGGAGCGCGGAAATCACGGGGATATTCGCTGGCGGCCAGCGTGAAACTAGCGGGTTTCAGCACGTCAAAACCCTGAGTCACCTTGCCAATGTAATCTGTCGGCGTGACCCAGACATGCCGCTGCATCTGCGCCCAGACAAATTCACCCAGTTGCCGCTGCCAATAAATCAGCACGTTTTCCAGCTTGTCCTCGTCGCCGCCCAGATGTTCGCGCAGACGGGCGACGACTTGAGCCGCCAGCCCGTAGAGCAGGTCGGCGTGTTCGTCGTAATCGATAGCATCCTGATCGACCAGTTGGCGGACGATGTAATCCTCGGGGCGGATTTCCTGAACGTCGGAACCTTCCCACTGGATGCGCGCCTGCTGATTGTCTTCCAGATGCAGCAACAGTAATTCCTGGCTGACTGGCTGGTAGGCGATCTTCTCCAAGCCTTCCAGCGTGAATTCCTGAAAACGGTAATTGACTTCGCGCGTCGGCAACACCGTGATCTGCGGTACGTCGATGGTCAGTTCGATCAGGCGCTCGGTGACGTGGCGCACTACCTGCGAGACCAGCGCTTCGGGGCTGGCAGGCTTGGCCGCTTCCATCCCCGGCAGGCTGGCCTGCGGCGGGGCGGCTTCCTCGGCCCAGCGGCGGACCTTGGTCACCAGCCGCTGTTGTACCTCGGCATCGTTCAAGGCCTTGCTCGACGGCAGGCTGGCCGCCTCCTGCTGCACGGCGCGCAAGGCCAGTTCTGCCAGGCGGGATTCCTCCGGGCTAACGGGCTTGTCGGGTGTTGTTCCGGTGACGGCCTCATCGATTGTTTTTCCATCCTGCTCCGGCTGGTGGCCGGTACACAGGATGTCGAGCACCGACCCGGTGTTGAGCAGGTGTGGCTGCTTGTCCGGCACGTCGGCATCTTCTGTGGCGCCAATATAGACGGTTTTCCGGATGATCGACTCGGGGTCGTTGGCGCGGTCGACAATGTCCTGGAAACGGTCGTGGGCGATGATGCACAGCCGGTCCACCGCCTCCACCCCCGTGCGTTTACCGAAGGGCAGGCGAAGCCCGCGACCGATGGTTTGCTCGGTGAGGATTTCTGAGGCTGAAGCGCGCAGCGGCACGATCGTGTACAGATTGGTGACGTCCCAGCCTTCCTTGAGCTTGTTGACGTGGATGACCACCTCGGTCTTCTCGTCATACTCCACTGCCAGCAGGCGGGCCATGGCCTCGTCGGACTCTTCGCCGGACTGGTTGGAATGCACCTCGATCACCCGGCCCTGGTAATGGCCGTTGAAGAAGCTTTCGGATTCGAGCTTGGCCTTCAATGCCGAGGCATGCGCCGTATCCTGTGCCACCACCAGCATGAAAGGTTTGACCACCGGCTGCTCATGAGTCCGGGCGTAGTTTTCCAGTGCCACCTTGACGAATTCGTGATGGTGGATGCCATCCTCCAGCTTGATTTCCTCCAGCCGCTCGGCACTGACCTGGTCGGCGCGGAAGTCCTTGCGCGTCGCCACCGCCGGAATCTTCACATAGCCGTCCTGCAAGGCGCGGGACAGCGGATAGTGATAGACGATGTTGGCAAACTGGCGCGGATTGGCACCCACCGTCTTGGGTGTGGCTGTCAGCTCGATGCCGAGCACCGGCTTCAAGTCGTTGATCGCCTTGGCCCCGGCGCTGGCATAGTAACGGTGCGCTTCGTCCATCAGCACCACGAGGTCGGGTAGAGTGGCCAAGTAGTCGAAGTAGGATTCACCAAGGTATTCCTGATAACGGCGCACCCGCGCCACGCTGGACTTGGCCGCGCCTTTCTTGTTGTCGCGAGCGTTGATTTTGGAAATATTAAAGATGTTGATATGCGGTGCTGAATCCGTGCCGAACATGTCGCCAGTCAACGTTGCCGGCACGGCAAAATCCAGCCGCACACCCCGTCCATCTTCGTAATCCTCGCCGGTAATCACCACCGGTGCCATCTGCGCCAGTTCGGGAATGCCGGCAAAAACGTATTTCGGGTGGCCCAGGGTAAAATCGTTCTTGAGTTTTTCGTAGATGGTCAGGTTGGGAGCCAGTACAAAGAAATGCCGACTGCGCCCGGTGATGAACAGCCAGGCGATGATGGCACCCATCAGCCGGGTCTTGCCCACGCCGGTGGCCAGCGCAAAGCACAGCGTGGGGAAATCGCGCTCGAACTTTTCCACCGTCGGATACTGGGCGCGGATGGTCTTCAACCAGTGTTGCAGGTCGGCATCCTTGGTGAGTTCCAGCTTTTCCAGCAGCCCGGCCAGGATGTCCAGGGATTCGCGCTGCGGCCCGCGCAGGGAAAGCCGGGCGGCGATTTGCTGCGCGGCCCGGCTGCCGTCGATGGTCTCACGCATCAGCAGCATCCTCATTTCCGGCATTCAGTTCGAACTCATCCTCTTCCTCGGACAGCGGTTCCGCTTCCGCCAGTACGTCGATCTTGAAGCTGTAATCGTCGTGGTCCCACTCGCACTTGTGCAATACCGTTTTGGGGATTTTCTTCAGCGTCAGGTTGGGGAAAGCCGTGACGTCGGCCATGAAGGCCTTGCAGCAAATCAACAGCGAACGCTCGTTGCCGACTTCCTCGCTGATGACGCGCAACTGGTCATGCGAGAGGCTGCCAGTGGTGACGTAGATGAAGTCGGTTTCCGTACTGCGCCCGTGCTGCCAAAAACTGGACTGGCTGGGGGCATAAGTGAAGCCCATCAGCTTGCACATGGCTTCGGAAAGCATTTCGCCGTTGTATTCCGGGTTGATGACCCAGTGGCCCCATTTGTCCTTCTTGAGCAGCGAGGGCGCCAGACGGTAATAGCGGAAACCGCCGCCACCCTGCCAGCCCACCGCCTTGGTGATACCGCCGGGGTCGTCGCCATCAATGACCTTTTTCAGGCGCGGCACGATGTGGGTATGGCAATGCTCGCCCAGTTCGACCATGATCCAGCGCCGGCCCATCTTGTGCGCGACGGCGCCAGTAGTGCCGGAACCGGCGAAGGAGTCGAGGACGAGGTCGCCGGGGTTGGTGGCGATGTGGACAATTCTCTGAATCAAGCTTTCGGGTTTGGGCGTGGAGAATGGATCGATGTCTGTTAGAAGCTTGTTCAAATGGTCGCGTTTTGCCTGCTGATTTGTCCCCACCTCATCCGCTGACCACCAGGTCCGCGGAGCAACTCCATCACGTACTTCAGTGAGATAGCGTTTGATAATCGGGAGCCGGTCACCATCGGTACCAAAGTAGGCTCGTCCTTCCACCCTTGCTGTAGCCAGAGTTTCCTTTGAAAAGGCCCAGTATCGACCGGGCGGCGGGGTGACAATTCTTCCCGATGGTAATGTGACTGGGAATCGCTGCTTTTCAGTCCCACTCTTTGCTGTTCCATCATCCCCCTGGCGCCAAGCGCCTCGCGGGTCATTGTCGGGATTTTTAAATCTTCCAAGCTGTGTTTCTGTACGCGGCATCAAATTCCGGTAGTCCGACCAAAGCGCACGCTCTTTCGCATATACAAGTATGTTGTCATGTGACAGGGAGATGTCGGCATCTCCGCGCCCACCTTTGTCTTTCTCCCATACGCAAGTCGCTACGAAATTTTTCCGTCCAAAGATCTCATCGCACACCACCTTCAGGTAGTGCGCCTCGTTGTCGTCAATCGTGATCCACAACGAGCCATCCTCCGCCAGCAGCGTCCGGATGATTTCCAGCCGGTCGCGGATCAGCGTCAGCCACATCGAATGCTCCACCCCGTCGTCGTAGTGGGTGAAGGCGCTGCCGGTGTTGTAGGGTGGGTCGATGAATACACATTTGACCTTGCCGGCGTATTTGCCTTCCAGCGCTTTCAGCGCCAGCAGGTTGTCGCCCTGGATCAGCAGGTTGTCGTCGAAGGCGGTCGGCGCTGCGTCGGCGGCTTGTTCGACCAGATCGGGGGCGGTGCGCGGCGCGGCGTGGTGCGACAGCGCCTTGTCTTCGAGCAGGATGCGCGGTTCGAGCCGTGGGCGCTTGTGTTTGCCGGGCCAGGTGAGTTCGAGTTTGGTCTGGGTGGTCATCAGTGGCTTATTCTTCTGCGGTGAACTGCGCCACCAGGCCGTTTTTCTCGCGGCTGGCGGCGTAAATGGTGAGCTTGAGTTCGGTGTGATCAAGCTGCTGGTACAGCGGTCGGCGTAGCGACAGCTTTTCGCTGGCGTTCAAAATCGTGGGCACACCTTCGCCACGCCGTTCGATCAGGTTCTGCCGTTTGCTGACCGGGTCGGCAGGATAATAGCGCGACAGCAAATTCACCAGGGTTTCGTTACGGGTGATGCTGTTGGCGTCCATGCTGTCGATGGTCAGGCTGTTGGGCAGGCCGCCGGGGGTGGAAAGTTCGAGGCGGTCGGCAAACAGGTGCAGGCGGATGCGCGCGCCGTGCATCGAATAGTCGCGGTGGGCAACGGCATTGACGATGGCTTCAAACACGGCGGCCAGGTCGTATTGCGGAATGTCGATGCGGCCGGGGCGCTTGACGGCTTCGGTGCGCATATTGCGTTTGACGAAGTGGAAAGCAAGGCGAATTTGCTCATCCACCGGGCCATCGCAGTCCTGGGCGTCAAGCTGGTATTCGGCATTGCGCTCAGTGCCGGAATAGGCAACGCACTGGACGTAGGCCGATGAAAGAAAATCTGCCGGGCGCGCGGTAAGCAGCAGCACGCCGCTGACGGTGAGCCGCGTTGTACCACTTTCGTCGTCGCCGATCAGGTAGAGCTTCTTGAGCTGCGTCTGTTCCGGCAGGTCACCGCGCAGGAAGCGGACCTTGAGTTCCGGGGCGATGGCTTCCTTTTCGGCCTGGGGAACAAGCTGCTCGTCGAAACGGATCAGGCGCACCATGCTGCGCTGCTGGAATATCCGGGCCAGCAGTTCCGGTGACATTTCCCGCTTGCTGGAGCCCACGCGGTGGTAGTAGCCGCTCGGACTGCGGTGGACGAAAACGCTCTTGGCGACGCGCACCCAGACAACGGGTTTGGCTTCGCCCTGGCGGTTGGGGATTTCGACCAGCCGGGTTTCGATGGGTAACGGCGGATCGACGAGTTGGCTGGCGATGTTGGCCAGCCACAAGTCTACGGTGTCGAGGTCTTCGCGGGCGATGCCTTCGACTTCCCGCGTTTTGTCGGCCACCCCCAACACCAGAATGCCGCCACGCGCGTTGGCGAAGGCGGCGAGTTCGTCGGCGACGCTGTCTCGGTGCGGCTGTTCGACCTTCTTGCCCTTGATGGCAATGCTCTTGAATTCGTAGGCGGAATCTTCGCCGAGCCGGACCTGGTAGAGGAGTTCGCGGATGAGGTCGGTGGTATCGATCATGGGGCTTTCCTCATGAGGCTTTCAAGCGCCAGCGGATGGCAAACAGGCGCTGGCGCTGCGGCGTGAGTTTCAGCGCGGCTTCGATTTCGTTGAGCAGTTGATCTTCTTCGGCGTCGATGCGTTTTTTTTCTTCGTGGTAGTCAAGCATCACGCGGTCGCGTTCTTGCTCAAGCTGCTTGATGGCGCGCTTGATGTTGAGCTTGTCTTGCAGTGAGGCCAACTGGCGGACGGCCTTGCGGGCTTCCTTGATTTCCTGGTCGAGTTGCTTGATGCGGATGTCCAGAGCCATGCGTCGGTCTTCGGCCCAGCTGTCGAGTTTTTCGCTTTCTTCGGTGAAGTAGCGTTCGTTCAATCGCAATGCGTCGTCGAGCTTATGGCTGGCCTGTTGTGCCAGGAGTTCGGCCAGCCTGGCTTCATTCAGCGAGGTGTCCGCCGCATCGAGCAGGCGAGCCGGCAGAGTAAGCAGGCGTTCGGCCTGTGTACTGTCCAGCACGTTGCCGCTGTCGCTGCAAGCGGCGACCAGCAGGTGTTCGATGCGCTGCCGGGCGGTGGTGAGGGCGAGTTTTTCCACCCGCAGTTCACCTGATTGACCGGCGAAGTCGCGGAGGCGGGAATGCTGGCCGTTGGGGGTATGGTCAAGATCGAACTCAAGCGTGGCGACCGGCAGCGCTTCCAGGGCCGCCTTGCCCTCGGCAAGCAGTGTGGCACCCAGTCCTTCGTTGGGGCGCAGGAAACGAGCGTGGGCGCTTTCGGCCTTCTGCCAGCGCACGTCGTACCAGTGACCGTCGTGCAAAAAGCGATGGGCGTCGAACTGCGCCTTGGGCAGCATCATGCGGGCGAGCAACAGCAGCTTTTCCTGATAGTCGTTGACGTGCTGTTCGGTCTTGTCCTTGGTCAGGTTGAGGTGTTTGACGACATCGACGTCAAGATTTTCCAGTACCGAGCGGCGGGTTTCCGTGGTACGGGCGTCGAGTTCGGCTTTGAATTTGGCTTGTAGCTGGTCGAATTCGGCATCGATTTGATCGGTGTTCTTGCAGCGCTGATAAATCTCGTGGATATGACGCTCGATGTCAACACCGGATTCGATGCTGCCGAGAATTTCATCAGAAGCACCAAAGACGCCTTCAAAGAGCTGGAATTTCTCGCTGAGCAGTTCGAAAACCCGTTGGTCAGCCCGGTTGCCCTTATTAATGAAATTGACCACGACAACATCGTTTTTTTGCCCGTAACGATGGACGCGGCCAATCCGCTGCTCGACCCGCTGCGGGTTCCACGGCAGGTCGTAATTAATGAGCAGCGAGCAGAATTGCAGGTTGATCCCTTCGGCGCCGGCTTCGGTGCAGATAAGAATTTCCGCCGCTTCGCGAAAGTGATCAACCAGGGCGGCTTTCATGTCAGCTGTCTTGGCACCAGAAATACGACCGCTGCCTTCATGCTGTTTCAGCCAGTTTTTCAGGATGGCTTTGGAGTCCGGGTCGGCATTGCTGCCATTAAGCATGGCGATTTTGCCGGTGTAGCCATTATCTTGAAGAAGTTGCTTGAGTTGCGATTGGGTGCGCACCGATTCAGTGAAAATAACCGCCTTGCGCTTACCGCCCAGCCGTTCGGCAAAATCGAAGGCTTTGCCGAGAACGCGCAGCAAGGCGTCAGCCTTGGCATCACGGGCAATGCTGTCAGCCAGGCGGCGAAACCCCTTGAGTTGATCAACTTCCGCAGCCAGGGCAGCAGGATCGACGGTGTCTTCTTCGTCAATGCCTTCTTCATCGGCCAGATCGGCGATGGCGTCGTAATCGTTCAGCGCGTCAGTCAGCGGCAGCTGTTTTTCCAACCGCTCGATCATGGTAGTCAGCGTGCCCTGGATGGCGAAGGAGGACGAGGCCAGAATCTTGCGGATGACCAGCGTGACCAGATGGCGAGCGCCGGGTTTGATCGACAGGATGGTGTCGTCCTGAAGATATTCGGAAACCTGCTGATAGAGTTCGAGCTCATCCGGCGATGGCCGAAAGTCCTCGGTCATCGAGTAGCGGCGGGTAAATTTGATGCCGCCGGTTTCTTGCACCTGACGGCGCAGGGTGCGTTTGCAGATGGTTTTCAGACGGTCGCGCAGTTGCTCGAATTCGGCATTTTCCAGCTTTGGCCGGCAATACCGGGCCTTGAAGGCGTCGAGGTTGCCGAAGAAATGCGGATCGATGATGGCGATCAGGCCATAGAGTTCCTGCAGGTTGTTTTGCAGCGGCGTGGCAGAGAGCAAAAGCTTGGGACGCCCTTTGAGCGCAGCATCAAGCCGGCTGGCGATCTTTGCGCTTTCGCCTTTATAGAAATTGCGCAGCTTGTGTGCTTCGTCAAACACCACCAGATCCCAGGACACGGCCGCCAGTTCGACTTGCTTGCGTGAGGCAAACTCATAGGAGCAGATGACGACGGCAGGTTCGCCGAAGGCGCTTTCCGTCTGAAAGGGGTTATCTGCGCCAGCCGCTTGCGCTTCTTTGAAATTGCGGGCTTCGAGAATCCGCGAGGGCAGGGAAAATTTCTCGACCAGTTCCTGGCTCCATTGCTTGCGCAGGGTAGCGGGAACAACCAATAGCAGGCGGCGTTTGTGCTCGGCCCATTTTTGCGCCAGCACCAAGCTGGCTTCGATAGTCTTGCCCAGACCCACTTCATCGGCAAGGATGACACCGTGGGAAAGCGGTGAAGCCAGCGCGAACAAGGCCGCATCCACCTGGTGAGGATTCATGTCTACCTTGGCGCTGGCGATGGTTTGTGTCAATGCGTCCTCAGCCCCCCCCTCAAGCGACAGCGCGTGAGCAAGGTAGCCACTCTGATAGCCGGTGTACATCAGCATGCTTCCTTTTGCGCCAGCAGGCCCCAGATGACTTGCCATGTGTTGGCCAGAATAAAATTGAATTTCATCACCCTATGCCATGGCGGATTGAACAGGCAGTTATTGTACACAAACCGGAATTTCCGGAACGCAGTGTGCTGCGTCCCACAGAGCAATCGCATGAATGCCATCGATTGCCCTGCCGCCATGACCGGGCTCCGTCACACGCATTGCCTTGCCCATGCACAGCATCAAAGCTCACCGGTTGTGAAATTGGCAGCCTAACTTCTCATTCGGATTGAATGCGGACACAGCACCAGGCAATGCGCCGGTTTGGCCATTGGGGGAAACCCGTACCCCCTGCTGGCTTTGCCCCGGAGCATGGTGATGGGGCTTGCCAGGCAAGCTGCTGAATTCATGGCAAAAACCCTGGCACAATCCGGGTGCAGGGTGTACGGTGAAGACAAAGCTGGCAAATTGGCAAAATGTGGCAGTTGCCCGGTAAAAACCACATATTAGTGAAAAAAACCGGAAAAAGTGTCGCATTTTCTTCACATTAAGTCCGCTTTCCGATAAAATTACGCCGTTTCGACAGGCCTCCCCCGCACGGACCCGCTCCACGGCATTCTGACGGCCCCGCTGCCCCTGGCAGCACGTCGCCCAGCATGTGCAGCCTCCGCTTCGAGTCGGTGTTCCGGGTTCCAGACCCGCCGGGACGTTTTACCCCCACCAGATACTCTTGCCTGAGATAGAGAGGATGAAGCTGTGCTAGAAGCTTATCGTCAGCATGTCGCAGAACGTGCCGAAATCGGAATTCCCCCGCTCCCCCTGAACGCCAAGCAGACCGCCGAACTGGTCGAGCTGCTCAAGAACCCGCCGCAGGGCGAGGAAGCCACGCTGGTTGACCTGCTCACCCACCGTGTTCCGGCTGGCGTTGACGATGCCGCCAAGGTCAAGGCCTCTTTCCTGGCCGCTGTCGCCCAGGGCGAAGCAAGCTCCCCGCTGGTCTCCCGCGAAAAAGCCACCGAACTGCTGGGCACCATGCTCGGCGGTTTCAACATCAAGCCGCTGATCGACCTGCTGGGCGACGCCGCGCTGGGTGGCATTGCCGCTGATGCCCTGAAAAAAACCCTGCTGGTGTTCGATTTCTTCCACGACGTGAAGGAACTGGCCGACAAGGGCAACGCCAACGCCAAGGGCGTGCTGCAATCCTGGGCTGACGCCGAATGGTTCACCAGCCGTCCGGAAGTGCCGGCCTCGCAAAAACTCACCGTGTTCAAGGTCACTGGCGAAACCAACACCGACGACCTGTCGCCGGCCCCGGACGCCTGGTCCCGCCCGGACATCCCGCTGCACGCCATGGCCATGCTGAAAAACCCGCGCGATGGCATCACCCCGGAAGAAGCCGGCGTGCGCGGCCCGGTGAAATTCCTGGAAGAACTGCGCAGCAAGGGCAACCTGGTCGCCTACGTCGGCGACGTGGTGGGTACCGGTTCCTCGCGCAAGTCCGCCACCAACTCGGTGCTGTGGTTCACTGGCGAAGACATTCCGTTTGTGCCGAACAAGCGCTTTGGCGGCGTGTGTCTGGGCTCCAAGATCGCCCCGATTTTCTTCAACACCATGGAAGACGCTGGCGCGCTGCC
This sequence comes from Aquaspirillum sp. LM1, assembly GCF_002002905.1. Lineage (NCBI taxonomy): Bacteria > Pseudomonadati > Pseudomonadota > Betaproteobacteria > Neisseriales > Aquaspirillaceae > Aquaspirillum > Aquaspirillum sp. LM1. Next base: position 1,343,922 of record NZ_CP019509.1, on the reverse strand, counting down.
GATCGAAATCGATTGCGCCCAGATGGACATGGGCGATGAAATCGAACTGCTGATCGATACCGCCACCGCCAAGGTCACCGCCACCAAAAACGGTGCCGTGATTGCCGAAACCACCCTGAAAACCCCGGTGATTCTGGACGAAGTGCGCGCCGGTGGCCGCATTCCGCTGATCATTGGCCGTGGCCTCACCGCCAAGGCACGTGAAGCCCTGGGCCTGGCTCCGTCCACCCTGTTCCGCCTGCCGCAAAACCCGGCTGACGACGGTGCCGGCTACTCGCTGGCGCAGAAGATGGTCGGCAAGGCCTGCGGCGTGACCGGCATCCTGCCGGGCACCTACTGCGAGCCGAAGATGACCACCGTGGGTTCGCAAGACACCACCGGCCCGATGACCCGCGACGAACTGAAAGACCTGGCCTGCCTGGGCTTCTCCGCCGACCTGGTCATGCAGTCGTTCTGCCACACCGCCGCTTACCCCAAGCTGGTTGACGTGCGCATGCACCGCGAACTGCCGTCCTTCATCTCCACCCGTGGCGGCGTTTCCCTGCGTCCGGGCGATGGCGTGATCCACTCCTGGCTGAACCGCCTGCTGCTGCCGGATACCGTTGGTACCGGTGGTGACTCGCACACCCGTTTCCCGATTGGTATTTCCTTCCCGGCAGGTTCCGGCCTGGTGGCCTTTGCCGCTGCCACCGGCGTGATGCCGCTGGACATGCCGGAATCGGTGCTGGTGCGCTTCAAGGGCGAAATGCAACCGGGCATCACCCTGCGTGACCTGGTCAACGCCATTCCGCTGTACGCCATCAAGGCCGGCCTGCTGACCGTCGAGAAGAAGGGCAAGAAGAACGTCTTCTCCGGCCGCATCCTGGAAATCGAAGGCCTGCCGGATCTCAAGGTCGAACAAGCCTTCGAACTGTCCGATGCTGCCGCCGAGCGTTCTGCTGCCGCCTGTGCCGTCGCCCTGAACAAGGAACCGATGGTCGAGTACATGCGTTCCAACATCACCCTGATGAAGTGGATGATCGCCGAAGGCTACTCGGATGCCCGCACCCTGAAGCGCCGCATCAACGCCATGGAAGACTGGATTGCCAACGGCGAACTGCTCAAGGCCGACGCCAACGCCCAGTACGCTGCCGTGATTGAAATCGACCTGGCCGAAGTCACCGAACCGATCCTGGCCTGCCCGAACGACCCGGACGACGTCAAGGTGCTGTCCGAAGTGGCCGGCGCCAAGATCGACGAAGTGTTCATCGGTTCGTGCATGACCAACATCGGCCACTTCCGCGCTGCCGGCAAGGTGCTGGAAGGCAAGTCCGACATCCCGACCCGTCTGTGGATCGCCCCGCCGACCAAGATGGACGCACTGATCCTGACCGAAGAAGGCTACTACGGCATCCTCGGCAAGTCCGGCGCGCGCATGGAAATGCCGGGCTGCTCGCTGTGCATGGGTAACCAGGCACAGATCCGCAAGGGCTCCACCGCCATCTCCACCTCCACCCGTAACTTCCCGAACCGTCTGGGTATCGACACCCAGGTGTACCTCGGTTCTGCCGAACTGGCCGCCATGTGCGCGCTGGCCGGCCGCATCGTGACGGTTGAGGAATACATGGAGCAGATCAAGCTGGTGAACGCCAAAGCAGCTGACGTGTATCGCTACATGAACTTCGACCAGATTCCGGAGTTTGTGGAACAGGCTGCTACGGTCGAGATGTAATTGTGATAATCGGCCGGTTTTACCGGTCGAGCGCCGCAATCAAAAAATCCCCCGTCGGGAAACCGGCGGGGGATTTGTCTTTCAAGAGCTAGTAGCCAGTCACGTTGAAACACGAGGGTGCCTGCGAGCAAGCCGACGTCGGATGTCTTGCTTTATTTATTTCAACACAACATCTTGATTTGACACAGCGAACCATCCGCCGCACCCCACCGCGTCATTCCCGCGCAGGCGGGAATCCAGGGGCATCCACAGCGCGCTGACTATCCGACAACGCTCAACACCCACCGCGCACGCTGTAGCGCGGTCTGGGTTCCCGCCTTCGCGGGAACGACACGTCAGGTGAAACGCATGCCGAAAGCGGTCTAGCTGCCAGTCATTTGCTTCATATCATCGTGACTGGCTACTAGGGATACGCTGAAAAAATCGTCATTCCCGCGAAGGCGAGAATCCAGGGCTTTGATTTTACTGGGTTTTGCTTTTGGCAAAAACGGTTTTTCTGAATAAATCAGCGCGTCCCTAGGGATACGCTGGAAAAATCGTCATTCCCAAAAAGGCATGAATCCAGGGTGTTGATTTTGCTAGGTTTTGCTTTTGGCAAAAACGATTTTTCTGAATCAATCAGCGCGTCGCTAGGCGACAAGCACAATATGCCTAAGCGACAGCTCGCCGGCGTGTCGGCATCGGCCGCAAGGTGCTCGTTTTCAGGCGTCATCGGGCCAATCCCCTCAGCCGCTGACGCCGGCCAACCGCTTTTCGGCATCCTCCAGCTCCGGCACGCGCCGCCCATAGCCGCATTCCTCAATCAGCGCCCGAGCCTTGGCGAGTTCAACGGTGTCGTTAAACAAGCGGGCGCGGGTCAGGGCGATGTCGGCGAGATGGAGCTTCATGCCGCCGCGCTCGGCGATGCGCTGGGCTTCGGCCAGGTCGGCTTGGGTGCCGGGGAGGTCGTTCAGGCTGTGGCGCAGCCAGGCGCGGGTGAGGAGGCCACGGGGGAGGTGATCCTGCTGGTTCGCCTGGCGCAGGCGATCGATGGCGGTTGCGCTGTGCTGCTTGGCCTTGTCGCCGGGGGCGCGGCCGTGCAGCCGGTCGGCGTAGAGGGCGCAGCGGGCGAGAGTTAGATTGCCGAGGGCGATGCTGAGAAGATCATGTGTTGATTCGGACCATTTCAGCGTTTGAGCCGCTCGCTCCGCCACTTGGGCACAGTTTGTACTGGACTCTCCCTCCGCCGCTCCACTCCAGGCTGCCTGCTCGGCCTCGGCCAGCAGCAGCTCGTAATACTGAAAGCCTGGCAGCGAATAGAGCGGCGGAGACTTGGGTCGGCGCTCAGCCTGCATGGCCTCGGCCTCGGCAAAACCGCTGCGGGCCGCTTCTCGTTCACCTTGCTGGTGGCGGGCGTTGGCCAGGGTGGTGCGGTCGCTCATGCGCTCAAAGGCATCGCCGCTGCGGTCGGCGTAGGCTACCGAGCGTTCCGCATCGGCCACGGCCTGCGCGATGTCGCCTAGGCTCAGTTGCAGTTCGGCAAGGTTGCTATAGATGATGGCGGCGCTTTTCCAGGCCTCTTGCTGCACCCGCATCTGCACCCCAGCCCGCATGGGTTCCAGTGCCTCCGCCAGCCGGCCCAGCGCACGCAGGCGGGTAGCCGCTTCATTGAGCAGCCAGGCTTGATCGCCTGCCGACAAGCCTGGCACCAGTTGCTGCCAGGGCTGAACAAAGAAACAGGCCACCGCCCCCAGGTCTGCGCCGATGGTGCCGAGCCTCTTGGTGCTGTAGAAGCCGCCCTGCCTCGTGCCGCGCAAAATACGGTCGTGATACATCTCGGTGAGCGCCTGTTGGTACAACCCCGCCCGGCAGCCATGCACCACCGCCTGATAGAGCGGTTGCAAGCCTTCCAGATCATCTGGCCGATGCTTGACGCTATCGGCCAAAAACTCATAGAGCCGCTTATTCCCTTGCCGCCAAGCTGAACGAAAGCGCGTCTGCAACACCTTGGCCTGATATTCTCGCACCAGCGGATGCGCATCCAGCGTGGTGTTGTCCTCGTTGTAAAAAGCCAGCCCGCAATCGACCAGCCTTTGCAAGGTGGCTTGCCATTGCGGCGACGTCAGGTTGACCAAGTGCCGGCTGACCTCGGGCAGGGCCGGAGCCTGGCGCAGGGCGCGCAGGCTTTTCAGGTCGGCCGGGTAATCAAAAAAGCCCAGCAGGCGCAAGGCGGCCAGTTCCCGTTCGCCGTTTTTTCCGTTGTTGCTAAACCAGTGCTCGTAAGCCGCGATAACCTTAAAAGCGTGGCCGCCATTCAGTGCGTTGTCGGCCTCCTGGAAGTCCACCTGCGCCCGCTGGCGAATGTCGCCTGCGTAAGCCAGCGCCAGATAGCGGCCCAGCAGGCTCAGCGTCAAGGCATGACCGCGCACTTCGCGGCTGGCGGCCTTCAGTTCCTCGTCGTTGTCTTCCACGGTCACGTTGCCGGCCCGTTTGGCACCGAGAACATGCAGCAGGCGGGCACCGTCCACCTCGTTGAGATTTTCCAGCGGGCGGCGCAGCACCGCTCCCTCCGGGCGGCTGGGGTTGCGCTCGTACTGGGCCAGATCGGCCAGGCGCTCGCGGCTGGTCACCAGGCAAAGGCCGGGCTGGCCGACGCTGGCCAGGCCTTCCAGCAGCGCCTGGACGCCCGGCGCGCGCAAAGCGCCGGCCAGCGGGCCGGGCGGGTATTGCAGCGGCTCGACGCCATCCAGCACCAGCAGCGTGCGCGAGGCGGCCACTGCTTCGGCCAGGCGTTGGCCCTTGTCCCAGGGATGGGTGGCCGGGTCCAGCTCGACGCCGAACCAGGCCAGGGCGGCGCTCAGGAAGGCGTCGTCGGACGCCTGTCGGTCATGGCTTGTGCCCTGGCTGTAAAAACTCCAGGCGTAAACCTGCCGCGCCCCGCGCCAACCATCCCGCCCCAAGTTCTCCAGCCAGCGCCTGACCAGCGCACTCTTGCCAACGCCACCGGGCGCGACCAATTCCACCACATGGCTGTGCTGGCCATCGGCCCAGGCGGCATCCAGCACCGCCAGTTCTTCCTCACGGCCAAAAAAATGCTCGGAGCCGGCTGGGAGATGAGAAACATCAATGCGCGGCGACGTTTCTGCCGTTGGCTGCGTGGGGATAGTGGCAGATGGGGCGAGATCGGCAATTTCGCCGGCAAGGTTGGAAAGCGCAAGGTCAGCATCGTGCTGGCTCATGCCCGACAGGGGCTTGCCGTCTCGCGGCCGGCCCTGTATCACCTTCAGCCAGTCGATGCGCTGCCACTGGCAGGGGCTGACGATCAGCGGAATGACGCGAGACTCGTTCGCCTCGCGGCGTTGCAGCAAAGGCGGCACTTCCTGACCTGCAATGAATTTTGAGGTGAGGAAGTGGCGAGAAATCAGCAGCACCGCCACATCACATTCGGCAATGGCTCGCTCAATCGCTGGCAACCAATCGTCCCCAGCGGCAATCCGGCGGTCATCCCAGGCTTCCAGCCCCTCGCCGGCCAATACGTTCAGATGGCTGAGCAGATGGTCTTTCCAAATTTCGTCTTGGTGGCTGTAGCTGATGAAGATGCGGGTCATGGCGTGCTCCGGACCGCCGCAGTGGTTTTTTTATTGGCCGTCGTGGTGCCAGCGGCAGACCCCTTCGGCTTCAACAACGCATCGATATCCAACAACTGGCCGCTATGGCGGCTGAATTCTGTTTCGATCTTCTGGCCGCTGTCTTGCGGCTTGGGTGATAGCCAAGGCAGACGATGAATCGTGCACGGAACCTCACGGGCGAAGCAGCGCACGTCCGACTCCCGATGCAGAAGAATAAGTAGACGCCAACCATCGCTGTCCGGCCATAGTCGGACCAGCCGGCCAATGGCGCGAGCGACGGTGCTCACCGTCAGTTCATCCATATTCAGGAAGGGGTCGTCGAGCACCAGAAGCCGCAGCGTATTATCCGGCCGGCGTGCACAAAGCAGGAACATGGCAAGGGCGACACTATAAAGCTCAGCTGCATTGAGGCGGTGGGCGGATGCTATCTCCGGTGCGTCCCCAGTCATGGTGAGTACGTGCTGCCCATTATCGTTCGTACTCAGTTTCAGGTTCAGTTTTTCATAGGCCCAACGTGCGGGCGTCAGCAAGTAGGCAAATTCAGTCAGCGTTTTGCCGAGTAAGGAATCATGCTTCTGTAATTGTGCGGTCAACTGCTTGGTTGCCTTTGCTTCCCACTCCATGAGCTCATGGTGGCTCCTCAGCGCTTTCAGCAAGCGTTCATGGCGCTGGCGACCGCCCAGCCAGTGCTCGCCAAGAGCCTCGAGCTCGCCAAGCGCCTCCAGGCACGCTTTGATGGCCGCTGCCAACCGCTCCTTCCAATCCATCGCACCAATGCTTATCGCGCCAACGGTCACCGCGCAATTTTCCTTTAATGCTTTTCCAATCGCATCGCCAAGTCCGCTCAGGCGAAGGCCTCCGACTTCCAACCATTCGCCAGCCTCATTGAGGGCGGCAATTTCATCCTGCCGCAGGCGTGTGCTCTTGCCTTCGGAAGCACGGGAAGTCGCACTACCTTCGATAGCATGGTGCTTCTGCAATTCGCTCCGCGCCTGGTCACGCTCTGTACGCCATTGAATGCGTTGTCGATTCAATGTGGCCAGTTGATCGCTGTTTAGAGGGCTGCCGGGCTCAAGGATGTTGGTTTCCGCCGGCTTGGCTTGCTCAAGCGTTCTTGCTACCGCCCACCGTCGGTCGGCAAGGTCGGTCAGGGCATGTAGCCGCAACCAGCGATTCAACCGTTCGGTGTACGTTTCGCTCGTACTTTGATTGACATCATTGGGTTCCCAGTGGGCCAGTTGCTTCAACGCCTTGTCTGCCGTACTTAATTTCTCTTGACGAAAGGCGGCTCTTTGGCGCAAGGCCTCCAGCGCGGCGTCAACTTGATCCATCGCCGCGAGCATCTCTGCCTTGTCCGGCGGAGCCTTGAGCCATGACAGAAGATTGCTTTGAAGATCGCCTAGCTGTGGCGCCAGCGCTTCCAGCGTTTTTGCCTTCAACGGCAGAAAAGCGGCGAAGTCCTCCGACCAAAGGCGTGAGACAGGCCATTGTGAAAAGAGATTTGTATCTTCTGCAAAGGACAGGGTTGTTACATCGAATGCGGTGAAAATGTTCTCCAGCTCGGCGGACAACACAGAGCGAGCCGCCTTGGCTTTTTTTTCAGCACGCTCGTAGGCCTGAAAAATCTCGTAGTCCTCTGGAAAAAAAGCCCCCAGCAAGGTCGCGGCACGGCGGGCATCGCCAGCGCGACTTAGATCATCCATGGTTGCCTGATCCAGCACCAATGCACGGCCATCGAACTTCTCTAACAAGGGCTTAATGGGCGCTTCCTCGATCTTGCGGACTACTTTGTCAGCACTGCCTCTGAATAGGGTCACGCTGGCTTGCGCGTCTTTGGCTTTTTGTGTGTCGCGGTTACATAAGGTTTGGGCGTAAAGCTGCGAGTCGCCGAGGCGACGTAAGCGGCCTGTTACGGCGAACTCGATAGCCTCGGCGATACTGGACTTGCCACTGCCATTCTGGCCATGGACCAGATGGATGCGAGGACGTTTCTGTTTCCCCGAGCAGTATTTCGGCAGCTCCAGTTCCCGCGTGCCAAAAGTTCGGAAATTATCGATAGCCAACTTGGTCATTACCGCCTGGCTCGTGGCCGAAGGGTCTTCTTTCCGTGTCTGCAACCATTCACGGGTATCGTGCAGCAACCATGCAAAAGCGTGACCTAAACCCTCTGCTTCGAATTCAACCTTATTCTTCTGTGACTGGTAGCCGAGTGTATTGACGCCTATGCCATCAAGCAGGTCTGTACTCGTAATGGTATCCCTGAGCCCTTCGGCAACTTTGTCGGCGATGGCATCAACAGAAGCTGGATAGACCAGCACCAATTCGACAGATGGGACGAGCTTGGACTGCCGTTCCGCCTCGTTCACCAATAGATGGCGCAAATAGGCTGCTTGGTCCACATAGCTACGCACTTGCTGCCCGGCCGTGTTTGGCTCGGTCTTTGCAGTCAATATCCGAACAAGGCCAATACTGCCGACCGCAGGATCGAAGATCAACAGATCGGCTGTCACATCAAAATGATAATGCGCAATGAAAACTGCATTCTCAACATAACCCACGCCGTGCTGAAGGCTCCACAATTCAGTGCATTCCACTTTGATGGCGCCATAGAAATCACGCAATTTCCTGGCCAGCTCGGCCACTACCACAGACAGGTTGGAGGAAACCTGGTCGGTCATTGGAATCTCCCGTTCAGCAAGGTATGAATGAAGCTGGTGATATCTTGAAACCCTTCGGACACGTCGTTCCGCGCCAAAGCCCAAAGTGCCTTGGCGCCCGGCACGTGCCGGTCGTAACCCTGAAGAAAAACGCTTTCTGATGGACATGCCTGCTGACGTGGCCATGGCAATCCATCCGGAACGAGGCGCCAGTGCAAATGCTTGTGCAAGGCCAGACCTTCTTCCTTGGGGCGACCGGCCAGATCTTCGACACCGATCGTGATCCGTACCGGCGTCGGCCGATCCGGCCCAGCCGAAATATCCACTTGAGCGCCCAAGTCACCAGCTTCTGCTTTGAGCCACGGGCTATATTGCATCCATGTATTGGCTTGTTTCCGCCAATGGGCGGCAAGCTGGCGCAGCGCCATTTCCAGTATCACCGCCCACGCGCACCAGTCCGGATGGTCCAGAGTAGGGCAGTACCAAGACACTGCCATTTTCTGACCAAGATCCTGGCGTATCGATAATTCCTTGCCTAGATGAGTTCTCAAAATCTCAGCTGCGGCCATTTCACGTAGTAAAGGAATATGAAACCCGTCACTCCAGCCGCAGATCGCACTAAAACGACGTCGAGAATCGTCTGTATTGTCCCATTTGGCAGCTTCTGCCTCCTCGTACTCATAAAGATCCTTGAATCGATCACGTAATGCGTCCAATTCATCTTGGTGACAGGGGTGGCCAAAAATTGCTGCCAGCACGGTAGGCAGTTGACTATCCAAGACCTGCTGCTGGCGGCGTCTCAAAGTGCGGTGATAGACCCAGCGAAATAATTCGTCGATATTCGGGAAGGCCTTCTCAGTATGGCTCTTGAAATGAAAGCCCAGCAGATTCTGACGGCAATTTCTCGGTGGATGGACAGTACCTGCCACTTTGGCGGCTGCGCGCAATATTTCCTGTTGATGAAAATTCCCTTGGCCGAAGGCATCGAAAACAAAAGCGGGGTCAGGGCGATCCTTCTCTGAGGGTAAGCATTTTTTCTGTGCTGGCCGGCGAGCATTCATTTCCTCGTAAACCGAACGAATGGTGTCATGAATCACCGGGTCTTGGGTGCTGTAACTACAAAAAGCCACTGTTCGCGTACGCAAAATGGAACGTAGCATATCCCGCGACCAGGCGTCCTCACGCCAGTGCTGAATCTCCCGGTAAGTGAAAACCATTGCCGGCAAATAAGCCTGCCATTTTTCTTGTTCTTTGCGGCATTCACGATAAGCGTCTACGCAGCCATGCATCTTGACGATCTGTGCCGTGCGGTGACCGGCTCCACTGGCAAAGTAATCTCTAGCGGCAGCAATTCGGTGGAAATGGCCGTAAGTCTGATATGCCAGCCTTGGGCTGTTACAGCCGCCTTTTCGCGGCCACATCCCCGCCAGTCGGTAAGCACCTTCAAGCAATAGATCGTAGTTTGTCGTCAGCAGTAATGGACACCAGCCTTCCATCGCCAGCCTGGCCAGCACATGGTGGCGATCCAACAGGCGGTCACCATAGCTCTTCTTCACCCGGGTGAGACTTTTACCACGCGGTTGCCCCCCCATCACTGCAGGGTTGTTGAAACCCATGGTATCGAGAAACAGCGCCTTGCCTGCATCAGACACCGACGAGAATTTCAACAGATCATCTAGGTCTATGGGCATAAGTGGTATAGGTTTGCTGCTACCAGAATAAATTTGGAGATACCGGTATTCTTCAGAGCTAATCCCTGCCGTATCAATGCGCGCACTTAAATCTTCACGTTTGATATGGTTGATCAATTCGCCAAAAGCACTACAAAACCAGTCATTGACAGGGTAGTAATGCGCTACAAGCAATTCTGGATAATTCTCCTTGTCTTTGTCAATCAGCGAGAAGGTGTGTTCAAGTTCCTTCTTCAATTCCTCGGCTTTGTCACGTTCTTTACCACCGAGTGCATTCAATGCATCGATCAAGGCATAAAATCGCGCCAGCAATCGTGCAATTAGTAGCTTTGCGCTGTTTCCCTCGCTATCCAGCGAGAAGCCAGCGCCGATAAAAAAAACAACCTCACCAGCCAAGATCCGATTCGCCAAACGTTCAACAGCCTCAGCGGGAAAATTCGTGTTTGCTGTCATGTACTCACCGATGCACTCAAGCGTTCGATAGCATCCTCATGGACGTTGGCCGCCCAGGCCAGCCAGAGCTCGTCGGGCTGGACTTTCTCTGCTTTATCCAGCCAATCCAGGATCACTCTGGGGTCGTTGGGGCGCTTCAGTTCTTTAACTAACTTTTCGATGCCATTGTTGAAGGTATTGGCATTCAGATCAGTCAACAGGCTGGGGTCAGCGTAATTTCCGATAACGAGGTGGAACACAAGGGTCAGGAACTCTTTCGGAGACAATGTTCTTGGTGGATCGGATGGGCGAAATGGGGAGGGGGTAAATCTGTCTCCATCTTGGTAATAATTATTCGTATCGGGCAAGGCATCTTTAAAAGCAGAGAAATTCGCCCTATACAAATTGCTTTCGGCATCGGCTAACTCTTCCCGCCGCCGCCAATAACCGCATGCCTCAATCAGCGCCCGGGCCTTGGCCAGTTCGGCTTTATCGTTGAACAGGCGGGCACGGGTCAGGGCGATGTCGGCGAGAAAGAGCTTCATGCCGCCGCGCTCGGCGATGCGCTGGGCTTCGGCCAGGTCGGCTTCGGCACCGGGGAGATCGTTTAGGCAGCGGCGCAGCCAGGCGCGGGTGAGGAGGCCATGGACAATGAACTCTTGTGCGCCAGCCTGGCGCAGGCCAGCGACGGCGGCTTCGGTGTGCTGCTTGGCCTTGTCGCCGGGGGCGCGGCCATGCAGCCGGTCGGCGTAAAGGGCGCAGCGGGCGAGGGTCAGGTGGTTGAGGGCGATTTCGAGGAGCCAATTATTGCGCTCCGAAATAGGTAAGGTCTGAGCTGCCCGCTGCGCCACCTGGGCACAGTCTGTGCTGCCCTCTTCTGCAGTCGCTCCACCCCAGGCGGCCCGCTCGGCCTCGGCCAGCAGCAGTTCGCAATACCGGAAGCCTTGCAGCGAATAGAGCAGCGGGAGCTCGGGTTGCTGCTCAGCCTGCATGGCCTCGGCCTCGGCGAAGCCATTACGGGCGGCCTCCCGCTCGCCTTGCTGGTAGCGGGCGTTGGCCAGGGTAGTGCGTCTGGCCATGCGCTGAAAGGCATCGCCACTGCGGTCGGCGTAGTCCACCGAGCGTTCGGCATCGGCCATGGCCTGCGCGATGTCGCCCAGGCTCAGTTGCAGTTCGGCAAGGTTGCTGTAGTAGATGGCGGCGTTTTGCCAGTCAGCTTGCGCCACCGCTCTCTGCGCCCCAGCTCGCATGGGTTCCAGCGCCTCCGCCAGCCGGCCCAGCGCGCGCAGACTGAAGGCGGCTTGGTTGAGCAGCCAGGCTTGGGCGGCTGCCGACAAGCCTGGCGCCAGCTGTTGCCAGGGCTGAACAAAGAAACAGGCCACTGCCCCCAGGTCGGCACCGATGGCACCAAGTTTCCTGGTGCTATAAAAGCCACCCTCCGCCATGCCGCGCAGGATGCGGTCGCGATACACGTCATCGAGCGCCTCCTGGTGCAAACCCGCTCGACAGCCATGCACCACGGCTCGGTAAAGCGCTTGCAGGCCGGCCAGATTGTCAGGCCGATGCGGGGCGCTGTCGGCCAAGAACTTATAGAGCCGCTTATTCCCTTGCCGCCAGGCCGGGCGAAAGCTTGTCTGCAACACCTTGGCCTGATATTCCCGCACCAGCGGGGGCGCATCCAGCGTGGTGTTGTCCTCGTTGTAAAAAGCCAGCCCGCAATCGACCAGCCTTTGCAAGGTGGCTTGCCATTGCGGCGACGTCAGGTTGACCAAGTGCCGGCTGACCTCGGGCAGGGCCGGAGCCTGGCGCAGGGCGCGCAGGCTTTTCAGGTCGGCCGGGTAATCAAAAAAGCCCAGCAGGCGCAAGGCGGCCAGCTCCCGCTCGCCGTTTTTTCCGTTGTTGCTAAACCAGTGCTCGTAAGCCGCGATGACCTTGAAGGCGTGGCCGCCATTCAGTTCGTTGTCGGCCTCCTGGAAGTCCACCAGCGCCCGCTGGCGAATGTCGCCTGCGTAAGTCAGCGCCAGATAGCGGCCAAGCAGGTTCAGCGTCAAGGCATGGCCGCGCACTTCGCGGCTGGCTGTTTTCAGTTCCTCGTCGTTGTCCTCCACGGTCACGCTGCCGGCCCGCTTGGCGCCGAGAACATGCAGCAGGCGGGCACCGTCCATCTCGTTGAGATTTTCCAGCGGGCGGCGCAGCACCGCCCCCTCCGGGTAGCTGGCGTTGCGCTCGTACTGGGCCAGATCGGTCAGCCGCTCGCGGCTGGTCACCAGGCAAAGGCCGGGCTGGCCGGCGCTGGCCAGGCATTCCAGCAGCGCCTTGACGCCCGGCGCGCGCAAAGCGCCGGCCAGCGGGCCGGGCGGGTATTGCAGCGGCTCGATGCCATCGAGCACCAGCAGCGTGCGCGAGGCGGTCACTGCTTCGGCCAGGCGTTGGCCCTTGTCCCAGGGATTCGTTGCCGGGTCCAGCTCGACGCCGAACCAGGCCAGGGCGGCGCTCAGGAAGGCGTCGTCGGACGCCTGTCGGTCATGGCTTGTGCCCTGGCTGTAAAAACTCCAGGCGTAAACCTGCCGCGCCCCGCACCAACCATCCCGCCCCAAGTTCTCCAGCCAGCGCTTGACCAGCGAACTCTTGCCAACGCCACCGGGCGCGACCAATTCCACCACATGGCTGTGCTGGCCATCGGCCCAGGCGGCATCCAGCACCGCCAGTTCTTCCTCACGGCCAAAAAAATGCTCGGCACCGGCGGGGAGGTGGGTGAGGTCGATGCGGAGGGCCTCGACCGGCATGAATCCGACAGGTGCCAGCTCGGCAATTTCCCTAGCCAAATCAGAAAGCACCGATTCCGCCTGATGTTCAGTCATGCCGGACAACGCCGCGCCATCGGTCGGCCACGCCTGGATAGACTTCAGCCAGTTGATGCGCTCCCACTGACAGGGACCAACGATCAGCGGAATGACGCGAACGCCCTGCTCCCGCCGCCGTTGCAGCAGGGGTGGCACTTCCTGGCCGAGGATGAATCTGGAGTTCAGGAAATGGCGAGAAATCAGCAGCACCGCCATATCACACTTGGCGATGGCTTGCTCAATCTCTGGCAACCAGTCATGCCCGGCGGCAATTCGGCGGTCATCCCAGACGTCTAACCCTTCGCCGGCCAATACGTTCAGATGGCTGACCAAGCGGTTTTTCCAAACCTCGTCCTGATGGCTGTAGCTGATAAAGATGCGGCAAGGGCGTGGTGGCGGATGGGGTGTCATGGCGTTTTGCAGTAAACATGGCTGGCGCAGCAGGTTGGGTTAGGGACTGAGGGTCGCTTTGCTGAGCGTGTGAGCGATTTTTCACCCCAGTGCAATGGAGAAGTTTACCCGGAATATTCCGTTGTTTTAGAGGGGACGCGGAAAAAATTGTCATCTCCGCACTGGTGGACATTCAGGATATTGCGTCAACCCTGACGTATGAGCAGGAGTGGGGCACGAGCCAGCACAAACAACTGGCCGCGCGCGTCGGCGTTGATTGGGCAGCAGCATCGGCGCTGCACCGTAATGTGCTGGGCACCGTCGGAGCCTTGGCGATGAGGCTGGGTTTGGGGGGCAAGATGGGTGATTTTTTGTGGCGTAGCGGGGTGGGTTTTGTTTATTTCGTTTGTTTCGTATAATTCGATTGATTGATGTGGCGGGGTAAGCCCACCGCAGATGGCGCCCTGGCCGAGTACTGAGTTTAACTAATTGATTTAATAAATTATTTTTTAAAGCTGTCCTTCTGGGTGGCTACAGCTGGACTGGCAGGATGACTACATATGAATACGCTTGTTCGCGATATGCCGCTTCTTCCCACCGAAGCAGAAACCTTGCTCGCTCGCAAAAGCGCCAGCGCCTTGTCGGTGCATCTGGCCAGTTGCCATGCCCCGCAAAGCATTGTGATTATTGATCATGCTGGCGAAAAGCAGGCTGTCGAGCTGCCTTCGGCGGTTTACCCGTTGTTGCTGGATGCGCTGGCCGAGATTGCCCGTGGCAATGCCGTCACCTTGACGCCTGTGCATGCCGAGCTGACCACGCAGGAAGCCGCTGACCTGCTGAATGTGTCGCGCCCTTATCTGGTCAAGCTGCTGGATGAAGGCAAGATCCCCCATCGCAAGGTGGGCCGCCATCGCCGGGTGCTGTATCGCGATATGCTGGACTACAAACAGCGCACCGATAGCCAGCGCAGCCAGGCTTTGGATGAGTTGGCGGCCATGGCGCAAGAAGCCGGCATGGGCTATGCGGGAGAGTGAGCGTGTTCACCGTCATTTACGACGCCTGCGTGCTATACCCGGCGCCATTGCGTGACATCCTGTTGCAACTGGCGACTACCGACCTGTTTCGGGCTCGCTGGACTGCCCGCATTCATGATGAGTGGATGAGAAATGCGCTGAAAAACCACCCCACGATGTGTCCCGAAACTTTGCAGCGCACTCGGGCATTGATGGACAGCCATGTCCGTGATGCGCTGATTACTGGGTATGAATACTTGGAGTCGCGGTTGCACCTGCCAGATCACGATGACAGGCATGTGCTGGCAGCGGCCATTCATGGGCAAGCCGATGCGATAGTGACGTTCAACTTGCGGGATTTTCCGGACGAGAAGCTGGCGCCACATAGGGTTGAGGCGATCAACCCCGATGATTTCTTGATGGACCTATGGGACTTGGATAAAGCCAGGGTGCTGATGTCGGTGCAAACGGTTCGGGCTCGCCTCAAGCGCCCGCCATTGACCGCAGACGAGTATATCGCGCTGATCTTGCGCCAGCGTTTGCCACAGTTTGCGCATGTGTTGCGTGAATTTCATGCGTTGATTTGAGAAGCGCCTAAAGCAGGATGGAGCAGCCCAACAATCCTCTCGCTGAGTCACTCCGCACGCGCAGCCGGCCCGATAAAAAGCCAGCGCGGTGTGCAGATGCTCCATCAGGCCGGTGGTTTCCCATAAGCGCTTGTGGATAGCCCCGCCCTGGCCCAGGGTTTCCTTGTCACGGCACTGGGGGTCGCCCAGGCCGATTTCCGCCAGAATCGCCAGCGCCTGGTGATAGCGCTTGTCGGCGGGGAAATTGGCGTCCTTGTAGGTGCACAGGGCGTGCTCTTGGGCGAGTTTGGTGTGCAGCGGGTCGGCGCTCAGCCGGTGGCGAACCTGGTCGAGCAATTCGCGGGCGGGGGGGAACTCGTCCTGCTTTTTGAGCTTGTTGACCAAGGCTATCACCGCCTCGGCCGACTGGGTTTCCTGCCGGGCCAACGCCTCGGCCTGCTGTTTGAGGGATTCGAGGGAATTGGGCATTTCAGTGTCCTGCCGGTGCCGTTGCAGAATTCAGGCGGGCTTCGGCATCCTCCAGCTCTCCCCGCCGCCGCCCGTAACCGCATGCTTCGATCAGCTTGCGAGCTTTAATGAGTTCGGCTTTGTCGTTGAACAGCCGGGCGCGGGTCAGGGCGATGTCGGCAAGATGGAGCTTCATGCCGCCGCGCTCGGCGATGCGCTGGGCTTCGGCCAGGTCGGCTTGGGTGCCGGGGAGGTCGTTCAGGCTGTGGCGCAGCCAGGCGCGGGTGAGGAGGCCGTGGACAATGAACTCTTGTTCGCCAGCTTGGCCCAGGCCAGCGACGGCGGCGTCGGTGTGCTGCTGAGCTTCGTCGCCGGGGCGGCGGCCATGCAGCCGGTCGGCGTAGAGGGCGCAGCGGGCGAGAGTCAGGTGGTCGAGGGCGATGTCGAGGAGCGGATCACCGGAAACCCGCCACTCGAACATCTTTCGGCCTCGCTTCGCTACTTCTGCACAGCCTTCGCTGCCCTCTTCCACTGCCGGTCCGCCCCAGGCGGCCCGCTCGGCCTCGGCCAGCAGCAGCTCGCCATACCGGAAGCCTTGCATCGAGTAGAGCAGCGGGTACTTGGGTTGGCGCTCGGCCTGCATGGCCTCGGCCTCAGCGAAGCCGTTGCGGGCAGCTTGCTCGCCTTGCTGGTGGCGGGCACCGGCCAGGGTGGTGCGTCTGGCCATGCGCTGAAAGGCATCGCCACTGCGGTCGGCGTAGTCCACCGAGCATTCCGCATCAGCCACGGCCTGCGCGATGTCGCCCAGGCTCAATTGCAGTTGGGAAAGATTGCTGTAGTTGGCGGCGGCATTTTTCCAGTCCGTTTGCTTCACCCACATCTGCGCCCCAACCCGCATCGGCTCCAGCGCCTCCGCCAGCCGGCCCAGGGCGCGCAGACTGAAGGCCGCGTCGTTGAGCAGCCAGGCTTGGTCGCCTGCCGATAAACTTGGCACCAACTGCCGCCAGGGCTGAACGAAGAAACAGGCCACCGCCCCCAGGTCGGCACCGATGGCACCGAGCTTCTTGCTACTGTAGAAGCCTTCCGGCCCCGAGCCGCGCAGGATGCGGTCGTAATACACCTCATCGAGCGTCTCCTGGTGCAAACCCGCCCGACAACCATGCACCACGGCTTGGTAGAGCGGGTGCAGGCCAGCCAGGCCTTCGGGGCGGTGCGGCGCGCTGTCTTTGAGTTGCTGGTAAAGCCGGCGATGGCCTTCCTGCCAGGCTTCCGGCTGGTGCTTGCTCAGCGCAGCGGCAAAGTATTCGCGCAGCAGCGGGTGGGCGTCGAGGCGGCCGCTGGCGGTGTCAACGTCCAGCAGGCGCAGGGTTTGCAGGCGTTTGAGGGTGGCGTTCCATTGTTCTTTTGAAATGGCTTGGGTTGGCTGTTTGAGGAATTTGAACCAGCCCTCGGGTTTGACGAACAGCCCGTTTGTTAGCCCCTTGATCACCGGGGCGGCGCGCAGCGCGGCCAGGTTTTCCTGGGTGGCCGGGCGGTCGAAGAAACCCAGCAAGCGCAGCGCCGCCAGTAGTTCGGGGGCTTTGCCCGCACCGGCAAACCAGCGCTCATAAGCGGCGATTACCCGAAAAGCATGGCCGCCCTTGGTTTCGGCATTCGCCTCGGCCCAATCCACCTGGTCGCGCTGACGGATGTCGTGCTCGTGGGCCAAGGCCAGATAGCTGCCCAGCAAGCTCAGCGTCAAGGCGTGGCCCTTGACCTGCCGGCTGGCTTCTTTAAGTTCGGCATCATCGTCAGCGATGGGGGCGCTGCCGGCCTTGTTGGCCCCTTCGGCGTGCAGCAGGCGCGCGCCGTCGGCGTCGCTCAAATTGCCCAGGTCGATGCGCCGGGCGGCGCTGCTCGGGCTGTTGACCCATTCGTCCAGGTCTTTCAGCGCCTCCCGGCTGCTCAGCAGCGCCAGGCCGGGGTGGCCGGCAGTCGCCAGATGGGTGAGCAAGGCCTTAAGGCCAGGGGCGCGCAGCTCGCCGGCCAGCGGGCCGGGCGGGTGTTGCAGCGGCTCCAGGCCATCCAGCACCAGCAGGCTGCGGCGAGCCACAACCGCCTCGGCCAGCGCCCGGCCCTTGTCGGCGGGGTTCAGGCTGGCTTCGACGGCAACGCCAAAAAATTTGATGGCCTCGGCAAGAAAAACGTCTTCCGAAGCATTGCGCTCGTCGCCGCTGCCCTGGCTGTAGAAACTCCAGGCAAACACCCGACAGGCGCCGCGCCAATTGTCCTGTTTTATCCTTTCCAGCCAGCGCTTGACCAGCGCGGTTTTGCCGGTGCCGCCGGGGGCGATGAATTCGACCAGAGCAGTTGTGCCAGCCGAGTCCCAGGCGGCGTCGAGGGTGGCGAGTTCGTCGTCACGGCCAAGGAAGTGGGCGGCGCCGGCGGGGAGGTGGGTGAGATCGATGCGGAAGTCGTCGTGGCCGCCATCGTCGAATTTGGCGTGTGCCGACAGGGCATGCAAGACTTCGGCGCGGAGCTGGTCGGGGTTATCGAAGGTGGCGCGGACGCGGGAGGGTTCGAGGCGTTGCTTGAAGGCTTTCAGAGCATCGGCTTGTGGCCCGGTTTCCCATTGCCCGGGACGTACCGGGTGATTGTCGCTCATCAGGAACAGCAGGCGCGGAATCCCCCTCTCCACCGCCCGGTCGTACTCCAGTTCGGTGATGGACTTGCTTTCCCCCGGCGGTATCCAGCCATAGCGATGGGCATAGATGCCGACAAAGACATCGGCCTGATTGATCTTGTCCAGACAGAAGTCGAGCGCCTTGGCATCCGCCGCTGGCCAGTGTTCCATACCGTCAGGCATCAGGCCAAGCTGATTGCAGGCGTCGATCACCTTTTGCCGGTGTTCCGGCAGGTCAATGGAGGTACTGGAGATGAAAATACGCTTGCTTGTGACTGGCACGACGGCCCCCATGCAATAAAAACCCGGTCTTGATCCCGGTGTAAAGAGAAAGTTTAACCGGAATATTCCGTTGTTTTATAGATACGCTGAAAAAATCATCATCCCTAATACGAAGCAGAGAGGCTGTCCCAAGGCTTCGAGCTTGATACGCAGATGGGCCGTCCTGCCTCGACTTGCTGACAGAATGCGAAATGCATTAATTCACGTGAGCGTGGGAAATCTTTTGTAAATCAAGGCATTTGGTCAGTCCCTGCTGACCCGGCAAAAGACCGATCTGGCCGATGCCGCGCTGATTGCGTGTTTTGCCGAAAGCAATCGCCGATGCGCTGGCAACCTGCCCCTGCTCGCCAGATTGATCCACCCCGCTTGACCCCACCATACCGATTGGTATGTAATCTCGCCCATGACCCTCTCCCCCTCCCCTCTTTCCGGCAAAGAAGAACTGGCCCGCGAGCGCATTCTGGATGCCGCGTTTGCCGAGATTCGCCTTCAGGGGTTTCAGGCGGCCAGTGTGTCGGCCATTCTGGCGGAAACCGGGCTGACCAAAGGCGCGCTGTACCATTATTTTCCTGGCAAGAAAGCCCTGGGCCTGGCGGTGGTGGATGAACGGGTGGCGTTGGCATTGCGGCTGGGGGTGCTGGATGCGCTGAATGTGCCTGCCGACCATGCCCGTCCGCTGGATGTTTTGCTGCAGCTGCTTGATCAAGTGCAAGGCTGGGATGAGACGTCGGTGCGGCTGGGTTGCCCGCTGAATAATCTGATGCAGGAAATGAGCGCGGTAGACGAGGAGTTTCGCCTGCACCTTACGGCGATTGTCACCTGCTGGCAGGGTCGGGTGGAAGCGCTGTTGCAGCTGGCGCAGGCCAGGGGGCAGCTGTTGCCGACGGTGGATTGTCACGCGGCGGCGCTGTTTATTGTGGCGGCGTGGGAAGGCTGTGTCAGTGTGGCGAAAAACATGCGTTCGATGCCAGTGTTTGTGGCGTCGATCGAGCAACTGAAGTGCTATATCCGGCAGCTACAGCCGGGTTGATTTTTTTGTCTTCATACATACCAACCGGTATGCATGTATTTTGGGAGTGTTGTCCATGAAGGTTTCTACCGCCATCCACAATCGCCGCTCGATCAAGGCCTTCGATGCCAGCCACGTGATCAGCGATGCCGAAGTGACCCAGCTGTTCAGCCTGGCCAAGCTGGCACCTACTGCGTTCAATATCCAGAACTGGCGTTTTGTGCTGCTGCGCGATCCGGCGCTGCGCCAGCAGGTGCGCGCTGCCGCGTTTGACCAGGCGCAGGTGACTGATGCCTCGCTGCTGGTGGTGTTGACCGCCGACCTCAAAGCCTGGGAAAAAACCCCGCAACGCTACTGGCGCGATGCGGTCCAGCCGGTGCAGGACGCCATGCTGCCGATGCTGGATGGCTACTACCGGGGCCGCGAGCAAGTGCAACGCGATGAGGCCATGCGCTCGTGCGGAATTGCCGCGCAAACGCTGATGCTGGCGGCGCAGGAAATGGGCTACGATTCGTGTCCGATGGATGGGTTTGATTTTGATGCGGTGGGCAAGCTGATCAATCTGCCGGCGGATCACGTCATTGCCATGTTTGTGGCAATTGGCAAGGCCACCCAGCCTGCTTACCCGCGCAGCGGCCCGCTGGCGCTGGAAGAGATTGTGCTGACCGACCGGTTTTGCCAGTCCAGTCGCGGCAATACGTAAGAAAGGGAGGTTTGATTGATGTAGAAAAATCGTTTTTGCCAGAAGCAAAACCCAGCAAAATCAACCTTCTGGATTCCCGCCTGCGCGGGAATGACGATTTTTTCAGCGTTTCCCCTAGTAGCCAGTCACGATGATATGAAGCAAATGACTGGCAGCTAGACCGCTTTCGGCATGCGTTTCACCTGACGTGTCGTTCCCGCGCAGGCGGGAACCCAGACCGCGCTACAGCGTGCGCGGTGGGTGTTGAGCGTTGTCGGATAGTCAGCGCGCTGTGGATGCACCTGGATTCCCGCCTGCGCGGGAATCCAGGTGCATCCACAGCGTTTGGTAGCCGAATGGATCAGGGCACCAGCAGCACAACCTTGCCCTGATTATGGTTTCCTTCCAGCCAGGCGTGCGCCTGGGCGGCATCGGGCAGGGCAAATGTGCGGTCCAGTGTCCACTGAAACAGCCCGGCATCCCATAAGGGCAGTTGCTGTTGTAGCTGACGGGCCAGTGCGGCCCGGTGCGCCAGCGGCTGGCTGCGCAGGGTAGAGCCAATCAGGCTGATGCGCTTGACCAGCAGCAGGCCCAGGTTCAGCATGGCCTGGGCACCGCCCATGACGCCAATCAGCACCAGCTTGCCATCGGTTTTCAGGCAGCTCAGATGCGCGTCCAGATAGCTGCCGCCCACGCAGTCCAGCACCAGATCGGCACGGCCCAGCGCGCGTACGGTGTCGGCAAATGCCGCTTCATGGTAGTTCACCACCTGGTGTGCGCCCAGCCGCTGGCAGAAGGCGGCTTTGTCTGCGCTGCCGCAGGTGGCCACCACGGTTGCGCCACGCCAGCGCGCCAGCTGGATGGCCGCTGCGCCCACGCCACTGGCTCCGGCATGAATCAACACGGTTTGTCCGGCGTGTAACTGGCCCACTTCGATCAGATTCAACCAGGCGGTGAGCCAGGCTTCCGGCACACTCGCCGCCTGTGCCCAGCTCCAGCTGGCCGGTTTGGGCAGGGCTTCGTCGGCATTGACCAAGGCATACTCGGCATAAGCGCCGCCAGGCACCAGCGCCAGCACGGCATCGCCCAATGCCCAGCCGCTGACGTTTTCCCCCAGCGCGTCAACTTCTCCGGCCAGTTCCAGACCCAGAATGGGCGAGGCATCTGCTGGCGGCGGGTAGCGGCCTTCGCGCTGAACAATATCGGCGCGATTCACGCCACAGGCGCGCACCCGCACCCGCAGCTGCCCAGGGCCGGGTTCGGGCAGGGCGGCTTCACCCCAGTACAGACTGTCACTTCCACCGGGGGCGTTCTGGAGAATGGCATACATGCGCGCGGTCCTGATGGCATTAACCCGATGGCATTAAACGGCCTCCCCGCTTTCGCGGGGAGGCGGATTTTTGTTCAGGTGGGGTTTATTGGGCGACGGTTTCCGGTGCGGGCGGCAGGTTGACCACATGGTTGTTCACCTTCAACTGGCCGTTTTTCCATTCTGCCGAGGTGAGCACCTGGCTGCCGTCCAGTTTGACGTAGCCTTGTTCTGACCATACGTCCAGCTGGCTGGCCAGCAGGTTTTTGGCCAGTTCGTCGATTTCCTGCACGGACGGCGGGTTTTCTGCCGAGGCGTCTACCATGAACAGATTACGCGCCTGTGCCACCACCAGATCCTGCAGGGTTTCCCGTGGCATGGCCAGCTTGGCCTGGGCGTCCAGCTTGTTGACAAACACACGCGGGTTGTCCAGGTCGCCCTTCTTGTAGCCGTTCAGGGCCAGATTGCCGGTGAGGGTGATTTCACCTGCCGGCAGTTTCAGCGAAAAGTCGTTGATCACCAGGCGCGGGTCGTTTTCCAGAATCGGCCCGCCCTGCAGGGTAATGGCGTCCAGGTACTGCTGACGCAGCCTGGCTGGCTCGACGCCTTCCACCTGAATATCAGCAAACGCCTGTTCCAGCTTCAGCAGGCTGGGGCCGTGCAGGTGGTTGGCTGACAGGTCCAGCCGCATCGGGCCGTAGGGCACCCGGTTGACTTCCAGCTTGGCAAACGAGAACCTGGCGCGGGTGTTGATGAACTGCTTTTCCTCGCTGCTGACAATCTGGTATTTCAGGTCAACCAGATCGGCCTGCGATGGCCTGATTTCCCCTGCCGGGTTGATAAACTCGCCAATGCGGATGCGGGTAAGCAGCGAAATCAGCTGGTTAAGCTTGATTTCATACGGAATGCTTTCTTTGGATTCCAGCTTGACCCGGGTCACGCTCAGTTCTTTATTGCCCACCCCGGCACCGGTTTCGCCTGGCCGGTTGTCCGACTGATAGGCCAGGTTGGCAAATTCAAAGTGGCCCTTGGTGGCGGCATCCAGCACCATGCCAGGCAAACGGGCATCCACGCTGTACTGGGTGTAGCCGGAATCGTAGCCTACCTTGGTGGTCATGCCCTGCCATTTGATCTTGACCCCGGCCAGGGTTTCCTCGTAGTCAAACGATGGTACGCTGACATTCAGCTCGCCCCCGCCGGTAAAGTTCAGCCGGTTGGTGACGGTGATGGGTTCCTTGTCGCCAAAAAACCGCGACAGCATTTTGCGCGTGTCGTCGGACATGATGAACTGGGTGGTCACCACGGCCCGGGCCGGGCGGCCATCCGGCAAGGGGCCGTGCTGGATGTGGTTGACGTACTTCACCGTGCCCGACAGCGCGCCCTTGGCAGCCTCGGGCAGAATGCTCAGGTACGGCTTGAAGAAGCGTTCGTTGAACGCCAGTTCGGTGGTTTCGGTGGACGAGAACCAGCCTCGCTCATACTGATGCGATTTGACCTTGAAAATCGGCAGGCTCACGATCATTTCGTGCTGCTTGGCCAATGTCCGCTCAGCTTCCAGGCCGGTCCAGTAGGCAGCGCCACTATACGCCACCCCCAAGCCCAGCACCCCCGCCAGCGATCCTTTCCAGATACGCGTCTTCACCCTTGATCCATTCCTGTGCGCAAACAATCTGCGCCTATCTTATTCCATTTCCTGGCCAGGCTGTACTTTTGCATGCAGGGCGGGGCAGCCTTATTCGGGTTAACTCACCCGAAACTTGCGCGTTTGTCCGCGCAGGGTGGCGGAAATCTGTTCCAGCTCGCTGGCAGCGCGGCTGCTGCGCTGCATCAGCGTGCTGGTTTCCGCCGACATGCGGGCAATCTGCTCGACATTCACCGCAATGCTGCCAATGGCGCTGACCTGACGGTCGGTGGCTTGCGCCACTTCGCGCACGCGCTTGAGCGAATCCAGCGCCTGATGGTGAATCTGGTCAAGCACGCTGGTGGCGTCGGTGGCGCGGGCCAGGCCGTTTTCTACCTGTTCCACGGCGGTGTCCATGGTGCTGACCGCCTGCAGGGTGTCGTGCTGGATCACGTCGATCATCCGGCCAATTTCGGCGGTGGCGGTGGCGGTACGTTCGGCCAGCTTGCGCACTTCGTCGGCCACCACGGCAAACCCCCGGCCCTGCTCGCCAGCGCGGGCGGCTTCAATCGCGGCGTTGAGCGCCAGCAGGTTGGTTTGCGCGGCAATTTCGCCAATCACCCCGGCAATGCTGCCGATGTCCTGCGAGCGTTGTTGCAGCAGGCGCATATGCTCGGACGAGCCTTGCACCGAGCTGGCAATCCGCTCGATTTCGGCGGCGGCGGTGCGCACGGCCTGGTGGCCTTTTTCTGACAGCGCAGCGGTGTGCGCCGAGTTGCTTTCGGTTTGCCGGGCAATATCGGCCACCTGATGGATGCTCAGGGTGACCTGCTCGATGCTGGTGGCGGTGGCAGCCGAGGCATCGGACTGCTGGGCGGCGGCCTGCTGCGCTTCCTGGGCTGCCTGGGTGACATGGCGGGCGCGGCTGTCCAGTTCTTCCGACGAGGCCAGCATGTCGCTGAGCAGCGCCTTGAGTTTTTCCTGCATCTGCGCCACGGCCGACAGCATGCTGTCAGGATAACGGGCCACAATGGTTTCACGCAGGTCGCCGCCGGCCATCCGGGTGACCACGGCCGCCGCCTGCGCCGGTTCGCCGCCCAGGCTGTGCAACAACTGACGGCTGATCCACAGCGCCACCCCCACCCCCAGCAGCAGGCTCAGCCCGCACAGCACCAGCATCAGACTCTGGAAATTGGTTGCCACTGCCCGCGCCAGCGGGGTGGTGGCCTGGCTTTTTTGTTCCTGGTAGTCAATCAGCGCATTGATCTTGGCCAGCCAGTCAACAAACGCCGGGCGCAGCTGGTTCAGCAGCACGCTGCGTGCCTGCTCGCTCTGGCCACTGGCCTGCGCCTGGGTCACCTGGGTCATCAGCGGCAGGGTGTGCGCTTCCACCGCCTGCAGCGCCTGCCACATGGCAATTTCCTTGCTGTCCTGGTCGCGTTGCAGCAACGGCTCCAGCTCGGTGGCCGAACGGCGATAGAACTGGGCCAGCCGGTCAATTTCGGCCAGCATGGCGCTGTGCTGGGCCGGATCGGTGTTCAGCACCACATCGCGCAGCACAATGGCGCGGTCGTGCACGCTGCCACGAAA
The DNA here is from genome assembly GCF_002002905.1 of Aquaspirillum sp. LM1. Classification (NCBI taxonomy): domain Bacteria; kingdom Pseudomonadati; phylum Pseudomonadota; class Betaproteobacteria; order Neisseriales; family Aquaspirillaceae; genus Aquaspirillum; species Aquaspirillum sp. LM1. Next base: position 1,319,388 of record NZ_CP019509.1, on the reverse strand, counting down.
GTTGATGGCGTAACGCTGCTTGACAGCGTTAACGTCGGTGACCTGCTCCAGGCTGCGGTCGATGAAGTTCACTTTCTGGATGCCAATCAGGGTGATGCTGACCATCAGCAGTAAAATCAGGCCAAAACCCAGCGCCAGCCGGCGGCCCAGGGTCAAACGTTGAGGGGAATCCATAAAAAATCCTTCCGGAAAAACAGGGCATCGGGGAACGGTGGCAGGCGGATGGCCTGCCGGTGTAGGGGGCCAAGGATGGCGGCTACATCCGAACCAGCCCGGCCAGCACTTCGCTCAGGCTGATCCACCGGCTGACCCGGCGACGGTTGAACAAGTTCATCATGCGCTCCTGTGCGGGGGTAAGAAAGGATGGTTGCAGTATGCCGCAGGCGGCGGCAATAGATTAAATTATATTTATCTTTTGATTTGGTAGTTTTTAACTATTGTTTTGAAAATAAAAAAACCGGCAGCACCGGCAGCCGGTCAGGGGGCGCGGTGACCGCCACGCCCCGCCTGGCACTCACGATTTTTTCGGCAACACTGCCAGCGCACCTTGCACCAGCCCGGCCAGGTCGGCCAGATTGCTCGGAATCACCACCGTGGTGCCGGTTTTGGCAATATTGCCAAACGCCGCCACATACTGTTCGGCCACTTTCAGCGCAGCGGCGCGGTCGCCGCCTTGTTGTTCCAGTGCCTGCGCCACCAGGCGGATGGCTTCGGCATTGGCTTGCGCCACCATCAGAATCGCCTCGGCCTGGCCGCTGGCCTGGTTGATTGCCGCCTGACGGTCGCCTTCGGATTGCGCCACCATGGCCGACTTCTGCCCTTCGGCCACGTTCACCGCCTGAGCGCGCTCGCCTTCAGACTGGGCAATCAGCGCACGCTTGCGCCGCTCGGCAGTAATCTGCATTTCCATGGCCTGCAGCACCGATTCCGGCGGCACGATGTCCTTTACCTCATAACGCAGCACCTTCACCCCCCAGCCCAGCGAGGCTTCATCCAGCGCCGACACCACGGCGTTGTTGATCGCCGAGCGCTCTTCCAGCAGCTTGTCCAGATCGCGCTGGCCCACTTCCGAGCGCAGGGTGGTTTTGGCCAGTTGCTCAATCGCCATTTCGTAGTCGGATGTACCATACGAGGCCAGCTTGGCGTCGGTCACCTGAAAATACAGAATCCCGTCGATTTTCACCTGCGAGTTGTCACGGGTGATGCACGCCTGCGGCTCGACATCGTAGGGCACTTCCTTGAGCGTGTGCCGGTAGGCAATCCGGTCAACAAACGGGATGATCAGGTTCAACCCGGCGGTCAGCGTGCCGTGATACTTGCCCAGCCGCTCAATCACATAAGCGTGCTGCTGCGGAATCACCAGCACTGCGCTCTTGATCACCACGCCAATCAGCACAAACACCACCAGATAGAACACCATATCGTCCACCTCCCACAAAAAATTCATCATGTTGGCTGCTCACTTTCCGTGCTGGGCAAGGTCACCAGCAAACAATTGGCCTCATGGCCGGTAATCTTCCCCAGGCTGCCCACTGGTGGTGGGGAGCCGGCAAAGCTCAGTTGCGCATCCCATTCACACCCGCGATAGCGCACCCGGCCATGGTGCGGATTGCCGGTCTGGTAGCTGACCAGTGCCACTTCAGCGCCCAGGTCCAGATCCATCACGGTGGGTGAGCTCAGGATGCTGCGTTGCCGCCAGCGCCAGACGCCGGCCACCCCCAGCAGCATCAGGCCCGCCCCCAGCGCCAGCCCGGCCGACAGGCCCAGCCCCAAGGCCAGCATGGCCCCCACGCCGGCCAGACCGAGCGCCACGGCCAGCAGGTAAAACGTGCCGGAAAACACTTCGGCCATCGCCACCAGAGCGGCGAAGACAAACCAGAACAAGGCAGTGTCAGGCATGCTGGAGCTCGCAGGATGATAGGGTGATAACGATTTGATCATACGCGCAGATGGCGAGGCGTGGGGACATCCGCCATCTGCGTGCGCATGCTACGCCTGGCATCAGGCTGACCTGATGCATTTCAGATGAATCAATACGGTGATCCAGTGCCAGTGTTTAATATTATTAACACTAGCATAAAAAATAATAGCCACCCGGGTGGCTGGCGTTCACAAGATGGCAGAAAAAATCTGGCCTTTACCACAAAAAACCAGGAAAGCCGAATGAACCAATAGGAAAAAATTTTGATAATAGCAAGCTATTATCGTCACAGAGTGATCTTGCAATATGCCATGTGATATATTGCGTGATCACAACATTCAGTTCATACATACGTATATTTTATGTGCTTTCTAACCGAAAATCAAAGCATGAGACAGCCATCTTGCTAAGGATGCGCTGATTTATTCCCCGACAGCTGGCTCGAAGCCTCCTGATCTGCGAACATCAGCACATTGAACGTGGATGGTCACATGACAAAGCAAGCCAGCTTTTCCGAACTGGAATACGCGACAAAGAAGAAGGTCACTCGGCGTGACCGGTTTCTTGACGAGATCAACAAAGTGACGCCCTGGGCCGCCTTGGTCGCGCAGATTGAGCCCTTCTACCCAAAAGGAACAGGCCGGGGCCGACCACCGATTGGCGTCGCGCGGATGCTGCGAATGTACATCGCCCAACAATGCTTTGGACTCTCAGACGAAGGCATCGAAGACGCCATCTATGACAGCCAGGCCATCCGGGGATTTGTTGGCATAGACCTGTCGCGGGAGTCTGCACCAGACGCCACCACCCTGCTCAAGTTCCGCCGCCTGCTGGAAACGCACCAGCTGACCGAGCGCATCTTCGAGACCATCAACGCCCTACTGGCCGCGAAGGGCCTGATCCTCAAGGAAGGCACGGTTGTTGACGCCACCATCATTGCTGCGCCGTCCTCGACCAAGAATCGAAGCGGTGAGCGTGATCCTGAAATGCATCAGACCAAAAAGGGCAACCAGTGGTACTTCGGCATGAAGGCGCACATTGGAGTGGATGCTGAAACGGGCATCGTGCATACCCTGGTCACCACGTCAGCCAACGTCAGCGATGTCACCCAGGCGCATGCCTTGCTGCATGGAGAAGAACAGTTTGGCGTTGGCGATGCCGGCTACCAGGGTGTTGAGAAGCGGGAGAAGAACCAGGGGCTCAAGATTCAATGGGAAATTGCCATGCGTCCGGGCAAGCGCAAGGCGTTGCCGGATACGCCGGTTGGGCGACTGCAGGAGCGGATCGAACAGGCCAGGGCCAGGATCCGGGCCAAGGTTGAACATCCATTCAAGATCATCAAGAACCTCTTCGGCATGAAGAAGGTGTCCTACCGTGGGCTGGCGAAGAACACGGCGCGGCTGTACACGCTCTTTGGATTGGCGAATCTGCTGATTGGCAAGTCCTGGAGCGCTCGCAATGCCAAAAATGCGTCCTGAAGAGACAAAATGAGGGAATTTGCTGTGAGATAGCGTGACTTCTGACTGAAACTGGCGATGGGGCTGGTGTTTTTTACTCATCGACGCCTCACTGCTGAATTGATGTAGGCTGCGTGGCTCGCCTTAAGCCAGATGTTGGTTTGTTCAGCGCGTCCCTAACAAAATGGCTGTTTTCCACTCAATAAAGCACACATGACGCCATTCAATGGCCAGACTGGCGGCCAGCGTTGTCACACGCTGAGCCACATGCTGACGTAAATCGTCCTACAGCCGGAAGCGTGCCACCAGGGTTTTCAACGCTTCGCCACTTTCCAGCAGACCATGGATGGTGTGCAACATGTCCTGCAAATGGGTGTCGGTTTCATGGGTTTTCACGTTCACCCGTTCGGCGCTGCGCGCCATATCGTGGGTGGCGCTGCCCTGTTCGGCGGTGGCCAGCTTGATATGGGCCATGCGCTGGGCAATGTCGTCGGCGCGTTCGCGTACCGCCGCCACCCGCAGGGCGGCGTCTTCGGTGTGCGTCATGCTGTGGCTGACCCGTTGCTGGGTGGCGCCCACATGACTGACCGCATCGCCAGTCTGGTCGATTACCTGATCCATGATGCCGGCAATCTCTACCGTGGCAGCAGCAGTGCGCTCGGCCAGCTTGCGCACCTCGTCGGCCACCACGGCAAAGCCACGGCAAAGCCACGGCCCTGCTCGCCGGCGCGCGCGGCTTCAATCGCCGCATTTAGCGCCAGCAAGTTGGTTTGCTCGGCAATGTCGTGAATGGTGTTGACGATGCCGCGAATCGCCTCGGACTTGCTCGACAGCCCGGACATCACCGTTTGCAGCGTGGTGATGGCGCTCACCACCGCCTGCATTTCCTGTGCCACGGTCTGCATGCCTTCTTGCGAACTGACCGAGCCCTGGCGCGACTGCGCCACCAGCGCTTCGGTTTCGCCGACATGCTCGGCAATCTGGTTGATGCTCACCGTCACCTGCTCAATGGTGGCGGCGGTGTTGGCCAGCTCGCTGGACTGAATGCGCGAATCATCGGCAATCTGGCCGGCGCTCTGGTCCAGCCGTTTGGCCGTGTCGGCCAGCGATTCGGCATGCTGGCGCACGCTGGTGAACATCTGCTGCAGCGCGGCGACAAACTGGTTGAACGCCTGGGCAATTTCCGCCAGCTCATCCTAGCCTTTCACCGGCAGGCGCAAGGTCAGGTCGCCCGAGCCGCTGGCCACACTGCGCATGGCATCACGCATTACCGCCAGCCCTTGCAACATGCGCGCCATGCCCAGCCAGATGACGGCGGCAGCCAGCGCCAGACAGCCGGCCAGCGTGGCCAGCATGCGATACAGCATCTGCTGGACCGGGGCCATGGCGGCGGATTGCGACACCAGCACGCCCATCAGCCAGCCGGTTTTGCCCACTGGCTGCAGCACGGCCAGCATGGGCTGATTGTCCAGCTGCAGCGGATGAATCAAACCCTCCTTGGGCACGGCATCCAGGCTGAAGCCCGGAATCACCTCACTGATTTTTTTCAGCGACGAGTTGGCCTCCGGATGGGCAATCACCGTGCCGTCCTGCGCAAGTAAGAATGCCTGACCATTGCCGGGCAGCTGGGTGGCCAGCACTTCTTCCACCACCCGCTTGAGCAGCACATCGCCACCCACCACGCCAACCAGCTGGCCATTTCGGCGCAGGGCCTGGGCAAAGGTGATGACTGGCTGCTTGCTGGTGGCGTCCAGATACGGCGGCGAGGCAATCGGGCCTTCGCTGGCCACGGCGGCCACATACCAGGGCCGTCCAGTGGGGTCGTAGTTTTCTGGCGCTGTTGCCTGACTCAAGGTCATGGTCTTATCCGGCTCGCCCAGGTAGCAATCGTCAAATCCGCCAGCAATGCGCGCCTGATCCAGCACCGGCTTGAGCAGGCCGTGGCCGACATTCAGCAGCACACTGTTGACGATGCGCTGGCGGGAACTGACCCACTCGTTGATAAAGGCCACCTTGTTGCTGGTGATCTGGCTGATGGTGTTACGCACTTCCACTTCGGCGGCGGCATAGGCATGCAAATACGCCACTGCCGTCAGCACGGCAGCCAGACTCATCACCACCACCAGCACAAAGCCAAGCAGACGGTGACGCAATGAATTCATCATGAGGTTCTCTCCTTAGAAATGGGATGCCCGGTGTCACGAATGGTGACCCAGGTAATTGGCATGCGCCGGATAGACGCATGTCTCCCTATAATGGTGATGGGAACAAGATTGTGCAGGCCGCACAGATAAGAGAAAGCGCTGAATCACCCCGAATGCCAGAGTGATTCAGTGTTCTCTGCGAGTGGAATGCAAGCCAATGACCAGGGTGATAGCCAGCAGCGCAATACCGGGTCTGGCAACCGGATACATGGCCAGATGAGGGACGTTAATCAGGGTGTCTGAATACGTGATATTATTAATTTATATTCAGGTATATTTTAAACAATCAAATTATCCAAAGCAAAACACAAAAAGGCCATCCTGGGTATAGGATGGCCTTTTTGTGTTTTAAAAAACCGTGTTAACGCAATAGCCTGCTACCGGTGAATCATGCCCCGCCCAGCGCCTGGTCGATATCAGGCCGAGCAGCCTGCAGCGTGGGCATATGTTCAAGCACACCACGGCTGAACCTCACCAAGCGAGCAAGACATGGCATTGTTACATATGGTCAAAAATAAAGTCCGACACCTGGAAGTCCACACCACCCGAGATATAGATGCACAAATCATCGCTGGTGAACGTGGCGCTATCGCTACGATCCAGAATCAGGTAAGTCACGTATTGCCATGCAGGATCTTCATCATAGCGGATTGCGGTCAGCGTCGGTGCAGCAGCACTGCCTGATGCAGATCCCAGACTCAACAAGGCATCCCAGTCGGCGGTGGTCTGCAATGGCGCACCAAGCAGGCGAGTGAACACCTGATTCACGGTTGTCGGATTAGCTGCGGTAGGAGACAGCGCCAAGCGGATATGGTCTTCACCTGAGGTAAAGTCATTGATCACCAGGCTATCCACGCCGCTGGTGTTGTAGATGGCGTGGTTGCCGCGATAGTTATTGCCAATCCAGAAGGTATCATGGCCTTCATTGCCATACACCCATTGCATTCCCCCCCAAGCTGGCGCCGTCAAGGAGTCCACCCCGATCTTGATCAGATCATCACCTGACCCACCTTGCAGTTCATCGTCGCCGCCCCAGCCAATCAAGGTATCGTTCCCCTCCATGCCGTACAGCCGGTTGCTGGCTGAACTCCCCTGTAGGACATTATTCAGATGATTGCCCGTACCTTCAGTAAAGTAGGTGGTTTCCATCAAGGTCAGATCTTCGATCTCCCAGTTTTCCAGAGAGTAGCTGCCATACGATTTGAGCCTATCATGTCCTTCATTGGCCAGTTCCCCGGCTGAACTGAGTGCCCCCTGATACATGATATAGGTGTCATCACCGACACCCCCCCACAAGATATTAGCGCCTTGCATGGAAATCAGCACATCGTTCCCAGAGCCGCCCAATACCGAGTCAGCGCCATAGGCATAGATGGTGTCATTGCCATCATCGCCATAAAGTTCTTGATAATTGTTTGCTGCGTACGTACTACTACCACCATAGATAGTATCATTACCACCCATGCCATGAATAATACTGATGCCCGTGGGCGTCAGGTCCTTGAGCAGGTTATTCGCGTTGCTACCAATCAGTTCCATATAAGGAGAATAAAATGCCGAGTTGATAACCACATTTTCTACATTATCTGGAACTACATAGCCAGTCATATAAAGCGCATCAACATCACTGGCCAGATGGAAATACAATGTATCGACCCCTTCGCCTGCAGCCTCAACAACATCGTCATTCAAGCTGTCTACGCCATAACTGTCATTGCCATTACCACCGCTCATGAGATCATCACCAGCCTGACCATCCAGCGTGTCATTGCCACTGCCCCCTTCCAGCGTGTCATTACCTGCACCACCGTACAAAGTGTCGGCACCATCCAGTCCTTGTAGAAGATTGTCCAGGCTATTGCCAGTCAGGGCATTGTTCAGCGAATTACCCACACCACTGATCGCCACACTTGAAGAAAGCACTAGAGATTCCAGATTGTCTGGCAAGATATAGCTAACCAATGCAGAGCGAACCGTATCAGTGCCTTCTCCTACCTGTTCCACGACGATATCGGCAAGCGAGTCGACCACATAATAGTCATTGCCTAATTCTCCGATCATCAAGTCAGCGCCAGCCTGGCCGTCAAGAATATCATTACCGATACCACCATATAACGTATCGCTACCTGAGCCACCATACAAGCTATCATGGCCATCGTAACCATAAAGGATATTGGCTCCGCTATTGCCAATCAATTTGTTATTCAAATTATCTCCGGCACCATCAACATTGCTACCGCCTGTTAGATAGAGGGTATCTTCCCCTGCTGCCAAGGTATAACTACTGCTGCTGGATACTGCACTCATGATTGACCTCGCATCATATTAATAATACTTAACACGTGAATTTCCCGAAAATATATACAGCAAGAGATACAGAGGCACAATATATTTCCACGGCAAATATAAAATACCGTAGTTTTACATGTATATACCACGCCAAAGACATAGCACGCCCATGCACATCCTGATGGGCTTATTATATTTATGGAAGTTTTCTTAAAAGTCAACCTTTTGATAGGCTGCGCGCACGATAACAAAACAGAGTGTCGATAAAGCAATTTATTTAATGCATTTAATCTCATGCATTTGCCTGGTGCAGGCCTACCTGAAAATTAACCCCGGGCAAGACAAGCAAAATGAATTTTATTTTCTCTTTGTCATTTATTGGCATAAAAAAGTGGCACATTCAGGATATTGAATGTGCCACTTGATCAATCAACCGACTGTGTCGAGTAGGCTAGCGTGCGCTTTATGCCGTGGCTAGCGCCTGGTCGATATCAGCCAGAATATCGTCGATATGTTCAATCCCGATCGACAAACGCACCATGTCCGGCTTCACCCCGGCCTTGGCCAGTTCTTCGTCGTTCAATTGACGATGGGTGGTGCTGGCCGGGTGGGTGGCCAGGCTCTTGGCGTCGCCGATATTCACCAGACGGGTAATCAGCTTGAGGCCATCCAGGAAGCGCTCGCCGCCTTCGCGGCCGGATTTCACCCCAAACGACAGAATGCCCGAAGCGCGACCGCCCATGTATTGGTCCACCAGCGGCTTGCTCGGATTGTCGGCCAGGCCGGCGTACTCCACCCAGTTCACCGCCGGGTGCGCGGCCAGGTACTCGGCCACGCGCAAGGCGTTGTCGCAGATGCGGTCCATGCGCAGCGCCAGGGTTTCGATGCCTTGCAGGATCAAAAAGCTGTTGAACGGCGAAATGGTCGCGCCCATATTGCGCAGCGGCACCACGCGGGCGCGGGCAATGTAGGCTGCCGGGCCGAGTGCTTCCACATAGTTCACCCCGTGGTAGCTGACATCCGGCGTGTTCAGCCGGGCAAAGCGCTCTTTGTGCTCGCCCCAGGGGAATTTGCCGGAATCGACAATGATGCCGCCGATACTGTTGCCGTGGCCGCCCAGGTATTTGGTCAGCGAGTGCACCACAATATCGGCCCCGTGTTCAAACGGGCGGCACAGATACGGCGACGGCACGGTGTTATCGACAATCAACGGCACGCCGCTGGCGTGGGCCACGTCGGCAAACGCGGCCAGGTCGGCCACATTGCCCAGCGGATTGCCCACCGATTCGCAGTACACCGCCTTGGTGCGCGCATCCACCAGCGCAGCCACCGCCTGCGGGTCGCGATAATCGACAAAGCGCACTTCGATACCCAGCTGCGGCAGGGTATGGGCAAACAGGTTGTAGGTGCCGCCGTACAGTGTGCTGGTGGCGATGATGTTGTCGCCGGTTTCGGCAATGGTTTGAATCGCGTACAGAATGGCCGCCATGCCCGAGGCCAGCGCCAGCCCGGCAATCCCGCCTTCCAGCTCGGCCACGCGCTTTTCCAGCACATCGGTGGTCGGGTTCATGATCCGGGTGTAGATATTGCCCTGAACTTTCAGGTCAAACAGGTCGGCCCCATGCTGGGCGCTGTCGAAGGCATAGCTGGCAGTCTGATAGATCGGCACGGCCACGGCCTTGGTGGTGGGGTCCGGGCTGTAGCCGCCGTGGACGGCGATGGTTTCAAGTTTCATGCGAGCTCGCTCCTCTTTTATTAGGTGTCAGACAACCCGGCGACGTTACCCGGAATGGACAGGCCGTGCAATACCGCATGGCGCTATCATTAGCGTGGTTTGATCTGCCGCATGTTCTGGCGGAATGGGTCTGCCGTTGCGCACAGGCCGCTGCCGGACGCATCGCGCCCGTCATGCCAGACCACGCCCCCCATGGCTTACGCCGGGCTGGCCTGCATTGTCCCGGCGTAACGCGACATGCCACGGGTTTTCGACTGGGCAATGCTGGCCAGCGCTTCAATCCGCTGGTGGGTGGCGTCCACCTCGGCCACCGCCTGGTTGGCACCGTTGGCCACTTGCTCGAGATGGCCGGCCAGCGCGTGGCAGGCTTGCGACTGCGCTTCGGTGTGTTCGGCCATGCGGTGAATATGGCCGGCCACGGTGCGCACCCCCTGGGTGATGCAGCCCAGGGCATCGGCCATGGCCTGGCCTTCGGCGCTGGCACCTTCCACGGCGTCGCGGGTGGCGTCCATCGCCTGGCGGGCCGCGTGCAGGTCGCCGTGAACTTCAGCCGCCAGCCGGCTGATGTCCTGGGTGGAGCAGCTGGCGCGTTCAGCCAGCTTGCGCACTTCATCGGCCACCACGGCAAAGCTGCGCCCCTGCTCGCCAGCGCGGGCGGCTTCGATCGCGGCGTTCAGCGCCAGCAGATTGGTCTGCCCGGCAATCTCGCCAATGCTGTCCGCCAGGCGTTCAATGCCACTCAGACGCTGGGCAAACACGGCAAAGTGGCTGTCGGCGTCACCCACGGCCTGCTGTGATTCGTCCAGCGCCTGAATCGCCCGCGCGCCCATGTCCCGCGCCTGCGCCGCCAGGTGTTCGGCGTCGGCGGCTTCGTCACTGGCCTGGCTGGCGGCCAGGGCAATCCGGTGCACATCCTGGCTGATGGCTTCGATGTGGTTGCTGGCAGCGCGCACCGCCACCGATTGATCGCGCGCCTGCGCCGACACGCTGGCCCCCATGCCGGCCAGCGAGCGGGCATTGTCGTCAATCGCCTGGGCGTCATGCTGGGCGCGATGGATCAGGCTGGCCAGGTCGTCGATAAAACCATTGAAGGTATGCGCCAGCTGGCCAATTTCATCGTTGCGCCGGGCGTTCAGCCGCACCGACAGGTTGCCGGCAGCCAGTTGCCGGGTGTCGCGTGACAGCGCCGCCAGCCGTCGCGACAACTGGCCGGCCAGCCAGGTCTGGCTGCCGACAATCAGCAGGGCCGACAAGCCCAGTGGAATCAGCACGCTCCACAGCAGGCGGTTCAGCCCGGCGCTGGCTGCGTCGGCGTCGGCGCGGGCCTGTTCGCTCAGTTGGGCGCTGTGGCGGTCAAGCTGTTGCAGCATCGGTTGCAGGTGCAGGGCGTAAATCTGGTCGGGAATGCTCAGCGCGTCGGCTGGGCTGACGCTGGCAATCTGCACGGCGCTGCGAAACTGGCGCAGGTATTCCTGCCACGGCGCATGCAGCGCACGGGTGCCCGGTGCCAGCGCCGCCACTTGCGCCAGCGCCTGGGCCACGCTGCGCTCGGTGTGGGTGAGCAGCGGCACGGTGTCTGGCAGAATCGGGTCGGCCTTGGCCAGGGTCAGCGCGGCGGCCTTGGCGGCGGTCAGCTGAAACACGGCTTGCTGGCTGCGCTGGGCGCGTTCCAGGGCGTGGCGGATATCGGCCAGTTGCCAGGCGCTGGTGGCCATCACCACCAGCAGGGTGATGGCCGCCAGCAGCGCCTGGGCAAATAAACGGGTGGAAATTTTCATCGGACGGCGGTCAATGTCGGGGGGAACAAGTCCGCCATCTTGCGTGAACAAGATTGCAAAACCATGAAATGACATTTAATTGCAATATGCCGGCAAAACGGGCCAACAGAAAAAATTGACATCCTCCCCCGCCTGAAGTCGGGGGATTCCTACGGCGCTCATCCCGGCATCGAGCCGGCATGCGTCGCTTCGGCGGGTTCCTGCTGCTGGTCACCTGGCCGCATCGCTCACTTCTCCCACACGACCGCCTCAGGACGGCTACGCCGCCCACGCTATCCTTCCCAGCCTTGAGCAACGGGGCTTGCCGCGCATCGAGTCATGTTTTTGTCTGTCTGTCCCCTGGCACACTATTGCACTGCAGCAGCAAAATAACTCAAACATCCGTTTGATTTATTGCTAAAACGGTGGATAATCGCCTTCGCCGAACCGGTGTCCATCGGGCCCAGACACCTGTATTGCAAGTCAAAATCGGACGGCGGGCCACTCAACAGGGGCGATACGTTGCACCCTGAGGCAATCGATGACGAGGAGAGGGAAACATGGCGGGGAAATCACTGCTGGAGCGGCTGCTGCCGGATACCTTGCAACAGGACGAACTGATCCAGGCGCGTACGGTCATCACCGTGGCCGTGCTGGCTGGCGGACTGGCACCACTGTTTGCGCTGTCGTATTACAAGCTGCACCACTACCCGATGGCGCACGGCATTGTGCTGGGCGGGGTGGGCATGGTGCTGGCCATTGCGCTGCTCAAGTTCAGCGCCAAGGTGTGGCTGGCAGCGGAATATGTCACCACGGTGATGTTCGCCATGGTCAGCTGGATGGTGTATGTCAACAACGGCATCATGTCCACCTCCATCATCTGGTATGCCTGCATCCCGGTGGCGGCAGTGTTTGTTTCCGGGCGGCGCGCCGGCTATGTGTGGAGCGTGCTGACCTTTATCGCCATCGGCGGCTTTACCGTGGCGCATGGCCACCCGGACTGGCTGCCGGTGTCGCCGATTCCGCCCGAGGCGCTGGCCTCGCTGCAAGCCAAGTCGCTGATCGGCCTGACCATTGTCGTGCTGGCGCTGGTGCTGGCGTTTGAAGGGGCCAAGAGCCGGGGCTTTACCAAGCTGGAGCAGGCGCGGGAAGAAGCCGAACGCTCGCACGCCGGGCTGTCGCGCATGCTGGAGCAGGTGACCCGTTCGATTCGTGCCGCCAGCCGGGAAAGCAAGGAAATTGCCGACTCGGCGCATATGATGGCCACCACCATGACCCAGCAGACCAAGCGCACGACCACCATGGTGGTGGCCGTGCAGAATATGGACCAGCAAACCCGCAAGAACGCCGACACCTCCAGTCAGGCCGCCGAGGTGTCGCGCCAGGCCGAAAGCCAGGCCGGCGAAGGCGGCGAGGTGATGGACAGCGCCATGCGCCGGCTGACCGAGGCCAGCGAGGTGATTGGCCTGGCTGCCGCGCAGATGGAAGAACTGGGCCGGCGCAGCAATGAGGTCAGCGGCATTGCCCAGATGATTGCCGAGATTGCCGACCAGACCAACCTGCTGGCGCTGAACGCGGCGATTGAAGCCGCGCGTGCGGGCGAAGCCGGGCGCGGCTTTGCCGTGGTGGCCGACGAGGTGCGCAAGCTGGCCGAACGCACGCAGAAGGCCACCAAGGAAATCGACCTGAAAACCACGCTGATTGTCAGTGGCACCACCCAGGCACTGCTGGCCATGCGCGATGGCAACCAGAAAATGACCACAGGGGCCAGCCACGCCCGCAGCGCCCAGGACAGCTTGGGGCAGATCATCAGTGGCACGCGCAATCTGTCGCGGGTGCTGGCCAAGGTGTCCGAGTCCGGGCGCTCGCAGTCGGAGGGGTTCTGTGAATTTACCCGCGACATCGAAGAAATCGGCCAGTCCACGCAAAGCCTGTCTGCCGAAACCGAAATCATTGCCGGTGCCACCCGCCGGCTGGACAAGCTGATGGCCGACCTGGGCGATACGGTGCGTACACTGGAAGCCCAGCGCCAGGCCAGTTAAGATCGGCCAGGCCCACGCTTCTGGCGTTACAATGCCGGCACGCCAGCCGCCGCAGCGCCCGGCTGTTGCGGCATTTTTTGCCCTGAATGGACCCCACCCGTGACCGACACCGACCACCGCCTGACCGAACTGGAAATCCGCCTGGCCCTGCAGGATGAACTGATTGACAGCCTGAATCTGGCGCTGAACCGCCAGCAACAGCAGCTCGACCTGCAGCAACAGCAACTGCGCCAGCTGTACGCCATGCTGCAACAGCCAGCAGGCGACGCCCCCGAAGGCGGCAGCCTGCTGGCCCAGCTGCAACAGGACATCCCGCCGCATTATTGAGCGGTATCCGCAGCGTTGGCCGGTGCGCTGCCCGGCCAAAACGCGCTACACTGCCCCTTCTGTGTTGCGACCGTCCACCATGCTGCCTCTTGACCCCGATCACGCCCGCCAATGGCTGAGTGAACGCCTGGCCCGGCCTCTGGCCGAACTGCCCGGCGACATTCCCCACCGCCAGCCCAGCCACACCCGCCCGGCAGCAGTACTGGTGCCGCTGCTATGGCATCCAGGCCAGCCCACCATTCTGCTCACCCGCCGCGAAGCCGGGCTGCGCCACCATGCCGGGCAGATCAGCTTTCCGGGCGGCAAGCAGGAAGCCGACGACGCCAGCGCCTGTGCTGCCGCATTGCGCGAAGCACACGAAGAAATCGGCCTGGCTCCGGAGCGGGTAACGGTGGTGGGCGAGTTGCCGGCGTATGTCACCGTCACCGGCTTTTGTGTCACCCCGGTGGTGGGCTTGATTTTGCCGCCAGTGCGGCTGACCGCCCAGGTGGGCGAGGTGGCGGAGATTTTCGAGCTGCCGCTGCCGCTGGCGCTCAACCCGGCCAACTACATCCGCCACGACTACCAGCAGGAAGGCCGGCGCGGGCAATATTTGTCGCTCACCCACGGCGACCAGTTCATCTGGGGGGCCACGGCGGCCATGCTGCGCATTCTGCTGGCCGCGCTGGCGGAATAACCGGCAAGCGCGGAAATCCAGACGGTTGGTTGTGCTGGATATGGATGTTTGCCCCCTGGCACTCTTCAACATTCATCAGCCGATCCGTCAACCAAACACGCTGCGTGTTTTCAAGCTGTTCTTGTTCTACTGTTCTCGTTTTAAGGAGTAGTCATGCCCGTTCTCTGCCCACGCGGCCCGGTAATGGTGGATATTGCCGGCTTCAGCCTTACCGATGCCGAACGTGAGCGCCTGCGCCACCCGCTGGTGGGCGCGGTGATTTTGTTCCGGCGTAATTTTCAGTCGCCGGCCCAACTGCGCGCCCTGACCGCCGACATTCACGCCCTGCGCACCCCGGCGCTGATCATTGCCGTCGATCACGAAGGTGGCCGGGTGCAGCGTTTTATCGAAGGCTTTACCCGACTGCCATCGATGCGCACCCTGGGCGAGCAGTGGGCCGACTCGCCCGAACGCGCCCGCCACACCGCGCAGGCGGTGGGTGAAGTGCTGGCTGCCGAACTGCGCGCCTGCGGGGTGGACCTGAGCTTTACTCCGGTGCTGGATCTGGACTGGTCGCGCTGTGCGGTGATTGGCAACCGGGCGTTTCACCGTGACCCGGACGTGGTCAGCGAACTGGCACTGGCCTTGCAGGCCGGCCTGGCGCGCGGCGGCATGCCGGCCTGCGGCAAGCATTTTCCGGGGCACGGCTGGGTGGAAGGCGATTCCCACCATGTGATTCCGCTGGACGAACGCCCGCTGGCGGCGCTGGAGCGCGATGACCTGCGCCCATTTGCCCGCCTGGCCGCCGCCGGCATGGCGGCGGTGATGCCGGCGCATGTGGTCTACCCGGCAGTGGATGCCCAGCCTGCCGGGTTTTCCCGCCGCTGGCTGCAGGATATTTTGCGCGGCCAATTGCAGTTTGCCGGGGTGATCTTCAGCGACGACCTGTGCATGGAAGGTGCCGCCGCAGCTGGCGACATCACCGCCCGCGCCCAGGCCGCCTTTGCCGCCGGCTGCGATATGGCGCTGGTGTGCAACCGGCCAGACCTGGCCGACCAGCTGCTGGCCACGCTGGACTTTGCCGCCCCGCCCGAACTGCTGGCCCGCCTGGACGGCATGGCCGGCCAGGGCAGCGCCGCCGACTGGCAGGCGCACACCGCCACGCCGGCCTTTGCCGCGCTGCAGGCACAGGTAGCAGCACTGGAGGTGCCGGCAGACAGCCTGCGCGGCCCGGCTGTGGGCGAGGCGTGCTAAGCACCCACCGCGCCCTCACCCCGTCATTCCCGCGCAGGCGGAAATCCAGTGTGTTGATTTTGCTAGATTTTATTTTTGGCAAACACGATTTTTCTGCATCAATCAGCGCCTCCTTAATGTTGGCTCTCCCTGAAAAGCGCCCCGGCGTTCCCGCACACAAGACGGGAACGCCACCCGCTGCCCACGCCTTTGCTGCCCGGATTTTTCTGCATGAATCACCCTCTTTCTGGCCGAAGCGTATGCCAGACTGCTGTCTCTTCCCGCTATACTGAGCACACTTTCATCCGGAATATTCCCCATGTCCCTGCATACGCTGGCCGATGGCCAATCGCTGTACTACGAACTCACTGGCACCGGTCCGCATACCCTGGTGCTGCTCAATGGCCTGACCATGACCACTGCCGCCTGGGGCTGGCATGTGCCGCTGTATGCCCAGCAGTTTCGCGTGCTGACGCTGGACCTGCGCGGCCAGGGGCAAAGCAGCAAGCCAGAAACCGACGCCTATTCGCTTGACCAGCAGGCTGACGACGTGGCCAGCCTGATTGCCGCGCTGGATCTTGGCCCGGTGCGCCTGCTGGGCCTGTCGTATGGCGGCATGGTGGCGCAGCATCTGGCCCACCGCCACCCGGCCAGCGTCGAGCGGCTGGTGCTGGCCAGCACGCTGGCGTATTCCGACGCGGCCAATGCCGCCATTGCCGCCAGCTGGGCAGCAGCAGAACAGGCCGGCGGCGCTGACCTGCGCTTTACCGACAGCCTGCCGTGGATTTTTGGCAGCCAGTTTCTGGCCACCCAGCAGCCCATGCTGGACGCCATGCGCGCACTGGCCGGGCAGTTTCCCTGGGCACCGATTGCCCGGCTGAGCGCCGGGGTTCTGGCGCACGACGCCCGCCCCTGGCTGGGCGACATCCGCATTCCCAGCCTGGTGCTGGTGGGCAGCGAAGACCGCCTGACCCCGCGCTACCAGGCCGATGCGCTGCTGGCCGGTCTGGCTGATGCCCGTCTGGAAGTGCTGCCTGGTGCTGGCCACGCCAGCCATCTGGAAGCACTGCCCCAGTTTGTGGCGCTGACCAGCCAGTTTCTGGCTGGCTAAATTCGGCAGCTTGCCGGGCAAGGGGGAAAGCCCGCCCGGCTTTGTCATGAAAGCGTCAACCACAACCGGTGGCTTGCCGCTACAATCAGCACTACTTTATCCCCGCACGCCGTGAGCCTGATTCCGATGACTGATTCCATCCTGTATTCGCTGGCCCCCAACGGGGTGGCTACCGTAACGCTGAACCGCCCCGAACTGCACAACGCCATCGACAATAGCCTGATCGACCAGCTCAGCGCCTTGCTCGACACCATCCAGGCCAATCCGGCGGCCAGAGTGCTGATCCTGACCGGCAACGGCATGAGCTTCTCGTCCGGGGTGGATCTGGACTGGATGCGCCGGATGACCGACTACACCGAGGCCGAGCATCTGCACGATGCGCAAAGCCTGGCACGCCTGCTGTACAAGCTGGACACCCTGCGCCTGCCCACCATTGCCAGTGTGCAAGGTTCGGCATTTGGCGTGGGTGCAGGCCTGGTGGCCTGCTGCGACGTGGCAGTGGCCACTGCTGAAGCGCTGTTTGGTTTTTCCGAAGTGCGGCTGGGGCTGATTCCGGCCTCCACCGCCCCGTATGTGGTGCGCGCCATGGGTGAACGCGCTGCCCGCCGCTATTTCATCACTGCCGAACGCTTCAACGCCGAAAAGGCCAAGCGGCTGGGCTTGGTGCATATTGTGGTCGAGCATGAAGCACTGCAGGCTCAGGTGAACTACCTGACCGAAATGCTGGTGCGCAATGGCCCTAACGCGATTGCCGGCAGCAAGGCACTGCTGCGCGATGTGTGGGGCAAGGTGATCAACCCGGCGCTGGTCGAGTTTACCGCCGAGCAGGTGGCAGGTGTGCGCAGCAGCCCGGAAGGCCGTGAAGGCGTGGCTGCCCTGCTGGAAAAACGTAAGCCTAACTGGCAGGAGTGATTCGCCAGGGCGAGATAGTCTGTTTTGGCTCCGCAAAAAAACCGGCAATAGCCGGTTTTTTTGTATTGGGGCGTGGTCTAGGAATACGCTGATTTATTCAGAAAAATCGTGTTTGCCATTGGATTCCCGCCTGCGCGGGAATGATGCGGCGGGAGACGGTGGGTGGTTCGCTGTGGCAAAGTAAGGTTTTGTTTTAACAGAAATTAAACCGAGATACCCGGCATAAATTGGCTCGTATGAACCCTTGTGCTTGAAGGTGATTGACGACTAGTCACGCCAGCTTTTGGTGCAACGCAATATCAACGCGCTGCCGATTGGGGCACGCACCCAGCGGGCAGCCCACGTCACCTCGGCAGGCACGGCTGCGCCAGGTATCAACCCTGGCCAATCTGCCTGTATTAACAAGGATTTTTGCCGCCACCCAACGAGGCAGACTGTCATCTGCTTATCATCAAACTGGCATGGCTTGTGCTCATTATGTTGCACAACAACATTTTGGAGTGCGCATCATGAAAACCAGACTGAGCCTGAACGCGCCTGTCTCGATGGCGCATCATTTGCGGATCACCCTGGCCGATTTGTGCTGGCTGGGCAGCCTGATGGCCGCCACCCTGGCCGCCACGCTGTGGGTGGTGCGCATTGCGCTGGACTTCTTCCAGCAATCAGAACCGGGCATGGACGGGCAGATGGCCGCTGGCGGCCTGCTGCTGCTGGCCGTGGGCGCGCTGGCCGCATGCAGCGCCTGCCTGATGCTGCTGTACGAACTGCGTCCACGCCAGCTGGAGGGCAAATAACAGCAACTTGTCCGCGCGCCTGATTCAACTCAGCCGGAACACACTCACTGCGCTCTGCAAGCGCTGGGCCAGTTGCGCCAGGGTTTCTGCCGCACTGGCAATCCGCTTCACCTCGCCGCTATTGGCTTCGCTCATCCGGGCAATGGTTTCCACATTGGCCGCCACCTGCTCGTGGGCGGCGGTCTGCTGGCGCAGCGACATGGTGATTTCAGATACCGTGCTGACCACGCCGTCGGCCCCGCTGGCCAGTTCGTGCATCGAGCTGCCCAGCTCGCGGGTGACACTGACGCCGTCGGTCACCCGGTTGACGCCATCGTCCATGGTCACCACGGCGTGGCCCATGTCCAGATGGATGGCCTGAATCACCTGGTCGATTTCGCCGGTGGCGCGGGCGGTGTTTTCCGCCAGCTTGCGCACTTCATCGGCCACCACGGCAAAGCCGCGTCCCGCCTCACCGGCGCGGGCGGCTTCAATGGCCGCGTTCAGTGCCAGCAGATTGGTCTGGTCGGCAATGCTGCGGATGGTTTCGGCGGCGTTGCGAATCAGTTCGGAGTTGGTTTGCAGCGCAGAGATCTTTTCTGACGACGCCTGCACGGTGCCCTGCAGCTCGGCCATTTGCCGCGATGCACTCTCTGCCAGCTGAATGCCGGTGACCGAACGGTCATGCGACTCGCTGGCCAGGCGGTGCGCGCCTTCGGCATTGTCAGAAATATGGGCAATGCCAATGGCCACTTCTTCCATCGCGGCGGCCACCGACATCACCGCTTCGCTTTGTTCGGTCGAGCTGAGCGACACCTGTTGCGAAGTGGCGTTCAGGTGCTGCGACGACGCCGACAGCTCCTGGGCGGCGGTGCTCACCTCGCTGATGACGGTTTTGAGGTGCGACTGCATCGAACCGATGGCCGCCAGCAGTGAATGGCGGTCGCCGGCCTGCACGGTGACCGGCTGGTGCAGGTCGTTGTGGGCAATCGCCTGCACCACCTGCATGGCCACCTGCGGATCGCCACCGAGCACGCGCAACAGGTAGCGCGCCAGCAGCACGGAAAAACCAATCACGCTCAGCAGGGCCAGCAGCCAGATGGTCAGCATGCCAATCCGCCCTTCGACGATGCTTTGTGCGGCTTCCACTTCCACTCGGGCGTTAAACTTATTGGTATCGGCCACCAGACTGTCCACCGCACTGCGGTGCTGCTGGTAGGCGGTGTGCATGTCGGCCAGCGCGGCAGTGCGGGCGACGTCGTCACCGGCTTGCAGCGCAGGGAGATAGCGCTCGAACAGGATGCTGTAGTAGCGCATCGCCGGTTCGTGCGTGGTTTTGATCATGGCGTTCTTGAGGTCTGGCTCAAACTCGGTGGTGGTCCAGAACGCCTGGCGATCGTCGTATTCCTTTTTCAGCACCTTGGTGCGCTCAATCAGCGCGGCGCGTTCTGCCGGCTGGGCACGATCCAGTTGCAGGGTAACCAGATAGGTTTCGATGATGTACTTTGGCGGGGGCAAAATATCGGCGATCAGATCCTTGCCCAGCACCACCCGGTGATATTCCGGGCCATTGACCTGCACTTGCGCCATCACTTTCCAGGTCCACAGGCCAAAGGCCAGGTAGCCCAGCATGACCATGCTGCTCATGATCACAAACAAGGTTTTCAGGCTGAATCGCCCCAATCCGCTGCGCTGAGGGGTTGCCATGGTTAACACTCCTGTTGTTTTCGTTTTGAGAGCTGCCGCACCCAGGTGCGGCAGCTCTGTCTCATCCTGTCCCGGCAGGCCGGTCACCCACAGGTTGACGGTTTGGCCAGCGGACAAAAACAGTCGAGCATACGAAGCTGTTGTCCAGGCTGAAACCGGTATTGAGACATTTTTTTATGGAATTGGCGCGACGCATTCAGGCGGCCAGGTTCTGCCATGCTTGCACTATCAGCAATATGTTCCATTCTGGTGCATAAAATCAGGCGGTCCGGCCTACTTTATCCTGATTTTCAAGCAAGCCAGCGCGGTTAGATTCAATATGGCAAGGAGGAAGATTATAGTCGTGAAAAAAATATCGCACCAGTGCGATATTCAAACAAACAATTAAGAAACATGCCATTACAGGTGATTGCACTTGCAAAAAGCCAGATACATCTGGCCGGGTCAGATAATGCGGCGCAGCATTGTCAGATTATCGACAGGCGGCTTTTCTGGAAAAAACCCGGCAAATCCGCTTGGCACAAGGCAAGCCAATTGGGCGCAAGCGATAAATTGGTGCAAATACTGCACTCAATTGTGGCATTCAAGACAAAATAGCCGGTCATATGGCAGCGCACCATGTTATTGGCATAACATGGTGCGCAACATCAAGCGCAACGCGCCAGCAAGGGCCCGGCCTCGGCCTGCTGCCGGGCCAGGCCAACCACGTCACCCACCACAATCACTGCCGGGCTGGCGTAGCCGCCGCGCTGGGCGTCGCTGGCAAATTGCCCCAGCGAGCTGAGCAGCACCCGTTCTTGCGGCGACGCTGCGCGTTCGATCACGGCCACCGGCTTGCTGGCCGGCAGTCCGGCGGCCAGCAAGCCGGCGCGGATGGATTCGGTGCGGCGCATGCCCATGTAAATCACCAGCGTGGTGCCGGTGGCCGCCAGTGCCGCCCAGTCCGGTTCGGAATGGTCCTGAGCGTGGGCGGTGACAAATGTAACCCCCCGGGTGCAGTCACGGTGGGTGAGCGGAATGCCGGCGTGGGTCGCACCCACCAGGCCGGCGGTCAGGCCGTTGACCACGTCCACGGCGATGCCGCGTGCCTGCAGATAGGCCACTTCTTCGCCGCCCCGGCCAAACAGCATGGCGTCGCCCCCCTTGATCCGGGCAACAATCTGGCCCTGGCGGGCGTAGCGCGCCATCAGCCGGTTGATGAAGCTTTGCGGGGTGGAGCGGCAGCCGCCGCGCTTGCCCACGCCGATGATGCGGGTGCCGGGCAGGGCAAACTGGGCGATGTCGGGGTTGACCAGGTCGTCAACCAGCCAGATGCGGGCTTCGCCCAGTGCGCGCACGGCCTTGAGGGTGAGCAGCTCCAGGTCGCCAGGACCGGCACCGATCAGCCAGACTTTTCCGGGGGATGTCATCATGGTTCTCCTTGGCGGGGGTAACCGCTACGTGGACGGTGTTTTATGTTGGATGCCGCGCATGCGCGGCAGCTGAATTAAGGCGAGAGTGCGTCTCGCATCCGCCCTTCTTTCTTTGCTTCGCCAAAGAAAGAAGGCAAAGAAAGGCGACCCGACTTCCGCGCCCAGCCTGCGGCTGGGTGCCCTGTGCTTCTCGACCCTCAGGGCCGGCCCGGAAACTCGCGTCGGCTGCGCCGACGCTCAAACAACCGTGCCGGACTGCCCCCTGAGGGTCTGCGATGCTCGGCGCTGCACACGGGGGGTAAAGCGGTTAGGTGCCACGGTCTGAGCACGATTGAGCTGCACCAGAAGACTGCGCATCGCGCGGCACCGCTAATCTCACGACCTCACGCCGCCTTGCTCACCGCCGCCGCCATCCGCCGCACCTCCGGCATGCACGAACCACAACCACTGCCACAGCCCAGCGTCTCGCGCAGGCTGTCAGCGCTGGCGCCCTTGGCCAGCGCCTGATAAATCGCGGTTTCATCCACCTTGGCGCAATGGCACACCATGCGCGCCCGGCGGGTCAGCCCGGCGGGGCTGGCCTGCGGGGCAAACACCAGCGCGCGCAGCTCGCCCATGTCGCCACCGCTGACAATGCGCTCGCCCAGCCAGCCCAGCGCACAACACTCGCCAGCCAGACGCACGCCGCGCAAGCGGCTGCCCTGCCAGACCGCCAGTTTGTGGATGCCCCGACGCGGGTCGCTGAACAGCTGTTGCACGCCAGCTTCACCCTCCAGCCCCAGCGCACGATCCAGCTGAGCAAGAAAATGCGCCGAAGGCAGGGTGGGGTGGGCAAAGCGCACACGCACTGCCGGTGTATCGCCATCCAGCAGGGTGGCGCTGGCAAAGCGGCATTCGGCCAGCAGGGGGCGCAGGGCGGTGAGCAGGCTGACCGGGTCGCCACACGCCGACACCGCTGCGCACTGCCAGGCCAGCTCGATCTTGTCCAGCCGCACCGCCGCGTGCTTGAGCTCAGGCTGAAACGAGCGCTTGTCCATCTTGCCGGCGGTCAGCGCATTGCTGCCGGCGCTGGCCACAAATCCTGATGACCAGTGCATCGGCACAAACAACTGGCCAGACAGCATGCCGCTGTCGGCCTGCACCGGCAGCACCCAGTCGCCGTGCTGGTTGCTCATGCGCACCAGTTCGCCTTCGCTCAGGCCACGACGGGCCATGTCACCGGCGTGCATGCTCAGCACCGCTTCGGCAGTGTGGGCAAACAGCGCCGGCACCCGCCCGCTGCGGCTCATGCCGTGCCACTGGTCACGCAGGCGTCCGGTCAGCAGATGGAAGGGATAGCGCGCCGTCACCGCTTCGGCCACGCCATGGTAGGGGGTCAGGTGAAAGCGGGCGCGGCCTGTGTCGGTGGCAAAACGGTGGTCGGTATACAGCCGCGCAGCGCCCTGGCTGGCCCCCGCCGGGCGCGGCCATTGCTGCGGGCCTTCGGCTTCCAGCACGGCATACGACAAGCCGCCAATATCCAGATCACGCCCAACGGTAGTCAGGCAATGCTCGGCAAATACTTCATCCGGGCCGGCATAGGGAAACAAATGCCCGCCCCGACCCAGCCGGGCAGCCAGGCGACGGGCGGCGTCGATGCCGATGTCCCAGTCGGCGCGGGCGCTGCCCGGCGCGGCCACGGCGCGGCGCACGCGCGAGATGCGCCGCTCGGAGTTGGTTACCGTGCCATCTTTTTCTGCCCAGCCGGCTGCCGGCAGCAGCACATCGGCGTAGTCGATGCTGTCGGTGTCGGCGTAGGCGTCCTGCACAATGACAAATTCACAGGCGGCCAGCGCTTCGCGCACCTGGTTGGCATCCGGCATCGAGTGCGCCGGGTTGGTGCAGACAATCCACAGCGCCTTGATCTGGCCGGCGGCGATGGCGTCAAACATCGGAATGGCGGTTTTGCCTGGCGTAGCCGGCAGCGCGTCCACGCCCCAGAGGGCAGCCACTTCGGCGCGGTGTTGTGGGTTGGCCGGGTCGCGGTGGCCGCTTAGCGCGGTGGCCAGGCCGCCCACTTCGCGCCCGCCCATGGCATTGGGCTGGCCGGTCAGCGAAAACGGCCCGGCACCGGGGCGGCCAATCTGGCCGGTGGCCAGGTGCAGGTTAATCAGCGCCAGGTTTTTGTCAGTGCCATGCGCCGATTGATTCAGGCCCATGCACCACAGCGACAGTGCCGCGCCCGCTTCACCAAACCAGCGGGCGGCGGTGAGCAGGGCGTCTTCGCTGATGCCGCAAATATCGGCGGCCATTTTCGGGGTGTATTCGCGCACGGCGTGGCGCAGCTCGGCAAAGCCTTCGGTGTGTTCGCTGATAAAGCCCCGATCCAGCCGGTCGTCCCAGATCAGCGCATGCAGCATGCCGTTGAACAGCGCCACATCGGTGCCCGGCTGGATGGCCAGATGCAGGTCAGCGCTGGCGGCGGTGTCGGTGCGGCGCGGATCGACCACAATCAGCTTCATATTCGGGTTGGCGGTGCGCGCGGCTTCCAGCCGGCGAAACAGCACCGGGTGGGCGTAGGCCATATTCGAGCCGGCAATCAGCACGCAGTCGGCGTGGTCAAAATCTTCGTAGCTGCACGGCGGCGCGTCGGCACCCAGCGCCAGCTTGTAGCCGGTGACAGCGCTGGACATGCACAGCCGCGAGTTGGTGTCCACATGCGGGGTGCCAATCAGGCCACGCGCCAGCTTGTTGTAGACGTAATAGTCTTCGGTGAGCATCTGGCCGGATAGGTAAAACGCCACCGATTCCGGGCCGTGCTCGGCGATGATGGCCGCCAGCCGGTCGCTGACGGCGTCCAGCGCAATATCCCAGCTGACCGCCTCGCCCAGGCCGGTGCGGCCTGGGCGCAGGCGTGGCTCGGCCAGGCGCGAGGCGGTGTGCAGGGTGTGTGGCAAGGTGAGGCCCTTGGTGCATAGCCGGCCAAAATTGGCCGGATGGTCGGGGTCGCCGCGCACGCCACACACCTGGCCATCGCAGACGTCGATTTCAATACCGCAGCCGGTGCCGCAGTAGCAACAGGTGGATTTGACGGTCATCATGATGACTACATCCTTAACAAAAGATACCGGGCAAACGGCAGAGAAGGGCACAGTCACCGCTTGTGGGGTCACGGCCAGCATCCGGGCATGGCAGGGGGGACCATGCGAGGTGAACGCACCTGAGAGAGGGGGGAACAAGTCGTCCACCACCGGGCTGCGATTGCCGTGCAAACAGAACTGTGCCCATCTGTGCAGACTGCCCACAGTCTGCCAGGCACCCCCGACCGGCTGGCCGGGGGCAGAGGGCTTACAAGGCGAGCAACACCTCGCCGTTTTCCACTTTCAGTTCAAAGCGGGTGGTGCAGCCATGATCCGGTGCCAGCGCTTCGCCGCTGGCCAGGTTGATCTGCCAGCTGTGCAGCGGGCAGGTCACGGTTTGGCCAAACACAATGCCCTGCGACAGCGGCCCGCCCTTGTGCGGGCATTTGTCGTGGAGGGCAAAGATTTCATCCTGGTCATTGCGAAATACCGCGATATCGCCGCCAGCGCGTTTTACCACCCGGCTGCCCAGCACCGGGATGTCTTCCAGCCGGCAGAGTGTGTGCCATGTGCGCATCATGCCATCTCCTTTTCGGCCACCGGCGCGGTCGGCTCGACCACAGTCAGCGGGATGAATTCATGTGCCTGCGCGCCAGCAATCCGCGCCGCCCACGGGTCGGGCAAGCCTTCCAGCGAGTAGATCAGCCGTTCGTACAGCGCCTGACGCTGTTCGGCGTTGGCCAGCACCTGGCTCTGGATGTATTCCATGCCCACCCGGTGCAGAAAGTGTACGGTGCGCTCCAGATAAAACGCCTCTTCGCGGTACAGCTGCAGGAAAGCCCCGGTGTATTGCTTCACCTCGTCAGCGCTGGTCACCTTGACCAGAAACTGCGCCACTTCGGTCTTGATGCCGCCGTTGCCGCCGATATACAGCTCCCAGCCGGAATCCACCGCGATAATGCCCACGTCCTTGATGCCGGATTCGGCGCAGTTGCGCGGGCAGCCAGACACCGCCAGCTTGACCTTGTGCGGGCTCCACATATTGGCCAGCATGGTTTCCAGCTCAATGCCCATTTGCGTGCTGTTCTGGGTGCCAAAGCGGCAGAACTCCTGACCCACACAGGTTTTTACCGTGCGGATCGACTTGCCGTAGGCGTGGCCGGAGTTCATGCCCAGGTCTTTCCACACATTGACCAGGTCTTCTTTTTTCACCCCGAGCAGGTCGATGCGCTGGCCGCCGGTCATCTTCACCATCGGAATGGCGTACTTGTCGGCCACATCGGCAATGCGGCGCAGTTCGGCGGCGTTGGTCACGCCACCCTTCATCTGTGGCACCACCGAATAGGTGCCGTCCTTCTGGATATTGGCGTGGGCGCGTTCGTTGATAAAGCGGCTTTGCGGGTCGTCACGGGCTTGTTTCGGCCAGGTGGAGATCAGGTAATAGTTCAGCGCCGGGCGGCAGGTGGCGCAGCCGTTGGGGGTGCGCCATTCCAGCGCGCGCATGGCATCGGGAATGCGGGTCAGCTGCAAGTCCTTGATGGCCTTGCGCACGCTGGCGTGGTTGTGGTCGGTGCAGCCGCAAATCGGTTTTTCGGTTTTGGGCGTCAGGTCAGCCGCGCCGCCGACGGTGGCAATCAGGATTTGTTCGCACAGCCCGGCGCAGGAGCCGCACGAGCTGGCGGCCTTGGTGCAGCGCTTGATATCGTCCACGCTGGTCAGACCGTGTTCCTGAATGGCCTTGACGATGGTGCCCTTGGTGATGCCATTGCAGCCGCATACCTCGGCGTCGTCGGCCATGGTGGCCGCCTTACTTTGTCCGGCGTGGCCGGCGTCACCCAGGTGGTTTTCGCCAAACATCAGGTGGTCGCGCACCTCATGAATATCGTGGCCTTCGCGGATCAGCTGGAAATACCAGGCACCGTCGCCGGTGTCGCCGTACAGGCAGGCCCCCACCAGCTTGTCGTTCTGGATGACCAGTTTTTTGTACACACCGCCTACCGGGTCGGAGAGCAGGATTTCCTCGCAGCCATCGCCGCCGATGAATTCGCCCGCAGAGAACAGGTCAATGCCGGTCACTTTCAGCTTGGTCGAGGTCACCGAACCCTGGTATTTGCCAATGCCAAAGCCGGCCAGATGGTTGGCCGCCACCCGCGCCTGTTCGTACAGCGGGGCCACCAGGCCGTAGGCAATACCCCGGTGGTTGGCGCATTCGCCCACGGCGTAAATGCGCGGGTCGTAAGTTTGCAGGGTGTCGTTAACCACCACGCCACGGTTGCAATACAGGCCGGAAGCTTCGGCCAGCGCGGCGTTGGGGCGGATGCCGGCGGCCATCACCACCAGATCCGCCGGGATTTCCTCGCCATCCTTGAAACGCACTGCCGTAACCCGGCCTGCCTCACCGCCAATCAGCTCGGCAGTCTGTTTGGCCAGCAGGAACTTCAGCCCACGGGCCTCCAGCGAGGTTTGTAGCAGCTTGCCAGCGGTGCGGTCCAGCTGGCGTTCCAGCAGCCAGTCGGACAGATGCACCACGGTGACATCCATGCCGCGCAGTTTCAGGCCATTGGCGGCTTCCAGGCCCAGCAGGCCGCCGCCAATCACCACCGCGTGGCGGTAGCGGGTGGCCGTCTCGATCATGGTTTCGGTGTCGTGGATGTCGCGGTAGCCAATCACCCCGTCCAGTTGGTTGCCCGGCACCGGCAGGATGAATGGGGTGGAGCCGGTGGCCAGCAGCAGGCGGTCGTATTCGGCTTCGGTGCCGTCATCGGCCACCACCACCCGACGCTGGCGGTCGATCTGCACCACCTTGCGATTCAGGTAAAGCCGGATATGGTGTTCGGCGTACCAGCTCAGCGGGTTGAGGATGATGTCGTTCACCGTCTGTTCGCCCGCCAGCACCGGCGAGAGCAGGATGCGGTTGTAGTTGGGGTGCGGCTCGGCACCAAAGACGGTGATGTCGTACATGTCCGGTACCAGCTTGAGCAGCTCTTCCAGCGTGCGCACCCCGGCCATGCCGTTGCCGACCATCACAAGTTTGGGTTTTTTCATGGTTGCTCCACTCTTCGGCAGCGGATGGCGGGCGTGACTCGGGCCTGCGGGCCGGTGTGCACCGGTTCGCCATCCATTCAGCATCGGTTCAGTTCGGGGGTCAGGCTGCCGGGCGCAGCTCTTTGTGGTAGAGGAATTCCAGCACCGCCGAACGGTAGCGGTGGTATTCCGGGTCGTTGGCCAGCGCCAGCCGGTCACGCGGTCGCGCCAGCGTCACCGACAGGATGTCCCCCACGGTGGCCGCCGGGCCGTTGGTCATCATCACGATGCGATCCGACAGCAGCACGGCTTCGTCCACGTCATGGGTCACCATCACCACGGTGGAACCGGTGGCCTGGACAATGCGCATCAGCTCGTCCTGCAGGTGGGCGCGGGTCAGCGCGTCCAACGCGCCAAACGGCTCGTCCATCAGCAGCACTTTGGGTTCCATCGCCAGCGCACGGGCAATGCCGATGCGCTGCTTCATGCCGCCGGAAATTTCATTGGGCAGCTTGTCGCTGGCGTGGGTCATTTTCACCATGTCCAGCGCGGCGTGAGTGCGCGCCTTGAGCTGGGTCTTGTTTTCGTTTTTGCCAAACACCCGTTCGACTGCCAGGTAAACATTGCCAAAGCAGCTCAGCCACGGCAGCAGCGAATGGTTCTGGAACACCACTGCGCGCTCCGGGCCGGGGCCGTCGATTTCGCGCCCGGCGGCCAGCGCCACGCCAGAGGTGGGGGTGAGCAGGCCGGCAATCACGTTCAGCACGGTGGACTTGCCACAGCCGGAGTGGCCAATCAGCGAGATGAATTCGCCCTGGGCAATGTCCAGATTGACGTTTTGCAGCGCGACAAAGCGGCCTTTTTTGGTGTCGAACGCCATGCCGATCTGTTCGAGGTGTACGTAGCGGTTATCCATGTTCAGTCTCCCCAATCAGTTGTACTGGAAGCGGCGGGCCAGCATCATCAGCCCTTGTTCCAGCGCCAGGCCGATGATCCCCACCACAAAGATGGCGACAATGATGTGTTCCACGTTCAGGTTGTTCCACTCGTCCCATACCCAGAAGCCCAGACCGACGCCGCCGGTGAGCATTTCGGCGGCCACAATCACCAGCCAGGCCACGCCAATCGACAAACGAATGCCGGTCATCAGGTGCGGCAGCACCGACGGAAACAGAATGGTGGTGAACACTTTCCATTCCGACAGCTTGAGCACACGCGCCACGTTCAGGTAATCCTGCGGCACGGTGGACACGCCAGCGGCGGTATTCAGGATGATCGGCCAGATGCTGGAGATGAAAATCACCCAGATCGCCGCCGGTTGTGCCGCCTTGAACACCAGCAGGCCAATCGGCAGCCAGGCCAGCGGGCTGACCGGGCGCAACAGGCCAATTACCGGCGACAGCATGCGATTGAGGAACATGAAGCGGCCCAGCAAAAAGCCCGCCGGAATGCCCACCAGCGCCGCCAGGCCAAAGCCCAGCCCCACCCGCGACAGCGAGTTGAGAATCTTCCAGCCAATGCCCACGTCGTTGGGGCCGGCGTTGTAAAACGGGTCGGCAAACAGTTTCACCGCCGCCGCAAAGGTGGATTGCGGGCCAGGAATGCCCTTGGTGACTTGCGCCACCAGCGCCCACACGGCAATGAACAGGGCAAAGCCCAGAATCGGCGGAATCACCCGCTGGCCAATCAACTCGCGCCAGTCGATGCCGGGTTTCACCTCGGCAGCGGGAGCGGCGGGCACCGGGCGGGCGGTCGCTACTTTGGCCGCCGCCGGGGCGGCGGTTTCTTTGGCGGCATCCAGCACCGCAGTGGCAGATTGCGTCATCTCGCGCCCCTTTCCTTAAGCCTTGATGGCAAAGCTGTTGGCGTAACCCTTCGGGTCCTTGCCGTCCCATACCTTGCCGTCAATCAGCTTGGCCGAACGCATCGGATCCTTGGGCACCGGCACCTTGGCCATGGCGGCGGCCTGGGTGTACAGCTCGATCTGGTTCACCTGTTTGGCGATGGCCAGATAATCCGGATCGGACTTGAGCAGGCCCCAGCGCTTGTGCTGGGTGAGGAACCACATGCCATCAGACAAGTAGGGGAACGACACCTTGCCCTCGTCGTAGAACTTCATCAGGTTGGCATCCTGCCAGCGCTTGCCATTGCCGTTGTCGTAGTTGCCCATGAAGCGCTGGAAAATCACGTCTTCCGGGGCGTTGACATAGGCCTTGTCGGCAATCAGCTTGGCCACGCTGGCGCGGTTGGCCTTGGCGTCGATATAGCGGCTGGCTTCCAGAATCGCCGCCACCATGGCGCGGGCGGTGTTGGGGTACTGTTTGACAAAGTCGGCGGTGGCACCCAGCACTTTTTCCGGGTGGCCGGCCCAGATATCCTGGCTGGTGGCCACGGTGAAGCCGATTTTGTCCGCCACGGCACGGGCATTCCACGGCTCGCCCACACAGTAGCCGTCCATATTGCCAATGCGCATATTGGCCACCATTTGCGGCGGCGGCACCACGATGGTTTTCACATCCTTCATCGGGTTTACGCCGATGCTGGCCAGCCAGTAGTACAGCCACATGGCGTGGGTGCCGGTGGGGAAGGTCTGGGCAAAGGTGTATTCGCGCGGTTCGGCGGTGATCAGTTTTTTCAGGCTGGCACCGTCTACCACTTT
Source organism: Aquaspirillum sp. LM1 (assembly GCF_002002905.1). Lineage (NCBI taxonomy): Bacteria > Pseudomonadati > Pseudomonadota > Betaproteobacteria > Neisseriales > Aquaspirillaceae > Aquaspirillum > Aquaspirillum sp. LM1. The sequence goes on along the minus strand of NZ_CP019509.1, from coordinate 1,289,111 downwards.
TTTCTCGTCACGCAGTTGGTTGGACAGGGTGATGGCCTGGCCATTCTGGTTCAGCGTCATCAGCGTGGCCATGTTCTTTTGCTGGCCACCAATGCCCATCTGCACGCCGTAGATCAGGCCGTACAGCACATGCGCGGCGTCAAGCTCACCGTTGACCAGCTTGTCGCGCACCGCCGCCCACGAGGCTTCCTTGCTCGGGGTGATGGTCAGGCCGTATTTCTTGCCAAAATTTTGCGTGGCGGCCACCACAATCGGCGCGCAATCGGTCAGCGGAATAAAACCGATTTTGACGGCGGCTTTTTCCGGTGCATCCGACCCCCCTGCATAGGCGGCACTCTTGACCCCGGCTGGAATCAGCGTGGTGATGGCCGAGGCGGACACGCCTGCGGCGCAGGTCTTGAGAAAATCACGGCGGCTAGGGGTCGCCAGCGGCTTTGTATCGCTCATGAGGGCACTCCAGTTCAGAGGGGTTATGGGGTGTTTCAAAAAAAATTGGGCAATAAAAAAGGCGTCCGTCAAGCGCGCAGCAGTGCTGCAGCTTGAGGGACGCCTTTGTCCTGAAGCGAGCCCACCGCCGTTGGTGGCCTCGCCCGTTATATTTGGGGTAATGCTGAACTATCACGCACCGCCTTTGGTGCTTGGTTCAGCATTAAGCATGGAGTGTGCCAGGTTTATTGGCAAAGCGTGTCAATGGCTGTTTTGCCCAAACAGCAGCAAGAAAATACTGCTGCACTGCAATATAAAGCCCGGAAGATTGCGCAAACAGCCTGGTCTGGCCTGGCGCATCAACAAGGGAATCCACCAGAAAAGCCGGCGCTACCGCAACGGCACGCACCATAACAGGGTGGGCTGCACCATAAACAGGCAAGAAAGCCAACGTCAGCCCGCGTTGTCGCCCCCTGGCGCTGGCCGTCAGGGACAACACGCCGGCCCGTTGCCGGTTTACCCCAGCAAATCGGCCATATCGATGATCCGCTGCGCCACTTCGGCCAGCTTCACATTGCTTTGCATTGCCTTGTTGCGCAACACGTTATAGGCCTCGGCCTCGCTAAAGCCCCGGCTTTTCATCAGCAAGCCCTTGGCGCGTTCAATGGTTTTGCGTTCAGCCAGCCGGGTTTCGGCAGCGGTCACCTGGGCACGCAGGCGCTGCTCTTCTTCAAAGCGGGCTTGCGCCACCTGCAAAATGGGCAGCAGGCGGGCTTCGGCCAGCCCTTCCACCACGTAGGCGGTCACCCCGGCCTGAATCGCCGCGCGGATGCTGGTGTTGCCGCCGTCGTCGGTGAACATCACAATCGGACGCGGGGCAGACTGACTGACCACGCACACCTGCTCCAGCGTATCGCGGCTGGGCGATTCGGTATCAACAATAATCACATCCGGTGCCAGCGCCGACACCTGACCAGGCAACACAAAGGCATTGTCGGCTTCTCCCACCACCAGACAGCCGGCGGCGGTCAGGGCATCCCTTAACCGTCCCAGATGCTTGGGGGTGTCGTTGACCAACAGGACTTTGAGCATGTTTCCCTCGGGGATGGCGTGGTTTCAGGGTAAGACCATGCAAGAATCGTGCGCAATCTCAGTAGTACGCCCCATTTTAGCGCTCGCTCGCGCCCCATTCTTGCTCATGCGCACCAGTAAGTGCCTCTTGGCACACCCCTCGCCACAAGGCTGGCGTTTGACCCGGGGAGGATGTCAATCAGCTGGCCTCGCTTATTGGGCTGAGTCGGAGTCGGTCGGGCTGTCTTCGTCGCTCAAGCGAAAGCGGATCGGGATTTCCACTTTGGAATCCACCGTGGTCTGCCCTTGTCGCGCCGGCACAAAGCGCCAGCGGCTGACGGCACGCAGCGCCGCCTGATCCAGCGATGGCACCCCGCTGGAGCGCAAGACACTGACCTGGCCGCTCTGCCCGCTGGCCAACACCTCCACACTCAGCCACACCACGCCTTGCTGGCTGCGCTGACGCGCCTGCCAGGGATACTCCGGTGGCGGATTATGCAGATAGGCCGCCTGCCAGCGCGCCGGGGTGGTGCTGACCGGACGGCTGCTGTCGCCTGCGCCACTGCTGGCCGGGCTGGCAACGGGGGCTGAATTGCTGGCAACAGCGCTGGGGGCTGCCGCTGCCGCTGCCGCTGCCGGTGCCGCTGGCATTGGGCTGGCTGGCACCGGTGAGCTGATGGGCAAGGCCATTGCGCGGGTGGTGTGCCGTATGGGGACGCTGGGCGCGGGCTTGCTCTGGCTGGGGCGAGCGGGGCTTGCGCGGGGTGGCACTGGCGCGGGCATCACCGCTGGGGCAGAAGGGCCAGGAAGCGCCAGCCGCACCGCCAGGGGTTCGGGCGGCACGCTCAGAGGCGGTGGGCTGCTGGGCCAGAGCGCCAGCGCCAGCCCGTGCAGCAGCACAGAGCCCAGCGCACAGGCGCACCAGCGGGCATCCAGACCCGCACCATACCGAAATGGCGGCAGCGTGGACGCGGAAGAAAGCAAAAATCCTTCTGGCATGTGTGGTCAATCCTGTTTTGCCATGAAAATAAAGTGTTACCATAGTGGCCGGGGACAAATAAGCTTTTGGCATAAATCGGTTGGCCACCACATGGCAGCCTGCCGGGTGACCGTGTACCTCCCAGGCCAGTGGCCCATGCCCTCAGGAAGCCACTGACGCTGGCCATGCGCCAGCGTCAGTGGCTTCTGATCAATCAAGAAGGCCGCCACGAGCCTTCAGGAGAAGCCGCGCATGCGCCCGCCTGGCGGGTGGGCCGGGCGCGCGGCATTTTGGAGAGAGACACTATCCCGGCGCACCCGCCGGCACAAGGAAGCCCCACCATGTCTGCCCTGACCTCGCGGCTGTTCCGGCCACGTTTACTCGATTATCTGCAACATTATTCCGTCAGCGAATTTCGCGACGACCTGGCCGCCGGCGTGGTGGTTGGCATTGTTGCCCTGCCACTGGCCATGGCGTTTGCCATGGCCAGTGGCGTTTCGCCCCAGTCTGGCATTTTTACTGCGGTGATTGCCGGATTCCTGATTTCGGCGCTGGGCGGCACCCGGCTGTGCATTGGCGGCCCCACCGGAGCCTATATTGTCATCCTCTACGGCATTGTGGTGAAGTATGGCGTGGCCAATCTGCTGCTATGCACCTTTCTGGCCGGGCTGATGCTGATTGCCATGGGCCTGTTGCGCATGGGCCAGATCATCAAGTTTTTTCCGATGCCGCTGGTGACTGGCTTCACCAACGGCATTGCCGTGCTGATTTTTCTGACCCAGCTGAAAGACTTTTTCGGCCTGCCGGTGGCGCAAATGCCTTCCGGCTTTTTTGCCACCCTGCAAACCCTGAACCAGTATCTGGCCCAGTTTGACCCGGCCACGCTGATCCTGTCGGGTGGCAGCCTGGCGCTGATTCTGCTGTGGCCCAAGCGGCTGGGCAAGATTCTGCCTGCGCCGTTTGTGGCGCTGGTGCTGGCCAGCGTGCTGGCCGTGGTGCTGAGCTTGCCAGTGGCTACCATCGGCAGCAAGTTTGGCGGCATTCCGCAGGGCCTGCCCGAGTTTCGCATGCTGACGCTGGATCTGAATCACCTGTCCGACCTCTTGGCCCCGGCGTTCACCATTGCCCTGCTGGGCGCGATCGAATCACTGCTGTGCGCCGTGGTGGCCGACTCAATGACCGGCGACAAGCACGATGCCAACCAGGAGCTGATTGCCCAGGGCATCGCCAATATGGTGGTGCCGTTTTTTGGCGGCATTGCTGCCACCGGCGCTATTGCCCGCACCGCCACCAATATCAACAACGGCGGCAAAACGCCCATGGCCGGGATCATTCACGCGCTCTTGCTGCTGCTGATCATCCTGGTGGCCGCACCGCTGGCGCGCTATATCCCGCTGGCGGTGCTGGCGGCGATTCTGATTTCGGTGGCACTGAAAATGGGCGACTGGGACATCCGCAAGGCGCTGCATTTTCCCAAGCGCGATACGCTGATTGTGGCCATGACCTTTGCCCTGACCGTGGCCTTCGACCTGACCGTGGCGGTACAGATTGGCCTGCTGCTGGCGGCGGTGTTCTTCATCCAGCGCATGGCCAGCAGCACCACAGTGCAAAAGCTGGTGCCCGACCACGCCTATCTGTTTGAGCGCCACTCGATTGCCGGCAAAACCCTGCCGGAAGGCTGCGCCGCGTTCCGGGTGGAGGGCGCGCTGTTTTTTGGCGCTGCCGACACCCTGGACACCGCGCTGGTGGACAGCGGCAACTGCAAGGTGGTGATCCTGCAACTGCACCGGCTGGTGTTGCTGGACACCACAGGCCTGCTGGCGCTGGACGAGCTGTACAGCAAGCTGCACCACGCTGGCCGCACGCTGGTGCTGTGCGGCGCGGGCGGCGACACCGCCAAGATGCTGGTTGACTCGCAACTGGCCGCCCATGTGGGCGAACGCAATGTGCAGCCCGACCTGGCCGCCGCGCTGGTGCGCGCCAATGAGCTGCTGAAAACCGACAGCGTGTAAACCCTGCTGGTGTCTGTCTGGCAGTGTGCGCCCTTTCCGGGTGACACACTGCCGGGTGGCGGCGCTCTTTCATCTGCACACTCCCCTGGCCCTGCGCTGGCGCATCCCGCCCGCCTGGGTTACCCTGCCGGCCTTGGCCATGCCCCGCCCGAGTGATGGCGCGGTGGCCGTTTTTTTCCCCCAATGGATTGTCGTGCATGTCGTTTCGCGCTGCCTGGGCCTACCCGGCCCTGCTGCTGGCCTTGTGGCTGGTGTGGGGCTACAACTGGGTGGCCACCAAAATTGGCCTGGCCTGGATGGGGCCGCTGGAGTTTGCCCTGGGCCGTACCATGCTTGCCACCCTCACCCTGGGCATCATCCTGCTGTTCAGTGGCCGCCCGCTGGCCCCGCCACCGTGGCGGGCCACCGCCCTGCTGGGGCTGACCCAGACCGCCGGGTTTACCGGGCTGTCCAATCTGGCGCTGCTGGCCGGGGGCGCGGGCAAGGTATCGGTGCTGGTGTACACCATGCCGTTCTGGACCTTGCCGCTGGCCTGGCTATGGCTGGGCGAGCGCATGCGCGGCGCGCAGTGGCTGGCCATTGGTCTGGCGCTGCTTGGCCTGCTGGCCATTCTGGAGCCCTGGCAGTTTCACGGTGCCTGGGCGGCCGATCTGCTGGCCTTGTCTGCGGGCATCAGCTGGGCCATCAGCGCCATTGTGGCCAAGCAGCTACGCGCCCGCCAGCCGGTGGATGTGCTGGCGCTGACCTTCTGGCAAATGCTCTACGGCCTGTTGCCCTTGCTGCTGCTGACACTCTGGCTGCCCGGCCCGGCGATTGCCTGGCAACAGCCGGGGCTGTGGCTGACGCTGGGCTTTGCCGGCATTTTTGCTGGCGGGCTGGGCTGGCTGGTGTGGCTGATTTTACTGGGCCGGCTGTCTGCCGGTGCCGCCGGGCTGAATGTGCTGATCATTCCGGCCATTGCCGTGCTGGCCGCCTGGCTGCAGCTGGGCGAACGCCCGTCGCTGGCTGAATTTACCGGCATGGGCCTGATTGCCCTGGCATTGAGTATGCTTGCCGGATTGACCCTCTACCGCGCCCGGCGCGCCGCCTGAACCCTGAACTGGAGTGTTTGCCAATGTCCCTGCAAGACAATACCCGCTTTTTGTCGATGACCGTGCTGATGACCCCGGACATGGCCAATTTTTCTGGCAATGTTCACGGCGGGGCCATTCTCAAGCTGCTGGACCAGGTGGCCTACGCCTGCGCCAGCCGCTATTCCGGCCAGTATGTGGTCACCCTGTCGGTGGATCAGGTGACGTTCAAGCAGCCGATTCATGTGGGCGAGCTGGTCACCTTCCTGGCCGCCATTAATCATGTGGGCCGCACCTCGATGGAAGTGGGTATCAAGGTGGTGGCGGAAAACATCCACACCCGCGTCAGCCGGCACACCAACAGCTGTTATTTCAGCATGGTGGCGGTGGACGGACAGGGCCGCCCGGTGGAGATTCCCGGCTTTGAGCCCGCCAATGAAGAAGAACGCGCCCGCTTCGCCAAGGCCGTGCGGCGCAAGGCGCTGCGCCGGGCACTGGCGGAAGAGACGCTGCTGACCGATGTGTAAGCGCTGCGCAGGCTTTTGCCCGATGGTAAAACACCAAGGCCCGCCTGCATGGTTGCAGACGGGCCTTGGCACTGATTGGGTTGCCGTGTGGTGATTTACACCCGGAACCCCGACACCATGCTGTCCAGCTCGCGGGCCAGCTGGCCCAGTTGCTGGGTGTGTTCCCGGTTGTCGCGACAGGACTGGCTATTGGCTTCCGACATATTGGCAATGGTTTCCACCCCGTCGGCAATGCTCTGGCTGGCCCCGCTCTGCTCGCGCATGCTGCTGGCAATCCCGGCCACCGCATCCACCGCCTGCTTGCTCTGGCTTTCAATTTCGCCCAGCACCCGGCCCGCGTCTTCCACCGCCTGCACACCACTGCCGATGCGCTCGACCACTTGCTCGATCCGGCGCACCACTTCGCCGGACTCCTGCTGCACCGAGCCAATCGACTGGGAAATTTCCAGGGTGGACTGGGTGGTGCGTTCGGCCAGCTTGCGTACTTCATCGGCCACCACGGCAAAGCCCCGGCCTTGTTCACCGGCACGGGCAGCTTCAATCGCGGCGTTGAGCGCCAGCAAATTGGTCTGATCGGCCACTTCCTTGATGATCTGGATCACCTGGCTGATTTCGCTGGTGCGCTGACCCAGTGCATGCACCACCTGGGCAGCAGACATGATTTCGGCTTCCACCTGGTGCATTTCGCTGGCCACTTCGCTTACCTTGCGGCTGCCGGCCTGGGCGGCGTCGGCGGTGTGCTGGGCCAGTTGTTCGGCGCGGCTGGCGTTGTCGCTGACATGGCCAATGCTGCTGGCCATTTCTTCCACCGCGCTGGATAGCGTGCTGGCGGCATCAGCCTGATGGCCAGAACTGGTCAGCACCCGATCCGAGCCCTGGTCCAGCTGGCCTGCCACCTGGCCCAGCGCCTGCGCCGACTGGGTAATCCGCCGGATCACCCCGGCCATGTCCTGCTGCATGCGGCTCAGGCTGCCCTGCAGGCGGTCTACCTCATTGTGGCTATTGGCCGGCACATCGGCCAGATTACGCGACAGATTGCCCGCGCCCATTTCCCGCACGCTTTCCACCAGCAATTGCACCGGGGCCAGGCCACGGCGGATGGCCCAGGCAATCAGCGCCACGGTCAGCACGCCACAGAGCGCCGCCGCCAGAATCAGCCCGTTGCGCAGGCTGCGCGCTTCGGCGGTGAATTCGGCTTCCCAACTGCCCGAGCCAACAATCCAGCCAGCATGTTTCACTTCGGCTACTGCGGCAATCTTGTCGCCGCTCACCCCGGTCTTGCTGTCGGTCCATGGGTAGTGCAGCACGCCATTGCGCACATTGATCAGCGCACCTACCGTCTCGGTCAGCTGGGTGTTATTGAGGTCGCCCACCCGTTTGCCGGCCAGCGAGGGGTGGACCAGCATGATGGTATCTTCCACCGTTTTGCCCGGTTGCATCACATAGGCATAGCCGGTTTGCGCCACCTTGATGCCGCTGATGCTCTGGCGCAGCCGGGCCATGATGTCATCCACGCCCACCCGCACCGAAATGGCACCAATCAGGGTTTTTTTGCTGTCGTAAACCGGCTCGAAAATCGACATGTAGTACACGCCACTGCGGTTGACCATGCCATAAAAGGTTTCGCCCTTGAGCAGGGTTTGCGCTTCCCGGCTGTCGTTGGCCAGCGGCACGCCAATCTGGGATTTGCCGTCTTTTTTCAGGAAAGTGGCCACCCGCACAAACTTGCCATTGTGCAGCACCATCACAGCCGGATCGGCTTCCAGCATGGTTTTCACTTTTTCCAGGAAAGCCATGTTGTTGTTCAGCGCCAGATCGCCCACCTTGATGACCGGCACCCCGGCCAGCGAGCCTTCAGTGGTGATGCCTTCCTGGCTCAGGCTGAAATTTTGCGCTGGCAGCATGTTTTTGTACATGTTCAGCCGCAGCTTGGCCGACTGCTGGGCGGCCAGAAAATTGTCTTCCAGCGCAATGGCAATCGCGCTCATTTGCTGGGACAGATGCTCATGCACCTGCCTGACCGCCGTGCGGTTGGACGACCAGGATAAAAAACCGATCAGGGCGGAAAAAACAACCGCAATCACCAGCGAAGCCATGATGGCAATGGCGGTGGCCAGTGGCAAATTCTTGATGCGCAAGGTAACTCTCCTCTTGGCGGGGAGACGCTGGCGCACAGGGGCCGCGTCTTTTTTTGTGAAAACAATCAGACAAACTCCCCGGTTGTGCTTGCCTGGCAAATCAGTGATACCAAAAATCCCGGCTATGACACAAGCAGTTTTTCACAAAAAATAAATAATGATTAGCATTATCGTGCAATGCTGCAGCCGCCTGAAGGGGGTGGCCAGAAGGGCAGGGCTTCCGCATTCGGATGACATGCAGCGTACAAAGTAGGAAATCTGCACAAAATTTAAGCAGACCTATGGTGCAGACAGCCCAAAAAATGGCTTTGACTGCTCAAAACTGAATGAATACCACTCAAAATTTTCTTGACTTATTCTGGAATCTCAAAAACGGAATGATCGCCACGCTTGGCAGGTACTTTTTTGATGCTTTTCTGCCTAAAATTTGTGCAAAATGGCCTGTTTCTACAATATTCATTCCGAGTGCGGAGGCCCTGGCCAGAAGGGGGAGATGGCGCAAAATGTCCGTTGCTCGGCAGGGGCTGGCATGGCCGGTGAACCAGGTGAAGCCAGATCAGCAGATGGCTATCAAACCAAATTAAATAAAGCCATGATTTACATTGACTTTTATGGAATCCAACCCGGTTTTTGCACAATAAGCTTGCCGTCGGCCAGCCATGTTGGCTGATGACCCTTGCCGGCGGGTGCTCAAGGGAGGGCGGCCTGTCTTGCCTGCGGGTTCAGGCCAGGGCTTCCGCATTCGGATGACATGCAGCGTACAAAGTAGGAAATCTGCACAAAATTTAAGCAGACCTATGGTGCAGACAGCCCAAAAAATGGCTTTGACTGCTCAAAACTGAATGAATACCACTCAAAATTTTCTTGACTTATTCTGGAATCTCAAAAACGGAATGATCGCCACGCTTGGCAGGTACTTTTTTGATGCTTTTCTGCCTAAAATTTGTGCAAAATGGCCTGTTTCTACAATATTCATTCCGAGTGCGGAGGCCCTGGGGTTCAGGCCCTTCCTGGGTGGCGGTATTATGCAGCAAGGGAAATTTACGCTGACACCAGGCGGGTTTGGCCAAGGTTAATGGATAAATATTTTGCATTTTTTCCGGCGGTTTGCCCCACCCGGACCGGCTGTTTTGCCCAATCCGACGGTGGCACCCGCCCGCCGGGCACAGGCGCAGTGGATGCACAATCTGTCGGCCACCGCCCCGATTTTTGCCCCTGGCCTGATACAATGGTGTGCTTATAGGTTTCACGTATTTGTTTCTCACAAGGATGACATCAATGAGCGCTACCCTTGACATCGCCGTGGTCGGTGCCACCGGCACCCTGGGCCGGGCCCTGCTGGAGGTGCTGGGCGACAGCCGTTTTCCGGTGGGAAAACTCTACCCGCTGGCCAGCGAACGGGCAGCAGCCGAAGGTGACACGGTGACCTTCCGTCGTCATGACCTGAGTGTGGGAGACGCCGAAGGCTTTGATTTTGCGAAGGTTCAGCTGGTCTTGCTGGCTGTGCCGGCGGCGCTGGCCGATGGCCTGGCAGCAGATGCCACCGAAGCCGGCGCAGCAGTGCTGGACTTGTCTGCCGCCCAGCGGCATAACCCGGCGCTGGTGCTGGCCGACCTGAACGGCAACGGCCCGGCGGCTGGGCAGCGAGTGGTCTGTCCGGACGGTTTGAGCCTGGCGCTGGCCACGCTGCTGGACGGCCTGGCTCCAGCCGGCGTGGAAATGGCCGATATCACCGCACTGCTGCCGGTCTCGGCGCATGGCCGGGCGGCCATGGACGAACTGGCCGGGCAAACCACCGCCTTGTTCAACCTGAGCGAAACCACCACGCAGGTATTCGACCGGCGCATGGCGTTCAACCTGCTGCCGGCCTCGCTGGCCGAGCATCAGCGCCAGCATGCCGACATCAGCCGCCTGCTGGGCAGCCCGGCAGTGGGCATCAGCCTGAACCTGGCCACTGCCCCGCTGTTTTTTGGTGCCACCCTGGCGCTGACCTTGCGCGGCAGCGCCGTCAGCCTGGATGCGGTGCGCACGGTGTGGGCGGCCAATACGCTGATCCGGCTGGAAGACGACGCCGCGGCACTCAGCCCGGCTGACGCCGCCAGCCGGCCCGATCTCACCGTGGCCGGCTTGCAGCAGCAGGGCAGCCAACTGTGCGCCTGGGTGGCGTTTGACCCGGTGCGCTGGGCGGCGCTGCATGCGCTGCGCCTGTCGGCGCGCACGCTGGCGGCGCTGCATCAGCCAGCCTGAGGGTTTTTCTGATATATATAAGCGCCTGTCCGCCTGGCCAATGCCGGCAGACTGGTGGTAGAAACACTGAATTCGCATGGCATTTTACCTCCATGCTGGTTATCATCCGTGAGATTAGCGTTGGCCCGACTGTGGGCTGACGCGTGTCCAGCACGCCGCGTGGGCGGTGCATGGACCTGTTTCAGACACTCGTAAGGGCAGGCTTCGTGGCGATTCGATCGAAACTTACCGCCAGTGCATTGGCGCTGGCGCTTATCAGCACGACGCTCCCGGCTGCTGCCGGCGGGCTGGGGCGCATGCATGTGCAATCCGGGCTGGGCCAGCCGTTCCGGGCAGAAGTGGACATTACCGGCATTCGTACCCAGGACCTGAGCAAGCTCAAGGTCAGCCTGGCACCGCCCAGCGCCTTTGCCGAAATGCAGATGGATTACCCTGAGGTGCTCAACAGCCTGAAAGTCAGCGTCAGCCGCAAAGCGGATGGCAAGCTGGTGGCCAGGGTGCAGGGCAGCCAGCCCATCAGCGATCCTTTTCTGTTTTTGCTGCTGGAGCTGAACGACGACGGCGCGCGCATCTTCAAGGAATTCACCGCGCTGCTTGAGCCGGTGGAAGGCCCCTTGCCAGCGTTGCCGGTGAGCGCCGAGCAGGCCAAGCCTGCCGCCAACCCGGCACCAGCGGCAACGCCCGCCCCCGCTGCCCCTGCGCCAGCCACCCCGGCCACCCCGGCAGCAACCTCTCCTGCACCAGTAGCCCCTGCGGCCAGCGCCAGCAAGCCCGCCCCTGCCAGCCCGCCGCAAGACAGCAAGGCCAGCAATGAACCATTGCCCGTAGCGGGGCAGCACAAAGTCAAGCCCGGCGAAACCCTGTCGGGCGTTGCCGCCCGGCTCAAGCCCGCCGACGCGTCGCTGGAACAAATGATGGTCGGCCTGTACCGCAATAATAGCGGGGCGTTTGCCGGCAATATGGACAAGCTGCGTGCCGGCGAAACCCTGGACGTGCCCACCGCCGCCAGCGTGCGCGCCATTCCGCCCGCCCAGGCGCTGGACACCGTGCGTGCCCAGGTCAAGGACTGGCGCAACTATGTGCTGCGCTCGGCTGACGCCGCCAGCGCCAGCGCGGCGCAGCCACCCAGTCAGGGCAAAACCGCGCCAACCGACGCCAGTGCGCAAGTGGCCCCCGCCGACAGCAAGCAGGATGTGCTGAAACTGTCCAAGGTAGAGGGCAAGCCCACAGAGCCGCAGGAACGCGCGGCCCAGCTGGAAGAAGAACTGGTCACCCGGGAAAAGCAGCTGAAAGAAGCCGGCGACCGCATTGGCGTGCTGGAAAACCAGCTGGAAGAAATGCGCAGCCTGCTGGCGCTGCGCTCGCAAGCGGGTGCTCAGGCGCAGAAACAGGCCGAAGACAACGAAGCCGCTGCTGCTGGCGGTGAATCGAAAAAACCGGCTTCTGCCGCCGCCCCGGCCAGTGCCAGCAGCCTTGGCAGCAGCGACAGCATGGTGCTGGTTGGCGGGCTGAGCGCAGCGGCGATTCTGGCCGCCGGGCTGGCCTACGCCCACCGCCGCCAGGATGCGCTGAAAGCCTTTTTTGCCCGCCTGTTGGCCCGTCGTCCACGCAAGCCCAAGGAAGACGCACCGGCAGATGAGGTCTTGCCGGCCAGTGTGGCAGCTGTGGCCAGCGACGCCAGCGAGGAAGACCCGCTGCAGGTGGCCGATCGGCTGATTGAATACGGCAAACTGGCCCAGGCCGAAACCGTGCTGATGGCCGCGCTGCAAAAAACCCCAGACCGCCATGAACTGCGCCTGAAACTGCTCAAGGTGTACTACGCCACCCCGCTGGTGGACAAGTTCAATGCCCAGGCCGCCCGCCTGCTGGATGCCGTCAGCAAGACCAGCCCGTTGTGGCTGCAGGCGCTGGAAATGGGTCGCAGCCTTGACCCGAATCATCCGCTATACGCCGCACCCGTGGTCAGCACACCGGTCGATGCCGTTGATTTTGGTTTTGATGAACCCGATCTGCCACCACCCGCCCCCGCCCCGGTCGAAGTGGCAGCTGCCAAGCCCGCGCCAGCCGCGCCGGCCCCGGCTCCGGTTGAGGCAGACCCGTTTGGCATGGACGGCGACGACTTCCTGCTGCCTGACGATGCCGTGATGCAGGGTGGCGGCAGCTTTACCCCGGATGCTTCCGACATTGAGCAGGAAGAAAAACCGCTGCTCAATTACGATTTCCAGCTGGAAAACAAGGGCAAGCAAGCCGAAGAAGTCAAGGCCCCGCCGCCGCCGCCACCGCCAGCCTCGCAAGACTTCTCGATGGATGAGCTGTTTGACTTTGGCGATGTGGGTACCGCGCCAGCCGCTGCTGCGCCAGCGGCAGCCGAAGCGGCACCGAAACCCGTGGCACCCGCCACCCCGGCAGCGATTGCCGACCCGGTGGCCGACACGCTCAGCCAGAACGATCTGGACGACCTGTTTGCCCAGCCCACCCCGGCCAGCGCCCCGGCCCCCGAGCCGGCACCCGTCGAGGAAGCGGAAGAAGAACTCGACATCGACGCGCTGATTGCCGCCGAGCAGGCCAAGCAGGAAGCCGAAGCCAAGGCCGAAAAAGCCGCCCGAGCGGCGGCGGCCGCAGAAGCGGCCAAGCGCTTGCATGAAGACATGGCGCTGGATTTTGATGGCATTCTGGAAGACACCGTGCCACAAGTCCCGGCGCTGGATCTGGCCGCGCTGGCGGCTGCGCTGGAAGATGCGCCGTCGATGGACGACCTGCCGCCACCGGACGACACCGTGCTGGAAGCCGCCGACATGCCGCTGGAAATGCCGGACGATGGCGCACTGGCTGCCGAACTGGCCGAGCCGATCGACGAGAACGCCGCCGACGACAATCCGCTCAAGGACGAAATGAGCGAACCGGCCCCGCCGCCGGCCATGCCACTGTCGGCACCAGACCTGGCGTTTGACTTTGATGCGGTGTTCCAGGACGCCATTCCGGCCATGACGCCATCGTTTGACCGGGGGGCGCTGGCCGCTGCACTGGCGGATGCGCCGTCGATGGACGAGCTGCCCGACGAAGAGCTGCCGCATGACGATGGCCCGATTGTCACCCCGGAACAGGTAGACACCAAGCTGGATCTGGCCAAGGTGTACATCGACATGGGCGACCAGGATGGCGCACGGGAAATTCTGGCTGAAGTGCTGTCGGAAGGCACTGACGCCCAGCGTGACACCGCCATGAGCCTGCTGGAAAAACTCTGAATTGCCCGAGGACAAGGTGAAGCTGACCGCCTCCCGCCCCGACCCGCTGACCGGGTCGGGGTTTTTTCATCCGCTGGTGCCGCTGGCCGGCTGGCTGGCGCTGGCGCTGATGCTGCCGCTGTGGTCAGGGCCATGCCAGTTGCTGGCCGCTGGCCTGATGGCCCTATTGGCCGGCTGGCGACAGCCGGCGGTGCCGTGGCAGGCTTTGCGCCGGGTGCGCTGGCTGTTGATCACCCTGGTGGCGGCCATGGGCTGGAGCGTGCCCGGCCAGGCGCTGTGGAGCGCTGACTGGGCACCCACCCGCGAAGGAGTGATGGAAGGGCTGGCGCATGCGCTGCGCCTGCTTACCTTGCTGTGGTGCATGAAATGGCTGTTTGCCCGCCAGTCGCGCCAGGACTGGCTGCTGGGGCTGCGCAGCCTGTGCTGGCCGCTGGTGGGGCTGGGGCTGGACGTCAACCGCGCTGCGTTGCGGCTGTGGCTGACCCTGGCCGAAACCGAGCGGCTGACCGGCGGCGCATCGCCGCACTGGCGCGATGTCTGGCAGCTGTTATCCGCCCCGCCTGCTGCCACACAGGACGGCGAGCAGGTGTTGACGTTACAATTGCGTGTTTTGACTGGGTGGGACACCTTGGCCCTGATCGCCCTGCTGCTGGCGGTGGGGCTGTCCGGGTGGTTATATAGCGGATGAGAATTGCATTAGGGGTGGAATACGACGGGCGTGGATTTGCCGGCTGGCAAACCCAGCCCAAGGGCAATACCGTGCAGGACGCGCTGGAGCGCGCCATTGCCGCGATTGTTGGCGTGCCGGTGCGCTGCCATGCGGCCGGGCGCACCGACGCCGGGGTGCATGCCAGCGGCCAGGTGGTACACCTGGACTGCGACGTGGCGCGCCCGCCCGGTGCCTGGGTGCGCGGGGTGAACAGCCATTTGCCATCAGGCGTGGCGGTGTGCTGGGCCAAACCGGTGCCCGAGCAGTTTCACGCCCGCTTCTCGGCCTATGCCCGCTGCTACCGCTATGTGTTGCTCAACCGCCCGGTACGCCCGGCGATTGCCGCCGGCCAGGTGGGCTGGTTTCATGTGCCGCTGGAGGTCGCGCGAATGCGCGAGGCCGCCAGGTATTTGTTGGGCCAGCATGATTTTTCCAGCTTCCGCGCCGCCGAATGCCAGGCCAAGACCCCGGTGAAAACCCTCACCCGGCTGGACATCGACGCCGACGGCGACACCCTGACCTTCAGCCTGGAAGCCGATGCCTTCCTGCACCATATGGTGCGCAATCTGGTGGGCGCGCTGCTGGTGGTGGGCAAGGGCAAGCAGCCGCCGGCCTGGATGGCCGAGCTGCTGGCCGCGCGCAACCGCCGCATCGCCCCCCCTACCTTCATGCCCGACGGGCTCTACCTGACCGGGGTGCGCTATCCG
This sequence comes from Aquaspirillum sp. LM1, assembly GCF_002002905.1. NCBI lineage: Bacteria > Pseudomonadati > Pseudomonadota > Betaproteobacteria > Neisseriales > Aquaspirillaceae > Aquaspirillum > Aquaspirillum sp. LM1. The sequence goes on along the minus strand of NZ_CP019509.1, from coordinate 1,273,980 downwards.
GCTGAATTTGGCCTGCCCAGCCCTGCCGGCCTGTATGGCCCGCGTCGAGAGGATCTGTAATGTCTGCCGTTCGCATCAAGGTTTGCGGCATCACCCGCCCCGAAGATGGCCAACTGGCCGCTGCGCTGGGCGCGGACGCCATTGGACTGGTGTTCTACCCGAAAAGCCCGCGCCATGTCAGCCTGGAGCAGGCGCAGGCGATTGTGGCCGCGCTGCCACCGTTTGTCAGCGTGGTGGCGCTGTTTGTCGATCCTGAACCAGACGCAGTGCACGCCGTGCTCAACGCCGTGCCCATCGACCTGCTGCAGTTTCATGGCGACGAATCACCGGCCTTTTGCCGCCAGTTTGCCCGCCCGTACCTGAAAGCCGTGCGCGTTCAGCCCGGCCTGGATTTGCTACAATACGCGCTTGCCCACACCGGGGCGCGTGGTTTACTCACCGATGCCTTTGTGCCGGGGGTGCCCGGTGGCACCGGGGCCACCTTCGACTGGGCGCTGCTGCCGGACACCCTGCCGCTGCCGCTGATTCTGTCGGGGGGCCTGGAGCCGGACAATATTGCCCAGGCCATTCGCGCCACCCGCCCGGCCGCCGTGGATGTCTCCAGCGGCGTGGAAGCCAGCAAAGGCATCAAGGACGCTGCCCGCATGGCGGCATTTATTGCAGGAGTTCAGAATGCATCCGTATGACCTTCCCGACGCACAAGGCCACTTTGGGCGCTACGGCGGCACTTATGTGGCCGAAACCCTGATGGCTGCGCTGGACGAACTGAAGCGCGAATACGCCCGCTATAAAGACGACCCAGACTTTCTGGCCGAATACCAGAACGAACTCAAGCACTACGTTGGCCGCCCCAGCCCGATCTACCACGCCCGCCGGCTCAGCGAAGCCTGCGGCGGCGCACAGATCTACCTCAAGCGCGAAGACCTCAACCACACCGGGGCGCACAAGATCAACAACGCCATTGGCCAGGCGCTGCTGGCCAAGCGCATGGGCAAGAAGCGGGTGATCGCCGAAACCGGTGCTGGCCAGCACGGCGTGGCCACCGCCACCGTGGCCGCCCGCTACGGCATGGAATGCGTGGTGTACATGGGTGCCGAGGACGTCAAGCGTCAGGCCCCCAATGTGTTCCGCATGAAACTGCTGGGTGCCAGCGTGGTGCCGGTGGAATCCGGCTCGAAAACCCTGAAAGACGCGCTCAACGAAGCCATGCGCGACTGGGTGACCAACGTTGACAGCACCTTCTACATCCTGGGCACCGCCGCCGGCCCGCACCCCTACCCGATGATGGTGCGCGACTTTGTGTCGGTGATTGGCGAAGAATCCAAGGTGCAAATGCCGGAAATGATTGGCCGCCAGCCGGATGCCGTGGTGGCCTGCGTGGGCGGCGGCTCCAACGCCATCGGAATTTTTTATCCGTACATCCCGGTGGAAGGCGTGCGCCTGATTGGCGTGGAAGCCGGCGGCGATGGCCTGGACACTGGCCGTCACGCTGCACCGCTGTCAGCTGGCCGCCCTGGCGTACTGCACGGCACCCGCAGCTATCTGATGCAGGACGCCAATGGCCAGATCATCGAAACCCATTCGGTATCCGCCGGGCTGGACTACCCTGGCGTGGGGCCGGAGCACAGCCATCTGAAAGACAGTGGCCGTGCCGAATACGTGGCAGTGACCGACAGCGAAGCGCTGGTGGCCTTCCACGACCTGTGCCGCTACGAAGGCATTATTCCGGCGCTGGAGTCCAGCCATGCGCTGGCCTACGCCGCCAAGCTGGCCCCCACCCTGAGCCAGGATCAGGTGATTCTGGTCAATCTGTCGGGCCGGGGCGACAAGGACATCAACACCGTGGCCGGCCTGGTGGGCATGACGCTGTAAGCTGCCAGCCTCCGTACCGTATTGACCCCGGCGTGCTGACCGCGCCGGGCAGAAATGGATACTGCATGAACCGTATTGACCGCTGTTTTGCCGAACTGGCAGGCCGCAAGGCCCTGATTCCGTTTATCACTGCAGGCGACCCCAACCCTGGCCTGACCGTAGCGCTGATGGACGCGCTGGTGGCCGGGGGGGCCGACATCCTTGAACTGGGCGTGCCGTTTTCTGACCCGATGGCCGACGGCCCGGTAATTCAGCGCGCCAGCGAACGGGCGCTGGTCCACGGCGTGGGCCTGCGCGACGTGCTGGCACTGGTGGCCGAGTTCCGTCAGCACAACACCACCACCCCAGTGGTGCTGATGGGTTATCTGAACCCGGTGGAAGCCATGGGCTACGGCGAATTTGCCCAGGCCGCCCGCGCCGCCGGGGTGGATGGCCTGCTGACGGTGGACTGCCCGCCCGAAGAAGCCGAAGCGCTGTCGCTGGCGCTGCACGCCGAACAGCTGGCACCGATTTACCTGATTGCGCCCACCACACCGGCGGCGCGTCTGGCCGATATTGCCCGCCATGCGCGCGGCTATGTCTATTATGTGTCGCTCAAGGGCGTGACTGGCGCAGCCAATCTGGACGTCAGCGAAGTGGCCCGCCGGGTGGCGGCCATTCGCGAGCATATCCAGCTGCCCATTGGCGTGGGTTTTGGCATTCGCGACGGCCAGACGGCCCGCCAGGTGGCCGATGTGTCCGACGCCGTGGTGATTGGCAGCCGGCTGGTGCAGGCGGTGGAAAACGCACCGCTGGACCAGGCCGCCGCCACCCTGCAAGCCCTGCTGGCGGATATTCGCGCCGCGCTGGACGCCTGACCCGACGGCGCGGGCCACCGCCCGCGCCTGCCTGACCCAACCCCCGTCTGACGTCGGCCCGAATGACGTCAGGCCCTGGAGATATCATGAGCTGGTTGAACAAGCTCCTTCCCCCGAAGATCAACAAAGACAGCAAAAGCAACAAGTCCGCCGTGCCGGAAGGGCTGTGGAGCAAGTGCGCCGCCTGCGAAGCGGTGCTGTACCACACCGATCTGGAAAACAATCTGCATGTCTGCCCGAAATGCAGCCACCACAATGCCGTTGGCGCGCGCGCGCGGCTGGACATGCTGCTGGATGGCGAAGGCCGCTTTGAAATTGGCAGTGACGTCACCCCGGTGGACATTCTCAAGTTCAAGGACAGCAAGAAATACCCGGAACGGCTGACCGCCGCCCAGGCCAGCACCGGCGAAGACGATGCGCTGGTGGTGATGCAGGGCAGCATTCACAATGTGCCGGTGGTCGCGGCGGCGTTTGAGTTCCGCTTTATTGGCGGCTCGATGGGGTCGGTGGTGGGCGAGCGCTTTGTGCGCGGCGTGCGGGCGGCGGTTGAACAGCGCGCGCCATTCATCTGCATTTCTGCTTCCGGCGGCGCGCGCATGCAGGAAGGCCTGAACTCGCTGATGCAGATGGCCAAGACCAGCGCCGCCCTGCAGCTGCTGACCGACCACAAGCTGCCGTTCATCTCGCTGCTGACCGACCCGACCATGGGCGGCGTTTCCGCCAGCTTTGCCTTTCTGGGCGATGTGGTGATTGCCGAACCGGGCGCGCTGATTGGCTTTGCCGGCCCACGGGTGATTGAGCAAACCGTGCGTGAAACCCTGCCGGAAGGTTTTCAGCGGGCGGAATTCCTGCTGGAAAAAGGTGCCATCGACATGATCGTCGATCGGCGCGAACTGCGTCAGCGCCTGGCGGATCTGCTGACTCTGCTGACCCGGCAGCCAGCGGTGGCATAACGCCGGCTGGCTGCTAACCCGTTTTCAGCGTTCTGGCAACAGCCTGGCCAGATAGCTGACAATGGCGCGGGCTGTGGCCAGCTTGTCCATGCGCGGCAGCGGGTGTTCGCCTGCCGCGTCAAGCAGGACAATTTCATTGTCGTCAGCGCCCATGGCATGCTGGGCCAGATTGGCCACCAGCAGCGGCACTTTCTTGCGCTGGCGCTTGGCCTGGGCGTGGGCAATCAGGTTGTGGCTTTCGGCGGCAAAGCCCACGCAGAATGGCGCGTCGGGCAGGGCCGCCACGCTGGCCAGAATGTCCGGGTTTTCGGTCAGTTGCAGCACGGGTGTATCGCCCGGGGTTTTTTTCATCTTTTCCTGACTGAAATTGGCCACCCGGTAGTCGGCAACGGCGGCCACGGCAATGAATACGTCGTGGTGCGGCACCGCCGCCATCACCGCTGCATGCATGGCCAGTGCGCTGCCGGCGGCCACATAACTCACCTCGGGCGGGCACGCCAGCGCGGTGGGGCCGGAAATCAGCGTCACCTGGGCACCCGCGTCACGGCAGGCGCGCGCCAGCGCGTAGCCCATCTTGCCGCTGGACAGGTTGGTAATGCCGCGCACCGGGTCAATCGGCTCGAAGGTAGGGCCAGCCGTCAGCAGCACCCGCCGACCCGCCAGGCTTTTGCGCTGGGTCAGCCCGATCAGCAGGTCAGCCAGTTGCTCTGGCTCCAGCATGCGCCCATCGCCCACTTCACCGCAGGCCTGTTCGCCCGTTCCCGGTCCGAACACCGCCACGCCATCGCCACGCAACTGGGCGATATTGCGCTGATTGGGCGGGTTGTCCCACATCTGCTTGTTCATTGCCGGTGCCACCGCCAGCGGACAGGTGCGCGCCGCCGCCAGGGTGGTGATCAGGTCGTTGCACTGGCCGTGCGCCAGCCGGGCCAGCACATCCGCAGTAGCCGGGGCAATCAAAAAGCCATCGGCGCGCCGGGTCAGCTCAATATGCGCCATATTGTTGTCTGGCCGGCTGTCCCACAGGTCGGTGTACACCGGCCGGCCAGACAGCGCCTGAAACGTCACCGGGCTGACAAAACGGGTGGCCGATTCACTCATCGCCACTTCCACACTGTGTCCGGCCTTGATCAGCAGGCGCACCAGTTCGGCAGATTTATACGCGGCCACCCCGCCAGTGACTCCAAGCAGAAAATGCTGTGCTGTCATCGTCTCATCTTTTAATTAAGTCAAAATACCAGGTTGATGTCTGGCCATTGGCTGCGCCCGCGTGCGCCGGCGCAGCCTGTGCTGGCGTGTATTGTGCCATGCGCTCTGGCTGCGCACACCTGCCCTGGCAAGACGGGATGGCATCCACGCGCCGTGTTTTGTGCCGGCAAATTAGTTAAGAGTTTGCTATATCCATATACAGTAATTTTACCTAGCCTATCCTGCGCCCTGGCCTTACCCTGACCAGGGCCTGCTGACCTGAGCCTCACCCAGGTACACGATAAGAAAGCATCTCATCATGATGAATTCACTGCGTCATCGCCTGCTGGCGTTTGTTCTGCTGGTGGTCACCGGCCTGGCGGCGGTGTTGACCACGGTGGCTTATGTACACACCTACGCTGCCGCCGAAGAAGGGGTGCGCCACAGCATCAGCCAGGCCACCGCCAGCAAGGTAGCGTTTGTCAGCGAATGGGTCAGCACCCGCCAGCTGATTATTGGTGCGGCACTGCCGCGTGTGGGCCACGGCGAGCTGAAGGGCATTCTCGACCAGACCCATGACGCCGGCCACTTTGACGACACCTATTTTGGCCAGCCAGACAAAACCATGACCCAATTTACCCAGGCGGTGCTGGTGCCGGCAGGCTACGACCCGACTGTGCGGCCCTGGTATGTGGCCGCCGCAGCCAGCGAAGGTCCGATTGCCTCGCCGCCGTATATCGACGCCTCGACCAAGCAGCCAATCATCACCTTTGCCCAGGCCCTGCGCCGCAATGGTCAGTTGGTCGGCGTGATTGGCGGTGATGTGACCCTCAAGCGGGTGGTGGAAGAAGTGGTGGCCACTCAGTTGCCCGGCAATGGCTATGCGTTTCTGATGACCCAGGACGGCGCAATCATTGCCCACCCGACGGCAGATTCTGCACTGAAAAAAATTGGCGACGTGGTGCCCGGCTTGAGCCCGGACGCGGTGCCCAAAGACGGCGCGATTCATACGCTGGATCTGGCCGGAACCACCATGCTGGCGGTGCTGCAGCCGGTGGGCAAAACCGGCTGGCTGATGGGTGTGCTGGTGCCACAGGCTGCCGCCATGGAACCGGTCAAGCAGATGCTGTACACCATGCTGGCCACGCTGGCCGGCTGTATGCTGGTGGCTTCGGTAGCCGCCTGGATGGGCATTGCCCGGATGATGCGCGGCCTGGCGGTAATGCGCGACGCCATGCGCAGCGTGGCCAGCGGCTCGGGCGACCTGACCTTGCGCCTGCCGGTGAAAGGCCAGGATGAGCTGGCGGAAATTGCCCAGGCGTTCAACCAGTTTGTCGCCGCGCTGCAGCAGATGTTCACCAGCGTGCGCCAGCATGCCGAATCGCTGGCCGACACGGCCAAACGGCTGGACCAGAGCGCCGGCCAGATTGCCGACGATTCGCGCATTCAGTCCAGCGAGCTGGCCAACACCGCCGCCACCATTGAGCAGGTGACGGTGAGCATCAACCAGATTGCCGAGCATGTCGGCGAAACCGAAGCGCTGGTAGCGCAGTCGCGCCAGGGCTCGGTCAGTTCGCAGGATGGCATGCAGGCGGTGGCGCAAGAAATGCAGGCGGTGGTCGGTGCCATCAGCGCGCTGCAAACGGTGATGACCGGCTTGTCGAGCAAGTCCGAAGCGATTCGCGGCATTGTGAACACCATTCACGACATTGCCGACCAGACCAATCTGCTGGCGCTGAATGCGGCGATTGAGGCCGCGCGTGCCGGCGAGCAGGGACGCGGCTTTGCCGTGGTGGCCGATGAGGTGCGCAAGCTGGCCGAGCGCACGTCGGCAGCCACCGTGCAGATTGCCAATATCATGGATCAGGTGATTGACCAGACCGGCGACGCTGTCGAGCATGTCGGTGCCACCCAGCAACGGGTCAGCCACAGCATGGCACACACCGAAGACGCCGCCCTGCGGGTGGCCGCCGTGCGCGAACGCGCTGACGACATTGCCCAGCGCATGGCGCATATCAAGCTGGCCACCGCCGAACAGGGCAGCGCCACCCACGATATGGCGCGCAGCGCCGAGCGGGTGAATGTGAAAACCCAGCAAACCGACGCAAACCTGCAGGATGTGCTGCACACCATCCATGGCCTGGCCCAGTGTGGCGAAGCGCTGAAAACCCTGGTGGCGCGCTTCCGGCTGTAATGCCGCGCTGGCCACCTTGATCGCCCCTGCCGGCAAAACCGGCAGGGGCGATTGTTCTGGGCGGGCCATGCGCCGGGCTGCACCGATCTGGCAATTTTGTCGTGCGCCAACGCGCCACACGCCCGTGTGTGGCGGTATAATCGCCGATTATTTTGCACACTAGCGAGTGAACGGAGTTTCTCATGTCGATGGCTGATCGCGACGGTTTTATCTGGTTTGATGGCAAGCTCGTGCCCTGGCGCGAGGCAAACACCCATGTGCTGACCCATACCCTGCACTACGGGATGGGCGTGTTCGAGGGGGTGCGCGCTTACGAAACCGCACAAGGCCCGGCGATTTTCCGTCTGCAGGATCACACCGACCGTCTGTTCCGTTCCGCCCACATCCTGGGCATGAGCCTGCCGTTCAGCAAGGAACAGATCAACGCTGCCCACCTGGACGTGGTCAAGGCCAACGGCCTGAAGTCGTGCTACTTCCGCCCGATGGCGTTTTATGGCTCGGGCAAGCTGGGCGTGGCACCGAAAAAAGACGACGTGCAAGTGATTGTCGCCGCCTGGCCGTGGGGTGCTTATCTGGGTGAAGATGGTCTGGAAAAGGGCATCCGGGTGAAAACCAGCTCGTTTACCCGCCACCACGTGAACATCACCATGTGCAAGGCCAAGGCCAACGGCAATTACATGAACTCCATCCTGGCCAACAACGAAGCCACTGCCGACGGCTACGACGAAGCCTTGCTGCTGGACGTGGAAGGCTACGTGGCCGAAGGCTCGGGCGAGAACATCTTCATCATCCGCAAGGGCAAGCTGTACACCCCGGACCTGACCAGCGCGCTGGAAGGCATCACCCGCGACACCGTGGTGACCATTGCCCAGGAAATGGGCCTGCAACTGGTGGAAAAACGCATCACCCGCGACGAAGTGTACAGCGCCGACGAAGCCTTCTTTACCGGCACCGCCGCTGAAATCACCCCGATTCGCGAACTCGACCGCCGCCAGATTGGCGAAGGCAAACGCGGCCCGATCACCACCGAAATCCAGCGTCGCTACTTTGCCTGCGTCAAGGGTGAAGACAGCACGCACGCAGATTGGCTGACCCTGGTGGTCTGACCCTGTCGTTGATTTCGCGTGGCAGCGTCATCTGACCGTATCCGCTGACCGGATGTGCCGGTTGGCGGTTTTTTCCCCCTATACTACCGAGCACGACCATGAGCGAACTGAAAGAAAACCGCGCCCGCTTCATTGAAGTGAACGCCGATAATCTGCCCCTGCATTGCCCGATGCCTGATATGGTGTCCTGGAACCAGCACCCGCGCGTGTTCCTGCCCATTGTGGAAAACGGCGGCGAAGCGTTGTGCCCCTACTGTGGCACCCGTTACAAGCTGGTGGGCGAGGTCAAGCATCACCATTGAGCCGTGGCCGGCTGCCACAGCACGAGAAGGTGTGGCCTGGCCGCACCTTTTTCATTTTTTGACCGGCGCTGCCCCTGGGCGCAGGCCGGGCTGTCGACAGTGAGTGCATGCAACAGATTCTAGTCATCGCCCCATCCTGGGTGGGCGACGCCGTGATGGCCGAGCCGCTGTACCGCCGGCTGGCCGAGCGCCACCCTGGCGTGGCCATTGATCTCTTTGCCCCGGCGTGGACCCTGCCACTGGCGGCGCGGATGGCCTCTGTGCGGCAAGGCGTGGTCAACCCGTTTGGCCATGGCGCGCTGCGCCTGGCCGAACGCTGGCGGCTGGGCCGTCAACTGGCGGCACAGGGCTACGATCAGGCCGTGGTGCTGCCCAATTCGCTCAAATCGGCCTTGCTGCCGTGGTTTGCCGGCATTCCGCTGCGCACCGGCTTTGTGGGCGAATGGCGGCGCGGCGTGCTCAACAACGCCCGCGCGCTGGACAAAACCGCGCTGCCCACCATGGTGGAGCGCTTCTGTGCGCTGGCCGAAGCGCCGGGCGTTTTGCCCGCCAAGCCGATTGCCCACCCGCAACTGCAGGTGGCCGCAGACAGCCGGACACAGGCGCTGGCGCAAGTGGGCCTGGATGCGGCGCGCCCGGTGCTGGCGCTGTGCCCGGGGGCCGAATACGGCGCGGCCAAGCGCTGGCCAACCGCGCATTTTGCCCGGCTGGCACAGGATTTTCTGGCGCGTGGCTGGCAGGTGTGGGTGTTTGGTTCGGCCAAGGATCAGGCCATGGGCCAGGAAATTGCCCAACTGGCGGGTCAGCCCACTGGGCTGGTCAACCTGTGTGGCCGCACCGGGCTGGATCAGGCCATTGATCTGATGTCGCTGGCGCAACTGGCCGTGTGCAATGACTCCGGTCTGATGCATATTGCCGCTGCGCTGAATGTGCCACTGGTGGCGCTGTATGGCTCGTCCAGCCCCGGCTTTACCCCGCCGCTGACCAACCGGGCCGAAATTGTCAGCCTGAAGCTGGACTGCAGCCCGTGTTTCAAACGCGAATGCCCGCTGGGGCATACGCACTGTCTGACGCAGCTCGCCCCGGAACGGGTGTGGTCTGCGGCCCAACGACTTCTTCCTGATATGTTGCCATGACGCGTAAAGCCGCACCTCCCCCTCCCGAAGACAACAGCCGGCGCGCCGAACTGGTGCGCACGGCTGCGCGCCTGTTTCGCGATCAAGGTTACGAACGCACCACCGTGCGCGACCTGGGCAATGCCGTCGGCCTGCAATCGGGCAGCCTGTTCTATCACTTTCGCACCAAGGAAGAAATTCTGGTGGCGGTGATGGCGCTGGGCATTACCAGCACCACCGAAAAACTGGCCGCCGCGCTGGATGTGGCGGCTACCGCCCACGACAAGGTGTCGGCGCTGATTCATGTCCATCTGAATTCCCTGCTGGGAGAAAACCAGGCGGCGCTGGAAGTGATGCTGTATGAATGGCGCAGCGTGTCGGAAGCGCAGCGGCCAGGGCTGATCATTCTGCGTGACCGCTACGAAGCGCTGTGGCAAACCGCGCTGGACGAAGCCGCTGCCGCTGGCGTGGTCGGTCAGGACACCCGTTTGCTGCGGCGCATGCTGCTGGGCAGCCTGCACTGGTCGGTGCAGTGGTTCAAGCGCGATGGCGAGGATTCGGTGGATGCGCTGGCCGAGCGCATGCTCAAGCTGGTGCTTGGCCCGGCCCGACCCGCCGCCGACTGAACGGGCTGCCTTGGCCCACCCACTCAGAACGACTCAGAAGGTGGGCGGCGAGCTGGCGCTGACCACTTCGCAGAGGGTATCGCCCACATTGCGAAAACGGTGTGGCTGCTGGCTGTCAAAGTAATAGGCATCACCCGGCCCCAGCACGCGCGATTCGCTGCCGACAGTGACTTCAATCTGGCCGCAAATCACCACGCCGCCTTCCTGGCCATCATGCTGCAGCATGTCCGGGCCGGTGTCAGCATTGCGCTCGTAACGCTCGCGCAGGATGGCGATATCGCGCCGTTCATGGCCCACGCCCACCAGACGCAGCTCAATGCCGTTATTGCCCAGGTCGGGCAGTTCATCACGGCCATAAAACACTTGCTGCGCCGCCGGCTCGGCATCAAAGGTGAAGAAATCGGCCAGCGACATGGGCAGACCTTCCAGCACCTTCTTCAGCGAGCTGATCGACGGGCTGACCCGGTTCTGTTCAATCAGGGAAATGGTGCCATTGGTGACCCCGGCCCGTTTGGCCAGTTCACGCTGTGACAGTCCGTATTTGTCCCTCACCATGCGCAAGCGCGCGCCCACATCCATGACAACCCCTTCTGCAATTTGATCACACTGTTCACAATTCTAGACGCATCTGCGGCCTGCTGGCGCGACGATGGCACGAATGCTGCATGGCAAAAACCGTTTTTCTTGGCATGTCGCGTTGTTTATCGGCAGAATTCACCGACAATCTGTCTGAATTGTAGATTTTTTTAAACAAATCCTGCGATCTGCCGCCGGCCTTGCCCGCTGCCATTGTCGTATGGCTTAGCCGCCACCATGCCACATGGTAATCGCAGTTGGCGCAGAAATTAACAACTTAATCCATGCGTCAGCGTCGCCGTCGCATGCTGACGCTGGCCTGAACCGTCATCGGGGGACGCCCGCGCACGGAATGGGCTGATTGAAGCATTCAGGCTTCCCGGCGCTCCCGGCTGGACGTATGCTGTGCAATGGCATCCGGAATGGCAGTTATCAGGCCCCTCCAGCCTCGCTGGCCCTATTTACCGCCCTGGACGCTGCCTGTCGGCAGCACCGGGCCCGCCGGGCCGGGCCATGTGCCCGCCCTGGTTTTGACACACGCCCGCAAGGAGAACTCGCATGAGCAGCTATATGGTGGAATGGATGCGAGAGCATCGGATTACCGAAGTGGAATGTATCGTGCCGGACATGACCGGCGTGGCGCGGGGTAAAATCGTGCCCAAGGATAAATTCATCAGCGAACCGGAAATGCGCCTGCCCGAGGTGGTGCTGATCCAGACCGTGACCGGCGATTATCCGGATGACAGCGTGCTGGACCCGGTGGACGCCGATATGATCCTGCAGCCAGACCAGAACACCATCCGCTTTGTGCCATGGGCAGTGGATCCCACCGCGCAGATTATCTTCGACTGCTACAAGTCGGACGGGCAGATGTCCGAAGCGGCCCCGCGCGCCGTGTTGCGCCGGGTGCTGGATCTGTACGCCCAGCGCGGCTGGTCGCCGGTGATTGCGCCGGAAATGGAGTTTTACCTGATTGCCACCAACCCGGACCCGGATATTCCGGTCACGCCGCCGGTGGGGCGCACCGGTCGGGCCGAATTTGGCCGGCGCTCGTATTCGATTGATGCGGTCAACGAATTCGACCCGCTGTTTGAGGATATTTACGACTACTGCCACGCGCAGAATCTGGAAGTGGATACGCTGATTCACGAAATCGGCACCGCGCAGATGGAAATCAATTTCCTGCATGGCAATCCGCTGGATCTGGCCGACCAGGTATTCCTGTTCAAGCGCACCGTGCGCGAGGCGGCGTTTCGCCATGGCATGTACGCCACCTTCATGGCCAAGCCGATGGAAGGCGAGCCGGGCAGCGCAATGCACATGCACCAGAGTGTGATCAACACTGCCACCGGACAGAACCTGTTTTCCAATGAAGACGGCGAGCCATCGCAGGCGTTTTTCCATTTTATTGGCGGCCTGCAGCACTATCTGCCACAAACCATGCCGTTTTTTGCCCCGTATGTGAACTCCTACCGGCGGCTGACGCCGTACTCGGCGGCACCGACCAATGTGCAATGGGGGTTTGACAACCGTACCGTGGGCTTGCGCGTGCCGCACTCCAGCCCGGCAGCACGCCGGGTGGAAAACCGCGTGCCGGGGGTGGATGTCAACCCGTACATCGCCATGGCGGCGTCGCTGGCTTGCGGTTATCTGGGCATGGTCAAGCAGATTGACTGCGCCGAGCCGGTGCAGATCAACGCCTACTCGCTGCCCTACGAAATGCCGCATGGCACCGAAGAAGCACTGAACCGGCTCAAGGGCTGCCCGGAAATTGCCGAGATTCTGGGCCCGCGTTTTGTCGAGCTGTACATTGCCATGAAAGAAAAAGAGTTTTCTGAATACTTCCGGGTCATCAGCCCGTGGGAACGCAAGTTCCTGCTGCTGCATGTCTGATCATCTGTCTGTACCTGCTGCCCGGCCCTGACCCGGCAGCAGGCGATTGCCCTTGCACAAGGATACGCCCATGACCTTAGCAACCCGCAGCACCGCTGACTGGCAAGCGCTGGACGCTGCCCACCACCTGCATCCGTTTTCTGACACCCAATCGCTGAACCAGACCGGCAGCCGCGTCGTGGTGAAGGGCGATGGCGTGTATATCTGGGACTCTGAAGGCAATCGCATCATCGACGGCATGGCCGGGCTGTGGTGCGTCAATCTGGGCTATGGCCGCGAGGAACTGGCTGACGCTGCCTACCAGCAAATGCGCGAACTGCCGTTCTACAATACTTTTTTCAAGACCACCCACCCGCCGGTGATCGAACTGTCGGCGCTGCTGGCCGAACTGACCCCACCGCAGTTCAACCATGTGTTTCTCACCAATTCCGGCTCGGAAGCCAACGATACGGTGATTCGCATGGTCCGCCACTTTTGGGCGGCACAAGGCCAGGCCAGCAAGAAGGTGCTGATTGGCCGCTGGAACGGCTACCATGGCTCCACCATCGGCGGCGCTTCGCTGGGCGGCATGCGTTATATGCACGAACAGGGCGACCTGCCCATTCCCGGCATCGAGCATATCGAGCAGCCATACTGGTATGTCAATGGCGGTGAGCTGAGCCCGCACGACTACGGTCTGAAAGCCGCGCAGGCGCTGGAGGCCAAAATCCTGGCGCTGGGCGCAGACAATGTTGCCGCCTTTGTTGGCGAGCCCATTCAGGGCGCGGGCGGGGTGATTGTGCCGCCAGACAGCTACTGGCCGGAAATCCAGCGCATCTGCCGCGCGTACAACATCCTGCTGGTGGTCGATGAAGTGATTTGCGGCTTTGGCCGTACCGGGCAGTGGTTTGGCAGCCAGCATTTTGGCATCGAGCCCGATCTGATGCCGATTGCCAAGGGCCTGTCATCCGGCTACCAGCCGATTGGCGGGGTGATGGTCAGCGACCGGGTGGCCCAGGTGCTGATTCAGGAAGGCGGCGACTTTAACCACGGCATGACGTATTCCGGTCATCCGGTGGCGGCTGCCGTGGCAGTGGCCAACCTGAAAATTCTCCGCGATGAGGGCATTGTTGATCAGGTGCGCGAAAAAACCGGCCCGTATTTGCAGCAAAAATGGCGGGAAACCTTTGCCGGCCATCCGTATCTGGACGATGTGCGCGGTGTGGGGTTTTTGGCAGCCTTTACCTGGGTCAAGGACAAATCGCGGCGCGAGCTGTTTGCCGAACCGGGAACTGTCGGCACAATCTGTCGGGATATCTTCTTTAAAAACAACATTATCATGCGTGCCGTCGGCGACAGCATGGTCTGCGCACCACCGTTGGTAATGACCACGACAGAAATTGATGAGATGATTGCACTGGCCGCACGTTGTGTTGACCTGACCGTCCAGGCACTGGAAGCACGCGGGCTGGTGTAAGCTGCCAGCGAAACCCCCTCAATTCAATGAGGATAAAAGTTTTCGCAATGGCGAGCGGGTTTGATAGAATCGACCCGCTTTTCTGTTTGTTGCGTCCCGTCTTAACTTGAGGCGGAAGCAGACGATAGATAACAAAACCCAGGGATCTCGGTACATGTTTGTAATCATCGGCTACATCATCGTTTTTTCCAGCGTTATCGGCGGCTTCATTTTTGCTGGCGGTCACGTTGCGGCCCTTCTGCAACCGGCAGAATTCATCATCATTGTGGGTGCCGCTGTCGGGGCCTTCATCACCGCCCACGGTGGCGCGCCGATGAAAGCCATTTTCAGGGCCATCCCGGACTGCTTTCGCAGCTCGCGCTACAACAAGGCGCTGTACATGGAGCTGTTTGCCCTGCTCTATGAACTGCTGTCCAAGGTGCGCAAGGAAGGCCTGATGTCGATTGAAGCCGACGTCGACGACCCGCAAAACAGCCCAATCTTCTCCAAATACCCGATTGTGGTGGCGGATGAAGTGGCCATCGAGTTTCTGTGTGACTACCTGCGCCTGATGGTGGGCGGCAACCTGAACCCCTTCGAAATCGAAAACCTGATGGACATCGAAATCGAAACCCATCACAACGAAGGCAGCATGCCGGTGGGTGCCCTGGCCCGCATGGCCGACTCCCTGCCGGCCTACGGTATTGTGGCGGCGGTGATGGGGGTGGTGCACACCATGGAATCGGTGGGGGTTTCCCCGGCAGAACTGGGCCGGCTGATTGCCGCCGCGCTGGTGGGTACCTTCCTCGGTATCTTGATCTCCTACGGTTTTATCGGTCCGTTGTCCAACCGCATGGAACACCGCCTGAACGACGTGCATCGCGTCCTGCAGTGCATCAAGGTCACCCTGCTGGCCAGCCTGAACGGCTACGCACCGCCGGTGGCGGTGGAATTTGGTCGCAAGGCGCTCAACAGCGAAGATCGTCCGGGCTTCCTGGAACTGGAAGAACACCTCAAGAAAGCTCGCAGCGGCGGTCGTTGATCGCAGGTTGAGACAAGGCAGGAATCATGGCAGACGAATCTCAACGCCCCATTATTGTCAAACGCATCAAGAAGGGTCATGGCGGCCATCACGGTGGTGCCTGGAAAATTGCCTACGCCGACTTTGTGACGGCCATGATGGCCTTCTTCCTGCTGCTGTGGCTGTTGTCCTCGGTATCGCAGGGGGCGCTGAACGGGGTTGCAGAATACTTCCGCACCCCGCTCAAGGTGGCGCTGATGGGCGGTAGCCGCTCAGGTGATACCACCAGCGCCATCAAGGGCGGTGGCCCGGACTTCACCCGCTCCGATGGCCAGAAGCGCAAGTCGCAAGATGTGCTGGATGAAAAAACCAAGGAAAAAGTGGTCTTGCAAAAGCTGCAGCAGCGCATCAAGGAAGCCATTGAAAACAACAAGGTGCTGCAGCAGTATAAAAATCAGCTGCTGCTGGAAATGACCACCGAAGGTCTGCGCGTGCAGATTGTCGATGAGAAAAACCGGCCCATGTTCGATTCGGGCAGCGCACACTTGCTGCCGCACACGCGTGAACTGCTGCGTGAGCTGGGCAAGCAGCTCAATGAAGTGCAAAACCGTCTGTCAATTTCCGGCCACACCGACGCCTCGCCGTATTCAGCAGGCGACAAGGGCTTCAGCAACTGGGAGCTCTCGGCGGATCGGGCCAATGCCGCCCGTCGCGAGCTGATTGTCGGCGGACTGCAGGACAGCAAGCTGCTGCGCGTGGTGGGCCAGGGGTCGGCCACGCCGATGGACAAGGCCAACCCGCTCAATCCGATCAACCGGCGCATTTCCATTGTGGTGCTGAACAAGGAAACCGAAGCCTCGATCATGCGGGAAAGCGAAGCTGGGGCCACGGTCTACGCGCCGCCAGGGCTGACCACGGCAGGATCTCCCCCGGCTGCACCTAGCCAACCTGCGGCACAATGACGGTATTTTATCTGCGCCAGCTGTCCATCTTTGCGATGGCGCTGGCGCTGGCCGTTCTGCTGGGCCTGCTGGGTGCGCCCTGGCCGCTGGTCTGGCTGCAGCCGCCGCTGGCGCTGGCTCTGGCCATCTGGCGTCAGGCACCGCGCTGGTGGTGGCTGTTGCACCTGCTGATGTTGCCGGCCATGGTGCTGGCGCTGGATGCCCAGCTGCCGGCGTGGGCCTACCTGCTGGCTGCCTTGCTGCTGTTTGGCCTGAGCCGCAATGTGCTGACCGACCGTGTTCCGCTGTTTCTGACCTCCCGCGCGGTGCTGGAGGTGCTGGCCGCCCGTCTGCCGCCGGGTGCCCGCCTGCTTGACTTGGGCTGCGGCACCGGGCGTTTGCTGTTTGGCCTGGCCCAGCGCCGTCCCGACCTGCAGCTGCATGGGGTGGAAAGCGCCTGGCTGCCGTGGTTGTGGGCTTACCTGCGGGCGCGGCTGGCCGGCTTACCCCAAGTGCGCATTACCTTGGGCAATCTGTGGCAAGCACCACTGGCCGGGCATGATGTGATTTATGCGTATTTATCCCCCGAGCCGATGGCACGAATCTGGCATAAAGTTCAACAAGAAGCTGTGCCGGGCGCCTGGTTCATCAGCAACTCTTTTGCCGTTCCGGATGTCCAACCTGACGAATGCATCCCGATTGACGATGCAACCGCTTCAACCCTGTTCATTTGGCGTTTGACAACATGACTACCTGGCTCGACACCCTGACCCTCCATCGCCTGCCGGTGTTGCAGGCCACATGCACCCGCGTCGAGGAATTTCGCCGCATGCCCAGCGACCAGTTCAATCTGGCCGATCTGTCCAATGTGGTGTTGGCCGACCCGCTGATGGCGTTCCAGGTGCTGCGCAGCACCGGGCGCATTGAACGCACGCGCACCTTCAGCGAATCGCTCAATATCGAGCATGCGCTGATGATCCTCGGCGCGAATGCCTTTTTTGAAGAATTTGCCAAGCTGACTGCGCTGGAATCCATCCCCACCCTGTCGCAAACCGGGGTGGACCAGATCATCAGCATGATGTCCCGCTCACGGGTGGCCGCCTTGCTGATCAAGGACTGGCTGTCGCTGATGGAAGAACACCGGGTGGAAGACTGCTTTGTGGCCGCCCTGTTGCACAATGTGCCAGCCTGCTGCTTCCGCGCCGAATCCGGCGTGGACAAGAACTTCCCGTCGCTGGACGCCATGGCCCGGCAGGCGGGTTTTCTCGACTACAAGCAGATGATCGAACGCTTTATCGAAAGCCAGCGCCTGTCTGACCTGCTGCTGGATCTGCTGACCACGCCACCAGGGTTTGACCGCCGTCGCCTGCTGCTGAAAAGCGCGATTGAAGTGGCCAATATGCTGGAGCAGGGCTGGTGGCGCATCGAAGTGGTCGAAAAAATCATCGGCGTCTCCCATCTGCTGGCCAAGCCGTTTGAAGTGGTGTGGAACGACATGATCCAGCTGATTCTGGCCGTGGCCCGTACCCCACAAGTGCCAGGCTATTCGCTGCTGGCCCGTCAGCTGGCGGCCATGCCGGAGCCGGAACAACCGATCAGCCAAAGCTTCCTGAACCTGAGCATTCAGTGGGACCCGGCAAATTCTGCCGAACCCCCGGCAGAATTTGACGAGGCACTCAGCTGGGTGGTGCGTTTCATGGCCAAGGACATGGCGCAGGAGCGGGTGATTTTCTTCCGCCACAATGCACCACAAGGCCAACTGAGCGCCACCCAGTTTGTCGGCCTGAACGATGACGACACGCTGATTGCCCGCCCGCTGCAGCTGGCCCAGCACCCGTTCTTTGCCAGCCTGGGGCAAAAAGCCCAGGCCTTCCGCTGCCTGCCCGGCCAGCTGGAGCGCCTGCGCGCCACCTTTGCCGACGACTTCTTTACCCGCATTGGCGACCATGGCTTTGCCGCCATGTCGGTGGTCAAGGAAGGCCGCCTGCTCGGGGTGTTCTACTTCGACAACTGTACGTCGGGCAAGCCGGTGGACGACGTGGTGTACCAGCAATTCAAGACCGCCGTTTCGCGCCTGTGCGCCTGACCCTACGCCACTGACCCCTGTACGGCCCGCCGCTCTGGCGGGCCGTTGGCTTTTGAGACCTTGGCCATGACCCCGATTTTTTCTGTTCACAACGACCATATCAAGGCACTGGCCCGGCTGGCCGGCAAAGCTGCCGAGCGCCGCAGCAGTGGCCAGCTATTGCTGGAGGGCATCCACCTGCTCGATGCCTATCTGGCCCGGCACACCCAGGTGGAAGAAGTGCTGATCCAGACTGACGCGCTCAGTCATCCTGAAGTCCACGCCCTGCGCCGACGCCTGCCGGCCAGCTGCCGTCAGGTGGAAGTCAACACGGCAGTCATGGCCAAGCTGAGCAGCCTGAGCACACCCGGCGAACTGGTGGCAGTCGTCGCCCTGCCGGCCCCGCCTGCCGAGCCCGAGCAGGGCAGTATCTTATTGCTGGAGGCCGTGCAGGATCCTGGCAATCTGGGGGCCATTCTGCGCACCGCCGCTGCGGCGGGTATCCACCAGGTCTGGCTGTCACCACACTGCGCCGACCCGTGGTCGGCCAAGGTGCTGCGTGCCGGGATGGGCGCACACTTTGCCCTGGATATCCGCACCGACGCCGAATTGGGCGATGTGCTGGCCGGGTTTGCCGGCCCCAGCCTGGTGACCAGCCTGCAGGCCAGCGCCTCGCTGTACGCCACTGACCTGCGTGGGCGCTGCGCGTTTGTGTTTGGCAACGAAGGCGCAGGGGTGTCGGCGGCGTTGCTGGCCGCAGCCAGCCACCCGGTGCGCATTCCGATGCCAGGCGAGGCAGAATCGCTGAATGTGGCCGCAGCGGTAGCGGTGTGCCTGTTTGAACAGGTGCGCCAGCAACTGGGTTGAGTGAGACAGATAAAAAAATCCCCACCCCCGGCCATGGCGCGGGGGTGGGGATTTTTTTGCGGCTGGCCACACGCCGAAAGTGCATCGGCGCGTGGCGGGTTTAGTACTTACTCTTGAACAGCAGCCACGTCAGCCGGGGCGGCTGCCGGTGCAGCAGCGGCAGCTTCTTCGTTCAGCACGGCCTTGATCGACAGGCGGATGCGGCCACGCTCGTCGGTTTCCAGCACCTTGACGCGAACCTGCTGGCCTTCCTTGAGGTAGTCGCCCACGTTGGCGATACGCTCGTTGGCAATCTGGCTGATGTGCACCAGACCATCACGGCCCGGCATGATCTGCACGATGGCACCGACGTTCTTGTCGAGGATCTTCATCACGATGCCTTCGTAGATCTTGCCGATTTCCACTTCAGCAGTGATCTGTTCGATGCGGCGCTTGGCGGCTTCGGCACCGTCGCCGGAGATCGAAGCGATGGTGATCAGGCCATCTTCGCCGATGTCGATGCTGGTGCCGGTTTCTTCGGTAATCGCGCGGATCACCGAGCCACCCTTGCCGATCACGTCGCGGATTTTTTCCGGATTGATCTTCATGGTGTACAGACGCGGCGCGTGGGCGGACAGCTCTTGCGGGGCTTCCACGGCATTCTTCATCAGGCCGAGGATGTGCAGACGGCCTTCCTTGGCCTGATCCAGCGCCACGCGCATGATTTCCTTGGTGATGCCCTGGATCTTGATGTCCATCTGCAGTGCGGTCACGCCGTTGGCAGTGCCGGCTACCTTGAAGTCCATATCGCCCAGGTGGTCTTCGTCACCCAGGATGTCGGTCAGCACGGCAAAGCGGTTGCCTTCCAGAATCAGGCCCATGGCGATGCCCGCCACATGGTCTTTCAGCGGCACGCCAGCATTCAGCATGGCCAGGCAGCCACCGCACACCGACGCCATCGACGACGAACCGTTGGATTCGGTGATTTCCGACACCACGCGCATCGAGTAGCTGAAATCTTCCTGCTTGGGCAGCACGGCAATCAGCGCGCGCTTGGCCAGGCGGCCATGGCCGATTTCGCGGCGCTTCGGGCTGCCCACGCGACCGGTTTCGCCGGTGGAGTACGGCGGGAAGTTGTAATGCAGCATGAAGCGTTCGGTGTATTCACCGGCCAGGGCGTCGATGATCTGCTCGTCCTGCTTGGTGCCCAGCGTGGTGACCACCAGCGCCTGGGTTTCGCCACGGGTAAACAGCGCCGAGCCATGGGTGCGCGGCAGCACGCCGGTGCGAATGCTGATCGGGCGCACGGTGCGGGTATCGCGGCCATCAATGCGCGGCTCACCCGCCAGAATCTGGCCACGGACGATTTCAGCTTCCAGGTTCTTGAAGATGCCCTTGATTTCGTTGGCCAGCAGGGTGCCGGTTTCTTCGGTAATCAGCGCGGCCTTTACCTTGTCCCAGGCTTCTGCCAGCTTCTGGCTGCGCAGCTGCTTCTGGCGAATGGCAAAGGCGGCCTTGATGTCGGCACCAGCCACTTCACGCACCTGGGCAATCAGCGCTTCGTTGCGCGCCGGTTCGGCCCAGTCCCACAGCACCGGGTTGACTTCGTCAGCCAGGGCATTGATGGCGGCAATGGCGGCCTGCATTTGCTCATGGCCAAACACCACGGCACCCAGCATCACGGCTTCCGGCAGTTCGCGGGCTTCGGACTCCACCATCAGCACGGCGCGCTGGGTACCGGCGACAACCAGGTCGAGCTCGCTGGTTTGCAGTTCGGTTTTGGTCGGGTTCAGCAGGTATTCGCCGTTGGCGTAGCCCACGCGGGCAGCACCAATCGGGCCCTGGAACGGCAGGCCAGACAGCGCCAGCGCAGCAGACGCACCAATCATGGCGGGAATGTCAGCGTCGATTTCCGGGTTCAGCGACACCACGGTGGCGACGATCTGCACTTCGTGATAGAAGCCTTCCGGAAACAGCGGGCGGATCGGACGGTCGATCAGGCGGCTGGTGAGGATTTCCTTTTCGGTCGGACGGCCTTCGCGCTTGAAGAAACCACCGGGGATCTTGCCGGCAGCGTACGTGCGTTCCTGGTAGTCCACGGTCAGCGGAAAGAAGTCCTGACCCGGTTTGACGCCTTGTGCGCCCACCACGGTGACCAGCACCACGGTGTCTTCCATGGTCACCACCACGGCACCAGAGGCCTGGCGGGCAACTTCGCCGGTTTCGAGGGTGACGGTATGACGGCCATACTGGAAGGATTTGCTGATTTTATTGAACACGATGTGTAACTCTTGGTAAGGATTGCCGGACACCCGGCAAAACAACGGGAACCCCTAGAAATTCAGGCCGCAGGCGACACGGAATGTCTAGAGGCTCCCCCCGTTGCGACAATAGGCCTACCCGCTCAGGCAGAGGATGCCTTTGGGGCTGGCGCTGGAATGAAAGGCTTCATTCCGCCAGCACGAAGGCCGTGCTGGCGCAGGATGTTTCCCTGCAAAAGCCAAAAAGTCGCAGCAGGCGCTGCGACTTTCCGGCGTGGCTGCAGTAATTACTTACGCAGGCCCAGGCGCGTGATCAGGGTGCGATACGCGTCAGCATCTTTTTTCTTCAGGTAGTCCAGCAGCTTGCGACGGCGGCTCACCATCTTCAGCAGACCACGACGGCTGTGGTGGTCTTTGGTGTTGGCTTTGAAGTGCGGGGTCAGATCGTTGATACGTGCGGTCAGCAGGGCCACCTGAACTTCAGGGGAGCCAGTATCGCCGGCAGCACGTTGAAAATCTTTGACAACACCAGCTTTTTGTTCGGTAGAAACAGCCATGAAACACTCCAGATAAAAATTGGGCGGCACTCGCCCGGTCAAGATACGGTGAGCCGAAACCCTTCCGTTCTCCCTGATGCCCAAGGCCTGCAGGCCTCAGGCGGCTGGCGGGGTAAACGCCAGCAATCGGTCTGGCCACAGCAGGCCATCTGCCCGCATGCGGCCCAGGCCGACAAACCGTTGGTGGGGATCATACAAACGGCAGCCCGTAATTATCGCACCTTTTTCGGCAAGATGCACCGGCTGGCCGTGACAAATTTTCTGCACTTCCACTTCGTCCAGCCCATGCGCCGGCAGGTGGCTGACCAGCACATCCACCGGCAGCAGGGTGGCCAGGCGCGCTTCCGGGCTGAGCGCTTCCAGCGCGTCCAGGGTAATGGCGTCTGCCAGGTCAAACCCGCCAGTACGGGTGCGACGCAGCCCGGTCAGGTAGGCACCGCAGCCCAGAATCCGGCCCAGATCTTCAGCCAGGGTGCGCACATACGTGCCCTTGCTGCATTGTACGTCCAGCACCGCCTGCTGGCCGTCAAACGCCAGAAGCTGCAAACGGTGAATCACCACCGAGCGTGGCTTGCGCTCAATGGTGATGCCTTCACGGGCATAGGCGTACAGCGCCTTGCCCTGATGCTTGAGCGCCGAATACATCGGCGGCACCTGTTCAATCGGTCCGGTCAGCTGGGCCAGCGCAGCCAGCAGCTGGGTCTGGTCAAACGTCACCGGGCCAATGGCGGTCAGCTCGCCTTCGCTATCACCCGTGCTGGAGTTATGGCCAAACTGCACCGTGGCGGTATAGCCCTTGTCGGCATCCAGCAAGTAGGCGGAGAACTTGGTGGCCTCACCCAGGCACACCGGCAACAGCCCGGTGGCCAGCGGGTCGAGCACGCCAGTGTGTCCGGCCTTTTCGGCATGGAAACACCAGCGGGCGGTTTGCAGCGCCCGGTTGCTGGACAGTTCGAGGGGTTTGTCCAGCAACAATACGCCGTGGACAGGCCGTTTGGCCGGTTTGCTTGCCGTCATGAGGAGCTACGCATCTGTGCGGCCACTGGCGTCAGCGCCGCTGAATTAAAAGAAAAATGGCCGGAAACCACGTGACAACGCCTGCCACAGGGCAGGCGCTATCGGTCAGGCACGCTTACTCTGCCGGCTTATCTGCCGGCTTGCTGGCGTCGTCTTCGTCGTCCACGCGCAGTGCCTGGTCAGCCTCGGCCACCTGGTTGATCAGCTGGGTCATGTGCATGCCGCGCTCAATCGACTGGTCGTAGATAAAATGCAGCTGCGGCACGGTAAACAGCTTGATCCGCCGCGACACTTCCGAGCGCAGAAAACCCCCGGCGTGTTCCAGCGCGCGCTGGGTGGTGTCCAGGTCGGTGCTGTTCATCACCGTGTAAAACACTTTGGCGTGCGAGTAATCGCGGGTGACTTCCACCGCAGTCAGGGTCACCCAGCCCACGCGCGGATCTTTCAGTTCCGTGCGGATGATGTCGGCCAGTTCGCGCTGCATCTGGTCGGCAATCCGGTCGGAACGGGCAAATTGCTTCTTCGCCATCAAACACTCCTGTGTGCCGGACAGGGCCGGCCAATGAAAAAGGGGCGGACGCTGCCGCCCGCCCCCATATGGCTTGCCGTATTACAGCGAACGGGCCACTTCGACGATTTCAAACACTTCCAGTTGGTCGCCTTCCTGGATGTCGTTGAAGTTCTTGAGTTGCAGGCCGCATTCGTAGCCTTGCTTGACTTCCTTGACGTCGTCCTTGAAGCGCTTGAGCGATTCCAGCTCGCCCTGATGCATCACCACGTTCTGGCGGATGACGCGCACCGAAGAACCGCGCTTGACCAGACCGTCGGTCACCATACAACCGGCAATCGTACCCACCTTGGACACCACAAACACCTGACGGATTTCCACCGTACCGATGATCTGTTCCTTGCGCTCCGGAGCCAGCATGCCGGACAACGCGGCCTTCACTTCATCAATGGCGTCATAGATGATGTTGTAGTAGCGGATTTCCACATCGTTGGCTTCAGCCTGCTTGCGCGCTTGCGCGTCGGCACGGGTGTTGAAGCCGATGACAATGGCGCGGGAAGCAGCCGCCAGATTGACGTCGGATTCGGTGATGCCACCCACAGCGGAGTGCAGGATGTTGACGCGCACTTCGTCGGTAGACAGCTTCTGCAGCGAACCGGCCAGCGCTTCGCACGAACCCTGCACATCGGCCTTGATGATGACCGACAGGGTTTGCACTTCGCCTTCGGCCATCTGGGCAAACATGTTTTCCAGCTTGGCGGCCTGTTGCTTGGCCAGGCGCACGTCGCGGAACTTGCCTTGACGGAACAGGGCGATTTCACGCGCCTTGCGTTCGTCGGTCAGCACCATCACGTCTTCACCGGCAGCCGGCACTTCGGACAAGCCGAGGATTTCCACCGGAATGGACGGGCCTGCTTCGGTAATCGGCTTGCCGTTTTCGTCGTTCATGGCACGCACGCGGCCAAACACGGTGCCCGCCAGCAGTACGTCGCCCTTCTTCAGCGTGCCGGACTGCACCAGGATGGTGGCCACAGCGCCACGTCCCTTGTCCAGACGGGCTTCCACCACCAGACCCTTGGCCGGCGCTTCACGCGGGGCCTGCAGCTCCAGCACTTCGGCTTGCAGCAGGATGGCTTCCAGCAGGCCGTCGATATTGATGCCCTGCTTGGCCGACACTTCGATGAACTGGGTGTCACCGCCCCAGTCTTCCGGCACCACGCCATGGCCAGACAGCTCCTGGCGGATGCGTTCCGGGTTGGCACCCTGCTTGTCAATCTTGTTCACCGCCACCACGATCGGCACACCCGCTGCCTTGGCATGGTGAACGGCTTCGATGGTTTGCGGCATCACGCCGTCGTCAGCTGCCACCACCAGCACGACAATGTCGGTGGCCTTGGCACCACGGGCACGCATGGCGGTAAACGCTTCGTGACCTGGGGTATCCAGGAAGGTGACCATGCCGCGCGGGGTATCGACGTGGTAAGCACCAATATGCTGGGTAATGCCGCCGGCTTCGCCTGCTGCCACCTTGGCGCGACGAATGTAGTCGAGCAGCGAGGTTTTACCATGGTCAACGTGACCCATCACCGTCACCACCGGGGCACGGGATTCCAGCACGGCTTCGTGATGGCCGCCGTCCACGTCATCCAGATACGATTCCGGATCGTCCAGCTTGGCCGGTTTGGCCAGGTGACCCATTTCTTCCACCACGATCATGGCGGTTTCCTGGTCCAGCACCTGGTTGATGGTGACCATCATGCCCATCTTCATCAGGGTCTTGATCACCTCGGCAGCCTTCACCGCCATCTTGTGGGCCAGTTCGGCCACCGAGATGGTTTCCGGCACCAGCACTTCGTGCACGATCGGCTCGGTCGGGGCCTGGAACTGATGGGCACCCTGGGCATGCTTGTTGCCCTTGCCGCCCTTCTTGGACTTCCAGTCGTTGCGGCTGTCGCCACTGCCCTTGGTTTTCAGGCCGCCGCGTTTCTTGGCACCATCGTCCCAGCCGTCCTTGCCACCAGGTTTCTTGTTGCGGCCTGGGGCATCGTTCGGTTTGGCCGCAGCCGGTGCACCGCCAGGCGCAGCAGCCGGAGCCGGACGCGCCGACGGGCTGCCAGCGGGTTTGGCCGGCTTGTGCAGCACGCTACCGTGCGCAGCCTTGGGGGCCTTGTCAGCAGCAGCCGGGGCGGCAGCCGGTTTTTCCACCGGTGCCGGCGGCTTGCTGGCGGCCACCAGTTTGGCGGCAGCGTCGGCTTCGGCTTGCTGACGGGCAGCCAGACGGCGCGCTTCGCGCTCCTGGCGTTCGCGGATCAGCGCTTCCTGAGCGGCGCGCAGCTTGTCCTGACGGCGGGTTTCTTCCTCACGGGCGGCAATTTCTTCCGGGGAGAGGATGGACGCTGGCGACAGCACGGTACGCGGGGCATTCATGGATGCCGCAGCAGCGGCAGCCGGCGACAGCGGCTTGACCGCTGGCTGGCTGGGGCGTCCGCCCTGACCGCGATTACCGCCGCCCTGACCACGGTTGTTACCCTGGTCACGACGGTTGTTGTTGGCATTGCCTGCTGGCTTGTGCGCATGTGCCGAAGCCGGCTTGGCGGCCTGAGGGGCGGCAGCGGGCTTCGATTCGGGTTTGGATTCCGGTTTGACTTCTGGTTTCACTTCTTTCGCTTCAACTGCCGACGCGGGAGGGGAGGCCGGCTCAGAGGTGGGCGCCGCAGGCGGCGTCGGGGTTTCGACAACAGGCTCAGCTGGCGCGGTTGCCTGGGCAACCGGCGTTTCAGCCTGGGCGGGGGCCGCAGCGGCGCTGGCCGGGGCGGCAACCGGTTCGCTGACCGGGGCGGCGGCAACAACCGCCGGGGCCGGCGCACTGACCACCGGCTCAACTGCAGCGGCACTGACCGGCGCAGGGGTTTTGACAGCTTCTTCTTCCGGCAACATCACAACGCGCTTCTTGCGCACTTCCACTTGAATCGTGCGAGATTTGCCGGTGCTGTCAGACTTGCGGATCTCGGAAGTTTCCTTGCGCTTGAGAGTAACACGGTTATCTACCGTGCCGCCATGTGCGCGGCGCAGATGATTGCGCAGTTGCGTTTTATCCTGCTCGGTCAGCACGTCTTCCATCGAAGACTTGCCCACGCCCGCTGCGCGCAGTTGTTCAAGGAGGTGATCCGGTTGCAGGCCCAATTCGGTGGCAAACTGTTTTACATTCGTTTCAAGCATTCGCGTTCCTAAATTTCCCTATCTTTTTGCCCAGTCCAGCCGCAGGCAGCAGCCTGCTGTCGTTGTTGATCGTCGATCATTCGCTGAACCAGTGCTCGCGCGCTTTCATGATCAGTGCCGTGGCAGCGTCAGCGTCCATGCCGGTCATTTCCACCAGATCGTCCACAGCCAGATCGGCCAGGTCATCGCGGGTGGCAATGCCATGTTCGGCCAGCTTGCGCACCAGATCGGCATCAATGCCCTCGAGGGTTTTCAGCTCCTCGGACACATTTTCCATTTTCTCTTCCGAGACAATGGCCTGAGTCAACAGAGCATTGCGTGCGCGGCTGCGCAGCTCGTTGACGGTTTCTTCGTCGAAGGCGTCGATTTCCAGCATCTCGGCCAGCGGCACGTAGGCCACTTCTTCCAGCGTGGTGAAACCTTCGCTGATCAGCACTTCGGCCATTTCTTCATCGACATCAAGCATGTCCATGAACAGGCTGCGCAGGGCAGCACCTTCGGCTTCGTGTTTTTCTGCCGCTTCATCCACGGTCATGATGTTGAGGATCCAGCCGGTCAGCTCGGAGGCCAGGCGGACATTTTGGCCGCCACGGCCAATGGCCAGCGCCAGCTGGTCTTCCTCGACCACCACATCCATACTGTGCCGTTCTTCATCGACCATGATGCGCTGCACTTCAGCCGGGGACAGGGCATTGATCACATAGGTAGCCGGTTCCGGCGACCACAGCACAATGTCCACCCGTTCGCCGGCCAGTTCGCCGGTCACGGCCTGCACGCGCGAGCCGCGCATGCCAATGCAGGTGCCTTGCGGGTCGATGCGCGGGTCGTTGGCCTTCACCGCAATCTTGGCGCGGCTGCCCGGATCACGGGCAGCGCCACGGATTTCCAGCAGACCTTCCTCGATTTCCGGCACTTCCAGCTCAAACAGCTTTTTGACAAACTCTGCCGAGGTGCGCGACAGCACCAGCTGCGGGCCACGGCCGCCGCGATCCACGCGCAGCAGGTAGGCCCGCACCGGGTCGCCCACGCGCAGGTTTTCTTTCGGGATCATCTGGTCGCGCGGCAGGATGGCTTCCAGCTTGCCGATTTCGATGATGGCGCTGCCACGCTCCATGCGCTTGATATTGCCGCGCACCAGGAAATCGTTGCGTTCCAGGAAATCGTTCAGCACCTGTTCGCGTTCGGCATCGCGGATTTTTTGCAGAATGACCTGTTTGGCGGTTTGCGCGCCAATCCGGCCAAACTCGATGGCCTCCATCGGTTCTTCGTAGAAGTCTTCCAGCTCAAGCCCGGCGTGACGCTCGTCCAGGTCGCTGACGGCAATCTGGCGGGAGGGGTATTCGTGGTCGTTGTCTTCGACAATCTGCCAGCGGCGGAAGGAATGATATTCGCCAGTATTGCGGTCGATTTCCACCCGCACGTCGATATCTTCCTGATTGCATTTCTTTTTGGTGGCAGAGGCCAGGGCCAGCTCCAGTGCACCAAACACGATCTCTTTGCTGACATTTTTCTCACGCGCCAGCGCATCCACCAACAGCAAAATCTCTCGACTCATCTAAACACTCTCTTCCGCATAAGCCGGTTGCGACAGGGTCGCCCGGCCTGGCTGCTCGACGGCACGGGGCACATCAAAGCTGTTGAATATTTCCATGCCTTGCCAGGGCCGAACCTGCCCCTACGGCATGGTCAAACGGCTTTTCAGAACTCCGGCTCAAGCCGGGCCTTGTCAATACTGGACAGCGGGATTTCCACCACCGCGCCTTCAATGTCCAGCCGCACACTGGCGTTTTCCACCCCGGACAGACGCCCGACAAAGTGTTTGCGGCCATCCAGCGGCATGCGGGTTTTCACCTTGGCCAGCTGGCCGGTGAAACGGACAAAATCCGCTTCTTTTTTCAGCGGTCGATCCAGACCGGGTGAAGAAACCTCCAGCCGGTCGTAATCAATGTTTTCCACCATGAACAGACGGGTCAGATGGTTGCTGACCAGCACACAATCGTCCACGGTAATGCCTTCAGGCTTGTCAATAAAGAGACGGAATCCGCCCGACCGGGTCAACTCCAGGTCGACAAATTCGTACCCGAGCCCGACGAGCGTGCTTTCCAGCAACGCACGAACATCCATGTTTTTTCCACAAATAAAAAATGGGCGAAACGCCCATACTGATACCAGAAATTATAACAGACTCTTGAAAGAAAAAGAAACTGTCTGCCCATCGCACGCCAAGTGTGGCAGAAGCCAGCGTTTCAGGCAAGCCAGCGCTGGCCAGCGCCCCACGCCGATGCTGCCCTGCACGATTGACGCAGCAAGAGGAAGTGGACAGATAATGCCCTTACATGCCATATTTCAAACAGTCGTTTGTACAAACGTGCTTGCACGCCACAGCGACCCGACATCTATAAATCAGGCATGGCCGCCAGAATGCGCCGGGTTCACCCCCAGCGCAGGGCACGGCGCGATGCGCCCCGGCACCGTACCGGGCATCACCACCTTTACGATGGAGAAACAAGACAATGGACAAAATCTGGCTGAAGAACTACCAGGCCGGCGTACCCGCCGAAATCGACATCAACCAGTTCCAGTCGGTAGTCGAGGTGTTCGAACGCAGCGTGACCCGGTTTCGCGATCGCCCGGCCATGGCCAATATGGGCAAGGTGTACACCTACGGCCAGCTGGATGCGCTGTCAGCCAAGTTTGCCTCGTTTCTGCAGAACAGCCTGAAGCTGCCTGCTGGCGCGCGGGTGGCGGTGATGATGCCCAATCTGCTGCAGTACCCGGTGGCGGTGTTTGGCATCCTGCGCGCCGGCTATACCGTGGTCAACGTCAACCCGCTGTACACCCCGCGCGAGCTGGAACACCAGCTCAAGGACGCCGGGGTGGAAACCATCGTCATCCTGGAAAACTTTGCCAACGTGCTGCAGCAGGTGCTGCCGCGCACCCCGGTCAAGCATGTGGTGCTGACCCGGATTGGCGACTTGCTGGGCGCGCCAAAATCCTGGCTGGTCAATTTTGCCGTCAAGCATGTCAAGAAAATGGTCCCGGCGTGGAAACTGCCTGCCGTCACTCTGTTTAACGACGCGCTGAAGGCTGGCGCGGCGCAGCCGCTGAACAAAGTGACGATCGGCCATGACGATGTGGCATTTTTGCAATATACCGGCGGCACCACCGGCGTCTCGAAAGGGGCCATGCTGCTGCACCGCAATATTGTCGCCAATATGCTACAGGCTGGCGCGTGGGTCAAACCCGCCGTGCGTGAAGGCCAGGAAGTGATTGTTACCGCACTGCCGCTTTATCATATTTTTTCGCTGACGGCCAACCTGATGGTGTTTACCGAAATTGGCGCACTGAACATCCTGATCACCAACCCGCGTGACATTCCCGGCTTTATTCAGGAACTGAAAAAATACCCGGTCACCGCCATGACCGGGGTGAACACCCTGTTCAACGCCCTGCTCAACCATCCCGAGTTTGCCTCCGTGAACTTTTCCACCTGGCGGCTGGCGCTGGGCGGCGGCATGGCCGTGCAAAAAGCCGTGGCCGACAAATGGAAAGCCCTGACTGGCGTGCCGCTGATTGAAGCCTATGGCCTGACCGAAACCAGCCCAGCCGCGTGCATGAACCCGCTGGATCTGAGAGAGTACAACGGCACCATTGGCGTGCCGATTCCGTCCACCGATATCCAGATTCGTGACAGTCAGGGCCAGGAAGTGGCGTATGGCGAATCAGGCGAACTGTGCATCAAAGGCCCGCAAGTGATGAAGGGTTATTGGCAGCGCCCGGAAGAAACCGCCAAAGTGATCGATGCCCAGGGCTTTCTGGCCACTGGCGACATGGCGATGATGACGCCGGATGGCTATGTCAAACTGGTTGACCGCAAAAAGGACATGATTCTGGTGTCGGGCTTTAACGTCTACCCGAACGAAATCGAAGACGTGGTGGCCAGTCACCCTGGCGTGCTGGAAGTGGCCTGCGTAGGCGTGCCCGACGACAAATCGGGCGAGGTGGTCAAGGTGTTTGTGGTGAAGAAAGACCCCAGCCTCAGTGACAAAGACATCCTGGCCCATTGCAAGGCCAATCTGACCGGTTACAAGGTGCCCAAGTATGTCGAGTTCCGCGACGAACTGCCCAAAACCAACGTCGGCAAGATCCTGCGTCGCGCCTTGCGCGATGAAGTGCGCATGAGCAAGCCGGGCTGACCTCACCTCAGCCCCACCTTTATCTTCCATCCTCACCAGGGCGCAGACCGTGTTGAACGGGGGAATTTCCGGCTACACTGCCGGTTTTTCCCCCGGAGCCCGCCATGCCCAGCGTTACTCTGTACAGCATTCCCAATTGCGACACCATGAAAAAAGCCCGCGCCTGGCTGGCTGAGCACCCGCTGGATGTGGTGTTTCACGACTACAAAAAACAGGGGGTCAGCCCTGAGCTGATCCAGGGCTGGCTGGCGCTAGGTGCCACGCTGGACACTTTACTCAACCGCAAAGGCACTACCTGGCGCAAGCTAGACGACGCCAGCCGTGCCCAGGCCGAACAGCCTGATGGCGCGGTGGCGCTGATGGTGGCACAGCCTTCGCTGATCAAGCGGCCCGTGCTGGTGTGCGATGGCCAGGTGCTGGTGGGATTTTCCGACGCCAGTTATCAGGCATTTTTTGCCGGGCGGCTCTGAGCGCAGCTTGGCTCAACATCCCGAGCCAAAGCCACGCCCCTGAGCGGAATGACTCGCATCAGGGGCGTGGCTTTGGTGTTGACTGGCAGAATTAGCCAAAGTGGCAAACATAGTGCAGCGTATCGCTCACGGTGATGTCAAAGGCGCTATCGCCCGGCACCGAGAACGACTGACCGGCACCGTAATGGCTCACTGCGCTGTCACCCTTGAGCTGCACCGCGCACTGGCCCGCGATGACTTCCATGATTTCCGGCGCGCCAGTATTGAAGGTCAGCGTCGCGCCCGGCAGGATCACCCCCACCGACTTGCGCACGCCATCAGCCAGAATCAGGCTGTGGCTGACGCAACGGCCATCAAAGTAGACATTGGCTTGTTTGACGACGCTGACATTGTCGAACTGTTCCATGAAACAACCCCTTTTGGCGGGCAAAAATAAACGGACTGGCAGTGTACCCGAGCCGGCGACAGAGTTCACCGTTGTTGTGCGGGGATGGGGGGTGTTACGTTATGGTGCGGTCAACGTCAGGGCAGTCGACTTTGCCACCGGCTATGATGATAGGGTTCATCCCCGCGTCTGCGGGGAACACGCCGGACAGTCGAAATACCCGATTGCCCGGCCCTTGTCAGCGTCACTCAGCATGACCGCTGTCAGTAGCCCGCTACTGGCAGTAGCTCTGCCAGCTGATCATGAACATGCGATGCAGCAAATCGTCATCACTAAAACGGCCCGGCTCTATGTCCAGACCGCCTGATGCTGCTCGGTAAACAAACCGGGCAGGCTGCAAACGCTGACCCATTGCGTTATTTCCGCTCCAGGTTCCGCACAGCCTATCATCGCGCTGCTCATACGAGTCAATGCGTGCCGAGTCCGGCACAACCGCAACAGCACGCAACGCACGCTCAGCATCGCGCACAATCGCATTGTGCTGCCACCAGACACCAGCGACAACTGCCGCACAAACTACACCGGCAATGACCAGCAACCCGCGATCATCAACCCTCATGATAGCCCCTCTGAAAATCATCATCATGTCACAATATGCATAAAATATAAAAGACCCCGTTTCTGGGGGCTTCCATTTTCACCACTTACACCACAGACCGTAACTGCTCCACCTTGGCGCGCATCACATCCATCAGCCGATCCATCAGCAGCCCCATCCGCAGTTCATCCCCGCGTCTGCGGGGAACACATGCCCGATCACGTCGCCAAAAATCACAGGGCCGGTTCATCCCCGCGTCTGCGGGGAACACGCCGGGCCGGGTGTTGCGCCCCAGCCGCTCTACGGTTCATCCCCGCGTCTGCGGGGAACACCTGTGCGACACGCCGCAGCGGCGAAATCCATCCGGTTCATCCCCGCGTCTGCGGGGAACACAACTGCTGGCGCGTGAGCCGGTCGCTCCGGCGCGGTTCATCCCCGCGTCTGCGGGGAACACCCACCCGCCGTATCGTCGGCTTTAGCGTCGCCCGGTTCATCCCCGCGTCTGCGGGGAACACAAGTCCGGCTCCAGTCGTGACCCGTCTGCGTTGGGTTCATCCCCGCGTCTGCGGGGAACACTGAAGCGCTGAGAGCGCATGCACAGCCGCGTGCGGTTCATCCCCGCGTCTGCGGGGAACACTCGTGCAGCGCCTTGATGGCCGCATCAGAGGTCGGTTCATCCCCGCGTCTGCGGGGAACACACGTTTCCGTCGCGGTCACGCTGGCCACGGAACGGTTCATCCCCGCGTCTGCGGGGAACACGGGTTCCATGCGACCCATTCTGAGTAAGGTGACGGTTCATCCCCGCGTCTGCGGGGAACACGTGTCACGCTCCCCAAGGGGTTTTTTGATCGTCGGTTCATCCCCGCGTCTGCGGGGAACACAGGTGAAAACGATAGATGCGTTGAATACGAAACGGTTCATCCCCGCGTCTGCGGGGAACACAGACGCGGCGCAACTGTAGCTACCAGTCGCGCCGGTTCATCCCCGCGTCTGCGGGGAACACGTGCCATTGCCAGCATGCCGAACGGTGCACAGCGGTTCATCCCCGCGTCTGCGGGGAACACCCCGGATCAACCTCATCCAAGGCGACGCCATTCGGTTCATCCCCGCGTCTGCGGGGAACACCGCAGGAACGCCGGTCGAAAACGGGCGAGCACCGGTTCATCCCCGCGTCTGCGGGGAACACTGTCAACACCTGCTCCGATTTTTTTACCCAGACGGTTCATCCCCGCGTCTGCGGGGAACACGCCACCTTCTGGAGTTCATCCAGCGTGCGCGCCGGTTCATCCCCGCGTCTGCGGGGAACACAAAAGCGGTAGGGATGACCTGTGCTCCGTGCTCGGTTCATCCCCGCGTCTGCGGGGAACACTCCTCGAGGAATGTCTCGAAACAAGGATCTGGCGGTTCATCCCCGCGTCTGCGGGGAACACAACATAGATCCGCGTGAGGCCAGTAGCGCAGCCGGTTCATCCCCGCGTCTGCGGGGAACACTTATTGAGGCTAAAGTCAGCCGCGCGGACTTTCGGTTCATCCCCGCGTCTGCGGGGAACACGCGCACCCAGCTGGCCGCCTGGCTCAAATGACCGGTTCATCCCCGCGTCTGCGGGGAACACATGAGATTCCGCTCGCTGTCCGGCAAGCGATTCGGTTCATCCCCGCGTCTGCGGGGAACACCCGTAATCTGCCGCCTGGCCCGTGATGCCAAGCGGTTCATCCCCGCGTCTGCGGGGAACACTCATCGGCATCCACCACGTACAGCAGCGAGTTCGGTTCATCCCCGCGTCTGCGGGGAACACTGGCATCTCGCGGGCAGATGGCAAGCTGGCCGCGGTTCATCCCCGCGTCTGCGGGGAACACCGGGGCAATGGCGCGCAGATCAAGTCCGTTTTCGGTTCATCCCCGCGTCTGCGGGGAACACCCCAGGAAAGGCGTTCTGCAATATCTCTAACGCGGTTCATCCCCGCGTCTGCGGGGAACACGCGCACTAGGCTGGGCTCTGGCTCATCCTGTCCGGTTCATCCCCGCGTCTGCGGGGAACACGACGAAAATGAAGATGGCACCCGCGATGGCGTCGGTTCATCCCCGCGTCTGCGGGGAACACGTCGGCGTCCAGGTCGGCAGCATCCAGCGCGGCGGTTCATCCCCGCGTCTGCGGGGAACACGTCAGCAATGATCTTTCGGGCAGCCGTCTCGTCGGTTCATCCCCGCGTCTGCGGGGAACACACCAAAAATAAACAATTGATTCATAACAACTTTTCACCCACGTCAAAATCTACCGATTTTCAGGTGGGTAAGTAGCGTGGTCAGCTTGTTCAAAGAGCGATGTTTCAAGCCCTGTCACAGGCCATCCAGCCAGCAACAAGGATACCCAGGGCAATCGCATGAATGCCATTGCCCTAACGCCTACAAGCCATGACGCCCCAGACTGTTCACCTGCCCCTGATTTGTGTAGCGTCCCGCTTTTTGGGAGCGACTCATGGAGACAGAAGGCAAGTTGCAGCTAGCGGATGTGTTTGTCTCCATCACCGACCCTCGCCAAACCCGCAAGACACGGCACGATCTGGTCGAAGTGCTCGTGGTCGCCGTCAACGGCGTACTGGCCGGTGCCGACACCTTCGTCGAGATCGAAGCCTGGGCCAACGAGAAACTGACATGGTTTCGTCGCTATCTCAAGCTGGAACACGGCATTCCCTCTCATGACACGTTTGGGCGGCTGTTCGGGCTGATTGATCCAACAGAATTCGAGTCTGCCTTTCAACGCTGGGTTCGCAGCATACTGCCCGCTCTGGCTGCTCAGGATGTGGTGGCAATCGACGGCAAAACCAGCCGACGCTCCGGCAAGGTGGACGCCACCGCACTGCATCTGGTCAGCGCCTTTGCCGCCGGGGCCGGGCTGGTGATGGGACAAACGGCAACGGCAAAAAAATCCAATGAAAAAACCGCCATCCCGACGCTGCTCAATACCCTGGCGCTGGAAGGTTGCATCGTGACCATCGACGCGATGGGCACGCAAACCAACATTGCCCAGGCCATCCGCGACAAGAAAGCTGACTATGTTCTGGCGGTCAAGGACAACCACCCTACGCTCGCCGACTCAATGCGCGACTTCTTCACACAGTTCCAATCTGCCCCGGCGGAACAAACCCCGCACAGCTTTCATGAGCAGATAGAGAAGGATCACGGACGTATTGAACATCGTCGCTGCTACGTCTTCGACCAACTGGATTGTCTGTACAAACCAACGCAATGGCCTGATTTATATGCTTTTGTGGTGATGGATTCAGAGCGTCTGGTCAAAGGCAAAACCACCCGCGAGCAGCGCTACTACCTCACCAGTCTGGCAGCGGATGCACAACGCCTGGCGCATGCCATCAGGGCGCATTGGTCAGTTGAGAACCGCCTGCACTGGTGCATGGACGTGGTGTTTGGTGATGATCAGATGCGTGCCCGTACGGGCCATGCCGCGCACAACCTGGCGGTGCTCAAGCACATCACGCTGAATCTGATTCGGCTGGATCCGATTCCGCGCAAGGGGGGCATCAAGGTGCGCCGACTGATTGCGGCGACGTCGGATGAATACCGTGAGCAGCTCTTCGGACTTGGGCGGGCGTGAATTCATGCGATTGCCCTGCAAGGATACCAGCCACCCACCCATTCTCGTCAAACTTTCCCAACCCGCCCCAGTGCTTGTCGTGGCTCATGCAAGCCCGGTGCGTGCGGCTTTACCCGCTTTTTGCCTGCGCGGTTTCTGCTCTGCCTCCGTGTGAGTCATATGCGCGTTTTCCCTCTTGTCGGATTCGTTTTCGCGCTGCCTGGCACCAGCTTGGTGTACCGGTGACGTCCGCCCTTGGCGTGGTCTGTCTGAATTTGTCCCGCGACGCAGCATTTCAGCAGCAGCCAGGCAGCAACATTCTGCTGCTATCCAGGCACTTTCGGCCATTTTTCAGGATCAATCGATCGCGTGGCGCGATGAACGCTAGCCGTTTAACATTATGACAAAGATATTATGCCAATCAGCTTGACACAAAAACTGAACGGGGGTTAGCGGATGTTTGCCGGAAATTTTTGCCGTTGCGGCAAATTTTGCCGGTTTACCTCTGCAAAACGTCATAACAATCGTTTGTTTGTCATGAATTGAGTGGTAAATTTTGGTTCAATTACGCAATCCTTAGCAATTTTCTTGCTTAACCACCAGCCTGTTTATCAACTGGCCTACTTGCTGCTTAGTGACGTGCTGCAGCGCAACATAAAAAGACCGTGGCGCGCGGCAATGTAGCATGGCATGATATAAGCATCGTTCATGCCTTAAGAGAGTTGTTAAGCATATCTACCTAGTTCGGTGCGAAATCAAACATTGGTCAGACAACCCGACCTTTGCTTGATCCCCCTCCGCCAGGCGGACTGGCTCGGGCAACTTTTTTACAGCAAGCGTCCTGACATTTTTTTCCACAGCATCACCGTAACCGGACAGTCATAACAAACAGTTTCATTCAAGGGTGTCACTGATCGGCCAGCCAGCATCACGCATGACGACAAGTGTCCTTCCTTCTTTGCCCCGCAGGAGAATCATCATGAACCATACGCATCATGTGAAAACCGGAATTGTCTTGGGTGGCGGCGCGCCTAACTCCAGCTTGATTGCTGGCGCTTTGGTCGCTTTTGCTGAACGTGAAATGGAATTTGACGTGATCTCCACCTCGGGTGCCGGGGCGTTGATGGGCCTGCTGTACACTTGCCCACAAGGGGGCGACCGGGTTGAGGCGCTGAGCCGCTGGGCGCAGATCGGGGTATCGGACGAGCTGTACAAGCTGTTTCCGGTCAACCACAAAGTTTTCATGAAACCGGGCGACCACGCTCACCAGTTCCGCCAGGCGATGGCAAAAAACCCCTGGGTGCAGTGGCATCGGGAGATGTTTCCGCAGGGCAGCTTCATGCACGATATGTTCCAGCTGGCCTGGGCATCGATGACGCCAAGCAACCTGAACACCAAAAGCCTGGGCTTGTGCGCGCATCTGCCGTTTGTGGAAGAGTATGTCGACTTTGACCTGGCCCATCGCATGCCCGGCGAGTTCTACTTCAACGCCTTCAATCTGGACACCTCCAGCATGGAAGTGTGGAACAAGGAACAGCTGTCTGCCGAGCGCATCCGTGCAGCGTTTTCCTTCCCGCTGATCTATCCGCCGTACGAGGTGGATGGGCACTGGTATATTGAAGGCGCGTCGATTGAGCCGCTGAACTTTGAGGTGATGACCCGTCCGGAGGTGGAAGAGCATGTGGATGTGGTGATTGTCGCCGACATTCTCGGGTCTTACCGCCTGCTGCAAAAGCCGCGCAATCTGTACGATGCCTGGGTGAAGTCGATCATCACCCCTCTGGTGAAAATTGCCCACAGCGACACCAAAATGTACAAGATGCAAATGGCCCAGCATGGCAAAACCGTGCTGCAGCTGGATTTTTACAAAAACGTACCGGATGCCTGGCTGCCGGAAATCTTTGACTGGTCGGACAGCAACCTCAAGCGCCTGTTTGAAGTGGGCTACCAAACCGGGCAGGAATTCCTTGATGAACACGGCCTGCTGCTGGGCCTGTTGCCCGCCACTGGCAAGCCGGCGCGCACCCATCATGCTGCAGTGCGGCAAATGCACCACACTTCACCGCTCTCACCCACACGCTTATTTGAAAATGCCCTTGCCATGTTTTAAAGTGGCCGCTGACCTTCATCCTGAAGGTCAGCCTGCCGGCAGGCCCGATGCGTCATCCGCTCGTGGGCTGCCGGCGACACCACTACCTTACAAGGGAAGCATTCATGACAGCCAAGGTCAATCCTAGCCACAAGCACAAGAAAGCGCTGTTGATCGGTGGCGGCGCACCCAATTCCAGCCTGATGGCTGGCGCCCTGGTGGCGTTTCTGGAAAAAGGCGTCGAATTCGACGTGATTTCCGCCTCCGGCGCGGGTGCCCTGATGGGGCTGCTGTACACCGCCCCCAAAGAAGGCAATCCGCGACAGGCACTGGAAGACTGGGCCAAGGTTGGCGTGTCGGATGCCATTTACAACCGTTTTCCGGTGAACTACAAGGTGTTCATGAAACCCGGCGATCAAGCAGCCACGTATCGCGACTGGATCATGAACCGCAATCCGTTCACCAAGCCGCTGTACGATCCGTCTTCGCCGGTGGGGCATGGTTTTTTCTCTGACCTGGCCAAGTTTTTTCTGGCGGCCATGTCGCCATCGGATCTGAGCGGCAAGAGCCTGGGCATGTGTGCCCACCTGCCGTTTGCCGAGCAGGTGATTAACTTCGACGCCATCCCGAAGATCAAGCCCGAGTTCTATATCAACGCCTACAACATGAATCGCTCGAAGATGACCATCTGGAACAAGAGCGAAATCACCCCGGAACACCTGCGGGCGGCGTTTTCTTTCCCGTTGATCTATCCGCCGTACACCCTCAATGGTGAGGATTACATCGAAGGCGCGGCGATTGACACACTAAACTTCAAGGCGCTGGTCAATGACGACGACAAGGGCGGCACATGCGAACTGGGCAAGCACTGCGATCTGGATACGCTGGTGATCTTCGACATCCTCGGTGCTGACCAACTGATCCGCAAGCCGCGCGATCTGTACGACGCCTGGGTGGGGTCGATCATCACCCCGCTGGTGGAAATCGCCAAGGACGACATCCGTCTGTTCCAGTACCAGCACAATATCGACCCGAAAACCGGCAAGGAAAAACGCAAGCTGCTCAAGGTGGATCTGATGGGCGGCATTCCCAAGGACCACTGGCCGCAGGTGATGGACTGGTCGGCCACCAATCTGCAATTGTTGTACAAGGTGGGCTACGAAGCCGGGCTGAAGTTCTGCGAAGAACACGCCGAACTGCTCGACCTGCCGGCCAGCAAGCCTGCCGTTAAAGCAGAAGCCGCCGCCACCGCCTGATGATCTTATGGATGGGGGAGGCGCTACCAGCAGTTTTGATTTTGCTGGGTTTTCTGGCAACAATAATTTTTCTGAATCAATCAGCGCGTCCCTAGACAGCGGTTCAGTTGTTCAGTCACACAGAGGCCCCGCCAGACAACATTCTGGCGGGGCCTCTGTGTGATGGGTGTTGTATCAGTGTTGCTGCCAGGCGGCTAGGGATACGCTGAAAAAATCGTCATTCCCGCGAAGGCGGGAATCCAGAGGTGTCCACAACGCGCAGCGGGTTTGCGCTCTCACAACCGCCCCGCCATACGCCACGCCCACGGCGCACGCTGTGGCACCGTCTGGGTTCCCGCCTGCGCGGGAACAACACGTGAGGTGAAACTCATGCTGCAAATAGTCGAGTCGCCGTCCCGTTGAAATACCCGTGTGCAGGCGAGCGCGCTGACCTTGGGTATCTGTGCCAATGATCGGTTCATATCATGGTGACTGACGGGTACTCCTGGAAGGGGCGATGCCCCCGGCATGCCCCTTCACCCCACCAGATCCCATCACGCCGCGTAGCGCTCCACCCCGGCAAACGCCGGATGGCCGCTGTCATGGCGGCGCACCACCAGCACATCTTCCAGCTTTTCCACCTGCTTGACGATCTGTTCCAGACGCTCGTCTTCGTTGATCTGCAGCCAGATACGGCTGGTTTCGCCGCTGCCCACTGGCACGCAGATAATGCCTTCCACATTGTAGGCGCGGCGGGAGAACAGGCCCACCACATGCGACATCACGCCGGGATGGTTGTTCACGTCGATTTCCAGCACCGGGCGAGTGAGTTGTTCTGCGGTCATGGTTAACCTCCAATCATTTCTTTGTTGGCGGCACCCGGCGGCACCATCGGGTAGACTTTTTCCTTCACGTCGATGCTGGCGTGAATCAGGCACGGGCCGGGCGCGTTCAGCGCCTGTTGCAGCGCGGCGCGCGGGTCGGCGGCGGTGTCCAGGTCCAGCTCGGCAATGCCAAAACCCCGGGCAATCTGCAGGAAATCCGGCTGGGCGATAAAGCGCGAGGCAAAAATGCGCTCGCCATAGAACAGCTCCTGCTGCTGATGCACCAGGCCCAGCGAGGCGTTGTTCATCAAAATCACCTTCACCTTCAGACCGGCCTCAGCCAGGGTGGCAAACTCCTGAATATTCATCAGAATGCTGCCATCACCAGAGAAGCACACCACGGTGCGCTCCGGGTTGGCCAGCGCCGCGCCAATCGCGGCGGGCAGGCCAAAGCCCATGGTGCCCAGCCCGCCGGAAGTCAGCCACTGGCGCGGCCGACGCAGCGGATACGCCTGCGCCACCCACATTTGATGCTGGCCAACATCGGTGGCCACAAAGGCGCTGTCGTCCAGGCAATCCGCCACGGCTTTTACCAGGCCATAATGGCTGCGCGGGTCATCCAGGCCCGGCAGTGGCATGGGTCGCTCGGCTTTCAACTGGGCAATCCGCGCATGCCAGTCTTCGCGCAGGGTCGGCTTTACCTGCGGCAGCAGCTGTGCCAGCACTGCGCCTACGTCACCCGCGATGCCGATATGGGCAGTCTTGATCTTGTCCAGCTCGGACGGGTCGATATCAATATGGATGATGGCCGCATTCGGGCAGAAGGCCGCCACCTTGCCGGTGGCACGGTCGTCAAAGCGCGCACCCACCGCAATCAGCAAATCGCACTCTTCCAGCGCCAGATTGGTATACGGCGCGCCATGCATGCCCAGCATGCCCAGCGACAGCGGATGGTCCACCGGCATGGCACCCAGCGCCATCAGCGTCATGGTGGTAGGCAGCGCCGCCTGCTCGGCCAGCATCACCGCTGCGTCTGCCGCGCCAGAATGCACCACGCCACCGCCCAGATACAGGATCGGCTGACGCGCCTGGTTGATCATTGCGGCAGCCTGGGCCACCTTGTCGACGTCTGGCGCAGGCGCGGGCTGGGCGCAGCCCGGTTCGGGCCACTGGCTGACGGCGATACGCTGCAGCTGCACATCCTTGGGAATATCCACCAGCACCGGGCCAGGGCGGCCAGACAGTGCCAGGGTAAACGCGCGCGGAATCACCTCCAGCAGCGCTTCAGCGCTGTCCACCAGAAAATTATGCTTGGTGATCGGCACGCTCAGGCCATAGGTATCCACTTCCTGAAAGGCATCGGTGCCAATCATATTGTGTGGCACCTGGCCGGTTACGGCCACCAGCGGAATGGAATCCAGCTTGGCATCGGCAATGGCGGTCAGCAAGTTGGTCGCCCCCGGACCAGACGACGCCAGGCACACTGCGGCCTGGCCAGTGGTGCGCGCCATGCCCTGGGCAATAAAACCGGCCCCTTGTTCGTGGCGGGCCAGTACATGGCGGATGCGGGTAGACGCTGACAACGCGTCATAAAACGGCAGGATGGCCCCGCCCGGAATGCCAGACAGGGTGGTAACGCCCTGGCGTTCCAGCAGACGAACGGTTAGCTCGGCACCGGTCAGCCATTCTGGCTGGGCAGGGGCAGCAGTGATTTCATTGGCAGACATGCCAAAGTCTCCTTTGTAGGCCGGCAGGCTCGGGGGGAAACGACAAACCCCCGCAAGCTCGCGCCGGCGGGGGTTTGGTGTAGATTCGGTGTGATCCTGAAACTATCCGGCAGCCCGCGGCGCGTAGTCAATGACTACTACGTTAACGACCACTACACCGGATACCACGACGCCTGCCGGCAGGGGCAGGGAGATGGACAGCGGGTGCAGGGAAGAACCGGACATGAATGCAGCCTTCAAGAGACGAATCAGTAATAAGTTTCAGGCAGGCAGTGTGCCGCGATTTTTTTGCCAATGCAAGCCTGTTGCCGGAATCAGGGGCAAAGGGTGGTCAAAACGCCACACCCTTCTCTATCAGGTGACAGGTTATTTGTTGCATAGCGCGGCGCTACCTGCTGTGACCATCGACCGCGCCACACGTTCGTACATCGCCATGCCGATCAAAGTGAGCGCAGCAGCGTGGACTTTTTGACAAGGCATGGCGGAAGAAAAAACCTGAATTGTTCAAAAACCGCGTTTATAACCAGGCGGAACTTGACTGTTATTCAGATACATGGTTTTGCCATCCTGCAGATACACCATGCCCTTGATGATCCGGTAAAGAAACCACACCCCGGCGGCCACCAGCACCACAATGCCCACCCCAATGATGCTGGTCAGCGCACCCAGCACCGCCCACAGCAGAGAATACCAAAAGGTGTTGATCTGCCAGCGAAAGTGCGATTCGGCCAATGTGCCGCGCATGTCTTTACGCTTCACGTAGTTGAGGATCACCGCCACCAGCAGGGTGATGCCAACCAGCAGCGAGCAGGCTTGCAGAATGTAAACAATCAGCGCCCATTTGCGCGCGTCGCGCTCATCGGCAGGGGTAACAGACGGATAGACAGCCATCACAACACTCCACAGTGGCCACAAGGCTCAGGAAAGAAGATTGTCACTGATTCTGCCCAGATTGACCAGCTGGCGAGATCGGTCCGAGCTGGCTCCGGATGGCGATGCTCACGACATTTGATCTCCATCAATATATATAATAATTAAATCTTTATACTGGTCACAGTTGTTTATGAATCAGCACACAGGTCGGGCATGACCGGGGGAGGAAAAAATGGCACTGATGAAAGAATTGCTGTCGTCTGACGTGGGTATTCTCAGCCTGATTACCATTACGGTAACCTGCGCAGTTGTGGGAACGGCTATCGCTTTCTTTATCAAGAAATCGCACGAATAACCCAAGATTTCACGATTTCAGTTGACGACATGATCATACATGTCTGATGATTGCCTGTCGTCCGGGGGGATGACGGACAACGGCCCGATAGCGTAGCTTGCTATCGGGCCGTTTTCTTATTGCGACCCAAATTCTTAAAGTTCTGAATAAAATCAAACATTATTGGTGTGCGTGACCCACGCAAGCCCGTCCGCTGCCATGGCCTTGCGTCTCTGCCGTGCCGATTCTGCCTCGCTGGCTGCGGCCCTGGCAGCATTGCCAGCGCGAGTCATTCGTATTCAATCACTGACCAGGCTTCACCGCACATCGCCACCCCAGTGCTGCCGTGTGCTGGCGCAACCTGAGTTATTGGGGTTTTGACATCAAGTGGATTGACCTGCCTGAATGAAGGACGGTGCAACCATTTTGGGCCAGGGTAAAAAATTTCCCAATCGGTAAAAAT
Source organism: Aquaspirillum sp. LM1 (assembly GCF_002002905.1). NCBI lineage: Bacteria > Pseudomonadati > Pseudomonadota > Betaproteobacteria > Neisseriales > Aquaspirillaceae > Aquaspirillum > Aquaspirillum sp. LM1. The sequence continues at coordinate 1,230,642 of NZ_CP019509.1, read as the reverse complement.
ACCATAATCATAAGCTGGCATTTATCCCCCCACCGACCAGCCCCACAGACCCGCGTGTTCACCAACGCTGCAAAAACTGTCAGAATTGTCTGGCACACTCTTGGCCAGGGCGGTGTTGGCGGCCAGATTGGGCCGCCTGCCGGCCTGGTGCGATGCTTTCCAGGCAAGTCCTTGTTACGCTGGGGGATTTGTCTGCCCCGCACCGGCAAGATTTTGCCGCAGGACAAAACATTTATTGCTACAATCCGCGTCCTTTTTCCGCTCCTGCAACCCGTGAACCATTGGTGGTTGAACCTCTCAACCACTGGGTTCCAGGAAAACGCTATTCGGCCCCAAGCCGTGAAGTGGGAGCGGGTTGACCGGATGAACCGCGTGGCCGAGACGGCCCGACAAAGGACACATTCATGGCTTGGACCATTGCAGACAGCCGCAGCATGTACGGCATTCGCCACTGGGGCGCGGGATACTTTGATATTGGCGAAAACGGCCATGTCTGTGTCCACCCGCGCGGCAAACACGACGACGCCTCGCTGGACCTGTACCAGCTGACCCGCGACCTGCGTGCGCGCGGACTGGCGCTGCCCCTGCTGGTGCGTTTTCCCGATATTCTGCAACACCGGGTGCGCCGGATTATTGGTGGTTTTGACCAGGCGCGGGAAAAACTGGGCTATGAAAACGGCTACACCCTGCTCTATCCGATCAAGGTGAACCAGCAAGAAGCGGTGATCAAGAGCATGATCGCCGACCCCAGCCTGGCCATCGGCCTGGAAGCCGGCTCCAAGCCCGAGCTGATGGCGGTGCTGGCGCTGGCCCCCTGTGGCGGCACCATTGTGTGCAATGGCTACAAGGACCGCGAATTTGTCCGTCTGGCGCTGATTGGCCAGAAGCTGGGCCACAAGATTTTCATCGTGATCGAAAAAGAGGCCGAAGTGCCGTTCGTGATCGAAGAATCGAAAAAACTCGGCATTCTGCCCATGGTTGGCCTGCGCGTGCGCCTGTCGGCACTGTCGCATGGCCAGTGGGCCGACAGCGGCGGCGAAAAAGGCAAGTTTGGCCTGTCGGCGGCACAAGTGCTGTCGGTCATCAGCCGCTTCAGCGCTGCCGGCATGCAAAACGCCATTCGCCTGATGCACTTTCACATGGGCTCGCAGATTGCCAATATCAGCGACTACCGGCTGGGTTTCCGCGAAGCAGTGCGCTGGTATGGTGAACTGATCAACATGGGCCTGCCGGTTGACCATATCGACGTGGGCGGCGGCCTGGCGGTGGACTACGACGGCACCCATTCGCGCAATCCATGGTCGGTGAACTACACCATCGGCGAATACGCCGAAACCATCGTTGGCATGATGCATGAATTCTGCGACGCCCACGGCCTGCCGATGCCGCATCTGCTGTCCGAGTCTGGCCGCGCGCTGACTGCCCACCACGCCGTGCTGATTACCAATGTCACCGACGTCGAGCAGCCGATTGACGCGGTGCCCAGCGTTGACACCCTGGAAGAGCTGGCCGACCCGCTGCACAAGCTGTACGAGCTGGCGCTGACCGGTGATATCGAACTGGCGGCAGAAACCTATTACCGCGCCGGCCAGTACGTGGCCACGGTGACCGAACTCTACACCGACGGCAAGCTCAGCCTGGCGGAAAAAGCCTTTGCCGAGCAATGCTATGCAGCGCTGTGCCGCCGGCTGCACCGGGCGCTGACCGCCGCCCAGCGGTCGCACCGCCAGGTGTACGATGAACTGCACGACAAACTGGCCGACAAGTATTTCTGCAATTTCTCGGTATTCCAGTCGCTGCCAGATACCTGGGGCATTGGCCAGCTGCTGCCCACTGCGCCCCTGCACCGGCTGGACGAACAACCGCTGCGCCGCGCCGTGCTGCAAGACCTCACCTGCGACTCGGATGGCAAGGTGACCCAGTACGTCGATCACCAGAGCATCGAATCGTCAATGCCGGTGCATGACCTGAAGCCGGATGAAGAGTATTTGCTTGGGGTCTTCCTGGTGGGGGCTTACCAGGAGATTCTTGGCGACATGCACAATCTGTTTGGCGATACGGATTCGGTCAACGTCTATACCCAGGACGACGGCACGCTGCGCATCGAAGGGGTGGAAGTCCACGACACCATCGAAGACATGCTGCGCTATGTGCATCTGCAGCCAGAAGACCTGATCAGCCGTTATCTGGACAAGATTGTCCGCGCCGAATTGTCCGGCGACGAGCGCGGCACATTCCTGAATGAGCTCAAGCAGGGGCTGAAACGCTCGTCTTATCTGACCGTGTAGTGTTGCGGCCAGCGGACAAGCGCAGTGGTTTGCGGCATACTGCTGGCCCAATGCGCGCCGCCACCTGCGCTGCCCCAGACTAGGGATACGCTGAAAAAATCGTCATTCCCGCGAAGGCGGGAATCCAGAGTTTTGATTTTGCTGGGTTTTGCTTTTGGCAAACACGATTGTTCTGAATCAATCAGCGTATCCCTGGGTAGCGGGTGCGACAGCGGGCCGGGGCCATGCCCGGCGCATCCGTTTGCCCTGGTTTCTCAAAGAGGACTCATGATGAAACACCTGCTCCTTGCCAGCTGTTCTGCACTTGCCTTGCTGGCCGGCTGCGCCAGCGCCCCGCCTCCTGCCCAACCGGTGACGCCTCCGCCTGCGCCAAACTTTTCGGTGATGGAAGATAACCTGCTGCAAGAAGCCAAGCGATTGGGCAATCTGGTGTCAACAGGCGCGCTGACCCGGCTGGAAGCCGCCGACCAGCTGAATGCCCGCCGGCTGGCCATGGTGGGTCCGCATCCGGTGGATGACGAAGTGTTCCGCACTTACCGCGAACTGAGCCGTCAGGTGCAGTACAAGAAAATCACCCAGGACAAACTGCGCAATACGCTGATGGCCAAACTGGAAGCAGTGCGCAAGGGCTATGCCGTGCTGGAGCCCAAACCGCTGAAACCGCCAGTGTTCACCAATATGCTGCTGAAAATCTATGAGCGCCCGCCCCTGTAACACCCCACCCTGCCCCTGTGGCTCAGGCCAGTCGCTGGCGGCCTGCTGTGGCCGCTACCATGGTGGCGAGCAATGGCCAGACACGGCAGTGGCCCTGATGCGTTCGCGCTACAGTGCCTATGTGCTGGGCGATGAAGCGTATCTGTTGGCCAGCTGGCACCCCGACACCCGCCCTGCCGCGCTGAATCTGGCGGATGAACTGCCGGTAAAATGGCTGGGGCTGAGCGTGCTTGACCAGCAGGCTGGCCAGCCTGGCGACAGCCATGGCACAGTCAGCTTTGTGGCCCGCTACAAGGTGAATGGCCGGGCCTTGCGCCTGGCAGAAACCAGCCGCTTTGTGCGTGAAGCTGGCCGCTGGTGTTATCTGGAAGGCGATGTGACGGCCTAGCCGCCAGTCACACCATGATAAAACCGATCATTGGCACAGATCCCAAGGTCAGCGCGCGCGCCTGCACGCGGGTATTTCAACGGGACGGCGAATCGATCACTTTCGGCATGAATCTCACCCGACTTGTCGTTCCCGCGCAAGCGGGAACCCAGGCCGTGCCACATCGTGCGCCGTGGGCGTGGGGCGGGACGGTCGTGAGCGCGCAAACCCGCTGCACGCTGTGGATGCCCCTGGATTCCCGCCTGCGCGGAATGACGGGGTGGGGTGCGGCGGGTGGGGTGCTAATGACGCGGTGAGATGCGGCGGGTGGTTCGCTGTTGCTGGGTAAAGCTTTGTTTTAAAATAAATTAAACCAGAGCACCCATCGGGGGCTAGCCCTTTTCTGGCATGAATTTCACTCACTTGTCGTTCCCGCGCAGGCGGGAACCCAGACCGTGCCACCGCGTGCGCCGTGGGCGTGGGGCGGGACGGTCGTGAGCGCACACACCCGCTGCGCGTTGTGGACCCCCCTGGATTCCCGCCTGCGCGGGAATGACGCGGTGAGATGCGGCGGGTGGTTCGCTGTGGCTAGGTAAGGCTTTGTTTCAAAAAAAATTAAACCAGAGCACCCATCGGGGGCTAGCCCTCTTCTGGCATGATTTTCACTCACTTGTCGTTCCCGCGCAGGCGGGAACCCAGACCGTGCCACCGCGTGCGCCGTGGGCGTGGGGCGGGACTGTCGTGAGAGCGCAAAACCCGCTGCACGCTGTGGATGCCCCTGGATTCCCGCCTGCGCGGGAATGACGGGGTGTGGTGCGGCGGGCGGGGTGCTAATGACGCGGTGAGATGCGGCGGGTGGTTCACCGTGGCAAGGTAAGACTATGTTCTAAAAGAAATTAAACTGAAATGTCCAGCATAAACTTGCTCGTATGAACCCTTGTGTTTCAACGTGACTGACAACTATCCTGCCCCCGGATAAATGTCATCACACACACCCACGCACGGCAAGCCTCGCCCCCCAGTGGGTGTGGCAAACACTAGCCGGATCACGCACTTGGCGACACGTCGTCTGCACCCCTGCCTGATGCACTTTTGTGACCGCCTCTTCAAGGCGGGAGAAGATGTCCGGCAGCATCCACTCCTCATAAAACACCGTGACTGCGGCTTGGCTCATGGCCAGCTTAACTGCACAGGTTTTATCAGTGAGAATACTGAGTCGCTCAAGGTTTGCGTTCGATCATAGCCAAGAACAGGCTTAAACTGGTATATCATTCGCCCTGCAGGATAAATTCATCATCACGTGATTTTACTCAGTAGAAATACGGAGAAACCGCCAAGTTTCTCCCCTGGCACATGCATTAACTACGTAAAAATACTTAGTATTTATTTTTGCTTGGGCCCGCAAGACATTTAAGCAAATGATAAACCCGCCAAGATCAGCACTGGGTTTCGGGCTGATGCCGGCCCGATGACTTCCTGAATCCCTGAGCGACACCTGTCTGTCTGGGTGGCGTCAAGAATGATGAACCGTTGAAATGAACAAGAATTTTTCTGCCCTGTCTGCATCCTCCCTGTTCTGGGTCAGCCTGGCTGTCCTGGGTGGACTGCATGCGCCGCTGGCCCAGGCCGCCAGCACCGATACCCAGCAGGTAGCACGCTGGTTTGACGCCAACCGCCAGCGTCCGCCGCTGTTGCGCCAGTTTTTGCAACGCATGCCCAAAGGCGCTGACCTGCATAGCCATCTGACCGGTGCCGCATACGCAGAAACCTATCTGCAGCTGGCTGCCCAGGCCGGCTTGTGCGTGGATGGCAGCAGCCTGAAATTCACCTCGCCGCCTTGCACTGCGCCACAACTGCCCGCCAATGCACTGCCTGGTGCGGTTTACAGCGCCATGGTCAACCAGCTATCCACCCGCAACTACCCCTTGTCAGGCAAAACCGGGCACGATCAGTTTTTTGCCACTTTTGGCCATTTCCGCCCGGTAGCCAATTTGCCACAGGCCGGTGTGGTGCTGGCGGCAGAAGTCAGCAATCGTGCAGCCAGCCAGAATATCCAGCACCTGGAACTGATGACCACCTATCAAGGTGAAGGAATACGCAAGCTGGCCCAAACCATGCCCTGGCCCACCACGCCCGATTTTGCCCACAGCCGGCAATGGCTGCTGGAACAGGGCCTGACCGATCTGGTTGACGCTGCGCGCAAGGACATGGACCAGTTTGACGCCAGCTATCGCACTGCCCAGGCCTGCGGCCTGCCGCATGCCAAGCCGGGTTGCCAGGTGAGTGTGCGCTGGCTGCAGCAAACCTCGCGCACCAGCCCGCCCGCCCAGGTTTTTGCCCAACTGGCCTATGCATTTGAACTGGCCAAAACCGACTCTCGGGTCGTCGGGATCAATCTGGTTGCGCCAGAAGACGACCCGGTGGCCTTGCGCGATTACCGCTTGCACATGGCCATGGTGGGATTCCTGTCTGCGCTGATGCCGGAAGTCAACGTGGCGCTGCATGCCGGTGAGCTGACCCTGGGGCTGACGCCACCCGAAACCTTGCGCCACCATATCCACGATGCCGTGTTTGTGGCCAAGGCCAAGCGGATTGGCCATGGGGTTGCCATTGGTTTTGAAGACCATGCTCCTCGCACCCTGGCGGAAATGCGTCAGCGCAAGGTGGCGGCAGAAATCTGCCTGACCAGCAATGACGTGATTCTGGGTGTCAGCGGCGAACGCCACCCGCTGCCGGATTATCTGGCCGCCGGGGTGCCGGTGGTACTGGCATCAGATGACGAAGGCGTATCGCGCATTGATCTGAGCCATGAATATCAGCGCGCGGCAGAAACCTACCGGCTGAATTACCACCAGCTGAAACAATTATCGCGCAATAGCCTGGAATACAGCTTTCTGCCAGGTGCCAGCCTGTGGCGTAATTTTAATCAGCAACAGCGGATCAGTGTATGCCATAAAGACCAACCGGGCAGCGCGTCGCTGTCTCCGCGCTGTGCCCATGCCTTGGGCAGCAGCGAAAAAGCCCAGCGGCAGTGGCAGCTGGAAGCAGCTTTCAGGCAGTTTGAACGCGACCCGCTCTGGCGCAAGCGTTGAATCACCTGGAATGAATCATGGCTTGAGCCGCGCACGCAGTACGCCGAGCATGTTGCTGTAGATGAAACAACGTTGACCTGATTTGGCTGGCTGGATACAGCGTGTTATCACCAATGTCCGCCTTGCCTTATGCTGATAGTCAAATTAAATGAAAAGGGTCACTTTAGTGTCTTCTCAGGACGATAGCCTCACCGAGCGCCCACAGGCCTTCTCTCCTTCCCACCCGCCAATCGCGGCAACGGAAGGGCCGTCTCCGGCTGTCAGCGATATCGCCGTGCAGGAGGAAGCGCCAAGTGCAGGCTCACGCTGGTTTGGTCGTTTGACCGGGGTGTTTTCCTTGCTGATCTGGCCATTACTGCTGATTGCCTTTTTTATCAGCTCCTGCAGCGAAGACACCCCGGATGAAGAGCCATTAAGCAAGATGCTGGCGGCCAAACCGGTGACCAGGCTCACGTCCTATCACTTTGAGGGCTTGGTTCTGCCGGGCACCCAGCATGATGCCAAAGCGCTGGGGTTTACTGATTGTACGCAAAGCAGTGCCGTGTTTGATTGCAAGCGCACCCGGCTGACCCGGATTTTTGGCATGAATGCCTTGTCGGCTTCGCTGGTACTGGACAATGTTGACAATTTTGCTCAAACCCGTTTTTCGGTACGCACAGAAAACCAGGAGCAGCTCAGTTATCGAGGCATCCAGATTGAATTTGGCCGCACATTCTACCATCCGGAATGTATTGAAAAAACGGTTAAAGCCCAAGGCTTGCCAGTGTGGAGCAAGCCCATTCAATGCCGCAAAAACGATGGCATTGACTACCTGGAGAGCAAACTGCAAGCAGATGGCTGGGTAAATGATTATTCTGGTCGCGGGCGAAGCAACAGCTATTATAAACGCGGTATTCCACTGGAAATTGAAATCGGCTCGATTCATGGCACCGCCACCTTACGGCCTTTCCCGCTGGCCGATATTGACTTCATCGTTCAGATGCACAGCCAGGATGCCGCCCAGGCTGCAGCCAAAGACAAGGCACGGGAAAGCTTTTTCCAGTCGATGAAGCAAACCGCAGAGCAACCTGACAAAAAATAGCCACTGCCACAGCGAGGGCGCTTCGGTTATCCTTGCGCCCTTTATCTGACTGTTGCGAGCCGCCCATGTCCAATTTCCCCGCCTGTCCCCAATGCACCCTGGAAAACACCTACCCGGATGGCAGCCAGTATGTCTGCGCCGACTGTGGCCATGAATGGCCTATGGATGGCGCGGTAGAAGACAGCGAAGACAGAATGGTTCGCGACGCCAACGGCAACCTGCTGCAAGATGGCGATGCCGTGGTGCTGATCAAGGATTTGAAGGTCAAGGGCTCGTCAATCACCCTCAAACAGGGCAGCAAGGTTAAAAGCATCCGGCTGGTTGATGGCGACCACGAAGTAGACTGCAAAATGGACGCCGGCAATTTCATGCTCAAGGCGTGCTACCTGAAAAAAGCCTAAACACCGCTGGCAAACCGCCATCGCCCATGGGTGCCTCCCCCATGCAACAACAGGCCCTGCCGGCATGATAGACGGCAGGGCCTGTGTTTTTTTCTGAGCCAAGCAGCCCTGCTACCGGCACAAGCCATTTCAATAAAGCAACAATCCAATGATTGTAGTATGATAGAAATCATGGATACTTTGCTCGCCGCCCAATTGTTTGCCTCGCTTGCCAGCCCCATGCATCTGGCGCTTTATTGCCAGTTGCGCGCCCAGCCCGCGTACACGGCCTGCGCCCACACCCTGGCGCAGGCGCTCGACCAGCCCTTGGCAGACATTGCCCCGGCGCTGGAGACCATGGCCCAGCAGGGGCTGCTCAGCCGGCACGTTGACGGCCAGCTCACCCGCTACCAGCTCAACACCCCGGCCCTACAAGCCTTGCAGGGGTTTTTACTGCAAATCGCGCACTTGCAGCCTGACTCACCGCCAGGTGAAGCAGAGCACACGGCGGATTGAGTGGCAGGCGCGCAGCCCGCATCCGGCCACGCGCGCCTTGCTCATTCTGCTTCGCGCAGTTCGAAATCGTGGGTAATCTGCGCCGTCTTGCCCAGCATGATCGACGCCGAGCAGTATTTTTCTGCCGACAAGGTAATCGCCCGCTCCACCGCGTCGGCTTTCAGCGCCCGCCCGGTCACCACAAAGTGAAAATGAATCCGGGTAAACACCTTCGGGTCGGTGTCGGCGCGGTCGGCATCCAGCTCCACCCAGCAATCGCGCACATCCTGGCGGGATTTGCGCAGAATGCTCAGCACGTCGTAACTGGTGCAGCCCGCCGTGCCCAGCAGCACCAGCTCCATCGGACGCGGGCCGAGATTACGCCCGCCACCTTCTGGCGCGCCGTCCATTACCACCGCGTGACCACTGGCGCTTTCGCCCATGAAGCACACGCCATCCACCCATTTCAATCTGGCTTTCATTGCTGTCGTCGTCCTTGTTCAGTGCCTGGCGGCAATCCGGCAGCAGCAGGGTTTGCCACCGCCAAAACCGCAAGCATACCTGCCGCACGCTGCGCGCTAAAGTTCACCTTGTGCCATCCATATGCCGGAACCGCTACAATGGCGGATTGCCTTTGCCAATGATGACCATGCGAGTTCTGGGTATTGAATCTTCCTGCGACGAAACCGGCGTTGCCGTTTACGACACCGAAGCCGGTTTGCTGGCGCACGCGCTGCACACGCAAATGGCCATGCACGCCGAATACGGCGGTGTGGTGCCCGAGCTGGCCAGTCGCGACCATATCCGTCGCGTGGTGCCGCTCACCCGCGAATGCCTGAAAACTGCCGGGCTCACCCTGGCCGATCTGGATGCCATCGCCTACACCCAGGGCCCCGGCCTGGGCGGCGCGCTGCTGGTGGGCGCGGCGGTGGCCAACGGCCTGGCGTTTGGCCTGAACCTGCCAGTGATTCCGGTGCACCACCTGGAAGGCCATCTGCTGTCGCCGATGCTGGCCAACCCGGCACCGGAGTTCCCCTTTGTGGCGCTCCTGGTGTCTGGTGGCCACACCCAGCTGATGGCGGTGCGCGGCGTGGGCGACTACGACACCCTGGGCGAAACCCTGGATGACGCCGCCGGCGAAGCGTTTGACAAAACCGCCAAGCTGCTCGGCCTCCCTTACCCCGGCGGGCCGGAGTTGTCCCGCCTGGCCGAACAGGGCGACCCCACGCGCTTCACCCTGCCCAGGCCGATGCTGCGCTCGGGCGATTTCGACATGAGTTTTTCCGGGCTGAAAACCGCCGTGCTCACCCTGGTGCGCCAGCAAGAAGCTGCTTGCGGCGGCGCGCTGGATCACACCACCCGCGCCGATATCTGCCGGGCGTTTCAGGAGGCGATTGTCGAGGTGCTGGTCAGCAAGTCGCTGGCGGCACTCAAGGCCACCGGCATGCAGCGGCTGGTGATTGCCGGCGGGGTGGGGGCCAACCGCCAGTTGCGCGCCGCGCTGGACCACGCCGCCCACCGCCGCCGCTTTGCCGTGTACTACCCGCCGCTGTCGCTGTGTACCGACAACGGTGCCATGATTGCCTATGCAGGGGCCGCCCGGCTGACACTGGCCACCCCGGCGGGGGCATTTTCGGTGCGCCCGCGCTGGCCACTGGCCAGCCTGGAGGCGGTGGCACGCTAACACCGGGGCGCGTCCGCCCCCTGCCGCCCTCTCCTTCCACCCCATAATTCCCGCCCGCCAGCCAGCGGCAAACCCTGCCCTGGCTGGCGGACCGATATGACTCAAGATTCTTCCTGCCTGCCGGGTGCGCCCGGCAGCGGGTTGTTTGCAGGCGAACTGTTCATGATTCAACTGAAAAACCTGTCCTTGCGCCGTGGTGCCAAGGAGCTGTTCAGCGGCGTATCGCTGACCATTACCCCCGGCCAGCGCGTCGGCATCATTGGCGGCAACGGCACAGGCAAATCCAGCCTGTTTGCCCTGCTGCGCGGCCAGCTGCACGCCGACAGCGGCGACGCCCTGTTTCCCGCTGGCTGGACCGTGGCCCATGTGGCTCAGGAAACCCCGGCGCTGGACTGCTCGGCGCTCACCTATGTGCTCGACGGCGACAGCGAGCTGCGCCAGCTGGAGCAACAACTGAGCGCCGCCGAAGCGGCCCACGACGGCGAAGCCATTGGCCGCCTGCACAGCGAGCTGGCGGTGATCGACGCCTACTCCGCCCCGGCCCGCGCCGGCAAGCTGCTGGCCGGCCTGGGGTTTTCTGCCGAGTCGATTGAACGTCCGGTGGCCAGTTTTTCTGGCGGCTGGCGCATGCGGCTGAACCTGGCCCAAGCGCTGATGTGCCGTTCCGACCTGCTGCTGCTGGATGAACCCACCAATCACCTGGACCTGGAAGCGGTACTGTGGCTGGAGCAATGGCTGGCGGTTTACCCCGGCACCCTGCTGCTGATCTCGCATGACCGAGAATTTCTCGATGCCATCACCACCCAGATCATCGAAGTGGCGCGCGGCCAGATGGCGGTGTACACCGGTAACTACAGCAATTTTGAAGACCAGCGCGCCGAACGGCTGGCCCAGCAGCAACAGGCGTTTGAAAAACAACAGCGCACCATCGCCCACCTGGAAAGCTTCATCACCCGCTTCAAAGCCAAGGCCACCAAGGCCAAGCAGGCGCAAAGCCGGGTAAAAGCCCTGGCCCGGCTGGAGCGCGTGGCCGCCGCCCACATTGATAATCCGTTTGATTTCTGCTTTGAACCGCCAGAACACAGCCCCAACCCGCTGCTGCAGGTGGAGCTGGCCGATATCGGCTATGGCGATACCGCCATTTTGCGTCGGGTGTCGTTGTCAGTAGAAGCCGGCGCGCGCATTGGCCTGCTCGGCCCCAACGGGGCCGGCAAATCCACCCTGGTCAAGCTGCTGGCCGGCGAGCTGGCCCCGCTGTGTGGCCAGCTGAAAACCGCCCGTGAGCTGAAAATCGGCTATTTTGCCCAGCACCAGCTGGATACCCTGCGCGAAGAAGAATCGCCGCTGTGGCATATGCAAAAACTGGCACCGACCACCCGTGAGCAAGAGCTGCGCAATTTTCTGGGTGGCTTCAATTTTATCGGCGACATGGCCACCGCACCGATTGGCCCCTTGTCCGGCGGCGAAAAATCCCGCCTGGCGCTGGCGCTGATTGTCTGGCAGCGCCCCAATCTGCTGTTGCTGGACGAACCCACCAACCATCTGGACCTGGACATGCGCGCCGCGCTGACCCTGGCCCTGCAGGATTTTGTTGGCAGCCTGATTGTGGTGTCGCACGACCGCGCCCTGCTGGAAACCACCACCGACCAGTACTGGCTGATCGACGCCGGCCAGGTCAAGCCATTTGACGGCGATCTGGCCGACTACCGCGCCTACCGGCTGGCCCAGCAAGCCGCCGATGCCGCCCCGCGCAGCAGCGGCACCGCCAGCAGCGAAGTAGACCGTAAAACGCAAAAACGCCAGGAAGCCGAAGCCCGCCAGCGCCTGTCGGAACGCAAGAAGCCCCTGGTGAAACAGCTGACCGCGCTGGAGCGTGAACTGGCTGCACTGAACAGCGAAAAAACCACGCTGGACACTCAACTGGCCGACGAAGCCATCTACAGCGCCGAACGCAAGACCGAGCTGCAAACCGCGCTGAAACGCCAGGGTGAAGTCAGCACCCGGCTGGCCGAGCAGGAAGAAGCCTGGCTGCTGGTGCATATGGAGATTGAAGCGCTGGAAGCCGAACTGGGCCTGGCTGGCTGAAGTTTAAAACAAACGATTGAAATCGGGCGGGCTTTACGCTACAGTCGCCCGCTTGCACGCAACGGCGTGGCCTTACCGGGCCAGGCCGTTGCCTGGCCCGCACCCGCTGGCCAATGTGCCATTTCGGCCACCCACCCCGGTGGCCCAGCAACCGGGTGGGCAGATTGCTCACCCGGTTTTTGTTTGGGGGCAGTGGAGCCCCAGGCTTAGTGATACGCTGAAAAAAGCATCATTCCCGCGAAGGTGGGAATACAGGGTGTTGATTTTGCTGGTTTTTACTTTTGGCAAACACGGTTTTTCTGAATCAATCAGCGTGTCCTTAGACGAGTGATTTTGCTGGGCGGTGCTGAATAAATCTGCACCGCCCTACGGCTGCACCACAATATCATTACGCACCCCCGCCACCCCCGGTGTCGCCCGCGCCAACGCTTCGGCCCGCACCTGCTCCGCCGCGCTACGGGCAAACCCGGACAACTGCACCACCCCGCGCAAGGTTTCCACCCGAATCGCCACCGCGCTCACCGTCTTATCCTCGGCAAACCGCGCCTTCACTCGCGTGGTGATGCCGGTGTCGTCGACATACTGGCCGACGGTGGATTGATCGCGGCTGACCGCGCAGCCGGTGACGGAGGCGGCAAGCAAGGCGGCCAGGGCGAGGGAGGCGGGGAAAGCGTGGCGCATGGTGGGCTCCTGGGGAAAGTCGAAGGGAACACGCCCCGCTGGTGAGCGGCGGGGCGTGGGGGTTGGAGCGGTCACAACGAGCAAAGGTTGCAATGGTCAGTCATCCATTTTTGCAATATGTGGCAACGTGACACGAATGGCGGCAATCAACTCTCTTTCACATTGCGCAGGGTTTTCATCATCCCAGACAATAGTCAGGTGGTGATTAGTGTCAAAATGTGTTTTGCTTTTCTCGAACTTGGATTTCTGGCAGGTGTAAATCACGGGCTTTCCTAGCCCTTCTGCGTAGCCAGCCTCCCAATAAGCCCCCAGGTTATCATGAGAGAGGTCAGCAATTACAAAATCTGAGGCCTGAATCTGTGCGCGAATTTGATTGTCGATCAACCCGGCCTCAAGTAATTCGGTAGATTTAAACAATTCAAATCCAGCTTTCTTGGCAGCTGGCTTGAAAACATTTTCTAGTGTTTGATCTAAGCATCCATCACCAAATTTCATAGCCATAAAAGCCTTGCGATAGGACTCATTTCTAGTTTTAATTTCATCATAACAATCCCACCCTTTTACAGTAAGAAAGAGATGGTATTGACGACGCGAAGCATCCATTACTTTGCTGACTTTTCCTTCCAAAAATCCGCTTTGCATCATATAGTCTATCGTAAATACAAAGCCTGTTGCCGATTGGCTTCCAATAATTGCCCCATGATCAGCATAGTTAAGATTGATTTCTTTTCCTGGTTCTTGGTAGTTTTCAGCAAGCCAGCGAATCATTAAGTCTGCTTGCTCTCTTGGCTTGGGTAGTGATGTCCTCAAAATTGCGTTACACATATCTGTATTAACAATGGTGATGGCATTTTTTGTTTGTGCGTTCCGTACCGCATGACTCAGCTTTGCAGCGGCGAGAGGATCATTGGCTTTTTGGCTTGGCCATGTGGATACAAGTGAGCCACACAAGCTAAAGGAGCCGCAATGAGGGCAGTCAACTGTTAATCCGTCAAATCCATCTGTGCGATGAATTTTTTCAGCATTAGAATCGCAGACAGGGCATGGTATAGATTGTGTAGTCATCAGCAATTGCTACCTTAAGGTGTTAAAAAATAGTCGAGACAAGGCAGAGAAAAAGCCAGCTTGTAAATTCGCTGATTTTCCAGCCATGTCTATTTTACATCATGATTGCCTTGCCCTCTCTTTTACTGGCAAAGTACCCATTCAAACGCCGGTTTGCCGGCATTCCGCCCGGTCTGCACTGGGCGGTCGGGTCTGGTGGGCCACAAGCCTGCCGGGTGTGGCCGGGGTGATCGTCCCGGTTGGGCCATCGTGCGCGGTGGCCGTGTTCTGGAAAATTGCGATGATGTCGTCTCCTGTTTGTCTGATGGTGGTGGTCAGCCACGATACCCGCTGGCTGCAAGAAACCGTGCAGGGTCTGAATGCGCTGGCGGCGCAGCATGAAGTGTCGCCGGGGCTGGAGTTTGTGCCGGCGGCCAGTGCCGATGAGGCGTTGCGGCTGGTGGCGGCGGAGGGTGATGTGCAGGGGGCGCTGGTGGACGAGAGCATGCCGGCGCGTGGGGCAATTGCGCTGGTGGATGCGCTTAATCAGCTGCGTCCGGAGCTGACCTTGTATGTGCTGCTGGACAATGACGATGAAAAAGCCATGGTCGATACCTTGTCAGCGGACAGCGTGAACGGCTATTTCTTCCGCGAGGAGGGCGATTGGGCCGGCTGGCTGCGCATTATCCACGCTGAGCTGGTGGAAAAATCGGCCACGCCGTTTTTCGACCGGCTCAAGCGCTACGTGGCGATGGCCAAGGATTCCTGGCACACCCCCGGCCATTCCGGCGGCGACTCGCTGCGCGCCAGCCCGTGGGTGCGCGACTTTTTTGATTTTGCCGGCGAGGACATGCTGCGCGCCGATTTGTCGGTGTCGGTGCCGATGCTGGATTCGCTGCTGCACCCCACCGGGGTGATTCAGCAGGCGCAAAAGCTGGCGGCGCAGGCGTTTGGTGCGCGGCGGACGTTTTTTGCCACCAATGGCACTTCAACGGCCAATAAGGTGATTGTGCAAACCCTGCTGGCACCGGGCGATGTGCTGCTGCTGGACCGCAATTGCCACAAGTCGGTACACCATGCGGTGATTTTGTCCGGGGCCAGGCCGGTGTATCTGGATTCGTCGATCAACCGCCAGTACGGGATTTTTGGCCCGGTACCCAAGGCTACGCTGCTGGCGGCGATGCAGGCCAACCCGCAGGCCAAGGCGCTGATTCTGACTTCGTGTACCTACGATGGCTTTCGTTATGATCTGGCACCGATCATTGCCGCTGCGCATGAATACGGCATCAAGGTGATTGTGGATGAAGCCTGGTATGGCTGCGGGCGCTTTCACCCGGCGTTTCGCCCCACCGCGCTGGAGTGCGGGGCCGATTACGCCACCCAGTCTACCCACAAGGTGCTGTCGGCGTTTTCCCAGGCCAGCATGATTCATGTCAACGACCCGGATTTCAACGGCCATCTGTTCCGCGAAAACCTGAACATGCACACCTCCACCAGCCCGCAATACGGCTTGATTGCCAGCCTGGACGTGGCGCGCAAGCAGGCGGTGATGGAAGGCTATAAATTGCTGTCGCGCTCGCTGCGCCTGGCGGCTGAGCTGCGCGAGCAGATCAACGCCACCGGGGTGTTTCGTGTGCTGGATCTGGACGCGCTGCTGCCGGACGAGGTGCGCGACGATGGGGTGCAGCTCGACCCAACCAAGCTGACCGTGGATATTTCTGCCAGTGGCTACAGTGCCGACGAGCTGCGCGAGGCGCTGTTCGAGCGTTTCAATATCCAGGTGGAAAAATCCACCTTCAATACGCTGACCCTGCTGGTGACGCTGGGCACCACGCGCAGCAAGGTGTCGCGGCTGTACGATGCCATGCTGCGCCTGGCGCGCGAAGGCCGCGCGCAGCCGCTGCGCCAGCGCATGCCGGAGATTCCGCGCTTTACCCGGCTGGCCTGCCTGCCGCGTGATGCGTTTTATGAGTCGGGCGAACGGGTGCCGCTGTTTGACGAGCAGGGCCAGCCCAATCCGGCGCTGGTGGGGCGGGTCAGTTGCGACCAGATTGTGCCCTATCCGCCGGGGATTCCGGTGCTGGTGCCGGGGCAGGTGATTGATTTGCCGATTTTAACTTATCTGGCCCGGCTGGGCGCTTCGCAAAAAACCGTGGAATTGCACGGGGTGGACGAGGCTCTGGGCGAGCCGGCCTTGCGGGTATTGGCCGAGGCGGAGCTGGCCCAGTTGCCGGGCGGGCGCTTTGCATGATGATGTAAACCTTGCCAGCCTCGGTCAAATCCGTTAAAACTAGCACTTGCAGCAAGGCTATTGCTGTATAACACGCGCCCGGCCTGGCCGGGCGTGGCATTTTGGCACCCGTGTTCGGGTGCAGGCATCTGCCGCGCGTGTACGCACCCGGTGATGCGTTTCCCGGCTCAGGGCGATGGTGTATCGCCCGGCGGGGTAGACATCCTACGGACCTTACTTTCATCATGAAGCCAGCCAGACATTACCTGCAATTCAGCGATTTGACCCGTGACGAGTATCTGCACCTGTTCGAGCGGAGCCGAATCCTGAAGCGACGTCACTACGATGGCGAACTGTACCGGCCCCTGGTCGGCAAGGTCATGTCGATGGTGTTCGAAAAGAACTCCACCCGCACCCGCGCCTCGTTTGAAGCCGGCATGGCCCAGATGGGCGGACATGCCATGTTCCTCGACACCAAAACCTCGCAACTGGGGCGCGGCGAGCCGATTGAAGACACCGCGCGCGTGCTGTCGCGCATGTCCGACGTGATCATGATCCGCACCTTCGAGCAAACCCTGGTGGAGCGCCTGGCGGCGTTTTCGCGGGTGCCGGTGATCAACGGCCTGACCAATGAATACCATCCCTGCCAGGTGCTGGCCGATCTGTTTACCTGGATTGAACAGCGCGGGCCGATTTCCGGGCGCACGGTGGCCTGGATTGGCGACGGCAACAATGTCGCCCGCACCTGGCTGCAAGCGGCTAAACTATTGGGGTTCAAGCTGCGCATTGCCTCGCCCAAGGGGTACGAAGTCAGCGTGCTGGATGGCCAGGACTACGGGCCTGAGGTGTTTGAAGTGTGCGCCGACCCGCTGGACGCCGCCCGCCACGCCGACATCGTCACCACCGACGTGTACACCAGCATGGGCTTTGAAGCCGAAGCTGACGTGCGCCATCAGGCCTTTGTCGGCTTTGCCGTCACTGCCGAAGTGATGGCCGCCGCCAAGCCGGATGCGATGTTCATGCACTGCCTGCCGGCCCACCGGGGCGAGGAAGTCAGCGCCGAGGTGATCGACGGCCCCAATAGCGTGGTGTGGGACGAGGCCGAAAACCGCATGCATGTGCAAAAGGCGCTGGTCGAGTTTCTGTTGCTGGGCCGGGTGGCCGACAAGAAATAAGCCGGGTGTTGCCCTGACACCTGTTTCTGGAAGCTGTGCCCGCATCTGGCGGGCGTGCTTCTTTTAGGGCCTGGCGCATTCCTGCCACAAGCGGGGTGGGCAGGCCCTTTAGAATAGTGAAAGAACTGATTATGTCTGACGTCAAGAAAGTTGTGCTTGCCTACTCCGGCGGTCTGGATACCTCGGTCATTCTGAAATGGCTGCAAGATACTTATCAATGTGAAGTGGTGACCTTCACTGCCGACCTGGGCCAGGGCGAAGAACTGGAGCCGGCGCGCGCCAAGGCGCTGCAGTTTGGCATCAAGCCGGAAAACATCTTTATCGACGACCTGCGCGAAGAATTCGTGCGTGACTTTGTCTTCCCGATGTTCCGTGCCAATACCGTGTACGAAGGCGAATACCTGCTGGGCACCTCGATTGCCCGTCCGCTGATTGCCAAACGCCTGATTGAAATCACCAACCTGACCAACGCTGACGCCATCTCGCACGGCGCCACCGGCAAGGGCAACGACCAGGTGCGTTTCGAACTGGGTGCCTACGCGCTCAAGCCGGGCGTGAAGGTGATTGCCCCGTGGCGCGAATGGGACCTGCTGTCGCGGGAAAAACTGCTGGCCTACGCCGAAACCAACGGCATCCCCATCGACATGAAGCACCGCAACGGCGGCTCGCCGTACTCGATGGATGCCAACCTGCTGCATATCTCGTTTGAAGGCCGCCATCTGGAAAACCCGGCAGCCGAAGCCGAAGAATCCATGTGGCGCTGGACCGTCTCGCCGGAAGCCGCGCCGGACGCTGCCGAATATCTGGACATCGAATTTGCCCAGGGCGATATCGTGGCGCTGAATGGCGTGGCGATGAGCCCGGCACAAGTGCTGACCAAGCTGAACGAACTGGGTGGCAAGCACGGCATTGGCCGTCTGGACCTGGTGGAAAACCGCTACGTGGGCATGAAGTCGCGCGGCTGCTACGAAACCCCGGGCGGCACCATCATCCTGAAGGCACACCGCGCCATCGAGTCGATCACGCTCGACCGCGAAGTCGCCCATCTGAAGGACGACCTGATGCCGCGCTACGCCAGCATGATTTACAACGGCTACTGGTGGGCACCGGAGCGTCTGGCCCTGCAAACCCTGATTGACC
This sequence comes from Aquaspirillum sp. LM1, assembly GCF_002002905.1. Lineage (NCBI taxonomy): Bacteria > Pseudomonadati > Pseudomonadota > Betaproteobacteria > Neisseriales > Aquaspirillaceae > Aquaspirillum > Aquaspirillum sp. LM1. Next base: position 1,212,186 of record NZ_CP019509.1, on the reverse strand, counting down.
ACACCCAGCAAACCGTCAACGGCTGGGTGCGGGTCAAGCTGTACAAGGGCAATGTGATTGTGGTGGGCCGCGATTCCAAGACCGACTCGCTGTTCGACCCGACCATCGCCACCTTTGAAGATGACGCAGGCGCTTACGACCAAAAAGACGCCGGCGGCTTCATCAAGCTGAACGCCCTGCGCATGCGCATTGCCGCCAAGCTGGCCAGCAAGAAGGCCTGAGCCTGAACGCAAGCGCCCGGTGGGGAAAACCCGCCGGGCGCTCAATATACGCTGCCATGAAAAAAACCGCTGATAGGTACACCTCAGCGGTTTTTTTCATGGGCGGACAGAAGGCTCAGTCCACCTTGGCGGCCTTTTTGCCCGCCTTGCCTGTTGCTGCCGGCTCTGCCACTGGCTCGACCTTGGCTTCAGCCTCAGCCGTGGTGTTGGCCTCGGCTTCGGTGTCGATGCGTTCAGCCAGCGCTTCCAGGCCCACGCTTTCGGCGGTGGTCTGTTCGTGCAGGTTCATGATCACGTCGGTCAGTTTGCGGCGGGCCGGAATATGGTGGTCAAAACGCCAGTCGGCGATCAGTTCCATGGCCAGGTCAAAATGGCGCATGTCCAGCGTATTCAGCTGGGCCAGCTGGAAAGGGATTCCGGTCTCCAGGCTGCGTGCCAGATCAACCAATACGGCCATATCGCCTTCGGCGGTGCCGGATTCGATCAGTTTGCGGATTTTTTTTGCTGCATTCATGTCACGTCCCTGGTGAGTGTCGAACATGCCGACGATGATACGGCGGGTTTGCACTGCACAATATTAAGCTTGTGTTGCCATTATATGACTTCCTGCACAAGATGATGGACTGATTGCGCCATCGACCAAAAGCTTCTGCTGCTGACAGGCTGGGTTTTCCGGCGAAGAGACTTTACAATACAGCCCTTTACGTGGCGCGCACCACGCAGCATAGCATGGGGGCCTGCGCCCATGCCACGCGCTGCCGGCATGGCCCTCGTCCCGTCCAGCCGCCAGGCGGCGCTTACCCGAATATGGTGGAAAACGATGTCTGAAGAACAATTTACCAATATTTCCATGGCGGTGCTGCTGAGCGGCCTGATCCTGTTCATGGGGTTCATCATCTGGGATCTGGGCAAGCAATCCAACGCCGGGCGCTTTGGCATGTTTGTGCTGTTTCTGGCCCTGGGCTTTGGTGTGACCGGTTTTGTGTTCAAGGAGCTGCTGGTCAGCTTCATTCTGGCCAATTAAGCCAGCCAAGCGCCACGGCCTGGGGCCGCTGGCGGTCATCTGTATTTTTTTCAGGAAGTGTGTATGCCGTCGTTTGATATTGTGTCCGAAGTGGATTTGACTGAAATCAAGAATGCCGTTGAGCAATGTAATAAGGAAGTGACCAACCGCTTCGACTTCAAAGGCTCCGACGCCCGCGTGGAGCAGGGCGACAAGGTGCTGACCGTGTTTGCCGACGATGACTTCAAGCTGGAACAAGTGATCGACGTGCTGAAAACCAAGCTGAGCAAGCGCAATGTGGACATCCGCTGCCTGGAATACGGCAAGGTGGAAAAAGTCAGCGGCAACAAGGTCAAGCAGGCCATCACCGTCAAGGTGGGCGTGGAAACCGAACTGGCGAAAAAACTGGTGCGGCTGATCAAGGACAGCAAGCTGAAAGTCCAGGCCTCCATCCAGGGCGACGCCGTGCGCGTATCCGGTGCCAAGCGCGACCTGCTGCAGGACTGCATTGCCATGGTGCGCAAGGAAATTACCGATTTTCCGCTGCAGTACAATAATTTCCGCGACTAAAAGATACGCTGAAAAAAATCATCATTCCCGCGAAGGCGGGAATCCAGGGTGTTGATTTTGCTGGGTTTTGCTTGCGGCGCTCATGTGGCCGCACTTTGCGCGGCGCTTAGCGCCCCTGCACCAGTTGCCAGGCCACCAGCAGCATCACCGTGGCCACCCCGACATCCAGCACCCGCCAGCTGTTGGGACGAGCAAACAGCGGGGCCAGCAGGCGTGCACCGTAGGCCAGGGCAAAAAACCACAGCCACGATGCCAGCATGGCCCCCAGGCCAAAGCTTAGCCGGTCCTGCGCCGGCAGGTTGGCGGCCACGCCCCCCAGCAGCACCACCGTGTCCAGATACACATGCGGATTCAGCCAGGTCACCGCCAGGGTGGCCGCCAGCGCGCGCCAGACGGTCTGGTTATTGGCTTCTGGCAAGTGCATGGATTCGCCGTGCCAGGCCCGGCGCAATGCCAACAGCGCGTACACCAGCAAAAACGCCGCGCCGCCCCAGCGCGCCAGCGCCAGCAGTTGCGGCTGCTGGGCAATCAGCGCCCCAGCGCCACCCACCCCCAGCGCAATCAGCAAGGCATCCGAACTGGCGCAAGCCACGGCAATCTGCAACCGGTGGACGCCACGCACGCCCTGCGCCAGCACAAAGGCGTTTTGTGCGCCAATTGCCACAATCAGGCCGGCACTGATGGCCAGCCCCTGAAAAAACACTGCGCTTTGCATGCTGCCGCTCCCAAAAAATTTACGATGGGGCCAGCTTACGGGGTGTGCCAAATTCAGTAAAATTGATTGTTTTTCACCTTCATTAGAAAAATTCATGTCATGCTCGACAGCAAACCGTTGATGGCGCTGGACGCCGTGCTGCAGGCCGGCAGCTTTGACAAAGCCGCCCAGCGGCTGTGCATCACCCCATCGGCGGTGTCACAGCGCATTCGCCAGCTGGAAGAACGTATTGGCCAGACCGTGCTGATTCGCAGCCAGCCAGTGCGCGCCACCCCGGCGGGCAAGCGCCTGCTGCGCCATGTGCGCCAGCTGGGCGTGCTGGAAGCGGAATTGCTGCGTGAACTGAGCGACGACGACAGCGCGCCGGCCTTTACCGCATTGTCGATTGCGGTCAATGCCGATTCGCTGGACACCTGGTTTATTGACGCGGTGGCCGACTGCGCGGCGCAAGAGCAGTTGCTGTTGCAACTGACGGTGGACGATCAGGACTATACCCACGCCCTGCTGAAAAACGGTGATGTGATTGGCTGCGTCACCAGCCAGGCGCAGGCGCTGACTGGCTGCCAGAGCGTGTGCCTGGGGCAGATGCCGTATGCCTGCGTGACCACGCCGGCGTTTGCCGCCCGCTATTTTGCCAATGGCCTCACCCCCGAGGCGCTGCGGGCCGCCCCGGCCATCCTGTTTAACCGCAAGGACAGCCTGCATCTGAACTTTATGGCCGAACGCGGCATTGGCCCGGCGGATTTCCCACAGTTTACCGTGCCGTCGATTCACGCCCTGCTTGACATGATCCGCGCCGGGCTGGGCTACGGCCTGACCCCGCGCCTGCAGGTGGCCCCATTACTGGCCAGTGGCCAGCTGCATGACCTGGCCGCCCAGCCTGCGCCAGCCATTACCCTGTACTGGCACTGCTGGGCGCTGCAATCGCCCCGGCTGGCGCGCTTTGGCGCAGCGCTGCTGGCTGGCGCGCAACAGCAGCTGGAGCCGGTGGGCTAAGAATACGCTGAAAAAATCGTCATTCCCGCGAAGGCTGGAATACAGGGTGTTGATTTTGCTTGGTTTTATTTTTGGAAAAACCGATTTTTCTGAATCAATCCGCGCGTCCCCAAGCGACCAGGCCTGAGCGCTCGGCAGTGCTTATTCCAGCTCGCCGGCTTCCACCATCCGGCGCAGCATCACCAGGGCGTCGATGTCCATTTGCTGGTAAGCCGACTTCAGATAGGCAATGTAATCCACTTCGCCGTCGGCAGGCGTCTGCTCGGGCAGTTCGCTCTGGTAAACAAAGCGCACAAACAACGCATCGGTTTCTGGTTCTTCAATGCTGACCGTCAGGCGGCTGGCCGGATAGCCTTCTCCCGCAGCGGTGTCGTACTGCAGGCGCTGGCCGGGGTGCAGGGTCACCCGGTCGTGTACCTGCAGCGTGCCCATCTGCACCACCCGGCGAAACCAGCCATCGCCGCGCTCAATAATTTCGCCCTGGGCCAGATCGGGCAGAAAATCCTGGGGCCGTTCCGCCCGGCGCAACAGCCCGCGCCACAAGGTATCGCGGGGAATCACCGCCAGCAGCGGCTTGCTCAGGTCATTCACCTGAATCACATGTTCAAAGTACACGGGGCATCTTTCAAAAGCAGCAACAAAGGCGCAAGTTTGACATCCTCCTCCCCTCTCGCCTAGGGCCAGGGCAATCGAAGGGATGGGCGATGACCGGGGCCCCTGGGCGCAAATTCGGTAGATTAAACCCCAGCAAACACCGCGCATTTTCCAACTGAAAGGACGGGGATTCCCGCACAACGGCGAGTCATGCCAGATCAGCCCATCACGCCGCTGGCGTAAGCAATCCCAGGTCAGCAGCCTGATGCAGCCACAGCGCCTGTTCGCCCGGCACGCTGGTGCCGTGCATCAGGGAGGCGTCTGCCGGATGCTGGCGGGCGCACAACAGCTGATACTGCCAGTCCTGCAGCCCGAGCACGCTGACGCGCCAATGCTGCCGCGTCAGCGCAATCCAGCTGGGCATGAGCGGGGGCGTTTCCGGCAATGGCGCGCTAGCATCCAGTTGGCGCAAGGCATGCCAGTAGCCCGCCAGCGGCAATGGCAGCGCCAGCAGGCGCACACAAGGCGGCACACACCAGCGGTGCGCATCCAGCCCCAGCCACCAGTCAGACAACAGCGGCGCGGTGTGTTCCAGCCCCGGTGCGCGCAGGCACTCCACATAGGCGCGTTCCAGCTGCGCCAGCGCCACCGGCAGCGCCAGGCTGGCGTCTTGTGCCGCTGCGGCAGGCTGGCTGGCGGCGAGAAACGCCGGAAAGCGCGCGCCCAGATCGTATAGGGTGGTGGAGCGGGACGGGCAGTGCTGGAGATAGCGGCGGGCAAAAAAATCAAACAGTGCTTCACCCATCACCCGCGCCAGCAGGGGGAAATCTGCCCGCAGGCATTCCAGCAGCCGTTGCACATAGCCGCCAGCGTACACCGCCACCCGGGCACGGGCGTTGCCGCGCGGCGGCGGCACAATCATGTCTTCCAGCGCCAGGCCCAGGGCATCGTCGGCCAGGGTCAGCGCCTGGTTGATATCCTGGCTGGCCGTCATCACGGTCAGCAGCCAGCGCTGGCTGTCAAACAAGGTCGGCGAGGCGGTCATGGCGGCTCATCTGGTGATCAATCGGGGTGGACAGCGCGGTGGCACCGGCGGGCAGGCGCACCGGGGCCGGGCAGTCAGGCATGTCGCCACGCAGCACTTGCCGGGCTTTGTCCAGCTCGGCCAGCAGCAGCGGGTAGTCGGGGAGATTGGCATCCCATTCCAGCAGGGTGGACACGGTGCCGCCGCACAGCTGTTGCGCCAGCGCATACAGCGCCCAGGCCGGGCGGTGCACCGGCTGGTCGTGGGTATCCAGCAGATAGTCGCCGCAATCAGTGGGGCCGGCCAGATGAATCTGGGCGATATGGTCGTGCGGCAGCTGGCGGATATAGTGCTCGGCGTCAAATCCATGGTTGAACGCCGACACATACACATTGTTTACGTCCAGCAGCAGCGCACAGCCGGTTTCGTCCACCAGCCGGGCCAGAAACGCCCATTCCGGCAGGGTGGACTGACGAAACTGCACATAGCTGCTGGGGTTTTCCAGTACCAATGGCCGCCCCAGAAAATCCTGCACCGCCAGCACCCGCTGTTTGACATGGGCAAAGCTGGCCTCGGTCAGCGGTAGCGGCAACAGGTCGTGCGAATTCACCGTCAGTGCGCCGGTCCAGCACAGGTGGTCAGAAATCCACGCCGGGCGCACGGCGTCGGCCAGCGTGCGCAGCTTGTGCAGATAGTCCATATTCAGCGGGTCGCTGCTGCCGATGGAAAGCGACACGCCGTGCATGACCATCGGCGTGTGCTCGCGCAGTTGCATCAGCACATGCTGGCTGTAGCCATGGTGGTCGATGTAGTTTTCGCTGATGATTTCAAACCAGTCCACGCGCGGGCCATGCGCCAGAATGTCGGGCAAGTGCGTATTGCGCAGGCCAACGCCAAAGCCCAGGTCGGGCAGGTCCAGTGAGGGATGGGGCATGGTGCCTCCCTGATGTTCAGAAGGGGGTGCGCCCCGGCGCAGGCCGGGGCGGCAGAGGGGTGTGGATGCCCGTTGGGCAGCAGGCACGCTCAGGTGGACGGCGGCAGCGCCAGGCGCAGGCACGGTTCCAGTGTGTTGAATGCGGTTTTAAGGAAAACGCCGATCTGGTCGGCGCGATCAACATCCTGTCTCGCGGGATGCAACTATTGCGAGACGAAGGGCAGGACACGGCGGACGCTTCCGCCGGGCGGGAAGCCGCAGCCCGGATCGCCTGTGAAGTGAGCGGTGCGGTCATGCCGCCAGCAGCAGGAACCCAGCGAAGCGACTCATGCCGACTCGATGCCGGGACGAGCGCCGTAGGAATCCCCCGACTTTAGGCGGGGGAGGATGTCAAGCATCGACAGCGCACTCTAGTAGCCAGTCACGTTGAAACACGATGGCTCACGTTCCACGACGAACCACTCGCCGCGCCCCACCGCGTCATTCCCGCGCAGGCGGGAATCCAGGCGCGTCCACAGCGTACAGCGGGGTGAGCGCTCATCAGCGCTACCTGCGCCATGCCCACCGCGCCCGCTGTGGCGCGGTCTGGGTTCCCGCCTTCGCGGGAACGACACCTGAGGTGAAACTCATGCCGAAAGCGGTCTAATCGCCTGTCAGTCGATTCAGATCATGGTGACTGGCTACTAGTGCCCAAGGTGGTCGGTGCTGAATTACATGGGATTACAGTGTGGGCTGCAGGTGCAAGAGCACCTGCGCCAGGCCGGAATCATCCGGGTACCACGCCACGGCACGCCGGAACCCTTGCCTGCCCGCAACAAGGTAAAATCCCCTCTTTTGCCGCCCAGGAAAGCCCCCCACACTATGCGTATCGCCCTTGCTCAATTCAACCCGGTGGTCGGTGACATTGCCGGCAACACCTCCGAAATTCTGCGTCTGGCCGAACTGGCGCGGCAGGGTGGGGCGTCGGTGCTGGTCACGCCCGAGCTGGCGCTGACCGGCTACAGCCCGGAAGACCTGCTGCTGCGCGACAGCTTTTATGCGGCAGTGGAAGCCGCGCTGGATCAACTGCTGGAGCTGGATGGCATCACCCTGGTGATTGGTCACCCGGCACGCATGGGGGCCGAGCGCTTTAACGCCGCCACCGTGCTGCGTGACGGCCACCGGCTGGGGCAGTATCACAAGATGCTGCTGCCCAATCACGAAGTGTTCGATGAATGCCGCTACTTCACCCCGGGTGTGGCACCGCTGGTGGTAGAGGTGGACGGGGTGAAGCTGGGCGTACTGATTTGCGAGGATGTCTGGCATGTCGAGCCCGCTGCCGAGGCCGCCGAAGCGGGCGCAGACTGCCTGGTGGTGCTGAACGCCTCGCCGTTTCACCGCGACAAGATCGACGCACGCCAGCAGGCCGCGCGCTACCGGGTGGAAGAAACCGGCCTGCCGCTGGCCTATGTGAACCTGACCGGTGGTCAGGACGAATTGGTGTTTGACGGTGCGTCGTTTGCGCTGAACCGCGCTGGCGAGCTGGCGGTGCAACTGCCGGCCTACGACGACGCGCTGGGTTGGGTGGACTATGCCGACGGCGATTTTGTCGCCGGCGAGCAGGCCGCGCTGCCGTGCCGGCTGGAAAGTGTGTACCGCGCGCTGGTGATCGGCGTGCGCGACTATATTGGCAAAAATGGCTTTCCGGGGGTGCTGCTGGGCTTGTCCGGCGGCATTGATTCGGCGCTGACCCTGGCGGTGGCGGTGGACGCGCTGGGTGCGGACAAGGTGCATGCAGTGATGATGCCGTCGCCGTACACCGCCGACATCAGCCTGATCGACAGCCGTGACATGGTGGCGCGGCTGGGCGTGCCGTATGACGAGCTGGCGATTTCACCAATGTACGACGCCTTTGAAGCCACGCTGGCCCCGCTGTTTGCTGGCCGACCGGTAGACACCACCGAAGAAAACCTGCAATCGCGCATTCGCGGCGTGCTGCTGATGGCCTTGTCCAACAAAACCGGCAAGCTGGTACTGACCACTGGCAATAAATCCGAGATGACCACTGGCTACGCCACGCTTTATGGCGACATGGCCGGCGGTTTTGCCGTGCTCAAGGACGTGGCCAAAACGCTGGTGTACCAGCTGTCGCGCTGGCGCAATACCGTGGCCGAGGTAATTCCCGAGCGCATCATCACCCGCCCGCCGTCCGCCGAGCTGCGCCCGGACCAGAAAGACCAGGACAGCCTGCCGGAATACGACGTGCTGGACGCCATCATGCAGCGCTATGTCGAGGACAACCAGTCTGCCGCGCAGATTATCGCGGCAGGCTTTCCGGAGGCCGATGTACGCAAGGTGGTGCGCCTGCTGAAAATCAACGAATACAAGCGCCGCCAGGCCCCGGTGGGTCCGCGCATCACCCAGCGCGCCTTTGGCCGCGACTGGCGGTATCCGATCACCAATCGCTTCAGCTAAGCCTGGCCTGTTGCCTGCTTTATTCAAAATGGGTCAATGGAAAGAGCGGAACGCCAGCGTGGCACGCAGTGGACACATCTGGGCTCCCGCCTGCGCGGGAGCGACGGTCATGTGGGGCATCCGCACCGGCACCGGATTGCGCGGTATGATGGCGCAGCGAACTTTTGCCGGGGCGTCCCGCCCAAGGCTGATCTTTTACCGTTAGTGAGTGGCCATGATCCGTTTTGTTGTGATTGCCAGTATGTCCTTGTGCGCCGCGCTGGCGCATGCCGATGGCGTTGCCCAGCTCAAGCAGTTTGTGCACGATACCCGCGCGCTGTCGGCGCGTTTTCAGCAGGAAGTGACCGGCGGCCAGACCCAGCGCGCTAGCGGCACGCTGGAATTGCAGCGGCCAGGCCAGTTTCGCTGGACTTACGACACCCCTTACGATCAGCTGATTGTGGGCGATGGCAAGCGCTTGTGGGTGTACGACAAGGCGCTGGCCCAGGTCACCACCCGCAAGCTGGACGATGCGCTGGGCAGCAGCCCGGCGGCGTTGCTGGCAGGCAACAACGATCTGGAGCGCAATTACCAACTGAAAAACCAAGGGGTGAAAGACGGCCTGGATTGGCTGGAAGCCACGCCCAAGCAGGCAGAAGGTACGTTTAAAACCGTGCGCATGGGATTCAAGTCGGGTGAGCTGATCAAAATGGAGCTGGCCGACAATTTTGGCCAGCACACCACGCTGACCTTCTCCGCGCTGCAAAAAAACCCGAAACTGGCCGCTGGCCGTTTCAGCTTTACCCCGCCTAAAGGGGTGGACGTGCTGAGCGATTGAGCACGCTACAGATAGCTTGACCGTTTCCTCACGTGTCGTTCCCGCGCAGGCGGGAACCCAGACCGTGCTACATCGTGCGTCGTGGGTATCGAGCATGGCGGGGCGGTGGTGAGAGTTCATACCCGCTGCACGCTGTGGATGCCTCTGGATTCCCGCCTGCGCGGGAATGACGGGGTGAGGCGCGGCGGGTGGTTCGCTTTGGCAAGGTAAGGCTATGTTTTAGCAGAGATTAAACAGCAGTACCCACTGGAAGCCAGACCGCTTTCGGCATGAACCTCAGTTCACGTGTCGCTCCCGCGCAGGCGGGAACCCAGACCGCGCCACATCGTGCGCCGTGGGTATCGAGCATGGTGGAGCGGTGGTGAGAGTTCATACCCGCTGCACGCTGTGGATACCCCTGGATTCCCGCCTGCGCGGGAATGACGGGGTGGGGCGCGGCGGGTGGTTCGCTTTGGCAAGGTAAGGCTATGTTTTAGCAGAGATTAAACAGCAGTACCCACTGGAAGCCAGACCGCTTTCGGCATGAACCTCAGTTCACGTGTCGTTCCCGCGCAGGCGGGAACCCAGACCGCGCCACATCGTGCGCCGTGGGCGTTGAGCATGGCGGGGCGGTGGTGAGAGTTCATACCCGCTGCACGCTGTGGATGCCTCTGGATTCCCGCCTGCGCGGGAATGACGGGCTGGGGTGCGGCGGGTGGTTTGCTTTGGCAAGGTAAGATCTTGTTTTAATGGCAATTAAACAGAGGCATCCGACGTAAGCTTGCGTACATGCACGCTTGTGTTTCAACGTGACTGGCGACTAGACCTCTTCCGGCATGAACCTCAGCTGACGTGTCGTTCCCGCGCAGGCGGGAACCCAGACCGCGCCACATCGTGCGCCGTGGGCGTTGAGCATGGCGGGGCGGTGGTGAGCGCACACCCCTGCTGCACGCTGTGGATGCCTCTGGATTCCCGCCTGCGCGGGAATGACGGGGTGAGGCGCGGCGGGTGGTTCGCTTTGGCAAGGTAAGGCTATGTTTTAGCAGAGATTAAACAGCAGTACCCGCTGGATACCAGACCGCTTCCGGCATGAACTTCAGCTGACGTGTCGTTCCCGCGCAGGCGGGAACCCAGACCGCGCCACATCGTGCGCCGTGGGTATCGAGCATGGCGGGGCAGTCGTGAGAGCTCATACCCGCTGCACGCTGTGGATGCCTCTGGATTCCCGCCTGCGCGGGAATGACGGGCTGGGGCGCGGCGGGTGGTTCGCTTTGGCAAGGTAAGATTTTGTTTTAATGGCAATTAAACAGAGGCATCCGACGTAAGCTTGCGTACATGCACGCTTGTGTTTCAACGTGACTGGCGACTAGACCTCTTCCGGCATGAACCTCAACTGATGTGTCGTTCCCGCGCAGGCGGGAATCCAGACCGTGCTACATCGTGCGCCGTGGGCATCGAGCATGGTGGGGCGGTGGTGAGAGTTCATACCCGCTGCACGCTGTGGATACCCCTGGATTCCCGCCTGCGCGGGAATGACGATTTTTCAGCGTATCCCTAGGTAGCCAGCGCAGTTGCTGGCAGTCTGCTTACCCGATTGTTTCCCTCCCCGAAAGTGATGTTAATGAAGGCGTTGTTTACCCTGCTGGTCCTGTGCGGTCTGGCTGTTTCTGCTGCGGCGCAAGCTACCATCCAGGTGCGCGACGACGCTGGCCAGCTGCTGGTGCTGGCCGCACCGGCCAAGCGCGTGGTCAGCCTGGCACCGCATGTGACTGAGCTGCTGTTTGCTGCCGGAGGCGGCAAGCAGGTGGTGGGCGTGGTCAGCCACAGTGACTACCCGCCCGAGGCGCAAAAGCTCCCCCAGGTGGGCGATAACCGCCAGGTGGATGTGGAACGGCTGCTGGCGCTCAAGCCCGATTTGCTGGTGGTGTGGCGGCATGGCAATGCCCAGCGCCAGCTGGAACCCTTGCGTCGGCTGGGGATTCCGCTGTTTTACAGCGAGCCGACCACGCTGGCGGCGATTCCGGACACGCTGATCCGGCTGGGCAGCCTGCTGGGCACCTCGGCGCAGGCCCAGCTTGCCGCCGGGCAGTTCAGCCAGCAGCTGGACAGCCTGCGCCGCCAGTATCAGCAGGCGCGGCCAGTGCGGGTGTTTTATCAGGTGTGGGATAAACCGCTGTATACGCTGAACGGCCAGCATATTGTCAGCGATGCCTTGCGGGTATGCGGCGGGGTGAATGTGTTTGCCAACCTGCCGGTGACCGCGCCCACAGTGACCCAGGAAGCCGTGGTGGCGGCCAACCCCGAGGTGATGATTGCCGGAGACATGGGCGGGCGCGGCGGGCTGGATGGCTGGCAGCGTTTTCCCCAGCTAAGCGCTGTGCGGCACCAACTGCTGTTCACCCTGGAGGCCGATACCCTGCACCGCCCTGGCCCACGCATGCTGGAAGGCACCCGCCAGCTCTGCGCCCGCCTGGCGCAGGCGCGCGAGGTCTTGAAGAAGTAACTGGCCAATCCCCTGGCGCACATTGCCGCCAGGGCTTGAGGGTGCGCGGATTGATTCAGAAAAATCGTTTCGGCCAACCGCCCCCCTCACACAATCAACCTTCTGGATGCCCGCCTGCGCAGAATGACGGTTGTTCCAGCATGGCCTTAACGCACCGACAGCAGTTTTTCGATATCCGCCTTGCCAATTGCGCCCGACACCAGTTGGCCGCTGGGGAACACCAGCGCCGGGGTGCCGCTGATGCCCAGTTTTTGCCCCAGCTCCTGCAGCTTGGCCAGCGGTGTGTCACAGTTGGCGGCACCTTGCTGCGGGGCCACGCCGTTGCGCATCAGCTGCACCCAGGCTTCGGTACGGTTGCTGGCGCACCAGATTTGCGCCGACTTGCGTGGCGCGTCCGGGTGCAGCTCGGCCAGCGGGAACAGGAAGGTATGAATGGTCACGTCGTCCAGTTGCGCCAGCGTGGTTTCCAGTTTTTTGCAGAACGGGCAATCCGGGTCGGAAAACACCACCAGCTTGCGGCTGCCCTGGCCGCGCACTTCCTTGATGGCCAGATCCAGCGGCAGGCTGTTCCAGTCCACGCGCGACAGCTGGTTCATGCGCTTTTCGGTCAGACTTTCTTTTTTCTTCACGTCAATCAGCTCGCCCACCAGCAGGTGTTCGGCACGGGCGTCGGTGTAAACAATCTGCCGGCCCTGCATCACCACTTCAAACACGCCTTTCATTGAGGTCGGGGCCACGCTCACCACCTGGCGGTCGGGAAACTGCCGGCTAAAGGCTTTTTTCACCGCGTCGGCATCATCAGCCGCCTGGGCAGAGCAGGCAATCAGCGACAGGCTGCTCAGCGCAAGCCAGAGAGGGCGGATAGGGAAAGTCATCAAGGCTCTTTCAGCAAAAGTTAACCCGCCGCCAGAGAGCGGCAGCGGAAGACAAAACCGGCCAGCGCCGTGGCCGGTGATCCGGCTGGGCGGCAGCGTGTACGGGGCATTGTCTTATGCAGCCGGTCGATCTGCAATGTTATGTTTCGTCTTCTGCTCCGGCGGGGGCCGCCAGGCCGGCAAACAGGCCCTGGTTGCGGATCATGGCCTTGAATGCCTTCATCACCGGGCGGGAAATCGCGGTTTCTGCCAGCACCCGGTGTTCGTAAAGCGTCTGGCGCAGGGCATCGTTGGCGTGGGTGCGTGCCTGGGCAATCAGCGCATGTTCGCTGGCACCAAAGCGCTGGCCGGGCAGGCCCTGCGCGGCGTCGTACAGCGCGGCAATCAGCGGTTTTTCGGCTTCGCGCATTTTGCATTTGCCGTCGAGAATTTTCAGCATCACCGCCGTCACACAGTCCACCTCGCTGGGGGTGAGCGGATGGGCGGCCAGCCAGGCGCGAACGTCGGCGGGGGTCATGCGCTGGCGGTGCTGGCTTCCACCAGCGCCGGGTAGCCGCCATCCACGCTGAATACCTGGGTAAAGCGGAAATCAATCAACATTTGCGCGTAGCTCTGGCTGGCGTTGCCGTGGTAGCAGTAAATCAGCACCGGGGCGTCTTTGGCCAGACGCTTGGTCCAGCCCAGCAAGCGGTCCTGGCTCAGGTTGGCCGCGCCCGCCAGATGGCCAGCCTGATAGGCGGCGCTGTCGCGCACATCAAATACGGTGACGCTGTGGTGCTGGCTGAGCAGCTCAAGGGCGGTGCGGGCAGAAATGCACTGGTAGCTCATGGGGGTGTCCTGTGTGGTGCGACGGGCAGCGTGCGCGGCAGAGTGGTTCAGCCCAGTTTTTCCTGCAAGAGCGGGGTGACCTGCGCCAGCCAGGCATCCAGGCGTTCGTCGGTGAACATGCTCTGGGTGCGCTGATCAATGATCAGGCCCAGAAAACGCCCGTCCACTTCCGCTGCCGAATACTGGTAGGTGTAGCCGGTGGTGGGCCAGTCGCCGACAATCTCGGCCCCCCAACGGCGAAACTTTTCCACCAGCGGCAGCAGCGAGCTGGCAAAGCGGTCGGCATAACGCTCCTGCGCACCCAGCCCAAAAAAAGCAATGCGTTTGCCGCTGAAATCCGGCTGGGCTGGCCCCTGGGCAAAAAACTCCTCCCAGTTAGGCTCAAAACAGCCCAGGCTCTTGCCGGGAATCTCGCCCTCGCCATAGCTGGGCGTGCCCAGAATCAGCGCGTTGTAGCGCAGCAGGTCGTCCATGTGGCAGCGGTTGACGTTCACCGGCTTGTCGCACAGCGCATCGCCAAGCTTTTTTTGCATTTTTTTCGCCACCAGACGGGTGGTGCCGGTTTCCGAGCCAAAAAACAGTCCAATTTTATCCATGACGCGCTGATCTCCCCTGATGGCGTGTGGTTTTTGGCCATGACATGCAGGGATGATGCCAGCGGATAATGTTTACATAAGTAACTGATTCATATTGTCTTGACTGAAATGCCACAGCAACAGACTGAGATGGGGGGTGTCGGTAAGGTGACAAATGCCGGGAAATTCCGCTCAGGCCAGCGGGTGACAGAGCCACCGTCATGCACAGACCCGCAAAACAGGCCACACGCACAGCGGCCACCGAATGTCCCATCCGGTGGCCGCTGTGTGACGTTCAGTTGCCGGCAGTGCCTGGCCAGCTTAGCGTCGTATTACTTGTCCAGCACAATGCGCAGCATGCGGCGCAGCGGTTCGGCGGCGCCCCACAGCAGCTGGTCGCCGCAGGTGAAGGCGCTGATGTATTCGCCGCCCATGCCCAGCTTGCGGATACGGCCCACCGGTACGGTCAGCGTGCCAGTGATGGCGGCCGGGGTGAGGTCTTTCATCGACGCTTCGCGTTGGTTGGGCACCACTTTCACCCAGTCGTTGGCCTTGGCCAGCAGGGCTTCAATTTCGGCCACCGGCAGGTCTTGCTTGAGCTTGATGGTCAGTGCCTGGCTGTGGCAGCGCATGGCACCGATGCGCACGCACAGGCCGTCGATGACGATCGGGCTGGCGCTGCGGCCCAGGATCTTGTTGGTTTCCACGCCGCCTTTCCATTCTTCCTTGGATTGGCCATTGCCCAGGTCTTTGTCGATCCACGGAATCAGGCTGCCGGCCAGCGGCACGCCAAAGAACTCGGTCGGGTTGGCGTCGGAGCGGATGAAGTCAGATACCTTGCGGTCGATGTCGAGGATGGCGCTGTTCTTGTCGGCCAGCTCGGCGGCCACGGCGGCGTTGACTGCGCCCATGCCCTTGAGCAGTTCGCGCATATTGTTGGCACCGGCACCCGATGCGGCCTGGTAGGTCATCGAGGTGGCCCAGTCCACCAGGTCATTCTGGAACAGACCGCCCAGCGCCATCAGCATCAGGCTGACGGTACAGTTGCCGCCGACAAAGGTTTTGCCGCCCTTGGCCAGCGAATCCTTGATCACGTTCATGTTGACCGGGTCGAGGATGATGACGGCTTCGTCTTCCATACGCAGGGTGCTGGCGGCGTCAATCCAGTAGCCGTTCCAGCCGGCGGCGCGCAGCGGGCCGTACACTTCGGTGGTGTAGTCGCCGCCCTGGCAGGTGATGATCACGTCACATGCCTTGAGCTCGTCCAGGTTCTTGGCGTCTTTCAGCGCCGGGGCGGTCTTGCCGCCCAGGCTCGGCGCTGCGCCGCCAGGGTTGGAGGTGGTGAAGTACACCGGGTCGATGTGGGCAAAGTCGTTTTCTTCAACCATGCGCTGCATCAGCACCGAGCCAACCATGCCGCGCCAGCCAACCAAACCTACTTTCAACATGATGTTTTCCTTACTTTTTTGAGTTGTGAAGTCTGTTTCGCCGCCCAGCGGGCGGCGAGTGGGGGGTGTTGCCTTGGGACACGCTGAAAAAATCGTCATTCCCGCGAAGGCGGGAATCCAGGATGTTGATTTTGCTGGATTTTGCTTTTGGCAAAACCGATTTTTCTGAATAAATCAGCGTGTCTTTGTGCTGATGCAATCAGGCGGTGAGCGCCTTGATCACCGCATCGCCCATTTCCACGGTGCCCACGCGGGTGGCACCGTCTTCGTAAATGTCGGCAGTGCGCAGGCCCTGCGCCAGCACCGACTTCACCGCCGCTTCGATACGGTCGGCAGTGGCGTCCTGGTTAAAGGTGTAGCGCAGCATCATCGCCACCGACAGGATGGTGGCCAGCGGATTAGCCAGGCCCTTGCCGGCGATGTCCGGGGCGGAACCATGAATCGGTTCGTACAGGCCCTTGCCATTGGCGTCCAGCGAGGCGGACGGCAGCATGCCGATCGAGCCGGTGAGCATCGAGGCTTCGTCAGACAGGATGTCGCCAAAGATGTTGCCAGTGACCATCACATCGAATTGTTTCGGGTTTTTTACCAGTTGCATGGCAGCGTTGTCCACCAGCATGTGCGACAGCTCAACGTCCGGGTACTCGGCGGCCACTTCGGTGACCACGTCGCGCCACAGCTGGGTGGATTCCAGCACGTTCATCTTGTCTACCGAACACAGCTTTTTGCTGCGCTTTTGCGCGGTCTTGAACGCCACGTGAGCGATGCGGCGGATTTCGCTTTCGCTGTAAATCATGGTGTTGAAGCCGACTTTTTCGCCATTGCGCACTTCAATGCCGCGCGGCTCGCCAAAGTAGATATCGCCCACCAGTTCGCGGATGATCATGATGTCCAGACCGGCCACGACTTCCGGCTTCAGCGACGAGGCGTTGGCCAGCTCGGGATAGAGAATCGCCGGGCGCAGGTTGGCGAACACATTCATCTCTTTGCGGATTTTCAGCAGACCGCGCTCCGGGCGCTGTTCACGCGGCAGCACATCGTACTTGGGGCCACCCACCGCGCCCAGCAGCACGGCATCGGCGTCCAGTGCCAGCTTCAGCGTGGCATCCGGCAGCGGCACACCGGTGGCATCCACTGCGCAACCGCCAATCAGGCCGGTTTCGGTTTCAATCGGCAGACCTTCCGCCTTGAGCACGTCGAGCACGCGCAGCGCTTGGGCAATAATTTCCGGACCAATGCCGTCACCCGGCAGAACAGCAATTTTCACTTGAGTTTTCCTTGTCAAACAATGTTCTGAATTCAGTGCGCCGATGGCGCAGTATGCCACGATTGGCCAGCATGCCAACCACGGCGAATGTGTTCAGCACGCCAACAGTAGCGGATGTGGTACCGCTAGCATGTGCTGTGCCGTCACACCACGGTTGACACGCCAACAGTGACGGACGAATCACCCTCCTGGATCCCCGCCTTCGCGGGGATGACGGGGTGAGGTGCAACGGGCAGGAGCTTGTAAGCGTTGTCGGTCAACCACGCCTTGCCCCCACCTATTACAGCCTCACCGCCCACCATCGTCATTCCCGCGCAGGCGGGAATCCAGGCGACGCTACGACGAGCCGGCCAACGCCTCTCGCACTACCGCCTCACTGCCCACCCCCGTCATTCCCGCGCAGGCGGGAATCCAGGCGCTACCACAGCGAGCAGTCACTTCAATTTACACATACAGCCACGGCAGGTTCTGCTTGCGGCTGTCTTCAAACGTACGGATTTTATCGGCGTGCGCCAGGGTCAGGCCGATTTCGTCCAGGCCGTTGAGCATGCAGTGTTTGCGATGCGCAGTAATCTCAAAGGCAAACGACTGCCCCGACGGGGTGATGACCGTCTGGGCGGCCAGGTCCACGGTCAGGCGGTAGCCTTCGCTGGCCAGGCATTCATTGAACAGCTGATCCACCACCTCGGCGGGCTGCACAATCGGCAGCAGGCCGTTCTTGTAGCAGTTGCTAAAGAAAATATCGGCAAACGACGGGGCGATGACCACGCGGAAGCCTTGGTCTTCCAGCGCCCACGGCGCATGTTCGCGCGAGCTGCCGCAGCCAAAGTTTTCGCGTGCCAGCAGCACTTGCGCGCCCTCATAGCGCGGGAAGTTCAGCACAAAGTCCGGGTTCACCGGGCGCACGCTGTTGTCCATGCCCGGTTCGCCGTGGTCCAGGTAGCGCCATTCGTCAAACAGGTTGGGGCCAAAGCCGGAACGCTTGATCGACTTGAGGAACTGCTTGGGGATGATCGCGTCGGTGTCCACATTGGCGCGGTCCAGCGGGCAGACCAGACCATGGAGTGTCGTAAAGGCTTTCATGTGCGATTCTCGGTTAGAAGCTGCGAACGTCAACAAAGTGGCCCGCCAGCGCGGCGGCGGCGGCCATGGCCGGGCTAACCAGGTGGGTACGCCCGCCCTGGCCCTGACGGCCTTCAAAGTTGCGGTTGGAGGTGGACGCGCACCGCTCGCCCGGCTCCAGCCGGTCGGCGTTCATCGCCAGGCACATGGAACAGCCCGGTTCGCGCCATTCAAAGCCGGCTTCGACAAACAGGCGGTCCAGCCCTTCGGCCTCGGCTTCGGCCTTCACCAGGCCCGAGCCCGGCACCACCAGCACGCGCTTGACGTTGGCGGCTTTTTGGCGGCCACGGATCACGCTGGCGGCAGCGCGCAGGTCTTCGATGCGCGAGTTGGTGCACGAGCCAATAAACACCACATCCACCGGGATTTCATTCACCGGGGTGTTGGCGGTCAGGCCCATATAGGCCAGCGCGCGCTCGATGCCGGATTTTTTCACCGGATCGGCTTCTTGCGCCGGATCGGGCACGCGGTCGGCCACGGTCACCACCATTTCCGGCGAGGTGCCCCAGGTGACTTGCGGCAGGATGTCTTCGGCCTTGAGCTCGACCACGGCGTCAAACTGCGCGCCTTCGTCGGAGTGCAGGGTGTTCCAGTAAGCCACGGCCTGATCCCACATCGCGCCGGTGGGGGCCAGCGGGCGACCCTTGACGTAGTCGATGGTGGCCTGATCCACCGCCACCATGCCGGCGCGGGCACCGGCTTCGATGGCCATATTGCACAGGGTCATGCGGCCTTCGATGGTCAGGCCGCGAATGGCGCTGCCGGCAAATTCGATGGCGTAGCCGGTGCCACCGGCAGTGCCGATCTTGCCGATGATGGCCAGCGCCACATCCTTGGCCGACACGCCCGCGCCCAGCTCGCCTTCCACCGCGATCCGCATGGATTTGGATTTTTTTGCCACCAGGGTTTGCGTGGCCAGCACATGCTCGACTTCCGAGGTGCCAATGCCGTGCGCCAGACAGCCCAGCGCGCCATGGGTGGAGGTGTGGCTGTCGCCGCACACCACGGTCATGCCCGGCAGGGTGGCGCCTTGTTCCGGGCCCATGACGTGAATCACGCCCTGGCCACGGTCCTTGAACGGGAAGTAAGCGCGCGCGCCCACTTCGCGGATATTGGCGTCCAGGGTTTCCACCTGCTGGCGGGAAATCGGGTCTTGAATGCCCTGGTCCCAGTGGTCGGTGGGGGTGTTGTGGTCGGCAGTGGCCACAATCGAGCTCACCCGCCACGGCGCACGCCCGGCCAGCTTCAGCCCTTCAAAGGCTTGCGGGCTGGTCACTTCGTGAATCAGATGGCGGTCAATATAGAGCAGCACGGTGCCGTCGGCTTCTTCGTGCACCACATGGCTTTGCCAGAGTTTGTCGTAAAGCGTTTGTGCGGTCATGGTCTCGGTTCGCTTGTGCAGGGACAATCCAGCCCCGATTATGCCGCCGCCCCGACCTGAACGGAACTGAAATTAAACGACGCAGCCATCGCAGATAGCGATGGCTGAAACACGCTAGACCGCTGGCATCATC
Organism: Aquaspirillum sp. LM1; assembly: GCF_002002905.1. Taxonomy (NCBI): domain Bacteria; kingdom Pseudomonadati; phylum Pseudomonadota; class Betaproteobacteria; order Neisseriales; family Aquaspirillaceae; genus Aquaspirillum; species Aquaspirillum sp. LM1. The sequence continues at coordinate 1,192,747 of NZ_CP019509.1, read as the reverse complement.
CCATCAGGAGCCACGCCGCAGCCACGTCAGACCCCCGTGTTTTGGCTGGCCTCCCACCGGCCTGGCACGCCGGCTTAACGGCACTTATTCGTCCCCGCGCGCCAAAAACCCGACAAAGCGCTGCTGCAACGGCGACAGGCTGACAAAATCCCGCGCGCACAGCTTGAGCTCACGCTCGGCCCAGCGGTCGCTGAATTCCACAATCGTCACCGGCTGGCCGGCACCGCGATAGCGCAGCGCCGCCGCTTCGGGCAGCACGCCCAAACCCGCGCCAGCGGCCACCAGCCGGTATAAGGCTTCAAAACTGGGCACGCGTAAGCGCACCTGTAGCTTGCCACCATGCAGCAAGGCCGCCCGCTCGATAAACTGCTGCATGCCGCTGTCCGGACGCAAGGCCACAAACGGGTGATCCAGCGCGGTGGCAAACGATACCTGGTGCAAGGCCGCCAGCGGGTGATCGGCATGCGCCACCAACACCAGCTTGTCGCGGCTGAAAGGCAACAGCGCCAGCCGCTCAGCCCCGGTATTGCCGTCGATAATGCCCAGATCGTGCTCACCATCGCGGATAGCCTGAATGGTGGCCGCGCTTTGCCGCTCGTCGATTTCCACATCTACATCAGGGTGCTGCGCCAGAAAACGCCCCAGCACATCCGGCAGAAACTCCGCCGTGGTCACCGTGGTGGCTGCCAGACGCAACACCTGACGCCCCTGCTGCGCCGGGTGAGTCAGCTCGCGCTGCATGCGGTCGGCAGCGCGCAGCAGCACCCGTGCGTGCTCAACACAGCGCGCACCATCCGCCGTCAGCCGCACGCCATCGCGCTCACGCTCGAACAGCGCCACGCCAAACAGGGTTTCCAGCTTGCGCATGCGCTGACTGGCCGCCGACAGGGCAATCGGCAAACGCGCCGCGCCGGCAGTGAGATTGCCGGCCTCGGCCACATGCACCAGCAGGCGCAGGTCTACAAAGTCGAAGCGCATGGGGGTCCTGGGGGTGGGGGTGAAATTAGGGAAACGCTGACAAAACTGGCATGCCCGCGCAGACGGGAATCCAGGGGGTTGATTTTGCTGGGTTTTGCTTTTGGCGAACACGGTTTTTCTGAATCAATTAGCGCCTCCCTTAAGGTCCAGATTCACGATGCCATTCTCTCCACCGTCCAAGGCTGCTGTGGTGCAGCTACGGTTTCATTCACCACATAACAAAATACGCCAAAAGCGTGCAAACGCTGATCCAGCTTGCTTTTGAGTCGCCCCGCCATTCGCTTGAATTCCCGGCTTTCTCCACCCAACAGCAAGGCAATAGACCACGGGCAGCCAGGCGTGGGTGCCGTGGCAAAGGCCGCCACCTCCTGGGCTCGCGCATCCTGACTGGCCTGGCGCGCCGCAGCGGCCAGGCCAGCTACGGTGCCGACCAGTTTTTCCAGCAACTCATCGCCAATAAAAAGCTTTTTGCGTTTGGCGCAAACCAGCTGATCCAGCTGATTATCTTTTAGCCAAGTATTGGCCGTCTGGACTTGAACCGGGTCTGCCGCTGTCAGCCGGGGTAAATTCTCTGTTTCATAGCCCAGACAATCTTTCAGCTCGATCCACCAATGCTGCCCATCAGGCCCCAGAGCCACCACATCCATGCCCTTGATGCGGCTGCCCAGGGCATTGCCATCACGATACCAAGCTTGTTCGTCCCACTTCACCGCCTGCCAGCCTTCAGCAAAATGCAGCGCCAGCTTGCCCTCCCGAATCACCGTGCTCATGCGCCCCCCTGCAACTCGCGGTCATACTGGGCCAGCTCTTCATCCAGGGCCACGATATGGTTTAAGCCGGGCAACACCTCGGCCTGTTCGCAGCTCACCCCGGCGGCCCCCTCCTGCCAATACAAGCCGATGAACGTTTGCGGCACGGGCTGGCGTCGCGACAGCAGCTCCAGCTCCTTGAGCAAGAAAAAACTATGGCTGGCAATAAACACCTGCACCCCCGCCAGCACCAGCCCATGAATCACCTGCGCCACCTGACGAATCAGGCGCGGGTTCAAATTCGCCTCGGGTTCATCCCAAAACAGATAGCCCTGGGCCTGGATCACCCCATTGGCAATCAGCCGCGCCAGCATGGCCAGCTTGCGATGGCCTTCTGCCACCAGCGGCATTTCCATATTGCCGCCGCCGGGAACGCGCAAATAAAACCGGCCATTTTTTTCCAGCACCACCTTGCCGCCCAGCGCTTGCTCAATCGGTTCGATCAGCTTGGCGGTTTGCAATGTGCGTGGGCCTTTTTGCAACAGGCCGCCCAAATGAATACAGGTATCGCGCCAGGTTTCTTCAAACTCCAGATAATGCCCCTCGTAGATCGCGACAAAATTGGGATAAATCGTCAGCAACTCACGGGTGGGCAAATATAAGGGGCTTTGCGCCTCCCATGCGCTGGGAAGGGTATCCACCTGCACATCGGTTTTCGAATTGGTGGCAAAGCTGATGCCGACATCCAGCACCTGATGATCAAAGCACACCGCCACCTCGCAGCGCTCGCGGCCTTGCCGGCGGCTGACCAAGCGGCCCAGCGATTCTGGACGAAACACCCCCAGCAATTTTTCACCATAGGCTTTTTGCAAATACGCCTTGGTGGGTGGCTGAGCGTGTGCGGATTTTCCCGCGCTGGCGCTGGTGGCAATCAAGGCATACAGCAGCTTGAGCAAATGCGATTTGCCGCTGCTGTTTTCGCCCACCACCACATTCAGGCCAGGCGAACAGCTCAGGTTGAGTTCACGGAAGACCGTAAACTGCTTGATTTCCAATCTACTTAACATAAATTATCCGCAGGATTTTAATCTGGTTTCGGCTGAGCATACCGCTCAGCAAGCGGCTTGGCTGCGAATTTGCCTTGCTGGCTTAGTTCACAGATCCGTTGGTGCAGTGCCTCAGACACGGGCGGTCATCCGGCAGGTGCAACAGCACCCGCAAGTTGAGCACCATATCTTCAAAGCAGCCCGCAGCCAGCCAACACTGCATGTGTTGGTAAACCAGTGGCCATGGCGGCAGATCATTGGGCAGCATGCGCCATGGACAACCACGGCGTACCACGTAGCGCACAGCGTTGAACACCTCGCGCAGTGAGTGTTTGCGCTGCCCTGCGTCCAAGGGAAACAGGGTCAAGTACGGTGCGACGAACGCCCATTCTCGTCGCTGACATCGGATTGGGTAAGGTTTGCGGTTCTCCATGGGGCTTGGATTTTACCGCTATGGGATAGTTCAGAACATGCTCTAGCCATCTTAATACTATTTGTAGAAATTCTATAGTCTTTTTCTCGGTGTGGATGCCGGAGGATTTTACGTTGAATTATTACTCAGCATTCAGCATGCCTTACCATTATGTTCTATTGCATATTTTCCATAGTTCAGGTCAAGGAAATCATTAAGCGACCTCGGGCATCTAACCCGTGGAGATATAATTATCATAGCATTTTTCATGCCCAGACTAACCCGTACTTTCGGTGGAGATGTGAATCGTGCAACGACGGATGATATCGACCGGTGAATCTCCAGAGCCATTTCTACCATAAACCATAAAAGATACTTTCCTCGGATGAATTTTTTCGTACCCTGCTTCTCTTGGAAACGCGCTTCAGCCTCAGCTATGGCGGCCTTGGTGGCGACAGAGAGACCTACACAGCTCGCTACATTCTGCAATCTTGAAAGAGTAGTTTCAAAGCCATTTCTAATTTGAATGGCACCGTCTCGAAATGTAAATAAGTTTTTTATATCAATGTCATTCAAACATGGCCGTTTTCCCTCGCTACGCCAAATAAGGATCTGGGCCATAATGGGAGTCATTACTTCGCAGAATAAAGCCAGACCAGCTGCGAATCGATTTTCTATTAAATCAAACTCATGAGGCTTTAGGCCAGAAATACTCAGGACTTCCTCCAGTATGCGCTTGAACACCCCGAAATTGGCCGCATCGTTTTCTATCGAGTAGTTGTCGGTAACGTAAAGGTTCTCGGCAGTCAGAGGAGTATCTTCTATGAAACATGACAAATCTCGATCAACAAAAAAACAAATCTGTTTTGGAGAAAACCGCGTCCAATCGAATGCCTCAATAGCCTTGAGCACTTTGTCTTTGCAGCCTGCTGGAATCAACTCAACCTCCCAACCATCTGGGAGATTTTTCTCGATTAATCCTCTATAAAACATTGGGTCTTCCTTTCCTTCGACAATGCCGTAGACAACCTTAGCATTGACTTTATAACGGAGAAGAAACTCATGATGTGCAGCGCTAATACAATTTAGTGCTTTAGCATGAATATCAAGCATCGACATTTTATTATTTTCCTATAAATTCACAAATTCGCCGAGTGAGTGCGCGTATTTATTTAGACTATTATCATAAATAAATGGCGAGTGAGTGACTGCTACCAAACCCTTCGTGAAGCATCCTTCGTGGATGTCAATGAGAAAGCGTCGTTGCCATGGAACGGATAGGGATAACTCTGGCTCATCAATCAGAACAAAGAAATTTTGCTGGCCAGACAAGTAGAGGTGACTAAACAGCGAGACGATTTGCTTTTCACCAGAAGAAAGATCGCTCAACGTGATTGATCGTTCAGACTGGGGGTTTTCAGCGGGCACAATTGAGAAACTGAAGGTCTGGCTATCATAAACAAACGTCTTGTCAACTATGTATTCAGAGCAGAGAGCACAAAATGCGGACATCTGGCGCTCTTTTTCCTGGAGCGACTGTTGGAACCTAAGAAGTTTGAGGAAGTAGTGGTAGATGATTCGTTCATGCTCTGTTGGGTTATCTGCCGAGCGCGCCGAGTTGATAACGCCAAATAGATGATCTTTGTGGTTCTTGTTAAGAATGCTCTCGTGGATTCTGTCGAGTACTTCACGGACGGTTTGCTCAGATACGTCAGCGATCTCATTCATTCCAACGTTCTGATATTCTCGATTAACAACATCACCCAAATACCTTAAGGTCAGGTTATTGAGATTCTCGCGCGCAAACTCCTTTAACCGTTCTAAGGTTCGATCGACTGCGTTCTGGACGTCCTTCATACCAAATTCGACGAATTCGATGTACGACTCGGTGGATTCCTGCTGACGAAGACGGGTTCGGTTGCGGCGAAAATCGTCAGGGTCAACATCTTCAAAAATACTGCTCAATTCCCGCTCAATGCGGCGGTAGGTTGGTAAATAGAGAACCTGGGCTTGAATCGCTTCTCGTATTTTTGTGATAGTTTCTTGAAGTTCCTTCTTGGGTCCTCTTGGCGTCTCCCCGAAGAACTCTAGCTGCCTGAGAAAGACATCGGGCGAGACGCCATATCGTCCACCCATGCGTTCGAGTTCAATTCCCGCCTTTTCCAATTCGCCCCGTTCTATGAGTTCCATCACGCGCCGTCTAAGCGGGAGAGGAATTTCGGCTAGAAAGCGACGATCAATGCCTTTGAATGCCTTGACAAGTTCTTCATGGGAGACCTTGTACTCGATACCTCCTATGGTGGCAACAATCGAATCAAAACGGAATTGAACGAGAGGAAGCCATCGGCCAGATAGGAAGTGAAAAAGGATGCGGAGAAACGTAGTCTTCCCCGATCCATTTTCGCCGACAAGGATAAGCGTGTTATCCCGAATCGTGACGTCGACAAACCTACAACCGTGTAGGCCAATGATCTGAAATCGTTCAAGTGTACTGTTGGTCATCGCAACCTCATGGAGTGTCTGAAAAGGTAGAGACAGGACAGGATGGTATGCTGCATAACGCTTGAGCTAAGATGCAGCTACTATGCTGCGTCGGCTTGAATGAACGTTAGTTAGGGGGCAGGCTGATTGACATTTAAACGCACCGCGTCTGAGATACGTTGCAGACAAGCTATGCCCAGCTGAACGGTCTACTACTCATGGATATAGCACCATTCTATCAAAGACGTTTGCGATAAGGGAAAGCTTAGCAATGATATCGCTTAACTTCTTAATACCCCTAGCTTCACAACCCAGATAACTTGACCTAAGCCCAGGAGCATTTCATACTCAAGCTCCGCCTCCTAAAAACGCAGCAATATTACGTCACTTGCATTTAATGCCATATCGTGTTGGACTGTAACCAACATCCAAAAAAAAATCAATACATAAGTAGCAAAATATTTCTCGGGCTACCTGAGAAATTTCATATCAGTGCTGCTACCGTGTTGTTCAACACCCAGTAGACGCACTTGCACAGTTCCTGTCCAGCACAAGCACGGAACAGCCAGATATCTATAAACAACGCCCTGATCAATTCAAAAAAAACCGCTCTCACCAAAAGCAAAACCCAGCAAAATCAACACCCTGGATTCCCGCCTTCGCGGGAATGACGATTTTTTCAGCGTACCCCTAAACCAGCACCAAAACACCCCGGCTCCCTATTCCCGCCAGAAACCGGGCCGTTCTCCTTTCAGCGCATCAGCACACTCCGCCTTACGCCGCCCCCAACACCTTATCCAAGCCCTCCGCCAAGCTCGCCACCGTCCGTGCCGGGTCATGCAGTTTATCCAGCCCGAACAGGCCCACGCGGAAGGAGCGGAAATCCGCGCCTTCGTCGCATTGCAGCGGCACGCCGGCGGCGGTTTGCAGGCCGGTGGCGAGGAATTTCTTGCCGGTTTGAATCTCCGGGTCGGTGGTGTAGCTCACTACCACACCAGGGGCCTGGAAGCCTTCGGCGGCGACGCTGGGGAAGCCGCGTGCTTCCAGCAGGGCGCGCACCTGGCGGCCCAGTTCGTGCTGTTCGGCGCACACGTTGTCAAAGCCGTATTGCTCGGTTTCCAGCATCACGTCGCGCAGCACGGCCAGTGCGTCGGTGGGCATGGTGGCATGGTAGGCGTGGCTGCCGGTTTCAAAGGCTTCCATGATTTGCCGCCATTTTTTCAAATCGCAGGCAAAGCTGGTGCTGGTGGTGTCGTTCAGCCGGGCCAGGGCGCGCTCGCTCAGGCCAATCAGCGCGCCGCAGGGCGAGGCGCTCCAGCCTTTTTGTGGGGCGCTGATCAGCACGTCTACCAGATTGGCCTGCATATTCACCCACACCGTGCCGGAGGCAATACAGTCCAGCACAAACAGCCCACCCACTTCGCGCACGGCTTCACCCACGGCCTGCAGATAGCTGTCGGGCAGCATCATGCCGGAGGCGGTTTCCACGTGCGGGGCAAACACCACGGCTGGGCGGTAGGCGCGGATGGTGGCCACCACTTCGTCGATTGGGGCCGGGGCAAACGGGGCTTGCGGGCCGCTGCCTACCTGGCGGGCCTTGAGCACCTGGGTGTCTGCCGGGATACGGCCCATTTCAAAAATCTGCGTCCAGCGGAAGCTGAACCAGCCGTTGCGGATGACCAGCACTTTTTGGTCGGTGGCAAACTGGCGGGCCACGGCTTCCATGCCAAAGGTGCCGCTACCGGGCACGATGGCGGTGGCGTCTGCGTGGTACACCTGCTTGAGCAGGCGCGAAATGTCCTTCATCACCCCCTGAAAACGCTGCGACATATGGTTGAGTGCGCGGTCGGTATACACCACGGAATATTCGAGCAAGCCTTCGGGATCGGGTTGGGGCAGCAGGGCAGTCACGTCGTTTTTCTCCTTGAACACATCGGGTTTGGCCGGCTGGCGGCGCAAAACCCTAGCATACCGCCAGTGGGCGGATTTGTGGCAACTGGCGCGCAGGGTTTTGCCTATTGCGTTTGCCCTGGTGCGCCGGCTGGCCGCCGACGCATTCGCGCCCGGCCAGCCGGCGCTGACGCCGGGATTGGCGCGTTTCGTCGCATGCTGGCGGCGGCTGGCGGCGCGGCTGCGCATACTGGCGGCATGAATTTTTCTGGCTCTGGAGCGGCGTATGAACAACTCCCTGATGTACAAACCCCTGCTGCTGGCGCTGGCCTGTGTGCTCTGCCTGAGCGCCGCGCCCACGCCGGCCCTGGCGGTCAGCGAGGCGCAGTTTCTGCCGGCGCATCGTCTATTCATGCGCGCGGTGCAGGGCGACAGCGCGGCGGTGGCCCCGGCGCTGGAGGCTTTTGTGGCATTGCGCAAAACCGCGCCAACGGATTGGGTGCTGCTGGCCTATACCGGCTCGGCCACCGCCTTGCAGGCCACCACCACCTGGCTGCCCTGGCAAAAAATGCATTACGCCGAAGATGGCCTGGCGCTGCTGGACAAGGCGCTGACCGGGGTGAGCACATCAGCAGCGCTAGGCCCCGCTGGCGTGCCGGCGCAGCTGGAGGTGAAGCTGGTGGCGGCCAATACTTTTCTGGCGGTGCCGGGTTTTATGAACCGGCGCGACAAGGGCATCAAGCTGCTGGGCGAGGTGCTGGCCAGCCCGCAACTGGCCAGCGCACCGCGGGCGTTTCGCCAGGCCGCGCACCAGGCGGCCACCCAGGCCGGCCTGACCCCTGGGAGCCAGCCATGATTGGCGCACCCTTGCCTACCGGGCCAGCTGCCGCACCGGTATTGCGCCTGCAGCAGGTGCATAAAACCTACCAACTGGGCGCACACCGGATTGACGCCCTGCGCGGGGTGGATCTCTGCGTGCAGGCTGGCGAGCTGCTGGCGCTTACCGGGCCATCGGGCAGCGGCAAAAGCACGCTGCTGAATCTGTGCGGGCTGATTGACACCCCGGATGCCGGCGAGATTGCCCTTAATGGCATCAGCGTCAATGGCCTGGACGAAACCGCGCGCACCCTGCTGCGCCGCGACGCGCTGGGGTTTGTGTTTCAGAATTTTCATCTGGTGCCGGTGATGACAGTAGCCGAGAACGTGGACTACCCGCTGTTTCTGGCCGATGTGCCGCTGGCCGAGCGGCGCGAACGGGTGGCGGCCCAGCTGGCGGCGGTGGGGCTGGCCGAGCACGCCCGGCATAAGCCGGATGCGCTCAGCGGCGGCCAGCGTCAGCGGGTGGCGATTGCCCGCGCGCTGATCAAGCGGCCCCGGCTGGTGATTGCCGACGAACCCACCGCCAGCCTGGATTCACGCACCGCCGACCAGGTGCTGGCGCTGATGCGCGAACGCGGCCACGCCGAAGGCGCGGCTTTCATCATTGCCACCCACGACCCGCGCCTGACCGCGCAGTGTGATCGGGTGGTGTCCTTGCTGGATGGGGTGATCCAATGAAAACCAGGCTGACCTGGCTGAAATTTGCCTGGCAAAACACCTTGCGCAACCGTCGCCGCTCGCTGGTCACCGCCGCCATTGCTGCCCTGGGCAGCGCCGCCATCTTGCTGGCCAGCGGCTTTGCCCTGTACACCTACGAAAGCCTGGCCGAAGCCACTGCCCGCGACAGCGGCCATCTGGTGCTGGGCACGCCGGCGCATTTCAGCAGCGATGAAGAGATTCCACTGCAACACGGCCTGAGCCAGGTAAACCGCCTGCGCGCCACGCTGCTGGCCGATGAACGGGTGCGCCATGTGCTGCCCAGGGTGGCGTTTACCGGCTTGATCAGCAATGGCGACAAATCCACCGTAATGCTGGCCGCCGGCATCGACCCCGACAGCGAATTTGCCGTCAAGGGGCCGTTTTTAACCCTCACCGCCGGCACCCTGCTCACCGCCGACGCCGCCCGCCCGCAGGCCATGCTGGGTGCCGATCTGGCCCGCAGCCTGAAAGCCCGGCCAGGTGATGGGCTCACCCTGCTGGCCAGCACCACCGAAGGGGCGATGAACGCCATGGACGTGACCGTGGCCGGGGTGTTCACCACCGGCGTGCCCGAGGTGGACAAACGCATGGTTTACACCAGCGTGGACACCGCCCAGCGCCTGCTGGTCACCGACAAAGTGTCCAGCCTGGGGGTGTTTCTCGACCGCATGGACGCCACCGACAGCGCCCGCCAGCGTCTGGCCGCGCAGTTTCCAGAACTGAGCGTTCACAGCTGGGAGCAGGAAGCGGTGTTCTATCAGGCGGTGCGCAATCTGTACAACCGCATTTTTGGTGCGCTGGGCATCATCATTGCCGTGATTGTGGTGTTTGTGGTGGCCAACGCCATGGCCATGGCGATTATCGAGCGCACCCGCGAAATTGGCGCACTGCGCGCCCTGGGCACGCTGCCCCGGCAAGTGCTGCTGATGCTGGGGCTGGAAGGCGCGCTGCTGGGCAGCCTAGGCGCGGCGGTGGGCGCGCTGCTGGCGCTGGCGGCATCGCTGCTGCTGTATGTGTTTCCGGTGGACATGCCGCCGCCGCCTGGCCGCACCACCGGCTATCCGCTGCACGTCACCATCGACCCCACCCTGTACGCACTGACCATGCTGGCAATGATTGCCCTGACGCTGATGGCCTCGCTGGCGGTGGCGCGCAAAACCGTTCACCTGCCAGTGGTTGACGCCCTGGCGCACACCTGATGAAAGCCACCGCCATGCTACTCGCCCGCCCGATTGCCTCCCTGGCCGCCACCCTCGCCGCCCTGGTGGCCAGCCCCGCCAGCTGGGCGCTGGACCTGGACACCGTGCTGCGCAATGCCGATCACTACCGGATGAGCGCCGACAACCTGCAAGTGGACACCCTGGTGCAAACCTTCACCCTCAGCGGCGAGCTGGACAAAGAACGCCGCTACACCGTGTTTGCCCAGGCAGGCCGCCAGTCGCTGGTGCTGATGCAAAGCCCCGCTGAAAAAGGCCAGAAAGTGCTGATGCTGGGGGATGATTTCTGGCTGCTGATGCCCAACAGCCAGCGCCCGATGCGCATCACCCCGATGCAGAAACTGCTGGGCGACGCCTCCACCGGCGACATTGCCACCCTCAGCTGGAGCGGCGACTACCGCGCCACCCTGGTGGGCGAAGAAGCCTGCCAGCCCGACGACACCAGCGCGCGCGGCTGCCTGCACCTGAGCCTGCAAGCGGCGCGTAAGGGCGTCACCTACCAGCGCATCGAACTGTGGCTGGGCAAAACCCGCCACGAGCCGGTGCGCGCCGACCTGTACGTGCAATCAGACAAACTGGCCAAACAGGCGCAGTTCACCCTGGACAAAACCCGCGCCATGGTCACCGACATGATTTTGATCGACCAGTTGGGCAAGCAAAAGCGCACCACGGTGAGCTACCTCAGCCGCAAGCCGCGCAGCGTGCCGGCAGAATGGCTGAACCCGATGTTCCTCGCCCGCAGCCCCAGCCTGGAGTAAGCCCATGCGCCGGCTTGTGCTGCTTGCCCTGACCAGCGGATGCGCCGCGCTGGCCCACGCCGAAGACGCCAGCTGGAACGCCACCCTGCGCACGCGCTGGACCAGCGCCCACGCCACCGACAGCGGCCCACTGGCCGCCGCCCACGCCGCCGGGCTGGCCGTCAGCGCGCCATCTACCGCCGTGCTCGAAGCCGGGCTGCAAGGCAGCGCACCGCTCGGCCCGCTGCGCTTTAGCGCCGACCTGCTGGCGCGCAGCGAACGCCCGGAAGGCGAGCTCAGCCAGGGCCGGCTGGGCATCAACGAAGCCTATCTGGCCGGCGGCGCAAACGGCTGGCAGTGGAGCGCCGGCAAAAAAGTGCTGAGCTGGGATGTGGGCTACGGTTTTCGGCCCAACGACGTGGTACAGCAGGAAAGCCGCCGCCGCCTGCTCAGCCTGCCGCTGGAAGGCCGCCCGCTGCTGATGGGCGAATATTTTACCGCCGACCGTGCCTGGACGCTGGTGGCGGTTAACCCCACCGCCCACCGCGACGCCACCGACGCCGGCGAACCCGCCCTGGCCGCACGCCTGTATCAACGCGACGGCAGCATCGACTGGCACGGCTTTGCCCGCCTGGGCACCCGCACCGGAGCCAGCGTGGGCGCAGCGCTGGCCTGGGTGGTCAGCGATGCAATAGAGCTGCACGCCTCGGCGCGCTACCTGCGCCGCGACGACAGCGTGACCTACGTCAACCCCGGCGCGCCCCTGGCCAGCCGCAACCCCTGGCTGCACCAGCAGGCCGGCCCGGCGCGGCAATGGCTGATCGGCGGCAGCTGGACCACTGCCGAGCAAGTCAGCATGCTGCTGGAAGCCTGGCGCGACGACACCGCCCCCAGCGCCGCCAGCTGGCGCGGCTGGGCCGCCCACAACGCCGAACTGGCCCAGTTGGCCCGCGCCGGCGCACCGGCCCAGGCCGTGGCCGGCAACCAGGCCTGGCAAGCCTCCGCCTTCAACACCGCCAGCGCCCTGCACCGCAACACCCTGTTTGCCCGGCTCAGCTGGACCCACGACAACTGGCAACCGGCCATTGACGTGCTGTACCACCCACAGGACGGCGGCTGCATGCTCACTGCCGCACTCGCCTGGCAAGGCGACCGGCTGAAACTGGAAACCGGCCTGCGCCACCACACCGGCCCCGCCAGCGCACTGATTCGCCAATTGCCGGAACGCACCCAGGGCTATGTGATGGCGAGCTGGGTGTATTGATTAATTAAGCATATGTGGGGAAAGCGTCATTCCCGCGAAGGCGGGAATCCAGGGTTTTTATTTTTCTGGGATTTGCTTTTGGCAAAAGCAATTGGAGGGTTCTGAAATAAATCAGTGCATTCCGAAGTTGCCTATTCGGCAGTGCACTCAAAGGCCGAAAAAGCTGTGCGGCTGCGGACTTTCTAAGCTGCTTATTCGGCAGTGAACCAGCTGAGCATTGCGTTTATCACAGACTGACATTTCTAAGCTGCCTATTCGGCAGTGAACTCCCACGCTCTGGAACAGTTGGCCACCGAGATTTTCTAAGCTGCCTATTCGGCAGTGAACTCCCACGCTCTGGAACAGTTGGCCACCGAGATTTTCTAAGCTGCCTATTCGGCAGTGAACATCAGATCAAAGGTATCAGCACTACCGAAATATTTCTAAGCTGCCTATTCGGCAGTGAACGGGTCTGGGCCAAAGCCATTACTGCTTCTTGTTTTCTAAGCTGCCTATTCGGCAGTGAACGACACTGCATTCGCATCTGTGTATGACGCGATTTTCTAAGGGATACGCTGAAAAAATCGTCATTCCCGCGAAGGCGGGAATCCAGGGTGTTGATTTTGCTGGGCTTTGTTTTTGGCAAAAACGGTTTTTCTGAATAAATCAGCGCGTCCTAAGCTGCCTATTCGGCAGTGAACTGAGCTGCCCGCGCTGCGCGAGCTGATCAAGCTTTCTAAGCTGCCTATTCGGCAGTGAACACCGTGAGCCGGTCGGTGGCGACGACGAGCCTTTTCTAAGCTGCCTATTCGGCAGTGAACCCGACCGTGCCGCCGACGCCCTTGCTCATTTATTTCTAAGCTGCCTATTCGGCAGTGAACGTACTCAGATTCCGGCACCAGCACCACCCACATTTCTAAGCTGCCTGTTCGGCAGTGAACTACGTCAACTGACCTGTTCACCGCAGGCTAGGTTTCTAAGCTGCCTATTCGGCAGTGAACGGCCAGGATATCCAGACCACAGCTGAGCGGCTTTTCTAAGCTGCCTATTCGGCAGTGAACCAGCACTCAATCGTTGTGCCATTGATTTTGATTTTCTAAGCTGCCTATTCGGCAGTGAACATGCCGACAGCTCAGTCCATGTGATGGGTATCTTTCTAAGCTGCCTATTCGGCAGTGAACGCCGCCGGCCAGCACCTTGTACAGATATGCGTTTTCTAAGCTGCCTATTCGGCAGTGAACAATTATCAAGATGGCGGCTGCGTTTGCGTCGCTTTTCTAAGCTGCCTATTCGGCAGTGAACGCCGCCCAGCGCCCCGGCCTGCGCCTGGTGCGTTTCTAAGCTGCCTATTCGGCAGTGAACGCTGTATATCCCGCAAGCACCCTGCGCAGGGTTTTCTAAGCTGCCTATTCGGCAGTGAACGACCAGAAGAGTCGTTCGGCTCAAGCCGGACTTTTCTAAGCTGCCTATTCGGCAGTGAACAGCCCCCCACTAAAATTCTGCACGGCACCTGATTTCTAAGCTGCCTATTCGGCAGTGAACAATGGTCTGGCTGGGGGTGTTGCCCAGTTGCTTTTCTAAGCTGCCTATTCGGCAGTGAACCCGGCAAAGCTGCCAGTGATCCTTGTGGCGATTTTCTAAGGATACGCTGAAAAAATCGTCATTCCCGCGAAGGTAGGAATCCAGGATGTTGATTTTGCTGGGTTTTGCTTTTGGCAAACACGATTTTTCTGAATAAATCAGCGCGTCCCTAAGCTGCCTATTCGGCAGTGAACCTTATCAAGACCTGTTTGCTGCTGCTTTCCGTTTTCTAAGCTGCCTATTCGGCAGTGAACAAATTCGCGCGGCGCGGATGGCCGAGGTGATCTTTCTAAGCTGCCTATTCGGCAGTGAACACCGCGCCGCTGGGCTCGTCGTAGATCAGTACTTTCTAAGCTGCCTATTCGGCAGTGAACGTGATTTCCAATGCTGCCAGCCGGCAATTGGTTTTCTAAGCTGCCTATTCGGCAGTGAACGGCCTTGCCAGTAATCGCGCTCAGTGCCGTCTTTTCTAAGCTGCCTATTCGGCAGTGAACCTGCGTGAAGGAGCATGCGACTGATGCAGCCATTTCTAAGCTGCCTATTCGGCAGTGAACTGCACAGCGCTGGCCGTAAATCAACCCAGTCTGTTTCTAAGCTGCCTATTCGGCAGTGAACGCCATGCCTTCAAACTGGGCGGCGGCCTCTGCTTTCTAAGCTGCCTATTCGGCAGTGAACCATGCCGCTGGGTCAGCGCAGTGCGGCGCGGCTTTCTAAGCTGCCTATTCGGCAGTGAACGAATGCTGCGTTTGATGGCCTGGGCAGTTTGTTTTCTAAGCTGCCTATTCGGCAGTGAACGACTATCAGCAAAACATCCTCGACCAGCTGCTTTTCTAAGCTGCCTATTCGGCAGTGAACTGCGCGGACATAAGCTGCCTATTCGGCAGTGAACTTGAGCATGGCCGCCGGCCAGAGCAACTGCCATTTCTAAGCTGCCTATTCGGCAGTGAACGTATCTGTGCGTGTCGGCAGCGCTGGCGGGCTTTTCTAAGCTGCCTATTCGGCAGTGAACAACAGGCACATTGCGCTAGCACTTGATGGTGCTTTTCTAAGCTGCCTATTCGGCAGTGAACAGCCATCAGGATGGCGCGCGAGCCGGGGGCCATTTCTAAGCTGCCTATTCGGCAGTGAACTCGATCAGCCCGCTGTCGTGCGCCTGGGCGATTTTCTAAGCTGCCTATTCGGCAGTGAACGAAAGAATTCAACTTAGACGCGATTCGGCATTATTTCTAAGCTGCCTATTCGGCAGTGAACTAACAGCACAGTCAAATAGCGCATTAGCAATTTTTCTAAGCTGCCTATTCGGCAGTGAACGAGCACGACGCGCCGGACGCCGCCTGGGTGTGTTTCTAAGCTGCCTATTCGGCAGTGAACGTCAGCATAGACCTTCAGGTCGGCTGGCTCGCTTTCTAAGCTGCCTATTCGGCAGTGAACATGCCGCTTTACTCTGCGTCAGAGCTCGATAATTTCTAAGCTGCCTATTCGGCAGTGAACAGTGAAACCGCCTGGTAGACCACGGCAGCGCCGTTTCTAAGCTGCCTATTCGGCAGTGAACGCGAACCTTGGCCAGCGCCGGCGAACGGTGAATTTCTAAGCTGCCTATTCGGCAGTGAACTTGCGGCGGCCAGACCAATCACGTCGGCGGCATTTCTAAGCTGCCTATTCGGCAGTGAACGCCGGCATTTTACGACGCCGTGCCCGGCTCCATTTCTAAGCTGCCTATTCGGCAGTGAACGACAAAGAACCCAAGAGCGTGAGAGTCAACAGTTTCTAAGCTGCCTATTCGGCAGTGAACGGGGCGGTCGGGGCGGTCGGGGCGGTCGGGGCTTTCTAAGCTGCCTATTCGGCAGTGAACCATACACGCCAGGGGCGTCCACGTCGCCATTGTTTCTAAGCTGCCTATTCGGCAGTGAACCAAGTGCGGGTGGCCGAGGGTGTTGCAATAACTTTCTAAGCTGCCTATTCGGCAGTGAACGCTGCGCTCGCCCCCAGCCCCTCACCCCGCCATTTCTAAGCTGCCTATTCGGCAGTGAACTATCCGGCAGCGGTGGATAAATCGACCGGGGCTTTCTAAGCTGCCTATTCGGCAGTGAACGCCATCAATGTTCCGGACGCCATGAAATGCAATTTCTAAGCTGCCTATTCGGCAGTGAACCTCGAATGATCAGACGCAAGCGAATTACGTCGTTTCTAAGCTGCCTATTCGGCAGTGAACGCGCTGGCCTTCGGCCACGGGCGCTGCCCGCCTTTCTAAGCTGCCTATTCGGCAGTGAACAGATAAGGAGCGGCCAGAAGTTCGGGACGGTTGTTTCTAAGCTGCCTATTCGGCAGTGAACGGCGAACCTGGCCAGCGCCGGCGGACGGTGAATTTCTAAGCTGCCTATTCGGCAGTGAACCCAGCGCCCTGGCGGGGTGAGGGGCTGGGGGCTTTCTAAGCTGCCTATTCGGCAGTGAACTAGAGCACTTTTCCGCTAAGTCATTGTTACACCAACCATTCCATTGGACCAGCCCGCCAACCCCCTTTTTTTCACCAAGTCGCTAAGTGCTTGATTTTGTTAGCACCGAATTCCCTGGTAAAAAAAAGGGTCGGCGCAGAGTCAGAACCAGGGCACGCTGCCACCCTGGCTCAGGCCGTAGCGGTTAAAGCCACCCAGGCAAGGCTCTGGCAGGTTGGCACCTTGGTCGATGAACAGCAAAAAGTGCTGGCCGGTGCTCTGGCTGCGCAATTGCACATAGGGCAACTCCAGATAGTGGGCGGCGCGGTTGGGGATGCGTTGGCGGGCGTCTTCTTCACTCAGGGTGTGACGTTTGCACAGCCGGCGACGCAGACGCTCCGGATTGCTGTCGGCCTGTACCCGGCGCACCAGCCGGTGCGGGGCATTGGCCGGGGCGGGGGTGATGGCGCTGAGGTTAACATGGTCACGCATGCCAGAAAGCCACGGCTGGGCCATCAGCGCCGCCAGCGCATCGGCCTGGCCGTGCAGGCGCAGGTGTTGGCCCAGGTAAGGCTGCGTGCCGGGCTGTTCATCGGTTGAGCGCTGGCCGGCGCGCGCTTGCGGCAGGCTGACGCCGATGTGCACATCTGGCTGCGCCACCAGGGCACGGTGCAGCTTGGCAAACAGTGCGCTCATCAGTTGGGCCGATGAGAACTCCGGATCGGGTAGCAGGTGCAGGTCGAGGTAGTGGTCCATGTTACTTGTCTTCCGACTCGCCAAACACGCCACCGCGAATCAGCGTGGCGATGACAAAGTGCTGCTGCTCCAGCGCCGGAATTTGGTCTTTCAGCACCCAGTTGTCCAGCAGGGTGTAAAAATCCTGCTTGGCTTTTGGCTGGCGGTAGGCCTTGCCCTGGGTGGTGACCGAGCCATACGGTTCGACGGCAATCGGCCCCAGGCCCAGGGTGTCGGCTTCGGGATACCAGGTGTCGATGGTGCGGATGGCGTTGCCGATTTTTTGCGAGTGCATGCCGGCGGCGTCGCCAACGGTGTAGAGGGTTTTGCTCTTGCCGCCGCGTTCGCGGTTAAGCACCAATTCTTGCGAGGGGTATACCTCCTGGCCGGCACCGATGCGGACAAAGGCGGTGATGTGCAGCAGCACATGGCGCGCGCCAGCCAGGCCGTCGGCAATCAGCGCCGACAGGGCATCCAGTGGTGCGCTGACAGCGTCAAACTGGCGCAGGGACAGGCTCAGGGCGTCGAATATCCAGGTATTGGCGGCTTCGCCGGCGGTGCGGTGTTCAATGTGGATTTCGATGTTTTCTGCGCCGGTGCGGTTGCGCCACAAAAAGCGGCCATTGGCCAGGTTGTGGGCATAGCGGCGCGCCAGTTCGGCAAAACCTTGGCGCTGGACATAATCGTGCACGGTGGCCAGCAGTTTGTCTTGATAGGCTTTGTCGTTGCAGGCCGAGGGTTGGCCGGCACCGCTGAGCACGCGCAGGGTGAAGCTGACTTTCAGGGTGTCGGCGTGGGCGGGCAGGGCAGCGATGTCTACCGTTTGCAGATTGGGGTTTTGGATAGCGGCGTCCAGCTTGAGCGGGTCCTGATCTTTGGTTTTCAGGCGGTTGGAGATGGTGCCGCGCACGGATTTTTCTTTTACCGCCACCACGGGCCAGGCGTCAGCCTGTTGGCGCTCACTCCACAGGCCCGCATGAAACAGGGCGTCGGAGGGGTCGAGTTTGCGTTCAAAAGCGAGGACAGATGCGGTTTTCAGAGCCATGAGTAAAGTCTCCTTGCAGGATGTTCAACAGGGGTCAGACGGATAGTGCGCCAGCGGGGGTGTCGGCAAAGGCGTTGCGGCAGCGATAGTGGCCAGCTTCGGGTTGGCTGTCGGCAAACCATAGCAGTTGCTCCGGGCGTTCCAGCCGGTGCGGGCTGATCCATTGCCCCAGGCTGTACAGCCCCTCAACAAAGCGGAACGGCGTATTGGTGTCGCGGGCATCACGCACGCTGCCGGGCGGATGCAGCTCACCCAGCGCGGCGTAACCGACCGGAATGGGTACCAGCCAGCCGGTGCCAGCCGGGCGATCATGCCGCCAGATCACCTTGCCGTGGTTGTCGCGCTCTGCCGGACGCCAGTTAAAGCGCGACAGATCCAGCCAGGCATCCAGCACACTGGTGTCCGGGGTATGCTGGCGCAGGGTGTGCAGATGGCTGGTCAACAGGTCATCGCGGCTCACCAGGGCAAAACCGGGCAGCCATTGCCGGCGCAAACGACGAAAGCTGTTGGCGCGCTCCTGGCTATCCTGGCTCAGCACTTCCAGCCAGGGCTGCTGCCGACGCCCGCCGGGGCGCGGCTCGGCGGCGGGCAGCACGCTGCCGCCAGCTACCCGCATGCAGCTCAGTTGTTCGGCCACGCACTCGGCCAGCTGATGGCGGGCGTTGGCATCCAGTTCAACAAAGCCGCCACTGACGCCAAACACCAGGGTCAGCGTCAGGTGCATGCGACCGTGTTCGACAATCGCTGGCGGCTCACCGCGCTGGTTCAGCGGGTTGCGCGTCAGACGAAAAGTTTGCACATAGCCGGGCTGGGTTTGCTCGGCAAAATCATGGCAGATCACGCCAACGCTGTTGAAAATCAGCGGCAGTTGCTGCTCAGCCAGCTTGCGCTCCAGCGCCCACATCAGACCAATAAAGGCGGTGATAGCGGGAAAGCCATGGGTGAACGGGCTGGAAATGGCGTTGGCGTTCTGGATGCGCAGACGCGGCAGAATCAGCAGGCCATCGTTGTCAGGCAAAGTGGCGCTCATGTGGCCTCCCGGGTGGCGGCGCGAGTGGGAATATAAGCCGGTGCGTCCTGCTCGCGGCGCTGTCGGTGCAGATGGCGCGCCCAGCCATCCAGCCGTTCGTCCACCAGCAGCTCCTTGCGCCAGTGGCGCATTTCCACTTCGCCCAATGGCAAATGCTGCGCCAGCTGCTTGTTCAGCCAATTGGCAAAGCGCTGGCCGACTTCTGCCGGCCAGTCCATGGCCATCCAGCTGGCGCAAAATTTGGGGTCGGTTTCGCAGCGGTAGGGGTCCAGCCAGAGTTGTTCTGCTTCGTGCAGTACGCAGTCAGCGTGGGCGCTCCAGTTGGCCGGCAGTTGTTCTTGCAGCTCTTCGCCAAACAACACCAGCTCATCAATCAAGTCAGCGTAATAGCGGTCGCGGATGTCGCGGGTGTGTCTGTTGTTCTTGGGGCCGGGGGCATCGCCATCAGCCCGATCTGGCGCGCTGCTTTCCAGAAAATGACGCAGCCCATGCACCAGCCGACGCACATCGTCATGGCGGCCAAACAAATCAAACACCGACGCCCCTGTGGGTGGCCGAACCTTATGGCTTTTCCAGATGGGCGGCAAGCTGCTGAGCAGGTAGTTATTGCCGCCACGCTCGCTGTTCAGCTGGCTGATATTTTGCGGTTTTGAGCCGCCCAACTTTTGCACTGCCAGCGACGGATAGGAATAAAACGGCTGGTCATGGTCGCGCCGGGCGCGCAAGGCCTCGCGCGCCAGCTTGTTGGCTTCGCCATAGCGGTGCTCATTGAGCACGGCAAACAGCGCATGCGCCAGCGAGCTGGGATATAGGGGCGAGAGCAGGTGATATTGCCCGTCGTCCAGCGGGTCGTCTCCCACCAGCCAGAACACTTGCTTGGCGTAGGTGTGAGAAGCCGGCCCCCCGGCGCGTGGCTGGGCAATGCCCACAAATGCCTCGGCCAGGGTGTGCGCATCGTCCGCGTCATCGCTGAGCGCGGCGACGGCATCCGGGTGGCCATCGCGCAGCCAATCCAACAGCGAACGGCCATCTATTTGCAGCTTTAGCAGCTTATACACATCCAGGGCGGCGGCATTGCCCACCACATCGTCGGCATGCATCCCGGCCAGCGCATGGCTGCCCAGCTCGGGATAATCCGCCAGCGTTGACGGCGGCGCATACAGATTGCTGCCGCGCGCATCGGGGTGGATGGGTTTCAGGGTGTGGGTGACCAGTTGAATCTGCCGCACCCGCCGGGCAGCGTCGTCCAGCCAGGTGAGGTATTGGTACTGCTCACGCAATGCAGCGCACTTGGGATCATCGGCATCCAGCTTGGCCAGCTTGGCGGCCAGACGCTCTTCGATGAAAGCGGCGATGGCGCTACGGAACACAGGAACAGATGGGGCCATACAAATAGCTCCAGGATAGGTTTTTACGGTAAAATTCAGGCACACATACATGTACGGCTCCCGCGCCAACGAGAGCCGTACATGCTTATGCTAATAACCCAGTGTGTTTAATCACACCCTGCACCCTCCTGCTGGCGTCAAACCCTGCTAGCGTGGGGGCACGGGAACATCCCATGCCGGAAGCCCTCCACCATAGAGCCTCGAGTCCTGAATGCACACAGCCTAGAGCGCTCGATGGTGGAGTTGTGTTTAGCATAGCTAGCTCAGATTGAGATTGTCAACCTATGTTTATTCATATGAACCTATGTTTGTTATCATGGTCATGAAGCAGCGGCTCTTAGTCGGGTAAAACGCGACACATGTTCCGTTCACCCTCTTTGTAAACGCAGGTGTTACCATTGCTCCGCAACAAAACTGCCGAATAGGCAGCTGAGAAATATGTGTGATCGCATGATCGCGAAGCATTCACTGCCGCATAGGCAGCACTTTCTTTAATCGCCAGCGTGTCTGGCGATTTTTTTTTGGGAACGTGGGTTCACACATGTGCGTGTTCTTTTCTGCGCCACAGCCCCTTGAGCCCACCCAGCCATCACGCTACACTGCACCAATGGCCCACCTCCACGACAGCGGTTATAAATACCTGTTTTCTCACGCCGAACTGGTGCAAGAGCTACTGGAAGCTTTCGCCCCGCCGGGCGTGTCCGAGTTGCTCGACTACACCACGTTGCGGCTGGAAAACGGCAACTACGTCACCCCGGCGATGAAGCCACGGGCAGATGATGTTGTCTGGTCAGTTGAACTACAGGGGCAGCGCGTTTATCTGTATCTGTTGTTGGAGTTCCAATCCACCCCGGACGACGCCATGCCGGCGCGCATGCTGCAATACGTGGCCGCGCTGTACGATCATCTGTTACGCAGCAAGGCGGTGGACATCGCCGACGGACTGCCGCCAGTGCTGCCCATCGTGCTGTACAACGGCGACGCCCGCTGGCGACAAAGCAGTGAGGTTTACGATCTGATCTGCGCTCATCCGCCCGTGCTCAAGCCGTTTCAGCCGCAGCTGAAATTCTGGCTGCTGGATGAAGCCGCGTTCGCTGCCGCCGAGCTGGAAGACATGCACCGGGTGGTGGCGGCGATTTTTTGTTTTGAACACACGCCCGACACCGCTGCGGCCAGACGCGCGATTCGCAATCTGGCCGAAGCCATTGCCCAATCCCCATTCAAGCAGCGTCTCGACCGGGTGTTGGCGCACTGGGTAAAATACCGGCTGAAAAGTCGAATGCCTGGGCTGGTGACACCCGATGCCGAAGAATTGACGAAAGGGATGCACATGCTGGAAACCAATATCGACCGTTGGGAAGCCCAGGCGATTGCCAAGGGCATACAGCAAGGCATGCAACGGGGCGAAGCCCTGTTATTGCAACGCCAGCTCATCCGCCGTTTTGGTGAACTGTCCGCCGTACAGCAGGCCAGGCTGGCCGCTGCGACGCCTGCCCAGCTGGAAATCTGGGGTGACCGGGTGCTGGATGCGCAATCGCTGGACGAGGTGTTTGGCGACACGCGGCATTGAGCCAAAATCCCGCACATCACGGGATGCCTGGCGTAGGCGCAGATAAGCGCCCAAAAAAATAAAGCAGGGTTCCCGCGCCAACGAGAACCCTGCCCTGAGTCTAACCACCAGCTAATAACCTCCTGGCGTCGCGTCTAACCACACCCCATACCCTCCTGCCAGCGACAAACCCTGCCAACCTGGGGACACGGGCAATTTGCCCATGCCGGAAACCCTCGCCCTCGTAGCCTGTCGAGTCCTGTGCACACAGCCTGTGACTGGCAACGATCATTGAGGTGTTCAGATTGTAGGAGCCGTAGACGTCGCTGTCAAATTCCTATGTTTGAAAACTTGAACTAATCCAAGCGCCGGATGAAACGCCCACCCCTGGGTCGCTTCCGCCACCCGCACCCTGCCAAACCGTCTGGCGCATTCCTCTGGTGAAATGTCCAGCCCCTCAGCCAGTTGCTGCACAGCAGCGAGGTAATCGGCCTGGCCCCACAGGCTGATGCCTGGGCCGCGCAGTTGTGCGTCGTCGATGCGATGCAGCAGCGCGCCGTCCACTCGTACATAGGGGTTGTATGCCGGGCTCAACTCAGGGCGAAACTGATGCATGGCGTAATCCTCGCCATCTTCTTCCAGCAAAAAACACAGCTCGACCTCTCGCCGGGTTTGCTCCCGAAAGGGTTGTTGCTGCGGCAGCACGCCGGTCAGCCAGGCGCGTGGCAGCGACCAGATGCTGGCGGCGTTCAGTGGGTCGGCATGACGTTTGCGGCTGCGCAGTTCACGGGCAGAAAGCGGTTTGCCTGCCTCTGGCGCGCGCATCAGGTCTTGCACGCGCCCATGTTCCAGGTCGGCCAGCCGGGTTTGGGTGTGCAGTGGCTGGCGTGCCAACAGGCGAGGGCGGGCGTCCACCACGTCCAGCTCGCCGGGCTCCAGCAGCTCGCTCAGGCAATGGCTGTGCAAGCGATAGGTGGCCGGATCGGTTTGTTCAAAACCGGGGTGGCAGTAGGCGGCTTGATTGGGGTGGGTAAAGTGGCGCAAGGGGTGGTCGAATACGCGCAGATTGGCGCTGACCACGGCACCGGGGCGATGGCGGCGCACGCGGCCAGCCAGTTGAATCAAGGCACGCATGGAAGAAGGCTCGGCCAGCGCCCAGTCCACGCAGAAATCCCGGCCAGTTTCGCACACTGGCGATGCCAGTACGACAAACAGCTGGTCGACTTCTGGGTGGCTGTCCAGGCTGCGGCGAATATCGTCGCGGGCAAATACGGCGTCGGGCTGGCGACGATCCAGTGCGCCATCCAGCTGCTGTTCGATGGCGGAGCGCAGCAGCAACGGAAACTGCGAGTGATACACGCACAGATGCAGGCGCAGGCCAGCCGGCGCGCCCAGGCGGAACATAGCCAGCGCCACCGCCACCAAGGGCCGGATATTGGCCATGCGCACCAGGCCAAAACTTACCCGCTTGCCGCTGATCGGATCACGGTTGGCGTGAGCATGGTGCAAATCGGGCAAGGCACGCAGCAGCTCGGCGGCCAAGGCTTCGTGCAATTGGGTGCCCACCGGCAGATGCAAGGGCCACAGCTCGGCGCGTCGGCGCGGTTCGGCGGCAGCCAGTCGGGCGTGGCGACGCTGGGCAAACGCCAGATGGGCGTGGGCAAAGGCGTCGGATTCGGCGCAGTCATGCTGGCTGTGCTGAAACTCGTCAAACCAGGCGCAGCACACCGCTGGCGGCTGCTGCGGGCGCTCGCCGCGATTGCGCTGAAAATGCCGACGGCCCTGTAAATAAGCATCGAATAGCCCTTGCACCAGCGCCGGCGGCAAGGTGGCGGATGACAGCAACACGCGGCTACCCAGCAAGCCGGCGTAAAACACCAATCGGGTGAGCGCCGGCAGGTCGCGGATGTCGAATTCGTCTGGCTCGTCCAGCACCAGATCCCCGCTCATCAGCCGCAGCATCGGTGCAATCTGACTTCCGCCGCGCAGGCTGTCGCCCGCCGGAATCAGATGATCCACCGTGCACACCAGCACGGGCGCGCCCAGCAGCGCCGGCATGCCCCGGCTATGCGCCAGCCGCTGCAACAGCGGATGCTGGTCATTGCCTTCAAACAGCACATGGCTGTCTTCCGCCAGCAAATCCTGACTGGAGGCCGAGCCGGATTGCTCGGCCAGTTCTTGATAATGCTCGAACAGCTGGCGACTGGCGGCACCGCCGACTTGAATGGCCAGCTCATGCTCGCCCAGTTGCAGTTGCTGACGAAACGCGCGCCCGGTTTGCAGCGTCAGCGTGCGCAGCCCCAGGGCAAATGCGCAGCGCAGCCCTTGTGTCGGCTCGGCCAGCGCGTACATCACCCGCGCATTGCCCAGGGTTTTACCGCAGCCAGTGGATGCCATATTGACGATAAACGCGCCGTGTTCGCGGCTGCGCGCACGCATGGCGGCGGCGCAATCCGCCGCGCGGTTTTGCCACTGAAACCGCGCCTCGCGGGTGTGGCGCTGCAAGCCTTTGTGTCGGGCCAAACGCGGCAGCTGCTCGGCCAGCTCGGGCAAGGCATGGGCGATTTGGCCAGCGTGCCAGGCCACGCCCAGCAAATGCTCGTCCAGCGTTTGCTTGAGCACGCCACCCGGGCCAGTGTTGGCGTGCAGCGGATAATGCGGGTTCAAGCCACGCCGCTGAGTGGGGTCGGTGAGGCTGGAATAATAATGGTCAGCCAGCATCAGCGTCAGCCGGCTCAGCTGCATGACATAGGGGTCATCCAGCCATGCGCCCGCCGCCGGGTGGCGCGCATCCAGCAGCCGACGGGCGCAACGGGCGGCGCGCTTGCGCCAGGCCAAGTCCGCCACGGGCAAGCCGTGGCTAAATTGCCAATATGGGGCAATCTCTGCGGCGCTGGCCAGGCTGGGGCGCTCGTTCCAGGCGGCCTGGATTTTGTCCAGCACGTCATGCAACAGGGCGGGATGCAGGTTGTTCAGTCGCTTGCCCAGCCAGTCTTCCGGCTTGTCGTCCTCCGGCTTGTCGGACGGCGCCACCGGCAAACGATGATGGCTCAGCATCAACCAGCCCACCGCCTGCGCCAGCGGCGGCAAGTCGGCCAAGGGCGGTTGTTGGCGGGCAGCGGCATCCAGGCCGTCGCGCAGCAGGCCGCGCAGCCAGTCATCCGGGCTGTGGCCGTCCACCTCGGCCAGCCGATGCAGCCAGCTGGCGTCGTCTGCCCCCACGCCCACGAATGCCTGAAACAGCCGCAAGGACACCCATTCATGCCGGTAAATATTGCGGCTGGCCACGTGGCCGGCGCGCAGCCGCGCCTGAAACGCCGCGCACGCCTTGCCCAAGTCATGCAGCAAGGCCGCCAGGCAAGCCAGCTGGCTGATCCATTCCAAACTGTGCCAATGGTTTTCCCGGGCGTGGCGGGTGAGCTTGCGCGTGGTGCGGTTGGTGGGCGTGGCACCGTCGGCGTTAAACTGGCTGGCGTCGCCAATAATCCACAACAACTCACTATGGTCTTTACCGCGTATCCAGTGGCAGGCCACCGCCGTATTGCGCCGTGCGCTTTTGCGCAGCAGCCGGCGCAACGTGTCCAGCCCAGCCTGAGTGATCGGCGTTTGCCAGGTGCGCTCACCGCGCCGCTCGGCAAACTGGTCGAGAATGCGCCGGGTTTCGGTCAGGGCATTTTTATGGCATTGCGAAATCAGCAGGATATTCATGCGGTACCCTCGTCGCGGAGGCCTGCGTGACCACTGCCCAGCCGGATGGCCACGGTTTTCAGGGTGTCGATCATGCTGTCCAGCGCTTCGGTGCGGGTCAGTGTCTCGATGCAGGCGCGGCGAAACGCCTGCTCATCATCGCCGCGCATGGCGCTGACAAAAGCCTGGGGCAAAATCAGCGCGTCTTTGACCAGGTCCGCCACGTCAAACACCAGGCCACCACGCCGGGTTTTGCCGTGTAACACCGCCAGCCCATGCGGCAGGCCCAGCACCCAGGTGGCGCTGGCGGCCAGCCCGTAAGCCAGATAATTGCCATGATCCAGAAACCGATTGGCCGGGTCACTGCCCGAGCCGCCCTTGGCGCGGGTAAAGTCACCATACCCGGTGGCCTCGCAGGCCAGGCGAAACAGTATTTTGCTCAGCCGTGCTTCTTCGGTCAGCAAAGCGGTATGGTCGGGGGCGTGCTCAATGCGTGCGCGTGAGGCATCCAACGCAGCGCTCAGCCGTTCTGCATCGCAGCCAAAGCTGGCCTCGGTGCGTGCACGTTGCTGCCAGTGCCGGACAATCTGCCCCAACCGCTCGTACTGAAACAGCTTGGCCGCCGCCAGTCGCTGGCCATCATCAAACCAGAAGCGTGTCCACGCCTGCAGATATTCGGTGGGCCGGTATTCGCTTTGCGGCGCAAACCAGGCCACTTCTATATCCATTTCGTTGGCTGAAAATAACGGCGTGCCGCCACCGCCACAAAATCCCAGCATCACCCCAGCCTTGGCCAGTTCGCGCACAGCGGCCTGAGTGATTGACGTGCCCGTACCCAGCAGCACGGTGGTGGTGTTGGCAATCGGGATATTCCAGTACAGCGATTGCTTGCCCTGGTCGGTCACGTATTCCACCCGTCCGCCATTCACCAATACCCGGCAGTGTTCCAGGTAGTACAGATTGGCACGCTTGGAGTGCAGGATGGTTTTCAGGTCGGTGGGGCGAAGGTTGTCCATGCTGAATCCTGTCATCGATATTACAAATGGATGAAGGCCAGTATAGAGGGGTTTCCGTGTGATCGGCGCTGGATTGTCGTCTGTGCTGACATCCATCAGCGGCACACGTGATGGTGCCGCCTGTGTCTCCGAACCGGAATACTTTGCACAGGAAGGGCGTAATGCCCCGAAACCGGTTTCAGCGATAACCCAGGCAAACACTGCGGAGTGCCCCAGAAATGTTTGCCCTGCATGAATAAACCCCAATCCGCGCCTACACCTCCGCCAGGGTCAACATATCCGACTCCAGCCACGCGCCGGGGGCAACAAACCCGCGCGCGCATTCTTGCCAGTCGCCGTTGGCGGTTTGCTGCAGTTGGGCCAGTTGTTGCGGGCTGTCGCAGTGGGCCAAGTGTGGGCGCAGGGTGGTGGCGGTGAGCAGGTCGCTGGCGTGGGCCGGGCGCTGGGCGGGGCCGAGCCAGGCCAGGCGCGGCAGGTGCAGGTAGCGGGTGGCGGGGTGGGTTTCGCCGAGCCAGGGGTCGGCCAGCGGTCGCCACCAGCCGGCGGGGGCGGCTGGGTTGAGCGGGGGCAGGGCCAGTGGGGTGTCGCGGTAAAAAAACTGGCCGCGTAACACCGAACCAACCTGACAGCCCTGCCAGCCGGCGGGCAGGGCCTGGGCGGCCAGCGGGTGGCGGCTGAGGCGCAGTTGCTGTTGCAGTTTAGCCAGCTTGCGCTGCCAGGCGTCGTGCGGGTTGGGGCCAACGCAGTGTTCGCCGTGGCGGCCCACCACCAGATAGTATTTGCACGCCAGCTCCAGATGCCAGGGT
Organism: Aquaspirillum sp. LM1; assembly: GCF_002002905.1. NCBI lineage: Bacteria > Pseudomonadati > Pseudomonadota > Betaproteobacteria > Neisseriales > Aquaspirillaceae > Aquaspirillum > Aquaspirillum sp. LM1. The sequence goes on along the minus strand of NZ_CP019509.1, from coordinate 1,165,147 downwards.
TCGCCGTCCAGGCGCAGCAGCAGGTCAAATTCACCCAGGGTGTGGCCGCCGTCGCGCAGGGGCAGGTTGGCGTGAATGTCCTGGCAATGCGGGGCCAGCTGGCACCAGCTGTGCAGCAGGGCTTCTACATAGCGGCCCAGCCGGCGGGTGGCCGGGCGCTGGGCCAGCGCGTCGAGCAGCGGCTGGGGCTGGGTGTCGAGTTCGGCCAGCAGGCTCAGGCCGTGTGCGCCCAGCAGGCGGGGGTGGGGCAGTTCGCAGCCGGTGTGCCATGGTGGCTGGCCTAGCAGCAGCTGGGCCAGGTCGCGCACCACGGGCTGGCGGTAGTGCGCCGGGTGGGGAAGGGGGGTCATGGCTGTGGCGGCTGGGCTGGGGCGTGGCGTTCAATTTGTTTGAGCATGCCGCGCAGGATGTCGATTTCTTCGCGCTGCAGGCGGCTGCGGTTAAACAGGGTGCGCAAGCGGCGCATCAGCCGGTCGGGCGGACGGCGTTCAAAAAAGCCAATCTGCTGCAGGGTGTGTTCGAGGTGCTGATAAAAGCCTTCCACCTGGGCGTGGCTGGCGTGTTCCACCGGCTGGCGCAGCGCGTCCAGGCCGTAGCCGGTCTGGCTGAACAGCTCGTAGGCCAGCACTTGCACCGCCTGGGCCAGGTTAAGGGAAAAGTAGTCCGGGTTGCCGGGGATGGTCACCAGCAGGTTGCATTGCTCCACTTCTTCAATCGACAGGCCAAAGGTTTCGTTGCCAAATACCAGCGCCACTTGCTGGCCCTGGGCAGCGCAGGCCAGCAGTTCGCCGGCGGCATCACGCGGGGTGAGCAGCGGGGCGGCAATTTCGCGGCGGCGGCTGGTGAGCGCGGCGGCCAGGGTCACGTCGGCCAGCGCGTCGCTCAGGCTGGCGCACACCTGGGCCTGCTCCAGCACGTCCACTGCGCCTGAGGCCAGGGTGTTGGCTTCTGCGCTGGGGAAATCGCGCGGGGCCACCAGGGTCAGCCGGGTCAGGCCCATGGTTTTCATCGCTCTGGCCGCCGAGCCAATATTGCCCGGATGCGAGGGCCGGGCCAGCACCACGCGAATATTTTTCAGTACATCAACAGCTTCGGGTTTCATCATTGGGAAAATCACATTAAAATGGTGCGATACCAGAACCCGAAACCGTCTTCGGGTTTTTTTGTTCATTAACAGAATTGCAGCACACGGCGCTGCCGCTGGCGTGCCGGTTCCTTGATTCAGGGCCGGTGCCGGGCGGTGCGTGTGCCATGTGAAAGGCCATCCATGCATCCGATGCTCACGATTGCGGTCAAAGCCGCCCGCCGCGCTGCCAGTGTGATCCAGCGCGCTTCCAACAACCTCGACATCCTGCGTCCCGAGCAAAAACGCCCGAACGATTTTGTCAGCGAAGTTGACCGCGCCGCCGAGCAGACCATCATCGACACCATTCGCGATGCTTATCCGGACCACGCCATTCTAGCAGAGGAGTCTGGCGGCTCCCGGATTGGCCAGTCCGAGTTCGAATGGATCATCGACCCGCTGGATGGCACCACCAACTATCTGCATGGCTACCCGCAGTACTGCATCAGCATTGCGCTGTCGGTGCGCGGCGTGCTCAGCCATGCGGTGATCTACGATCCCAACCGTAACGATCTGTTTACCGCCAGCCGGGGCGCAGGGGCTTTTCTGAACGACCGCCGCATCCGCGTGGGCAAGCGCACCCAGCTGTCCGACTGCCTGGTGGCCACCGGTCACCCGCACGTCAACACCAGCCAGCTGGATCTGGACATGGCCCAGCTCAAGGCCATGATTCAACGCACCGTGGGCGTGCGCCGCGAAGGCTCCGCCGCGCTGGATCTGGCCTATGTGGCGTGTGGCCGTACCGATGGTTACTGGGAAATGAACCTGAAGCCGTGGGATATTGCTGCGGGCAGCCTGCTGGTGCAGGAAGCTGGCGGCATCATCACCGACCTGACCGGCAATGAAGGCTGGCTGGAGTCTGGCGACATCCTGGCCGCCAATCCGAAGATCATGCACCAGATGCTGCAGGTGCTGAACCAGGTTGAGCTGTGAGGGATAGGCTGAAAAAAAATCGGCATTCCTGCGCAGGTGCAAATCCAGAGTTTTGATTTTGCTGGGTTTTGGTTTTTGGCAGAAACGGTTTCTCTGAATTTATCAGCGCTTATTTAACGCCCGGCTTGCCGGGCGTTTTGCTGATATTACATCACGACATTCAGGTATTTCTACGCTCTTGTGATGGCGCGCCTGACGGTGTCATGATATGCGCATTCTATTCAGCATAAGATGCCCTGCCATGTCGCTCTCACTCGCCGCAGACAAGCGCTCTTTCCATATACAAACGCTGGAAACCGCCGATGGGTATCCGCTGGTGGCACAGCGTTATCTGCCCAGCGGCCCGGTGCGCGCCCGGCTGATTGTGGCCGGGGCCACCGGGGTGCAGCAGCAGTTTTACCGCCGCTTTGCCCGGTTTGCCCGCCTGCGTGGCTACGACACGCTGACGCTGGACTATCGCGGAGTGGGCCTGTCGGCACCGGCAGAGCTGCGCGGCTTCCGGATGAATTATCTGGACTGGGGTCAGCAGGATCTGGCGGCGGCGGTAAAAGCCATGCACGGGGACGGTTGCCCGCTGTACCTGCTGGGCCATTCCTACGGCGGACACGCGCTGGGGCTGTTGCCCAATCACGAACTGATTGACGCCTGCTTTACCTTTGGCACCGGCTCTGGCTGGCATGGCTGGATGCCCACCCTTGAAGGCTGGCGTGTGCGGTTTTTGCTCAATATGGTCGGCCCGCTGCTGACGCGCTGGTATGGCTATCTGCCGCTCAAGCGGCTGAATATGGGCGAAAACCTGCCGCTGGATGTTTACCGGCAATGGAAGCACTGGTGCCGTTATCCACGGTATTTTTTTGAAGACAGCAGCCTGCCGGAACTGGCGCAACGCTTTGCCCAGGTGCGCCTGCCCATTCTGGCCGCCAATGCGGTGGACGATAGCTGGGCCTCGCCGGGCTCGCGTGATGCTTTTATGCCGGGTTACCAGAATGCCCCCTGGCAGGGGCGTGACATCCAGCCTAATTCTTTTGGCATGGCGCAGATTGGCCATATGGGCTATTTCCGCGCCACCGCCCAGCCGCTGTGGGTGGAAGCGCTGGACTGGCTGTCCCAACAGCCGCAACGCTATCCGCAGTCGCCACAGGGCGTGGCGGCATGAGCAGAAGCATCAGCGGCGCGGCGGAATCGAATAAGTGCCGGTGACATGCGCCACGGGTTCTGGGTCACCCTCGGCGTACAGCAGCACTTCGCCCACCGCCAGACGCTGGCCCAGTTTCAGAATGCGGCCTTCGGCCAGGATGTCGGTCTGGCCGGGCTTGCGCAAGAAATTGATGTTCAGGCTGGTGGTCACTGCCAACTCCACCTGGCCAATCATGCCCAGCACCACTGCATACAGGGTGACATCGGCCAGCGCCATCAGCGCCGGTCCGGCAATGGTGCCGCCGGGGCGGATCAGGCCGGGGTTGAAGTGCATGCGCATGCTGGCGCTGCCGTGGCCAATGGCGGTGGTGCGAATGCCAAACAGGCTGACCAGCGGCAGGTCGGCGTCAATCAGGCATTGGAAGGCATCAACGGATATCTGGCTCATTCGCAGGCTCCGGGCTGGGAAGCCCACAGCATCGCTGTGCCACGGCAGCGCGTCAATCATGCAGCGCACCATCCGGGTGGGCAGAATCTGCGGCAAAAGTGGCCGACGGTGACTTGTCAAGGGGCAGGGTTTTCCGGATAATGCGCGTTTGACCAAGTAGCGCAGGCAAAACCCCTGCGCCCGTGACCCAAAGGAAAAAACATGAAAGCTGGTATCCATCCGGATTACACCGAAGTCAACGTGACCTGCTCGTGCGGCCATGTTTTCCAGACCCGTTCCACCATGGGCAAGGAAAACTTCCACGTTGAAGTGTGCTCGCAATGCCACCCGTTCTACACCGGCAAGCAAAAGGTGCTGGACACCGCTGGCCGTATCGACAAGTTCAAGCAAAAGTTCGGCAAGTTCTCGCGCTAATCCGCGACAGCTCGACAAAAAGGCAGCCATGGCTGCCTTTTTTTGTTTGCGCCAATCGCGCACAATACGCCCTCTGACGGCTGCCGTCCTGACTGCTTGCCATGCTGACCTATACCCCGCCCAAACATCCCGAACTGCCCAAACCGACGGAAAAACCCTGGCTGCTATTGCTGCTGTGCTTTGTCTGGCTGTGGCCGGGCATTCTCGGCCATGGCCCGTGGAAACCCGACGAGCCCTATGCGCTGGGCGTGGTGCAGTGGATGCTGCACAGCGGCGACTGGCAAGTGCCGCGTATTGTCGGCGAAGCCTATCTGGATACGCCGCCGCTGTATTACTGGGTGGCCGCCGGGTTTGCCCGGTTATTGTCGCCCTGGCTGGCGCTGCACGACGCCGCCCGGCTGGCCACGCCTTTATTTATGGCGCTGACCCTGCTGTTTACCGGCATGACTGCCCGCGAGCTGATTGGCCGCCGCCATGGCCGCAGTGCCGTGCTGATCTTGATTGGCTGCCTGGGCCTGATTGAATCCGGCCACCAGCTGTCGCCCGATGTGGCCATGCTCTGCGCCGAATCGGCCTGCTTGCTGGGGCTGGCGCTGGCGCAGCGCCGGGGGTTTCTGGCAGCGCTGGCGCTGGCGCTGGGCAGCACCGCGCTGTTGTTGTCGGCCAGCCTGATGGAAGTGGCTGTGGTGTGGCTGGCGGTGTTACTGCTCTTGCTGCTGCCTGGCTGGCGCAGCCGCCAGTATATCAAGACGGTGACCATTTCATTGGCGCTGGGCATGCCGCTGGCGCTGTTGTGGCCGCTGTCGATGCTCAAGCACGAGCCGGCGTTGTTTGCCCAATGGTGGTATTCGCTGGCGCTGGGGCCGTTTTATGGTTTTGGCCGGCTGACACTGCTGCATGAGTTTGGCTATTACCTGCGTTTATTGCCGTGGTTTGCCTGGCCGGCGTGGCCGCTGGCGGCCTGGGCGGTGTGGCGGGGGCGTGAACGCTTGAATGCCGCGCGCTATCAGCTGCCGCTGCTGCTGATAGCGATTAATTTGCTGGTGCTGTGGCTGTCGCCGCGCCAGAACGCCCTGTATGCCTTGCCGCTGTTGCTGCCGATGGCAGTGCTGGCCGCTGTGGAGCTCGATACCCTCAAGCGCGGGGCTGCCGCGTTTTTCAACTGGTTTGGCGTGCTCACCCTGGGCCTGGCTGGCGGCTTGATCTGGCTGGGCTGGGCGGCGATGAACTTTGGCTGGCCGGTGCAGCTGCTCACGCTGGCGGTGAAGTACAGCCCGACGTATCAGGCGCAGGTGCATGTTCTGCCCTTGCTGCTGGCGCTGGGCATTACTCTGGCCTGGGGCTGGGCCGTGACCCGTCGCCGGCTGATGGGCCGTCAGGCGGTCACCAACTGGGCGCTGGGGATGACCTTGCTGTGGAGCCTGGCCGGTGCCTTGTGGCTGCCGTGGCTGGATGCGCAAAAAAGCTATCAGCCGGTGATGCTGTCGCTGCGCCAGGCCTTGCCGGACACGGGCGAGTGCGTGAGCACGGCGCGCAGCAATCAGCTGCCCAGGGCAATGGCGTATTACTATATCGGGCTGTCTTTGCCAGACAGCGATGGCCCGGTTGGCCAAGCCTGCCGCTATCGGCTGATTACCACGCCAGACCCGCATTACCAGCCGCAAGGGCCGTGGCAGGCGCGGTGGCGTGGAGCCCGACCGGCAGAAAAACGCGAGTTTTACGTGTTGCTGGCGCGCGTGGCGGACTAAGCCGGCGCACGCCGGCCCCACCGGTTCAAGCCCCTAAGGATGCGCTGAAAAAATCGTCATTCCCGCGAAGGCGGGAATCCAGGATTTTGATTTTGCTAGGTGTTGCTTTTGGCAAACACGATTTTACTGAATAAACCAGCGTATCCCTAAGGCAGGTAACTTACGATGACTCACCGCCAAAGGTGTCGCCCAGCCGGGTCATCAGCACCTCGCCCGACACTGGCCGACTGAACCAGAAACCCTGCATCACGTCGCAGTGCATCCCGTTCAGCACATCGCGCTGGGCCACGGTTTCCACCCCTTCGGCCACCACGCGCACGCCCAGGCCATGGGCCAGGGTGATGATGGCGCGGGTGATGGCCGCGTCACCGGGGCGGCTGTCGATATGCTGGACAAAGCTGCGGTCGATTTTAAGGGTGTCGATCGGCAGCTTTTGCAAATAACTCAGGCTGGAATAGCCGGTGCCAAAGTCGTCCAGCGAGATGCGAATGCCCAGCGCCCGCAGTGCATTCAATAGCGTAATGGCCTGTTCCAGATTGTCCATCAGCAGGCTTTCGGTAATCTCCAGCTCCAGCGCATCCGGCGGCAGGCCACTCTGGTCCAGGCAGGCTTGCACGGTGTCTTGCAAATTGTCGTGGCTGAACTGCCGGCTGGAGACATTCACCGCCACGCAGAGATCCGGATAGCCGGCCTGACGCCAGCGCAGACAATCCTGGCAGGCGGCCAGCAGCACCTGACGGCCAATACTGACAATCAGGCCGGTTTCTTCGGCCATGGGCAAAAACCGCGCGGGCGACAGCAGGCCCAGTTCGGGGTGCTGCCAGCGCACCAGCGCTTCGCAGCCAATCAGCCGTCCTTGCGGGTTTACCTTGGGCTGGTAATGGGCAACAAACTGACCCTGCTGAATGCCCCGGCGCAATTCGCGCTCCAGATCCAGCCGCTCGGCGTTCTGGGCGTGCATAGCCTGGGCAAACAGCCGGTAGGTATTGCGCCCGGCGGCCTTGGCCACGTACATGGCGGTGTCGGCGTTGCGCATCAGCACGTCGGCATTGTCGCCGTCGGACGGGAAAAAACACACGCCAATGCTTGGGGTAATGTGAAACAGCTTGCCGGCCAGTTCAAATGGCTCGTGAAACGCACCCAGCACACGGGTGAACAGCTCGTCGGCTTCCTTGGCCTGGCGCATGCCGCTGGCCAGAATGACAAATTCGTCGCCGCCAATCCGCGACACCAGGTCTTCGTTGCGAATGATGGTCTGCAGCCGACGCGCCACCGCCTGCAATAAAATATCGCCAGCTTCGTGGCCCAGGGTGTCGTTGATGGTCTTGAACCGGTCCAGATCCAGAAAACCCAGGGCAAACGGGCGCGGTGGCGTCAGGTGAATATCCTCGGCCATCCGTCCGTATAAAAAATGCCGGTTGGTCAGCCCGGTCACCGGATCGTGGTGGGCCAGGTAACGGATGCGGTCTTCCTGCTGGTGGGTTTCGGTGGTGTCGGTCACCACGCAGATATGGTTGTCCGGGTCTTCCTCGCTGACAATCCGGCTGATGCGCACCTGGCAGTAGCGGCTGCCCTGACGGGTGTTCAGCCACATGGCGTCCTGCCAGTTGCCTTCGCTGTCCAGCTGCTGGCACAAGGCCTGATACAAGGCCGGATTGTGCGGGTCCAGGCAGGGCAGTAGGCGGACATCTTCATGGCCAAACAGCCAGCGGAATCCCGGATTGCAGCTGCTCAGCGTCAGCCGGCTGTCCAGAATGGCAATGCCATCGCGGCTTTGTTCGGTGGCGCGCTGCATCAGGTGCAGCTGGCGTTCGGCGCTGACCTGGGCGGTGACATCCAGCAGGGTGGCGCGAATGGCGCGGCCCTGCCCGGTATCCAGCCGGCCCAGGTGGACGTCGATATGCCGTTGCGGCTGGCCGTCCAGTGGCTGAAAACGCCAGCGAAACTGGCTGAATACGCCCTCGCTGGCGGCATGCAGCGCCGACAGCCAGCGCTGCTGCCACACGGCGGGTGCGTCGGTTTTTACCGTCAGCGCGACATCAAACGGGGTGTAGTCTGGCAGGGCATCCTGCCGGCAGCCCAGCAGGTGGGCGGTTTGCGGGTTGCCTTCAACAAAGCGCCCGGTGCCAGGGCAAATCAGCGCAATGCCTTCCGGCGCTTCGTCCACCAGCGCCTGATAGCGCTGCTGGCTGTGGCGCAGCGCCTCGCTGATGGCGGCGCGCTGCTGCAGTTCGGCGTGCAGCGCCTGGTTTTGTTGCTCCAGCCGGGTAAACAGCTGGGCCAGCGCCTGCCGGGTGGTTTCCAGCGCCGCCCCCAGCTGGCCCAGCTCGTCGCGGCGCAGCCAGGTAAACGGCTGCGCCAGCCGGCGTTGGGCCAGCGCCTGGGCCTGCGCCACCAGCTGGCGCACCGGCAATACCAGCCGCCAGTGCAGCAGCGCCACAATCAGCATCAGCGTCAGGCCAAACTGGCCACCAATCAGCCATAGCCGCTCGCTGCGCTGCTGGGCAATCTGCGCCTGCAGCGCACCATCGCAAAACTCGGCCAGCGCTTCGCCCAGCAGCTGGGTTTGCCGGTAAACCGGCAGATGGTGAGTCGTGCACTGGCCATCACGCCGGCTGGCTTCGTCGTGGTGATAAAACAGCTGGCGGGCGTCGGTCAGCACGGTCAGGCTGGCCAGGCGGCGGTCTTGAAACTGGGCATCCAGCAAGGGCGCGGCGCTGTCTGGGGCCAGATCCCACAGCGGCGATTGCAGGCCGGATTCCAGCTTGCGCTGGAACTGCTGGATTTCCTGGGCAAATGCCTGTTGCTGCTGGCGGGCGCTGCGCTGGATGTCCCAGGCGGCCCACAGCAGTGCAGGGGCTGCCACGCCAACGGCCAGCACCAGCAAGAGCAAGCCGGACAGTTTGCGTTGAACCCACATGGGAGTGTCCTTTCCTGATTCGATCGGTGTGGCGAGGTGTCTGTCGCTACCAGGACACGACTATGTCAAAATAATACCTTATGTCATTAAATCTTGTCTGTGGGGATGCAAGTCAGCCAGGGGTGCCTGTTTGGCATGCGGCACGCAGCTTTGACAGTAGCAGGCAGACTGCCGGCTCGCCACTGGCGTGTGCCAGCGGCAGGCTGGCGCGCCGGCTTTCCTGATTTTGCACCATCCGCCATGGCAAATCCGGTCTTATCCGGCGTACAATCCAGCCGTTTGTGCCGCGTCAGCCATCGCTGGCGCGGTCGGCGCAGGTCCATCATCAGACTGCGCTTTTTTAACGCCCGCCCCCCGGCGGACGTCGATCCAGATTGCGGGGAATCATGCCTATCACCATCGTCAACCACCCTCTGGTGCAGCATAAACTCGGCCTGCTGCGCGAGGCCGACATCAGCACCTATAAATTCCGCACCCTCACCCACGAGCTGGCACGGCTGCTGGCTTACGAAGCCACCCGCGACTTCGAACTGGAGCCGGTGACCATTGATGGCTGGTGCGGCGACATCCATGTGCAGCGCATCAAGGGCAAGAAAGTCACTGTGGTGCCGATTCTGCGCGCTGGCCTGGGCATGCTCGACGGCGTGCTCGATCTGGTGCCGTCGGCCAAGATCAGCGTGGTGGGCCTGTACCGCAACGAAGAAACCCTGGAGCCGGTGCCGTACTTCGACAAGTTTGTCGATAGCCTGGACGAGCGCATTGCCTTGATCATCGACCCGATGCTGGCCACCGGCGGGTCGATGATTGCCACCATCGACCTGCTCAAGCGCAAGGGCTGCCAGAGCATCAAGGCCATTGTGATGGTGGCCGCGCCGGAAGGGGTGAAAGCTGTCAGCGAAGCACACCCGGATGTGGAAATCGTCACTGCCGCGCTGGACAGCCATCTGAATGAACACGGCTATATCATTCCTGGCCTGGGCGACGCCGGTGACAAGATTTTTGGCACCAAGCACGCCTGACGGCCCGGCCAGACCGCCATTTTGTTGTGAGAAACGCCATGGACGCCTACGCCCAGATTGACCATGATTTTTTGCTGCGCTTTCCGCTCGGGCTGGACGACCCGGCCTGGCTGGCGCTGGGCAAAAAACACCGTAGCGTCAACAAGGTGATCGAACTGGCCAGCACCGGGCTGGCGCAGCCGGTGTTGCAGCAGGCGCTGGCCAGCGACCAGCTGGCCGGGGTGATCGACACCTGCCGGCACATGGTCAGCCGCTGCACCACGGTCAGCACCTTCGAACGTCTGGCGTTTCGCAACTATCTGGCGTTCAGCGACGTCCACCGCCCGCTGGTGCAGGCGCTGCATGACCTGCTCCACCAGTTTGGCCCGGACAGCTTTGCCCGCTGTGTCGAGGTGCTGCAGCTGTGCCGCTACGACAAAAACGCCAATGCAGCCAAATGGCCGCTGCTGAGCTGTTTTCTGGCCTACTACGACCCGCAGCAGCATGTCTGCGTCAAACCCACCACGGTACGCCAGCTGGCCGCCCGGCTGGGTGAGGACATTGCCTATCAGGCACTGCCCAATTTCACCACTTATCAGCGGGTGCAGCAGATGGTGCAGCGCTTTCGCGCTGGCAGCACGCTGGCGGCCGGGCAAAACAATATCATCGCTCAGGCCATCATGTACTGCGCCGTCTGAATGCACCCCGCAAGACCCCAAAAAGGAAACCCCTGATGTTCCAGCAACTCAAAACCGCCGTCTCCGGCGCGCAAATCCTGTTTGTCGCCTTTGGCGCACTGGTGCTGGTGCCACTGCTCACCGGCCTGAACCCGGCCATGGCCCTGCTGGGGGCCGGGGTGGGCACGCTGTTGTTTCAGCTGTGCACCGGACGCAAGGTGCCGATTTTCCTAGGTTCCAGTTTCGCTTTTATTGCACCGATTATTTATTCCACTCAAACCTGGGGCCTGCCCAGCACGCTGTTTGGCCTGTTTGCCGCGGGCTTCATGTATTTTGTGTTTGCCGCGCTGGTGCGCTGGCGCGGCATTGAGGCGGTGCATCGCCTGCTGCCGCCGGTGGTGATTGGCCCGGTGATCATGATCATCGGCCTGTCGGTGGCCACCGTGGCCAGCAATATGGCCATGGGCCGCGCTGGTGGCAATCAGGTGATGGACTATCAGCAATCGCTGCTGCTGGCAGCGGTGTCACTGAGCGCCACCGTGCTGGTGGCCGTGTTCTCCCGTGGCATGTTCCGCCTGGTGCCGATTCTGGCCGGGGTGGTGGTGGGCTATGTGCTGGCAGCGATGATGGGGCTGGTGGATTTCAGCAAGATTGCCAACGCACCGTGGTTTGCCATGCCGCAGTTTGTCAGCCCGGAAGTCAACTGGGCGGCGGCGTTGTTTATGCTGCCGGTGGCCATTGCCCCGGCCATTGAGCATATTGGCGGGGTGATGGCCATCAGCGGAGTCACTGGTAATGATTACACCAAAACCCCTGGCCTGCACCGCACCCTGGCCGGCGATGGCCTGGGCGTGTGCTTTGCCGGGCTGATTGGCGGCCCGCCGGTCACCACCTACGCCGAAGTGACCGGCGCGGTGATGATTACCCGCAACTTCAATCCGGTGGTGATGACCTGGGCCGCGCTGTTTGCCATCGTCATGGCGTTTTTTGGCAAGTTCAACGCCCTGCTGCAATCCATCCCGATGCCGGTGATGGGTGGCATCATGGTGCTGCTGTTTGGCACCATCGCCAGCATTGGCCTGAAAACCCTGATTGAAGCCAAAGTGGACCTGATGGCACCGCGCAATCTGGTGATTGTCTCGGTAGTGCTCACCGCCGGGATTGGCGCGCTGGAGCTGAAATTCGGCAGCTTCTCGCTGGTGGGGGTGGGCTTGTGCTCGGTGCTGGCCATGCTGCTGAACCTGATTCTGCCCAAAGCCGACCACAGCCCGCACGATGGCGTGGTGGAAGGGCAGGATATTTGACCGCATCTGGCCGATAAAAAGCCCCTGCACCGGTCTGGTCGGTGCAGGGGCTTTTTGCTGCTTGCTGCCGGTCTATGCCTGGCTTACAGCTTGATGAAGTCCAGGTCGCTGAAGGTCAGTGTCGGCGTGCCGGTCAGCTGGATGGCCAGGTCAGTGGCGGCCAGGGTGTTACCACTGGTCTGATCCAGCACCAGATAGGTATTGCCAGAAAAGGCAAAGCTGCTGACCTTGGGCACCGTCACCGTGCCACCGCTGGCGGCGGCGCGGGCCAGCAGGCTGTCCAGCGTGTCGCTGGCGCTGACGGTCAGCTGTTGCAAGACAGTCGGCGCGGTCACTGTTTTGCCCACGGTCAGGCTGATCTTGTCTTCGCCGTGTACAAAGTCCTGAATGGTCAGCACATTGCTACCGCTGGCGTGATTGCCCAGATAGCCCTTGCTCATGGCAAACACATCATTGCCAGCACCGCCCGTCAGGCTGACTACGCCACCCAGCGTTGAGGTCACCGTGCTGTCGGCAATGGCACGCAGGGTGTCATTGCCGGCACCGCCATTGAGGGTGTCGTTACCGCCGCCGCCAATCAGCGTATCGTTGCCGGCATTGCCCAGCAGCAGGTTGGCTGCGGTATTGCCAGTCAGCGCATTATCCAGCTGGTTGCCGGTGGCATCGATGGCAACGGTGCCGGTAAGCGTCAGGTTTTCCAGGCTTTCAGACACCGATCCACCGCCCACACGGCTGCCGGTTGCCAGTGAAAACGACACGCTGCTCTTGATGGTGTCGATGCCTTCATTGGCGCGCTCGACAATGTACTGATTGCTGCTGTCAATCACATAGCTGTCGTCGCCGGCACCGCCCACCAGCCAGTTGCCGGTGGTGGCCCGCACGTCCAGCGTGTCATTGCCCATGCCGCCGTAGGCAAACGAGCCTGTGCCGGTCAAGGTGAGGGTGTCGTTGCCATTATCGCCATACAGACTGGTGTTGGCCGCGCCGGTAATGCTGTCGTTGCCATCCTGTCCATACACAATGCACGCCACGCCTACCGCAACAATGGCATTGTTTTGGGCATTGCCGGTCAGCATCGACCCACTGCTGGTGATGCGGGCATTTTCCAGGTTGTCACCCAGAGCGTAATTCATGGTGGCTGCCACCACGACAATGTCCGTGCCTTCGTTGGCGTTTTCAATCAGGGTGTCGTTGAGGTCATCAAGCTGGTAGATGTCATTGCCCACCCCGCCTTCCAGGGTGTCGCTGCCTTCGCCGCCCACCAACAGGTCGTTGCCCACACTGCCAATCAGCGAGTCATTGCCTGCGCCACCATACAGGCTGTCGTTGCCGCCGCTGCCCAGCAGGGTATCATTGCCGGCGGCACCGGAGAGAGCATCGTTGCCATCGCCACCATCCAGCAGGTTGTTGCCGGTATTGCCCGTCAGGCTGTTGGCCAGTGCATTGCCCGTGCCGCTGAGGTCAGCCGCACCCAGCAGGGTGAGACTTTCTACATCATGACCCAGTGTGTAGCTGACGCTGCTGGCAATGCTGTCAATGCCTTCATTGACGTTTTCCTGCACCACATCGTTGGCATCATCGACAAAAAACACATCATTGCCCAGGCCACCCACCATGGTATCGGCACCCACACCACCATCCATACGGTCGTTGCCATTGCCACCGTCCAGCAGGTCAGCGCCTTCACCACTGTTCAGGGTATCGTTGCCTTCACTCCCCTGCAGTGTGTCGTTGCCAGCCGCACCGGAGAGTGTGTCGTTGCCGTCACCGCCATCCAGCAGGTTGTTGCCGGTATTGCCCGTCAGGCTGTTGGCCAGTGCATTGCCCGTGCCGCTGAGGTCAGCCGCACCCAGCAGGGTGAGACTTTCTACATCATGACCCAGTGTGTAACTGATGCTGCTGGCAATGGTGTCAATGCCTTCATTGGCATTTTCCTGCACCACATCGCTGGCATCATCGACAAAAAACACATCATTGCCCAGGCCACCCACCATGGTATCGGCACCCACACCACCGTCCATACGGTCGTTGCCATTGCCACCGTCCAGCAGGTCAGCGCCTTCACCACTGTTCAGGGTGTCGTTGCCTTCACTCCCCTGCAGTGTGTCGTTGCCAGCCGCACCGGAGAGTGTGTCGTTGCCGTCACCGCCATCCAGCAGGTTGTTGCCGGTATTGCCCGTCAGGCTGTTGGCCAGTGCATTGCCCGTGCCGCTGAGGTCAGCCGCACCCAGCAGGGTGAGACTTTCTACATCATGACCCAGTGTGTAACTGATGCTGCTGGCAATGCTGTCAATGCCTTCATTGGCATTTTCCTGCACCACATCGTTGGCATCATCGACAAAAAACACATCATTGCCCAGGCCACCCACCATGGTATCGGCACCCACACCACCGTCCATACGGTCGTTGCCATTGCCACCGTCCAGCAGGTCAGCGCCTTCACCACCGCTCAGGGTGTCGTTGCCTTCACTCCCCTGCAGTGTGTCGTTGCCAGCCGCACCGGAGAGTGTGTCGTTGCCGTCACCGCCATCCAGCAGGTTGTTGCCGGTATTGCCGGTCAGGCTGTTGGCCAGTGCATTGCCCGTGCCGCTGAGGTCAGCCGCACCCAGCAGGGTGAGGCTCTCTACATGGTTGCCCAGTGTGTAACTGACGCTGCTGGCAATGCTGTCAATGCCTTCATTGGCATTTTCCTGCACCACATCGTTGGCATCATCGACAAAAAACACATCATTGCCCAGGCCGCCCTGCATCGTATCGGCACCCAGCCCCCCATCCAGCCGGTCGTTGCCCGCTTCGCCAAACAGTTGATCATTGCCAGCACCACCGGTCTGGGTGTCGTTGCCATCGCCGCCGTACAGTGCATTGTTGCTGGCATTGCCATTCAGGGTGTTGGCCAGGGCGTTGCCGTACACGGCCAGTATGGAGTCTGCGCTTAAGGTGTAAACGGTGGCGGTGTCGGTCAGGGTAATGGAAGGGGTTGCCATGCGATTGGGTCCTTTGTCTGCTTCGTTATGGTTATGTCGTGTGTGTCGCCAGACAGCGCGGAACCGCATTCACTTGGCTGCGTTGCCCATCCCGCACGGGGGGCAGACACATCACCAGGCTGTCACGGTAAAGGCATGGCCGAACCGCCTGGCCAGGCCAAAGCCGCCAACATGCGCGCTACTGTCAACGCTGGGGAAGTTCAGCTGCTGTGTGCCGAGCATCAGGGCAAGAGAGAAAGACGCCGGACGGGATTCCGCACACCTTCCCCAAAGGTGACGGACAGCAAGATGACTTCCCGAGCAGATCAGGTAGCAGGCGGGTGTGCCGCTCGCGGCGGATTCCGGGCAAGGCATCATTACGTATTTCTACTAACTATACGTAATTCTACCTAGCTATGTCAATGGATCATGCTTGACAAGAGGGGTAGACAAAAATAAAAAATTCCGGTAGTGAATTATGTAAAGACAGATAACATACAGGGTTTGAATAAACAACATAGGTCCTCACCGCGACATGCGGCATAATTGTCCATGGCCGGCAAGGCTTGATCAGAAAGGCGCTCATGAGATTGCAGCGAAAATGGCTGGGTGGTGCGATTGCGGCACTCCTGGCCCTTGGGCTGGCACTGGCCTGGTGGCGACCCGTGTCAGTGAGTGCGGTCACGCTCGCCCCTCACCCGGTGCAGCTCACCGTCGTGGCCACTGGCCGGGTGGAAGCGGTGCACGAGAGTGTGCTGGGCAGCACAGCCACCAGCCGGGTAGTGCACACGCCGGTGAAAGCAGGTGCACAGGTACTGGCCGGTGCCGTGCTGCTGGTGCTGGAGTCCGATGAATTGCTGGCAGCCAAGGCGCAGGCTGAGGCCCAGCGAGCCGACGCCGACAGCCAGCTGACCGAAGCCAGACGCCAGTGGCAACGCCAGCAACAGCTGTTTGCCCAGGGGTTTGTCAGCCAGGCGGCGCTGGATAGCGCCCGGCGCAGCCGGGAAGCTGCCGAACAGCGCCAGGCACAGCTGCGTGGGCTGGCCGAACAAAGCGTGGCCCGCCTGGCGCAGATGACCTTGCGCGCGCCGGCCAACGGCGTGCTGCTGAGTCGTGACGTGGAAGCGGGCGATGTGGTGACTGCCGGCAAAACCCTGCTGCGCTTTGCCGCCGATGGCCCGCCGCGCATCCTGCTTGATCTGGACGAGCGCGATCTGGGCAAGCTGGCCGTGGGCCAGACGGCAGCCGTGCTGGCTGACGCCTTTGCCGAACAGCGTGCACCGGCCACGGTGACCCGCATCGGGGCCAGTGTGGACACCGCACGCGGCACGGTGGAAGTCGAACTGGCGCTGACCCAGCCGGCTCCCTACTTGCGCAGCGGCATGACCGTGTCGGCGGAAATTGTCACTGCCGCCCCGCGCGCCATGCTGCTGCTGCCGGCCACTGCCGTGCGCGATGGCAAGGCGGCACTGATTGACAACGGGCGGGTGCGCTGGGTCAAGGTGGATACCGCCGAGCGGGTGGCCGGCCAGTTGCCAGTCAAATCCGGCCTGTCTGCCGGCCAGCAGGTGATTGTGCCGGCCCCGGCGCTGGATGACGGCCAGCGCGTCAGGGTGGCGCAGCCATGAGCTTTGTCTGGACGGTAGCCTGGCGGCTGTTGCGCGAGGGGCGTTTTCAAACCGTGCTGATTCTGGCCGGGGTAAGCATTGGCGTGGCGGTGATTGTGTACATCACCGCCATCGTCAACGGCCTGCAGGCCAATATCATCGACCGCACTTTATCCAGCCAGGCGCATGTGGTGCTGCGCCCGGCAGACCGGCTGAACCGGCCAGCGCTGACCGCCGCCGAGGGGGTGAGCACCTTGGCCGACGTGCGCAAGCGTACCCAGCGGGAAAACACCATCCGCGACTGGGCACCCTTGCTGCAGGCGATTCACGCCCACCCACGGGTCAGCGCCGCTGCGGTCATGGCCAGCGGGCCGGGGGTGGCGCAGCAGGGCGGGGTAAACAAGTCGGTGTCGCTGATGGGCGTGGCGCTGGACGATTACCAGCAAGTGGTGCGGCTGGAAGACAAACTGCGCGCCGGGCGTTTGCAGCTGGCAGCGGGCGAGGCGCTGATTGGCGTGGAGCTGGCCTCCGACCTTGGCCTGACGCCGGGCAGCCGCCTGCGCCTGCAATCGGCCAGCGGCGTGCAAGTGTCGGTGCGGGTCAGCGGCATGCTGGATTTTGGCCTGAAAGACCTGAACCGGCGCTGGGTGCTGATGCCGCTGCGGGAAGCGCAAAACCTGCTGGGCTACCGGCTGGACATCACCGAAATCTATGTGCGCACCGACCAGTTGTTTGAAGCCGAAACCCTGGCCAGCCAGCTGGCCGCCACCACCGGGCTGACCGCCGACAGTTGGCAGGCCAATAATGGCCAGCTGGTTACCGCGCTGAAAAGCCAGCGGGCATCCAGCACCATGATCCGGGTATTTGTCACCTTTGCCGTGGCGCTGGGTATTGCCAGCGTGCTGGTGGTGTCGGTGGTGCAGCGCCAGCGCGAAATCGGCATCCTGCGTGCCATGGGCACGCCAGCCTGGCGCATTCTCGGGGTGTTTTTGCTGCAGGGCGGCATTGTCGGCCTGGTAGGCTCGCTGCTGGGGACGGCGCTGGGTGCAGCGCTGGCGCTGGGGTTTACCCGGATTGCCCGCACGGAAGATGGCAGCCCGCTGTTTCCGGTGGTGCTGGACAGCGAACTGTTTATCAGCACGGCGCTGATTGCCTGCGTGGTGGGCGTGTTGTCGGCGCTGATGCCGGCGGTGCGGGCCGCCAGACTGGACCCAGTGGAGGCGATTCGTGGCTGACGTGATGGTGTTGCAAGGCATCCGCCAGCGCTACGGCGGCGGCGATTCACCGGTAGTGGAAGTGCTGCACGGCATCGACCTGAACCTCACCGAAGGCGGGTTTTCTGCGCTGGTGGGGCCGTCGGGTTCGGGCAAATCCACCTTGCTGAATATCATCGGCCTGCTGGAATCACCCAGCGAGGGCGCGCTGTGGCTGGCCGGCGAGCAGGCCAGCGGCCAGAGCGATGCGGTGCGCACCGCGCTGCGCAACCGCTATCTGGGCTTTATTTTCCAGTTTCACCATTTATTGCCGGCGTTCAATGCCGAAGAAAACGTGCTGATGCCAGTGCTGGCCGGGGTGGGCCGCGTCAGCCGCGACGACCGCGAGCGCGCCAGGGCCTTGCTGGAACGGGTGGGGCTGGCCGCGCATGCACACAAGAAGCCGGTGCAATTGTCTGGCGGTCAGCAGCAGCGGGTGGCAATTGTCCGAGCGCTGATCAACCGGCCCCGGCTGGTGCTGGCCGATGAACCCACTGGCAACCTGGACAGCCAGACCGCCAGCGAGGTGTTTGCCCTGCTGCGCGAGCTGAACCGGGAAGAAGGCATGACCTTTCTGATTGTCACCCACGACCCCCGCCTGGCCGACAGCTGTAACCAGCAGTTTTACCTGCAGGATGGCCGCTTGCTGCCGCCAGGGGCGGCGCGCTGATCCGGCTGAATCCTTCAGGTTGCCCCCGGTCGGGCTCAACCCCGGCACAAGGCCAGCCAGTGGACGGAGTCGGGCTGCCAGCAGCATGCGTGCAGGCCGGCGTGGCGGAGCGCGCGCTCGGCTGAATAGGCTTCCAGCCCCTGTTGCAGCGCCTTGCCACGCGCTTCCAGCCCAACCCACGCCGTGGCAAACCCGTCGGCCTGTTGTTCTGCCGGCAAGGCCAGTAGCCGGGTGGTTTCGGCATCTCCCAAAAACACCCGGCTGACGTCCGGCCAGTCATCCGCCACCGGCAGGGCCAGCAGATCGACCCCCACATACTGGCCGGCATGCACGGCAATCAGCGCCCGCTGGCGGCCATAGCTAACGCTCAGGCGCAGGTCGGGCCGCCGGGGACGCGGCCCGTGCGCCGACTCCTGCCAGCCATCGGCCAGGCAGGGCAGGGCATCCAGCTGATGACGCAGCCACTGGCTGGCCAGCGCCCGGCTCAATCCGGCACAGGACAGCCATACCAGCACGGTGTCGCCGGCCATCAGTTGTGCCGGCGCGGCCAGGGCGTTGCTCAGCCAGTGCAGCCCCGGTGGCTGGCCCATGGCGCTCATGCCGGCGGCGGCGTCCATGGCCGGGTGGGCGACCCGCTCCAGTGGCTATGCGCCGGAATCCGCTCGCCCTTCATCACCAGTGACAACGGCCCCAGCCGGGCACCGTCGCCCAGCTGGCTGTCGTACAGCACCGTGCTGCGTGAACCCAACACCACCCCTGCGCCCATCTGCACCTGGCCAATTTTCATCACCCGGTCTTCAAACAGATGCGTTTGCGGGCCGGACCAGGCATTGAGCACGCTGCCCGCACCAATTTCGACGCAGTCGTATTCGGTGATATCGGTGGTATCCATCACCACGCCACGGCCAATCCGGCACCCCAGCAGATTGAATGCCCAGGGCAAGAACGGCGTGCCCCGCAAAAAATTGACAAAATTGGGCACGGCAATCGATTCATACAGATTGGTCACCGCCTCGCTCAGCCAGACAAACGGCGTCCACATTGGCGCAGCGCGCGGCACATAGCGGCCAATCAGCAGCCATTTGGCCGCCAGCACCACGGCAAACGAACTCACCCCATACAGCAGGCCGGCCAGGCACAAGGCCCAGAGCGCCATGCCCCACTGGTCGCGTTCGGCGTAAGGCAGCACCTTGATCACCGTCAGGTAGCCGCTGGCAATAATCAGTGCCAGCGGCAGCACAATCCGCACCGCTTCCACCGTGCTGCGCCCGATCCGGCGCAGCCAGGACGGGTGAAAGGTCAGGGTGTCGGGAAAGCCGCTGGTCACTTCGCGTGCCGGTAGGTTGATGGGCGGCGAGCCCATCCAGGTTTCCCCCGGACGCACCCGGCCATTTTCTGGCACCCGCGATTGCACGCCAATCAGCACGTCTTCTGGCAGGTCGGTACCATCGGGCAGGTAGGCCCCATTGCCAACAAAGCTGCGGTGGCCAATCCGGGTGGGACGCAGGGTCATCCAGCCGCCGTCGATTTCTTCATCGCCCAGCATCACCGCGTCGGCAATAAAGGTATCGTCGCCCAGGGTCAGCATATCCGGCACCACGCCCATGGCTGTGGAAATTTCTGCGCCCCGACCAATTTTGGCCCCCAGAATCCGGTACCAGAACGGCGCATACACCGTGGCGTACAGGCCATGCAAGATCTGCAGGCTGGATTCCTGAATCTGGTTGGTCAGCCATTTGCGGTAATACACCCCACTGTGCACCGACCAGCACCCAGCCTGCAGGCGCGGCAAGGCCAGCCAGCGGATGGCTGCCGAGAGCAAAATGGGGTGGCCACCACCAGCACCCCGCTGGCCGGCAGGGCCAGCAGCGCGTACCACAAAAACGCCTGCCAGACGGGCAAACCCAGCTGGCCCAGATCCAGCTCATGCACATCCAGCCAGTCAATCAGGATAAAGCTGGGGAACACCGGCAGGAAAAACAGCGCCGCCACCGCCGCCGCCCCCAGCACATAGCCCACAGTGGCCAGCCACTGCCGTCCCCGGCCCAGCGCAGCCGGTGCTGGCGGGCGCTGGCGAATCGGGGCGGCGCTCTGGCGGGCGGGTGCCCCTTCCCAGCGCTGCCCGGCGGGCACCCGCTGGCCGGTGGACAAGGCCGACAGGCCGTCCAGATACGCGCCGGCTTCCAGGGTGACGCCGCCTTCCAGCACACTGTACGAACCCAGATAGCAGTCATCGGCCAGGGTGATGCTGTCCACCACCAGCGCGTCGGTTTCGATGCGGATATTTTCCAGATTGACCGATGAGCCCAGATTGACCCGCGCGCCGATGGTCAGCGTATCTGGCGCACGCAGCGAAATCGAGCCAATCAGCGTATCCGGGCCAATGCGCGCGCCCATGGCCCGCCAGTAGCTGGACAGCAAGGGCGAGCCATGCAGCAGATACACCGCTGGCACATCAGCCAGCCGGTCGGACAACCACCAGCGAAAGTAAGTCAGCCCCCACAGCGGGTAGCGCCCTGGGCGCAAACGGCCCAGCACCAGCCATTTGCCGGCAATGGCCACGGCAAAGCTCAGCACATGCGACAGAATAAACACCAGCAGGGAAACCAGCACTGCCAGGGCAATGCTGTCATCAGGGTCGCCGGTCAGGAAATGGTAGGTAAAAAATGGCGACAGCCATTGCAGCATGCGCAGGCTGATCAGCGGCGGCAGCATCACCGCCTGCGCCAGCCCGCACAGCGCGCGCCGCCAGCCATGGATGGGCTGTACCGGTGTTGTCTGGGCCGGGGTCGGGCGGGCCTGGTGTTGCGCGGCCAGTGCATCCATGGCGGCGGCCAGCGCCTGCAGGCTGCGCAGACGGTAGACATCCTGCACGGTCATGCCGGCATAGCGGGGATCGTCACGCAAGCCAGATACCAGCCGGGCCGCCAGCAGCGAGTGGCCGCCAAGGTCGTGGAAAAAATCCGCCGCCCGCTGAATGGGCTGACCGGGAAACAGGCGGCGCACGGCGGCAAACAGTACCGTTTCGCCCGGTGTAGCCGGGGTATCGTCGCCGCCCTCCACGCTGACGGCCTCTAGCGGCAAGGCGCGCAAGGCCTTGCGGTCGATCTTGCCCGACGTCAGGCGGGGCAGCACCGGCAAGGTGATGAACAGCGCCGGCACCATTTTCACCCACCGGCAGCAGTTGCATCTGGCTGTCCACCACCAGCAGGCCATAGTTGGGCAGGGGCTGGCCGATGGTGACCGGCTGGCCGGGCAGCAGGCGGGCCAGGCTGGCGGAGACGGTGGCTTCGGTCGGGCCGTAGGTATTGAACAAGGGCCGCTCGGGCGTGGCCCAGCGGTCGACCAGCGCCTGCGGGCACATTTCCCCGCCCAGATTAATGATACGCAGATTGGGCACATCCTGCGGAAACAACGCCAGCAGGGTAGGCACGGCATGCAGCACGGTGATCTGCTCGCGAATCAGCGCCTGCGACAGCGCGTCGGGGTCGCTCACCAGGCATTTTGGCGCAATCCACAGCGCGGCCCCCACCAGATAGCTGATCCAGATCTCTTCAAACGACATGTCAAACGCCAGGGAAAACCCCTGGTACACCTTGTCGTCGCCACGCACACCCAGCACGCTGTTTTCGCTGCGCAGAAAGTGGCAAATGCTGCCATGGCTGACGGCAATTCCCTTGGGTACGCCCGTGGAGCCCGAGGTGTAAATCACATAGGCCGGATGCTCCGGGCGCAACCCTTCACGCTGGCGCAGCGGTCCGTCCACCGGCTGTTGCAGTGCACTGGCCGACCAGGCGGGAACCGGGCTGGCGGCCAATGCTGGCAAGGCGTCGGCGCTGCACACCAGGCCAATCGCCTGGGCATCGTTCAGGCACACCTGAATGCGCTCCAGCGGGGTATCGGCGTCAAACGGCAGCCAGGCGGCACCCGTCAGGGTAATCGCCGCCTGCATCACCAGCGCCTCTGCGCCGCGCGGCATCCACAAGCCAATATGCTGGCCTGGCGCTGCGCCGCATGCCATCAGGTGATGGGCGGCCAGTTGCGCCTGGGCCAGCAATTGCGCATAACTGAGGCACTGCTCACCCCAGTACAGCGCCGGGCAATCCGGCTGGCGGGCAACGGTAGCTTCCAGCACATCGGGCAGGCCAATGTCGGTCAGAAAATCCGGGCGGGAAGGGCCATGCAGAATCATCAGAAAAACATCCAGAAATGAAGCCACCCTCCCGGCAATATGGTCCGGGGAAACGCTTCAGGGATGGCACGCGTGATGAGATGGCGCATCGTCACTGCGATGCGCCGAAGGCACAGGTTCTAGGCGACCTGCTGTGTCGGAATTAACGGCTGAAGCGGGATTTGGTTGACGGAGCCGGGCTGGACAGCACATCCGGAGGGGATTTCAGCCGGGAGAAACCCCGCGTCAGAGTGTCCAGGCCACCCTGGGCCGGCCTGGAAACACGCTGTCCAGCGCCCGCTCAGACAGGCCAAAGCTGGCGCGGGCGGTTTCTGCCAGCAGGCTGCGCCAGTCAAGCAGCACCGGCAGATCGCGACCTTCAAACAGCGCAGCGGGCTGCAAACCGGGAAAGTCGCCCAGCATGCGCGGGCGGCCCAGCCCGCCGCCGGCCAGCAAGGCCAGGCCGCCATGGCCGTGGTCGGTGCCGGCGCTGCTGTTTTCCTGCACGGTGCGGCCAAACTCGCTCATCACCACCAGCCGGGTTCGCGCCCACTCTTCCTGGCCCAGGCTGTCCTTGAGTGCCTGGATGCCCAAGGACAATTGGCGCAGCAGCCCGGCCAGCGTCGTGGCCTGGGCTGCGTGGCTATCCATGCCGCCCAGGTCGATGAACGACAGCGCCCAGTCGGGCTGCTGGCGCAGCAGCAGGCCCATTTGCCGGGCCAGCGCCGGCCAGCCGCTTAACGGGGCCGCGCCGCGTGCAGCCTGGTCTGGATCACGGCTATCCAGCACGCGCTGGATGTCCAGCGCCTGCTGCAGCATCACGCCACTGGGCAGATGGGCGTGTGCCTGGAGAATGGCGTCGAGCGCCGGCCCCTTGTTCAGGCGCATACCGGATTGACTGAGTGGAATGTGCATGGGTAGCGATGCGCTGCCGCTCAGGCACAAGGGGAAGCCGGCGCTGAAGCTGGCGGCGGGCCGGCCCGCCAGCGCGCTGGCCAGCCGGGCCATGAAACCGCTGGCGGCCATGATCTGGCCGTTCCCCAGCTCGAACACATCCTGCGACTGGAAATGGCTGCGACTGACATCCGGTGTGCCGGCGGTCGGGCAAAACAGCAGTTCACCGGCCTGATACAAGGCGGCCAGCTCGGGCAGCGCCGGGTGGGCAACAAAACCGCTGCCGGACAGCGGCAGGCCCTGGGTCAGCGCCAGGCGGGACAGGGTGGGGCGCGCGCTGGTCCAGCGTGGATCGGCGCTGGGCGAAAAGGCAAACAGGCCATCCAGCCCGCCGCGCAGCAGCACCACCAGCATGCGTCCTTCGCCCTGGCTGGCCGGGCTGGCCCAGCTGCGTGCCGCCAGCGCGAAGGGGGCCAGCGCCAGTGCGCCAATCAGCTGGCGGCGAGGGTGATTGACTAAAGAGGGCATCGGGCGCTGAGCTGCGGGCAATCAGCCTTCCAGCCCGCGCGCCAGATCGGCCTGCACATCGGCAGGGTGTTCCAGCCCCACCGCCACCCGCACCAGGCCTTCGACAATCCCGGCTTTTTCCCGCACTTCCGGTGCCACGCGGCCATGCGTGGTGGTGGCCGGGTGGGTGATGGTGGTTTTCACATCGCCCAGGTTGGCGGTGATTGACACCAGCTGGGTGGAATCAATCAGCTTCCACGCCGCTTCGCGCCCGCCCTTGACGATAAAGCTCACCACCGCGCCGCCGGCGCTTTGCTGGCGCATGGCCAGGGCGTGCTGCGGGTGGCTTTCCAGGCCGGGGTAGTACACTTTTTCGATGGCCGGGTGGGTTTCCAGCCAGCGGGCCAGTTGCAGGGCGTTGGCGCACTGGCGCTCCATGCGCACAAACAGGGTTTCCAGCCCGGACAACAGCACCCAGGCGTTAAATGCCGACAGGGTGGGGCCGGCGCTGCGCACAAACAGATACAGCTTTTCCAGCAGTTCATGGCTGCCCACCACGGCACCGCCCAGCACGCGGCCCTGGCCGTCGATGTATTTGGTGGCGGAGTGAATCACCAGATCGGCGCCCAGGGTCAACGGCTTTTGCAGCGCCGGCGAGCAGAAGCAGTTGTCCACCGCCAGCAGCGCACCGCAGCCATGGGCGATATCGGCCACGGCGCGGATGTCGATGATTTCGGTCAGCGGGTTGGACGGGGTTTCCAGGTAAAACAGCTTGGTATTGGGCTGGATGGCAGCCTGCCAGGCGGCCAGGTCGGTGGCGGGCACAAACGTCACCTCAATGCCAAACCGGGTCAGGATGGTGGACAGCAACTGAACGGTGGCACCAAACAGGCTTTGCGAAGCCACGATATGGTCGCCCGCCGACAGATAAGCCTGCACCACGCCATGAATGGCGGCCATGCCGCTGGCGGTGGCTACCGCCCGCTCGCCTTCTTCCAGCGCCGCCAGCCGGGCCTGGAAGGCGCTGACGGTGGGGTTGGTAAAGCGCGAGTAGGTGTAGCCGGGGATTTCCCCGGAAAACAGTTTGGCCGCTTCGGCAGCCGAGGCGGATTTGAAGCTGGAAGTCAGAAACAGCGCCTGGCTGTGTTCCTGATAATCCGAGGTTTCCTTGCCGGCGCGGATGGCAAGGGTTTCCGGGTGCAACGGGGCGTGGCTCATGGTTCGGGCTTTCTGGCGTCAAGTCTGGCGAGCATACCGCCGGCAGCCGGCCGCGCCAAACACCTTTTGGGAATAAGTTCATGCAGCGTCTGGCGCACAAGCCAGCGCGCTGACGCGTGCTGGCTATGGTGGCTCAGGCAAAGTGGGTGAGCAAATGCCAGGCGGTGGCGCACATCACCACGCCCACCACGCTGTCGAGCACCCGCCAGCTGGCCGGGCGGGCAAACAGCGGGGCCAGCTTGCCCGCCAGAAAGCCAATGCTGGCAAACCACAGCACGGCAGCGCTGACACAGCCCAGCCAGTACGCCCACAGCGCCTCGCCAAACCGGCTGGACACCGTGCCCATCAGCACCACGGTGTCCAGATAGACATAAGGATTGAGCAGGGTGAACGCCAGCGTGGTGAGAATCGCCCCGCGCCGGGTGGTTTGCACCGTGCCACGGGTGTCCAGCGCGCCGGGCCGCCACGCCGCCCAGAACGCCCGCAGGCCATACAGCGCCAGAAACCCGGCCCCACCCCAGGTGGCCCACTGCACCCAGTGTGGCGAGCGGCTGAGGGTTTGCCCCAGCCCGACCACCCCCAGGGTGATCAACAGGATGTCACAGGCAATGCATACCGCCACCACCGTACCACTATGCGCCCTGGCAATGCCCTGCTTGAGCACAAAAGCGTTTTGCGGGCCAATGGCCACCAGTAAACCCAGCCCCACCGACAGGCCGGCACCATACGCTGCTGCACTGAATGCCATGTCTGGCGCTCCTGATGCGAAATGAAAGTTTGGCCAGCCAGTGTAGCCAGCTCGCGGTGGCAATGCAGCCGCGTGGGGCAAAACCCGACCGAGAATGTCGCGCTTTGGCATATCTGGCCTGTTCAGCGCGGGATATTGTGGCTTTGCCTGCAGTAACACCCGCGCAGCTGCAGCATTCCTCGCTATAATCGGCTCGATTCCGAACCCAAACGCGTGTCATGCGAATTCTGAGAAAACGAAAACCCGCAGTGGTGCGCAACGACGCGCCCGCCCTGCCGCCCAAACTGGCCAAGCTGCTGCACCAGGCCGGCTGGCTGCTGGCGTTGGCCTGCACGCTGTTTCTGCTGGTGGCGCTGGCGAGCTATTCGCCTGACGACAACTCCTGGTCGCACAGCGCCGACTTGCCTGCCCCGCATAACTGGGCCGGGGCGGCGGGCGCGTGGCTGGCCGACTTGCTGCTGTTTGTGTTTGGCCTGTCGGCCTGGTGGCTGGCGGCGCTGGCCGGGCTGATCACCTGGTGTGTCTACCGTGACGACGACCGCCTGTCGCTCAGCCTGGATCTGCCTGGGCTGATGGCCTACGGCGGCTTTACCCTGCTGCTGCTGTGCAGCGCGGCATTTGAGGCCATCCGTTTGTATAGCCTGGAGGTGGCGCTGCCGCTGTCGGCGGGCGGGATTCTGGGCGGCATGCTGGGCCAGCAGCTGGAGCAGTTGCTCGGGTTTACCGGTGCCACCGTGCTGCTGATGGCGGGCATGGTGGCTGGCCTGGCCCTGTGCATCCAGATGTCGTGGCTGGACGCCATGGAAGCCATTGGCGGCGGCCTGGAAGACGCCTGGCTGGCGCTGCGCCGCCAAGTGGTGGGCGACGATGAGGATTTATCCAGCGAACGCCCCGCCGCCCGCGCCGAACCGGACAGGGCCGCCGCTGAGGCACCCGCCAGACCAGACGCACCCGACACCCCTGAGGCGGGCGACAGCAGCGCCCCTGCCATGCCCACGCCCCCCCATGCCGCCGATGACGCCGTGCTGACCCCGGATGGCCGGATTGAACCGGGCATGCACGACGACCCGGCGCATGAGCCGCCGGTGCTGGACATGATGGAAGACAACGCCCAGCCAGAGGCGGCTGAAGCCGCACAGGCCGACGCCCCTGCGCCAGCCAGCGAGCCCACCCCGCCGCCGCGCCGCAACCCGCTGGCCCCGCCCCGGCTCTACCTGCCCGACCCGATTCTGCCGCCGATCAAGCTGCTGAGCGCCGCGCCGGCAAGCTCGCCATCGCTTAGCGCCGAAGCACGGGACAGCACCGCGCGGCTGATTGAAAGCAAGCTGGCCGAATTTGGCGCGCCCGTCAATGTCGTGGCTGCCTGCCCCGGCCCGGTGGTCACCCGCTACGAGCTGGCACCAGCCGCAGGGGTGAAAGGCGCGCAGGTGGTCAGCCTGAGCAAGGACCTGGCCAGGGCGCTGGCCACCCCTTCGGTGCGCGTGCTGGAAACCCTGCCCGGCAAAACCTGCATGGGGCTGGAACTGCCCAATCCACAGCGGCGCACCGTGTATGTATCCGAAGTGATTGCCTCGCCGGCGTATCAGTCCAGCCCGTCGCGGCTGAGCCTGGCGCTGGGCCTGGATATTGCCGGCCAGCCCATGGTGGTGGACCTGGCGCGCATGCCGCATGTGCTGGTGGCGGGGGCCACTGGCTCGGGCAAGTCGGTGGCGCTGAACGCCATGCTGGTCTCGCTGCTGTACAAGGCCGCGCCAGAAGAAGTGCGTTTGCTGCTGATTGATCCAAAAATGCTGGAACTGTCGGCCTATCAGGATATTCCGCACCTGCTGGCACCGGTGATTACCGACATGGGCCAGGCCGCCCACGCGCTGGCCTGGTGTGTCAGCGAAATGGAGCGCCGCTACCGGCTGCTGTCGGCCATGGGCGTGCGCAATCTGGCCGCCTACAACCAGAAACTGCGCGACGCCGACAGCCGCGACGAGCGGATTGCCGATCCGTTTGCCGACCCGGATGACCCCCAGCCGCTGGACCTGATGCCCGCCATCGTGGTGGTGGTGGACGAGCTGGCCAATCTGATGCTGACCACCGGCAAGAAAGTGGAAGAACTGATTGCCCGGCTGGCGCAAAAAGCCCGCGCTGCCGGCATTCATCTGGTGCTGGCCACCCAGCGCCCGACGGTGGACGTGATTACCGGCCTGATCAAGGCCAATATCCCAACGCGGATTGCCTTTGAAGTGGCGTCCAAGATCGACAGCCGCACCATTCTTGACCAGATGGGCGCAGAAACCCTGCTGGGCCAGGGCGATATGCTATACAAGCCCTCCGGCACCGACTATCCGCTGCGCGTGCATGGCGCGTGGGTCAGCGATGGCGATGTGCAGCAGGTGGTGGATTTTCTGCGCCGCACCGGTCGCCCCGACTACGTGGAAGGCCTGCTCGACGGCCATCCGTCGGTGGGCCTGCCGCGTTCGCGCCGTGCCGCGCTGCCAGACAGCATGCTCGACCCGCTGTACGACGAGGCAGTCACCCTGGTGCGGCAAAGTGACAAAGCCTCGGTCACCCATCTGCAGCGCGAGCTGCAAGTGGGCTACAACCGCGCCATCCGGCTGATGGAAAGCCTGGAGCAAACCGGCGTGGTGTCCGCCGCAGACAGCAGCGGCAACCGCAGCGTGCTGCTCAGCCTGGATTGACCGTGTAGCCTTTCTTCCCAACTGGCGGCCAGCCGGCGGGAACGCTATCGGCCATCCCGGTTCCAAGCCCGTCTCCCCTGTTCACGAAAGCCGTTAACCATGCCTGATTTTTTGCCTGAACCGAGTTTCCGTCACGATGCCCCGGCGCGTGTGGGCGTGCTGCTGCTGAATCTGGGCACCCCGGCGGCCCCCACGGCGGGTGCCTTGCGCCCCTACCTGAAGCAGTTTTTATCCGACCGGCGGGTGGTGGAGCTGCCGCGCTGGCTGTGGGCGCTGATTCTGAACGGGGTGATCCTAAATGTCCGCCCGCGCAAGTCGGCAGAAAAATACGCCTCCATCTGGACACCGGACGGCTCGCCGCTGCTGGTCAATACCCGCCAGCAGACCGAAGCCCTGGCCGCCCGGCTGGCGCAGGACGGCCAGGCCGGCGTGGTGGTGGATTTTGCCATGCGTTACGGCCAGCCTTCGGTGGAGAGCGTGATTGGCCGGCTGCGCGCCCAGGGCGTGGACCAGCTGCTGGTGATTCCGCTTTACCCGCAATACGCCGCGTCCAGCAGCGGCAGCGCGCTGGATGCGGTGTTTGCCACGCTGATGCAGCTGCGCAATATGCCCGAGCTGCGCACCGTGCGGCATTTTCATGACCACCCGGCCTATATTGCCGCGCTGGCCAGCCAGGTGCGCGCACACTGGCAACGCCATGGCCGGGGCGACAAGCTGCTGATGAGCTTTCATGGCGTGCCGCGCTATACCCTGGACAAGGGCGACCCCTACCCGTGCGAATGCCACAAGACTGGCCGCCTGCTGGCCGAAGCACTCGGGCTGAGTCAGGCCGACTATGTGGTGTGCTTTCAGTCGCGCTTTGGCCGCACCGAGTGGGTGAAGCCGTACACCAGCGACGTGCTGCGCGAACTGGGCCGGCAGAAGGTGGGCAAGCTGGACGTGATCTGCCCTGGTTTTATCGCCGACTGCCTGGAAACCCTGGAAGAAATTGCCATGGAAGGCAAGGAAACCTTTTTGACCGCCGGCGGCGGTGAATACCGCTATCTCCCCTGCCTGAACGCCAGCCCGGTGTGGGTTGACGCCCTGGCCCAGATCAGCCGCGAGCAACTGGCCGGCTGGCTGACACCAAAGGCCGAAGACCTGCCAGCGCGCAGAACCCGCGCACTGGCAATGGGCGCGCGTGCCTGAGTAAAGCCTGTTTTTGTTCACGGGAACGTTGCCGGCCAGTGCGGTCTCTATATCAGGAGATGTGCCCCCGAGCAGACCATGGAATCAAGGAGAAAAAAATGATCCGTCAATTGAGTATCGGCCTGATGGCCGTATTGCTGGCAAGCAGCCTGGGCGCCTGCGCCGACATGAACAAGCGTCAGCGCAATACCGCAATTGGCGCGGCGGTGGGCGGCGTGGCCGGGTCGGTGCTGACTGGTGGCAGCACGGTGGGCACCGTGGGCGGGGCTGTGGTGGGCGGGGTGATTGGCAACCAGACCACGCCAAAGAAATAAACCGCGCCGGTCAGGGCGGGCTGGGCTGAGTCTGGGCCGCCTGCCCGGTTTCAGCGCCAATGAATCAGGCCCGGCGTGCCGGGCCTGATTCATTGGCTTGCGCAACAGGCGCTGGAGGCTGGTGCGCGTCTGAAGGGGGCACCGCGTCCAGCCGGCTCAGGCCGGGTGAGTCAGGCGCTGCTGGATTTCCGAGAAGGTTTGCGGCACGCGGATGAAGTTCAGCGAAACGCCCAGCCGGCGGGCAATATGCGAGGTGGAAAACAGCCCGCACAACTCGTGATGGCCGCTGTGGGCATTATGCTCGACTACCAGCGCATGTTGACGGCCCAGCTGTTTCATCGTGGCAATCAGCTGGCCCACCTTGGCGTGGCTGACATCCTTGAGCATCAGCGTGTCCAGTTCGGCGCGCGGGGTCATTACCTCGCGCACCAGCAGTTCGCTGTGGCGTTTGCCATCCTGGTGGATGCGCTGCATGGGCCGTTCGCCAAGCACGTCGGTGGCGGTGACCAGGCCGGTCAGGTGGCCTTCGTCGTCGGTGATGAACAGCAGGCGGATGGCGCGGCTGACCATCAGCGCATGGGCGGCGTCCAGCGTGGCGTCTTCGATGATGCTGACCGGATCGAGCACGCGCAGGTCGGTCATCACCTCCAGCGCACAGCTGTCGTGGGTTACCGGGCGACCAGGGCGGTCTTCCAGGTGCAGCAGATCGGTGTTGGCGGGCAGCGGGGTGGTGGGCAGGGGATGAAACAGGGCGTCCATTTTGAATCTCCTCACTTTGTGGCCTTATCGCCGGCCAGGCTGGCGGCGTGGCTGTTATGGGGGATCTTACCCGCGTTGGGGGGATCCTGATTCGATTCTAGCAGCCCACCCCGGCGAATCCAATCCAACTCACCCGGCAATTCATGCCGATTTGCGCCAGCGCAAAAAAATGCCGATTGAATGAGGTGATTACGTCTGTGGCGCGTCACCGGGGGGGCGGGCCGGGGTGGCCAAGGGCAGGGTTTTGCCCTGCGCCACACTGTCGGCCAGCAGCGCCGCCATCTGCGCCTGACAACCCGGCTCGGTAAACAAGGCCCCCCGGCTGGGCAGCCGCTGGTAGCACCAGCGCTGTCCCTCCAGTGGAAACTCCAGCAATGCCGCGTGCAGATAGCCACGGTCGCTAGCTTGTCCGGCAGGTGCATACAGCGGATCGCCCAGAATCGGCACGCCCAGGCTTTTCAGCGCCACCCGCAGCTGGTGGGTGCGGCCAGTATAGGGGCGCAGCAGATACAGGCGCAGGCCGGGGGCCAGGCTGCAGCTGTCAAACCAGGTGATGGCCGGATTGTGCTGGCTATGCAGCAGCTTCCAGCCGCCACGACGCGATTTGTCCATATCGCCCTTCACCCAGCCCTGTTTTTTGCTGGGTTTGCCCGGTGCAATGGCCAGATACAGCTTGCCCACCTCGCCCGCCTGCCAGGCGCGGCCCAGTTCGGCGGCGGTGGCGGGGTCGCGGGCAAACAGCAGCAGGCCGGATGTCATGGCGTCCAGCCGGTGCACCGGGTACAGCGCACTCAGCCCGGTATGGGCGCGGATGGCGTCCAGCAGGCCATGCTCGGCCTGTTCACGATGAAAAGACACATCCGGATGCTTGTCGATCACCAGCCAGCGTGGGGTCAGCGCAATCAGGTCAAACATCGTCGGCTCCAGTGGCGGTTGCATCCACCAGCTCGGTGTCGTCGTGGGCGTAGGCCGGGGCGCAGCAGCACAGCAGCACCAGCGCATCAGGGCCGGGGTTGTCCAGCCAGTGGACGCAGCCGGGGGGAATCAGCGCGGTATCGCCGGCTTGCAGCCAGTGGCGCTGGCCATCGCGGTGCAGCCAGCCATGGCCGTGGGTGACGTGATACAGCTCCTCGCTGCGCCGATGGCGGTGGGCCAGGGTCTGGCAGCCGGCGGGCAAACGGGCTTCGGCCAGGCTTTGCGCCTGGTTGCCGTGCACCGATGGGTGCATCAGCTCGCGGATTTCCGAGCCATCCTTGGTCAGGTAGGCGCTCTGTTTGGCGTAGTGGCTCAGCGTCATGGGCGGAGCTCCGGGGCATGGCGGCGTTTTTGTGCGCGCAGTAAAAAGCGGTTGGGGTGCAGGGCCTCCAGCAGCGGGCCGGGCAGCGGGGCTGGGTCGCCGTGCAGGGCGGCAGCCAGCGTTTCGCCGGCCAGCGGCGCGGTGATCAGCCCGCGTGAGCCATGCGCCAGCGACACATACAGCCCCGGCCACCACGGCGCAGCCGGGCCTGGCTGGCGCGGGCCGCAGCGTTCTGGCGTGGGGTAGTGCTGGGCAAATTGCTCGGCCTGCGCCACCGGGCCTACCAGCGGCAGGTAGTCTGGGGTGGTGGCGCGCCAGCCAGAACGGCCGCCCAGCTGCGCCGGCGTTAACGCCGCACCGCCCAGCCGCGCCCAGCCGTCGGCGGTGAGCGTGGCCAGTTTTCCCAGGTTTTCCTGATGTTCTTCGGTGGTCACCGCCAGTTCAGTCTGCTTGAAGCGGAAGGTGGCCCCAAAGCAGTGCTGGCCCAGCCGGGCCGGTGAAATATACGATTCGCCGCACAACACCGCACGCAGGGCCTGGCTGGCCGGGGTGGCGGCAGCGTGCGACACCTGGCCGCGAATCGGGTTCAGCGGCAGGTGCGCCAGTTGGGCAAACCGGGCGGCGTGATGGGCGGTGGCCACCACCACCACCGGGCTGCGCCACTGGCGGCCATCGCGGGCGTGGGCCAGCCAGTGCTGGCCATCGTGGCTAAGGGTGTCGATGGTGCAGCCCAGTTCCACGCTGATGCCTGGCGTGGCGGCCAGTTGCCGCACCCAGGCCGGTGGATGCACCCAGCCCCCCTGCCCCAGCCACAGCCCGCCGTGGTCGAGCGTCAGCCCGGTCAGGGCGCTGGCCTGTTCGGCGCTGACGGCGTGCAGCACCTCGGCGGGCAGACCCAGCGCGGCCAGGCCGGCGTGGCGCTGCTGCTCGTCGGCGTCAAAGCCCAGCTGGACAATACCGCAGGCGTCCCACGCCTCGCCGCGCGGCAGGCCGTGGTGCAGCTGGCGCAGGCTGTAGGCGTAGCCAGACAGCAATAGCCGGGTCAGCGGGGTGAGGTGTGGCGACAGCTTGGTGTGCAACACGCCCTGAGCGTTGCCGGAAGCGCCGTCGGCCAACTGTGCCTGCTGCTCCAGCACGGTGACTTGCCAGCCGCGCCGTGCCAGGCTGGCCGCCGCCGCCGCACCGGAAATCCCGCCGCCAATCACCAGCGCCCGTTGCTCGCCAACATGCGCCGGCCAGGCATACCACGGCGGCTGCCAGGCGCAGGCCGGTTCGCCCTGCCAATTGCCGCACAACATATGCCATTTATAGCGAAACCCGCGCGCACGGCGCACGCTGAAGCCGGCCTCGGCCAGCCCACGCTTGACCACGCCCGCCGAGGTAAAGGTGGCAAAGCTGGCCCCTGGTGCCGACAGTCGCGCCAGCTGGGCAAACAGCGCGGGCGACCATAATTCCGGGTTGCACGCCGGGGCAAAGCCATCCAGAAACCAGGCATCCACCTGGCTGCTGGCCCGATCCAGCTGCGGCAGGGTGTCCAGCGCGTCGCCCACCAGCAGGGTCAGGGTGACGCGGTCGGCGTCAAAATGAAAGCGGTGCCAGCCCGGCGGCAGCACGGCGTACTGCGCCTGCAATTGGTGGGCCAGCTCGGCCAGCTCTGGCCACAAGGCCAGCGCCTGCGCCAGCTCGGCAGGGGCCAATGGGTATTTTTCTGTGCTGATGAAATGCAGCCGTGCCTGCGCCGGAGCGTGCTGACGCCACAGCTGCCAGGCGCAGAGAAAATTCAGCCCGGTGCCAAAGCCGGTTTCGCCAATCACAAAGCGTCCGCCTTGCGGCAACGCCGCCCAGCGCTCGGCCAGGTGGTTATGTTGCAGAAACACATGGCGGCTTTCGTCCATGCCGCTGTGGCGGGAAAAATAGCGGTCACCAAAGCGGGTGGACAGCGGCTGGCCATCTTGCCAGTCAAGCAGGGGAGAAGCAGAGGAGGTCATGCGGGCGCGGGGCGGGGTCAGACAGAAAGGCGTGATGATAAACCGGCTGGCGGGTGCTGTGTCGGGGGATGGCATCTGTCGCCGCCCCCTCGACCGGTTGTGGGCGCTGCTTAATCGGCAAATTGCGCCGGGGTTTTACTCATGCTGGCCATCACCGCCTGCTGGATATCCGCCGACAGCAGCATGGCGGCGTTCCAGTTGGCCACATATTCCAGGCTGTCGGCCACGCTGTGGTCGCGGCTGTAGTTGAGCACCTGCTTGGTGCCGCGCACCGCCAGCGGCGATTTGCCGGCAATCTCGGCGGCCACCTGGCGGGCATGCGCCAGCAACGCCTCCGGCGTATCCAGCACCCGGTTGACCAGCCGCAGCGCGGCAGCTTCGGCAGCGTCCACCCGGCGGCCAGTCAGGCATAGCTCGCGTGCCACGCCTTCGCCCACAATGCGCGGCAGCCGTTGCAGGGTGCCCACATCGGCGGTCATGCCCATGTCGATTTCACGCACGGCAAAATAGGCGTCGGCGCTGGCAAAGCGGATGTCGGCGGCGGTGATCAGGTCGATGGCACCGCCGACACAGGCACCGTGAATGGCGGCAATCACCGGCTTGCGGCAGTGTTCCAGGCTGGAAATATCCCCCTGCAGCTGCAGGATCAGCCGGCGCAGCGCTTCACGCTTGCGGCCTTCGCAGTCGTTCTGGATGGTTTGCTGGATATTCATCAGCATGGCCAGATCAATCCCCGCGCAAAAATTCTTGCCCGCGCCGCTGAGGATCACCACCCGCACTTCCGGTGTGTCGTCAGCCCAGCGCAGCGCGTCGTGCAGCGCCTGCCACATGTCGGCGTCAAAGGCGTTGGATTTGTCCGGGCGGTTCAGCGTCAGCTGGGCAATGCCATCGGCCAGTTCGGTGCGCACAGAGGGATGGGTCACGACAATCTCCTGGGTAAACGGGAAAAACCGGCGGGACTGCGCCCCGCCAGACACGGATCGGGGCTCAGGCGTCAGTGGGCGCGTTAAGCAGTGCGCGCAGCTGGGTCTTGATCTGCAGCAGGATGTCCGGGTCCAGCCGGGCCAGCTGCAAGGCCCCCTGCAACGCGGCAAACATCACCGCCGCCATGGCCTGCGGCGTGCCGGCAAACTGCAGTTCTCCCCGCGCCTGGCCTTCGCGCAGAATCTGCACGGCCCAGTCGCGCATTTCCGCCACAAACGCAGCGGCTTCTGTCTGCATGTCTTCCGGCAGCACATGGTATTCGGCGCTGAGAATCCCGCTGGGGCAGATTTGCTGGTCCTGGTCGTAGTAGCGGGTGGACAGGGCAAAGTAGGCTTCCAGCTGGGCCACGCTGGACAAGCCGGCCTGAGCGTCGACAAAGCGCTGGAAGCGGCGGCGATAGCGCTGGATCACCGCTACGCCCAGATGATTTTTTTTGGGATAGTGGTAGTGAATCGCCGCGTTTTTCACCCCCAGGCTGGAGGAAATATGCTGGTAGCTGAAGGCATTGAAGCCACGGGTCAGCAGCAGTGTCTCGGCCATGTCGAGAATGCGTTTTTTGGTGTCTTGCCGGGCGTCATCCGGCTGGGGGGAAGCGGCATCGGGAGCAGTCATGCCGGCAATTTACTTATTGGTAGGTAAGTTGTCAAATCTGGCAGCGGCCAGCACAAGGCGCGCACGGACTGGCAGAGCGCCCGACGGGCCGGGCAGCGTGCCACGGGTCGGGACATTCAGCGTCAGACCGCCGTGCGCATGGCTTTCAGCGCGGATACAGCGCCCCCAATACCCGTTCCCCTTGCGCGCCGGTGACCGCCGGCACATTGCCTGGCTGGCGCAGGCAGTACTGGCGGGCCAGCCAGGCAAAGGCCAGTGCTTCCACCTGCATGGCCGGAATACCCAGTGCATCGGTGGTGGCCACGGCGCAATCCGGCAGCGCGGCGGCCAGTTCGGCCATCAGCAGCGGATTCAGCGCGCCGCCGCCGCATACATACAAGGCCCGCGTGGCCGGCGCATGCTGGCGCACGGCATCGGCTACACTGTGCACGGTCAGCGCCAGCAGGGTGCGCTGCACGTCGGCAGCGGCCAGGCCAGGATAAGCGGCCAGGCGAGGCTGGAGCCAGTCCAGCGAGAACAGGTCGCGCCCGGTGCTTTTGGGCGGGGGGCAGGCAAAGTACGGTTCGGTCAGCAGCTCGGCCAGCAAGGCTGGCAGACACTGGCCGCTGGCCGCCCATTCGCCATTGGCGTCAAAGCGCTGGCCGGGCCGATGCTGGCCAATCCAGGCGTCCAGCAGCATATTGCCCGGCCCAGTGTCAAAACCCATCACCGGCAAGGCCGGGTCGAGCCGGGTCAGGTTGCCGATGCCACCCAGATTGAGCACTGCCCGCGCCTGGGTCGGGTGGGCAAACCAGGCCTGATGGGCGGCAGGCACCAGCGGCGCACCCTGTCCGCCGGCAGCCAGATCGCGGCGACGGAAGTCGCCGATGGTGTCCACCCCGGTCAGTTCGGCCAGCAGGGCCAGGTCGCCCAGCTGAATCGTGTAGCCGGCGTGCGGCGCATGGCGCACGGTCTGGCCGTGACAGCCCAGCGCGGCCACTTGGTTGGCGCTGACCCCGGCTGCCGCCAGGGTGGCGTGGACTGCCTGGGCGTACAGCTGCGCCAGCTCACGCCCCAGCCGGGCGGCACGGTCCAGCTCGTTGTCACCACGCGGTTGCAGCGCCAGCACGGCGCTGCGCAGGCTATCCGGATAGGGCAGACTGACGCAGGCCAGCACCGTGGGGCGGGCGCTGGCAAAGTCGGCCAGCACGGCGTCCACGCCATCCAGGCTGGTGCCGGACATCAGGCCAAGGTAGAGGGAAGAGGCGGTCATGGTCAAAACCGGGAAAAAACAGAACAGCGCCCAGTGTAGCGGATGGGCATGCCCCTCAGGGCAATGTTTGCCCCTGCCATCCCATTCACGGAATGAATGCCATGCCTGAGCGCCGTAGCAAGCCTTGGTGTTCAGGCTGGGGCGGTGCTGTCGATGCTCGAGTGAAACAAGCCAATCACACTGCTCAAATCCGCCTGCCCATGTCCGCGTGTGGCGTGCAGCCGCATCAACTGGTCGGCCAGCGCGGCCAGCGGGCTGGCGCTGTCGGTCTCCCGTGCCAGTTTCACGGCATTGTCCAGGTCTTTGAGCAAGGTGGCCACTTTCCACTGCACCGGTTCATGCTGGCGGGTGGCCATGCGCGGGGCGAGGATTTGCATCGGCAGCGAGTCGGCAAAGCCGCCGGCCAGCGCCGGGGCGAGCAGGCTGGCGTCTACGCCACCGCGTTCGGCCAGTGCCACGGCTTCGGCAATCAGCAGGCTGTTGGCGGCGACAATCAATTGATTGCACACCTTGGTGACCTGGCCACAGCCCACCGGGCCCATACAGGTCAGCCGCTGGCTCAGCGCCGCCAGCGGCGCACGCAGGCGCTCGATGTCGGCGGGCTCGCCGCCAGCCATGATCACCAACCGGCCTTGCTCGGCACCGACCACGCCACCGGAAACCGGCGCGT
The DNA here is from genome assembly GCF_002002905.1 of Aquaspirillum sp. LM1. Taxonomy (NCBI): domain Bacteria; kingdom Pseudomonadati; phylum Pseudomonadota; class Betaproteobacteria; order Neisseriales; family Aquaspirillaceae; genus Aquaspirillum; species Aquaspirillum sp. LM1. Next base: position 1,127,660 of record NZ_CP019509.1, on the reverse strand, counting down.
CCACCCAGCGTGCGCCGCATTGGGTGGCCAGGCGCTGGGCAAACAGGCGGGTGGCGGCGGGTTCGATGCTGGAAAAATCCACCACCAGTGTGTCCGCCGCCAAGTGGACGGCCAAGCCGTCGGCGGCAAACATCACCTGCTCGACAGCGGCGGTGTCAGACAGGCACAGGCAGACGATATCTGCCCCAGCCGCCAGTTCGGCCAGGCTGGCGGCCTGGCGTGCGCCAGCGGCCAGCAGCGGGGCGGTTTTGTCGGGGTTGCGGTTCCAGACGGTCAGCGGGTAGCCGGCGGCCAGCAGGCGGCGACACATCGGCAGGCCCATCAGGCCAATGCCGGCAAAGGCGATGCGCAGGGGGTGGCTCATGGGGTTTGGCTCACAATAGCGCGGCGCGCCCGTCACCGGGCGCGCCGCAATCAGATCATCCAAGTCCAGACAATCCAGGTCAATACAGGGCCAATCAGCAGCGGCTGGGCTCGACAAAGAAATTGCGCAGCAGCTTGCGGATCAGTTCCACTTCAAAGGGTTTGTCACAGATGGCCGACACGCCGGCCTGTTCGATGGCGGCCAGCCGGCCTTCGTCGTGCTCGGACGACACCATCAGAATGGGCACCGACGGCTGCATGCTGTGCTGGCGCACGTATTCCACCAGCTGTTTGCCGTCCATTTCCGGCATGTTGTAGTCGGTGACCACCAGGTCAAACAGCGTGGTGTCCAGCAGCGGCACGGCTTCCTGGCCGTTGATGGCTTCGCTGATGCGCTCAAAGCCGATGCGTTGCAGCACGCCGCGAATATGGTTGCGCGCGGTCAGGCTGTCGTCCACCAGCAAGACGCTGAGTTCGGCTACGTCCAGCACGCTGGAGTCCATGCGGTTTTCGTGGGCGTTGAGGAATTCAACGGTGTTGTTCAGCGCATGCGACAGCTGCTCGCCGGTAAACGGCTTGGGCAGGATGGCCAGGGTGCCGGCCTGGCGGATCGGGTCGAGGTAGGAGCGCTTGGTTTCGCTGGACACCAGCAAAAACGGGGTTTCGCGCATGCGCGGGTTATCGCGCATGCGATACACCAGGTCGGTGCCGGTCATGTCGGGCAGGTAAAGCGCGCTGATCACCACATCGGGCGGCACTGGGCTGGCCAGCAGGTCCAGCGTGGCCTGGCCGCTTTCGGTGATTTGCAGGTTATCGATGCCAAGCGTACTCAGCATGTGCTTGATGATGCTGGCCTGCACCGAAGAGGGCTCGGCCAGACAGATATTCAGGTATTCACGTTCCAGCATGGCAGCTTCCGGCAGGTGAGAGGGGCGGTTTGGATAGCCGAAGACATTAGCATGCCTGCGCCGGCTTGTGCAGAGGGTGGGCATAAAAAAACCAGGGCACCCCGGATAAGGGTGCCCTGGTTTCGGGCTTGGCGTCAGCCTGCCAGCGGCAAGCCTGGCGGCTTGCGCTCAGGCAGATCAGTCGCGGTAAGCCGGATAGCGGTCGCGACGGGCACCGTGGCCACCTTCACGCACCGGACGGCGCTGGCCGTCGGCGCTCTGGCCACCGGGGCGACGATCGCCGCCAGGGCTGGCCGGGCGACGGTCACCGCTGAAGCTGCGCGGTTCGCTGTGCTGACCATGGCGCGGCGGGCGACCACCGGCATTGGCAAACGGGTTGTGGTTGGAGTTGTCCAGCGGCTGACGGCCTTCACCGCGCGGCTCGCTGCGAGCTTGACCTTCGGCACGCGGGGCGTGCGGCGCGGCATGCGGGGCACCTGCCGGGCGCGGGCTGCGCTCGTGGCGACCGGCGTAACCGCCACGGTCCTGATGACGGTCACCAAAGTGGCCACGGTTGGCCGGAGCGCGGTCAGCGTGCGGGTGTTCGCCATGGCTGTGGCTGCGCTCGCTGCGGTCGCCAAAGCTGCGTTCGCCGCTGGTGGTGGCCACGGCGCGGTCGCCAAACGAACGGTCGCCGCCAAAGCCACGGTCACCGTGCGACTTGCCCTTGCCGCCCCAGCTGCTGCCCGGACGCTTGCCACCGCCATGCGGACGGCCATTGCCGCCGCCGCTGCCCGGCTTGCGTTCGTTCGGACGGAAACGGCCTTCCATGCCTTCCACTTCATGCACGCGGATCTTGTGGCTGGTGAAGCGTTCGATGCGGCGCAGCGGCATCACGTCGTCACGGCCTACCAGGGCAATGGCGGTGCCGGTGGCACCAGCACGACCGGTACGGCCAATGCGGTGCACGTAGTCTTCGGCAAAGCGCGGCAGGTCGAAGTTGAACACATGGCTGATGCCGGCCACGTCGATGCCACGGGCGGCCACGTCGGTGGCCACCAGCAGGTCGAATTCGCCACGGCGCAGCTGGGTCAGCGTGCGGGTGCGTTCGCGTTGCGGCATGTCGCCATGCAGGGCAGCGGCGCGCAGGCCTTCCACGCACAGTTCGTCGGCCAGTTCTTCGGTGTCACGCTTGGTGGCGGTGAAGATGATGGCCTGCTTGATGCCTTCCTGAGCCAGGAAGTGCTTCAGCAGCCGTTTCTTGTGGCCCAGGTCATCCACATAGCACATCATCTGGTCGATCTGCTCATGACGGGCGGTCTGCGCGGCAACTTCGATGGTGGCCGGGTCATTGAGCAGTTCGTTGGCAAACGAACGCACATTGTGGGTGGTGGTGGCGGTGAAGAATGCGGTCTGGCGCTGTTTCGGCAGCTGGTTGGCAATCGCCAGCACGTCGTCGGAGAAGCCCATGTCCAGCATGCGGTCGGCTTCGTCGAGGATCAGCATTTCCAGACGGGAGAAGTCAATGCGGCGGGCATTGACGTGGTCGATCAGACGGCCAGGGGTAGCCACCAGAATTTCGTGCGGCTTGGCCAGCAGGTCGTTCTGGATGCGGTAGGACACGCCGCCCACCACGCAAACGGTTTTGATGCGCGGCAGACCCTTGGAAAAGGTTTCTGCGGCGCGGGCCACTTGCTGAGCCAGCTCGCGGGTGGGGGTGAGCACCAGAACGCGGGCACCACGGCCCTTGGTGTTTTCGGTCGATTGCGCCAGGCGATGCAACGCCGGCAGCAGGAAGGCAGCGGTTTTGCCGGTGCCAGTTTGTGCCGACCCGATCAGATCACGTCCTTGCAGCAGCAGCGGAATGGTTTGTTCCTGCACCGGGGTCGGTGTGGTCAGCTGGTTTTGGGTCAAGGTGGAAACGATACGGGCGTCGAGGCCGAGCGCCTCGAAAGCAGATTGCGACAAGGGAACTTCCTTTGTATGGATACGAGGTCAATGGAGCTCGGCAGGGCAGGCGTCAAACTAGCAGGCAGCAAGACGGCGGCGGCATGTCATGAACATCGAATGCCAACCGTAAGGTGGTCGATCACAGCAACAGGATCGACAGAGGGTCGGAGAGACGATGAACCACCAGATCGAATCTGGAGGCAAGGCCGAGCGGCAATCCGTCAGTATCTGATAAACCGTACTGAAAAGCAAGGCTTAATTCTGAATCAGTGTCACAGGCCTGTCACACCGGGGCGTCGCCCGGCATTGGCGACACCCCGGTCACGCCGCGAGCCCGGTGCCTCACCGGCTGCGCTGTTGCAGCCAGGCGGTCAGCCCGCCCAGCAGCAGGCCCCAGAAGGCGCTGCCAATGCCAAACAATGACATTCCCGACGCGGTCACCACAAAGGTCATCAGCGCCGCGTCGCGCTCTGCCGGGTGTTCCAGTGCGGCAGCCAGGCCATTGCCAATCGTCCCCAATAGCGCCAGGCCAGCGATGGTGACAATCAGTGCCTGCGGCAGTGCAGTAAACAGCCCGACCACCGTGGCACCGAGCAGGCCGGTGCCCAGATAGAAAATCCCCGCCCAGATCGACGCCCGATAGCGCTGGGCCGGATCAGGGTCGGCGTCCGGGCTCATGCAGATGGCGGCAGTAATGGCAGCCAGGTTAAACGAAAACCCGCCAAACGGTGCCAGCAGCACCCCGGCCGCGCCAGTCCAGCCCACCAGTGGTGATACCGGCAGGGTGTAGCCATTGGCGCGCAGCACCGCCACGCCGGGCACGTTTTGTGACGCCAGGGTGACCACAAACAGCGGCAGCCCCACGCCAATCAGCGCGGTCCAGGAAAAACTGGGGGCCATCCACACCGGCTGGGCCAGCGATACCGTCAGCGCCTCGGTGTGAATCAGCCCCTGCCCCGCCGCCACCGCCAGGCCCAGCAGCAGGGTCAGCGGCACGGCAAAACGCGGAACCCAGCGGCGCAGCAGCAAAAAGCCCAGCAGCATGCTGCCCACCAGCCAGGGCTGGCTGGGCAATGCGGTGAACGTGCCCAGACCAAAACGCAGCAACACCCCGGCCAGCATGGCGGCAGCCATGGCCTTGGGTACCCAGCGCATCAGCGTGTCAAACCAGCCGGTGATGCCGCACAGCAGCGCCAGCGCCGAGGCAAACAGGAACGCCCCCACCGCCTCGCCCATCGACAGCCCGGCCAGCGCGGTGACCAGCAGCGCCGCGCCGGGGGTGGACCAGGCGGTGAGCACTGGCATTTTATGCCACCACGACAGGCCCAGGCTGGTAAGCCCCATGCCCACGCCCAGCGCCCACAGCCACGAACTGGTTTGCGCCGGGGTGGCCCCGGCGGCGGTGGCCGCCTGGAAAATGATGGCCGCCGAACTGGTGTAGCCCACCAGCACGGCAATCAGGCCGGCAGACAAATGGGATGGATTGAAATAACGGCGCATGGCGGCTCCTGGCGGGCACAGTGGGTGCAAGGCCCTGGCAACTGTGCTGTAATGACAAAAGTGTGCGTGATGACGCACAGCGCATGCTACCCCTTGTGCGCTATTACGCACAATAGCCCAACCTGTTTTTATTTTGAGTATTTTCATGCTACCCCGCGCCATGCAGTGTCATGGGGTGGCCTGCTGAATCTGGAGCCTGATGCCTGATGAGTGCTTCCCCCACTGCCCTGGGCGACACCTTGCGTGCGCTGCGCAAGGCGCGCGGCTGGAGTCTGGACCACACCGCCGCCGCCACTGGCGTGAGCAAGGCCATGCTGGGCCAGATTGAACGCGGCGAATCCAGCCCGACGGTGGCCACGCTGTGGAAGCTGGCCGGCGGCTTGCAGCTGTCGCTGTCGCAGCTGCTGGAGCCGTCGCAGGCCCCGGCTGCGCCGCCGCGCCCGCCAGAACGGCGTGATGCCCACGCTTTGCGCCGGCAACCGGCCAGCGACGCCATGCTGGTGGCACCGGTGTTTCCTTATGATCCGGCGGTGGGGTTTGAACTGTTTGAACTGACCCTGCCCCCCGGCTACCAGCGCCTGGCTGACGCGCATGTGACCGGGGTGAGCGAATATGTGCTGGTGATTGCCGGCTGTCTGGATCTCTGGCTCAACGGTAGCTGGCAGCCGCTGAACGCGGGCCAGGCGCTGCGCTTTGCTGCCGACCAGGCGCATGGCTACCGCAATAGCGGGGCCACGCCAACCGTGTTTCATAATCTGATCCATTACGCCGGCAGCGCCCGTGCGACCATGGCAGCATCGCCAGGCGGAACTTGACCCGGTGCCCGGCAAGATCAGCAAGCAAGTGGCGCATATGGAAGCGCACCCGCACTGCAGCGTGTGCTACCACAATCTGGATGTGTTCCAGTCGGAAACCGACGCCACGCTGTATTTTTTCAATGAAAGAACCAAGCTGTCCGGTGATGTGCACACCGCCATCCGCCATGGCACCTTCAATGGTGCCTGCTCGACCATGGTGCGCCGCGAGCGCACCCCAAAACATGGCTTCAACCCGGCCATTCCCGTGGCGTCTGACTGGCTGTACTGGGTGGAAACCCTGCACAACGGCGGTGAAATTCACTATCTGGATGAAGTGCTGGGCCGCTATCGCCGCCATCACAATAATGTAACCCGCGCCAGCGCCACGCTGACCCAGAACCACATTGACCACCTGAACAGCTGCAATCTGATTCTGGCGCTGGATCTGGCTTATCTGGACGATGTGATGGTTGCCTACGGCGACAAATTATTGTCGTTGCGGCATAAAACCGCGTACTGGAAATTTTCCTGGTACAGCCTGATGCTGGCTCCCAGCCTGAAGAAGCTGGCGCGCATGGCACTGTACGGGCTGACGCTGGGACGGGTGCGCAAATAAGCGTGTGTTGCCCCCGACGATCATTGCCATCAGCCCTTGGGTTCCAGCCCGTAGCGCACCAGTTTGTTGCGCAGGCCCACCCGCGACAGGCCCAGCTCGCTGGCGGCGCGGGTTTTGTTCCAGCGGTGGCGGGTAAGGGTTTCGCGGATGATCTGGCTTTCCAGCTGGTCCAGCCGTTCTTTCAGGTCACCGCGCACGCTGCCCAGAAACGCCAGTTCTTCCTGCTGCGATTCATCGCCGGCGTGCAGCACCTGCGGCGACAGCAAGTCCGGGCTGAGCACGGCACCCTCGGCCAGCGCCAGCATGCGCTGGATTTCGTTTTTCAGCTGGCGCACATTACCCGGCCAGCGGTAGTTTTGCAGGCACACCAGCGTGGCCGGGCTGAACAGCGCGTCGGGCTGGCCAAAGCTGGCGCGCATGCGCTCAAGCAAATCCAGCGCAATCAGCGGAATATCTTCCGGGCGCTCGCGCAGCGGCGGCGTCACCACGGCAAACGGCGACAGCCGGTAGTACAAGTCTTCGCGGAAACGCCCCTGCTGCACCAGATCGGCCAGGGTGCGGTTGGTGGCCGACACCACGCGCACATCCACCTTCAGCGAGCGCGAACTGCCCACCGGGCGGATTTCGCCTTCCTGCAGCACCCGCAGCAGCTTGGCCTGAAACGCTGGCGAAGTTTCGCCGATTTCGTCCAGAAAGATGGTGCCGCCGTCAGCCTGCTGAAATAGCCCAACGTGGTCCTGATAGGCTCCGGTAAACGCGCCGCGCTTGTGGCCAAACAGCACGCTTTCCAGCAACTGCTCCGGCAGCGCCGCACAGTTTTCGCCCACAAACGGGCGCTGGGCGCGGTGGCTGGCGTAATGTAGCGCACGCGCCAGCAGCTCCTTGCCCACCCCGGATTCGCCTTCAATCAGCACGGCAATGTCGTGTATCGCCACCTTGGTCAGCAGTGTGCAGATGCGGTTGAGCGGGCTGTTGGCGGCGCGGGTGATGCTGCTCATGGCAAACGCATCCGATGCCTGCTGGCGCTTGGCCGCCACCCGGCTGCGCATCCACGGCTCGCTGGCTTTCAGCTCGATATTGATCAGCTCGTTTTCCCGCTGCAACATTCCCAGCCGCGCCGCGCCCTGCACGGTCAGCAGCAGCGCATCTGGCCGCCAGGGCTTGAGCAGGTACTGGTAAATCCCGGCTTCGTTGATGGCGGCAATGATGTCGGCGTTGTCGGCGTAGCCAGACAGGATGATGCGCGCCACCTCAGGCCAGCGCTCGCGGACAATTTTCAGGAACGCCACCCCGGTCATGTCCGGCATGCGCTGGTCGCTGATCACCACATGGACAAACTCGCTTTGCAGGATGGCCAGCGCGTCGTCGGTGCTGGCGGCGGTAAATACTTCAAACGCTTCTTCCAGCGTGCGGCGCAGGGTTTCCAGCGAACGGATTTCATCGTCCACAATCAAGACAGCGGGCAGGGTGGTGGACATGGCGCCTCCGGGGGACAGCAAGAAGAGGGGGGTATTATATCGGCGGGGGCGGGATTGGGTATGGGTGTGTCGTTGTCACTGCAAAAGCGCCGCCGGCTGGTTGGCTGTCCATGGCGTTGGCGCTTTTTGCCCTAGCCCTGGTGCTATCCTGCCCATTTGACACGGGGCTGTCCTGGCCACGACACCACACTGACCAGATCAAAACAAAACCCCCTTGATTGCTCAAGGGGGTTTTGTTTTGATCTGGCGGAAGCGGTGAGATTCGAACTCACGGGGGACTCACATCCCCGACGGTTTTCAAGACCGCTGCCTTAAACCACTCAGCCACGCTTCCGGGTAAGAGCGTCGGATTATAAAACCCCCGCGCCGGTTTGGCTAGGGGGAATGCCAGATGGCAGCAACAGCACTGCCGGAGCCTGCGCCAAGACGGGTTTTGCCGCGCGTTTGTTACTCCTCGCGGGTGTAGATGATCTCCCAGCCATCGTCGTCGCCGTCATCCTCGTCGTCGTCCAGGTCCGGCGCGTGGTGAGCGTGGCCAGCTTCGGCACGCAGTACCGCCAGCAAGGCGCGGATATCGGCAGGCAGGCGGGATTTCCATTCCAGCGTTTCGCCCGTCGCCGGATGCACCAGCGCCAGCCGGTAGGCGTGCAGCGCCTGACGGCCCAGCAGCGCCACCGCCTCGCGGGCGGTATTGCTCATGGCGTGGCGCGGATTGCCATACAGCGGATCACCCGCCAGCGGGTGCCCGGCTTTTTGCATGTGTACGCGAATCTGGTGGGTGCGGCCAGTTTCCAGCCGGCATTCCACCAGGGTGTGCGCCAGCAGGCGTTCAACCACTTCCACATGGGTGACCGCCGGCTTGCCACCAAAATTCACCACGGCCATTTTCAGCCGGTTGCGTGGGTCGCGGCCAATGGCGGCGTCGATGGCACCGGACTGGCGCACCAGGCCGTCGGCCACGGCGCGGTAATGGCGCTTGACCGTGCGCGCCTGCAACTGGCGCACCAGGTCGGTTTGCGCCAGCTGGGTTTTGGCCACCACCATCAGGCCGCTGGTGTCCTTGTCCAGCCGGTGCACAATGCCGGCGCGCGGCAGCTGGGTCAGGCTGGGGCAGTAGTGCAACAGGCCGTTGAGCAGGGTGCCGGACCAATTGCCGGCCGCCGGGTGCACCACCAGCCCGGCGGGTTTGTCGATCACCAGCAGGTGTTCGTCTTCGTAAACCACCGGGAACGGAATGTCCTCGGCGGTGAATGCGCTGATCTCTGGCGGGGGCGGGGCGTCGAGCAGAATCTGCTCGCCACCGTACATCTTTTGCTTGCCCAGGGCGGTTTCGCCGTTGACCAACACGTGGCCGTCCTTGATCCATTGTTGCAGCCGTGAGCGCGAATACACCGGAAATAAACGGGCAAGAGCGGCATCCAGCCGCTCGCCTGCCAATTCCGTCGGTATCTGGACGACACGGTTTTCGGATAAGTCGTTATAATCTTCGGAACTGTCGTAAGGATGGCTCATGAAAAAAATCGTTGCTGCAATGCTGATGGCGGCAGGTCTGGTGGCATGTTCGTCCACCAAGGGACCTGCTGATGAAACGCGAGGCTGGCCGGTAGAAAGACTCTACGGCGAGGCCCGCGACGAATTGAACAGTGGCAATTATACGCGCGCTGTGCAGCTATACGAAACGCTGGAAGCGCGTTTTCCGTACGGACGCTTTGCGCAGCAAGCGCAAATGGACCTCGCGTACACCCATTTCAAGGATAGGGAAGCCCAACTGGCGCTGGCGGCGTGCGACCGTTTCATCAAACTGCACCCGGCCCACCCCAACCTGGATTACATCTACTACCTGAAGGGCCTGGTGCATTTCAACGAAGATGAATCGCTGCTGACCCGCTGGACCGGGCAGGATTTGTCCGAACGCGATCCGCGCGCCGCGCGCGAGTCGTTCCAGGCGTTTCGCGAGCTGATTACCCGCTTCCCGCAAAGCCCGTATGCGGAAGACGGCAAGAAAAAAATGGCCATCCTGGTGGACGCCATGGCCGCCAATGAAATGCACGTGGCGCGCTATTACATGAAACGCAAGGCGTACCTGGCGGCGGTCAACCGCGCCCAGGCCACCATTCGCGAGTTTGCCGACGCGGGTTACACCGAAGAAGCCTTGGCGCTGATGGTCACCGCCTACACCGAGCTGAAACTGCCGAAACTGGCCGAAGACAGCCAGCGGGTGCTGGTCACGAGCTACCCGAACAGCCGCTATCTGAAATCGCCCTGGGTGTATCAGGATATGCCGTGGTATCAGTTCTGGCGTTAAGGAAGCGCTGATTGATTCAGAAAAATCGTTTTTGCCAAAAGCAACACCCTGGATTCCCGCCTTCGCGGGGATGACGATTTTTTCAGCGTTTCCTTAAGCGCTGTCCGGCAGCCATCATGAAAAAGCCCTGAGCCATCAGGGCTTTTTCATGGCTTTCATGGCTCAACGTTCATGACTCAGGTACGAAAGCCACGCACCGAGGTTTGCAGGCTGGCGGCCACGGCGTGCATTTCGCTGCTGGCCAGCGCCGCCGCCTGCACCGCCGTAGCGGTGTCGCCAGCGCCACGGGCAATCTGCTCAATACGCTGGGCAATGTCGTTGCTGGCCAGGCTTTGCTCTTTCAGCGCCAGGGAAATATCGTTGACCGTGGCCACCACCTGATTGGAGTGGCTTTCGATGGTGCCAATCGCCTCGCCGCCTTCACGCGCCAGGGTCACGCCATCGGTCATCCGCTGCACGGCGGCGTCCATGCTGGCACGCGACTGGCCGGACAAGTGCTGGATATGGTGAATTCGGTCAGTAATTTCCCCGGTGGCCTTGGCGGTGCGTTCCGCCAGCTTGCGCACCTCATCGGCCACCACGGCAAAGCCCCGGCCTTGTTCACCAGCGCGGGCAGCTTCAATCGCGGCGTTGAGCGCCAGCAGATTGGTCTGGTCGGCCACGTCACGAATCACCCCGACAATCGAACTAATCCCCCCCACGTCCTGCACCAGCGTGGTCAGCGTATGCGATGCAGCCTCCACCGAACCATTGATCTCGGCCATTTCCTCGGCGGCACGGCGCACCACCTGACCACTGTCATGCGACTGCTGGCCGGCATTCTGGCTGATATCGCGCGCCTCGCCGGCATGGCTGGCAATTTCATTGATGCTGACGGTCATCTGCTCTACCGAGGCGGCCATGGCCGAGGCCGATTCGCTCTGGCTCTGGGCGGCGGTGGACAGATGCTCGACATGGCCGGACAAGCCCTTGGACATGTCCATCAGCCGGTTGGCCTGCTCGGCTACCTGGCCAACCATGGTGCGCAGCTGGGTTTGCATGCTGGCAATGGCGCTGAGCAAGCCCTGGCCGCGCTCGATGATCGGGGTATTCAGGTTGCCGCTGGCAATGCTGGCCACCACTTCGGCGGCATACACCGGTTCGCCGCCCAACTGGCGGACAATATTGCGCGCAATCGCCATGCCGGCCAGCAGCAAGAGCAGCGTACCCAGACCCATGATCACCAGCAGATTGATGGCCGACTGCCAGATTTCGCGGTTGATGTCTTCAATATGCTGGCCAGTGCCTACCACCCAGTGCCACCGCTGGCTGCGCAATACCTTGGAGATTTTTTCAGTTTCGTCCGAGTCACCTGGCTTGATCCAGTCATACGATGCCAGCCCACTGCCATCGGCCACCGCCTTGGCAAACAGCTCGCCCAGATTCCGCCCCTTGGCGTCTTTCAGCTTGTACACGCTGGTGCCGTCCAGCGCCGGCTTGAGCGGGTGGCCCACGTAATTGAGCTGGGCGTCAAAAATGAAAAAATAGCCATCCTTGCCGTAGCGCGATGCCATCACCGCCCGCTTGGCCTGCGCCTTGGCGTCAGCTTCGCCCATCTGCCCCTGGCTGGCCGCTTCTTCATAGTGACGGATGATGTACAGCGCGCTTTCGGTCAGCGTGGTCAGCTTGTCCACGCTGGCGGCGCGCAAGGCCAGGTATTCCGAGCGCAGCACCATGCCGCCCAGCGCCAGAAAGCCCACCACGGCCAGGATCACCAGGGCCAGAAGTTGTGTGCGTACAGACAGGTTTTTCATCGGGAGTCAGCTTCCGGCAGTGCGGCGCAGCCACTGGCCAGCACAAGCTGAACCGGCGCGCCAGCAGACAAATAAATGAACAAAGGTTTAGTATTATAGCCCAACGTATACTGCCATGTCATGAGCTATCACAACAGCAGAAACTGGCGGAAATTTGTGCACCCTGCCAGCCCCTTAAGCCAATGCGGCGGTTGAAATGCTCCGCTCAAGGCCGGACAGCAGCATGACAATTAAAGCCACACATGGAAAATGGGCTTTATCCAGTGCAGGAGTAATATACTTGAATTCATAAAACATTGAAAATTAAAGAAATTTTTTGTTTTATCGGGTTTTGCATCTTTTCTTGTCTGAACAGATGATGGACATTTCCATACTATCATCAGCCAAGCTTAACGCAAGCTTAACCGCAACAGTTGCGGATAATATATTCCAGTGAAATAAATTTCAAGCATATTATGCTATTATCCATTCACATCATGGCATTCAATATCAGCAGGTCAACGTCACCGCCGCGCGGTGGGCGCTGCCATCAGCCGCACCTAAGGATACGCTGATTTATTCAGAAAAATCGTGTTTGCCAAAAGCAAAACCCAGCAAAATCAACCTCCTGGATTCCCGCCTTCGCGGGAATGACGATTTGTTCAGCGTATCCCTAAGATGAAAAAAGCCCTGCCAGACTGGCAGGGCTTGCACGGCGCGGCGTATCGCTGACTCAGGCAAACACCAGCTTGTTGTGCTGGGCGTCGATACGAATGACTGACTTGGGCGCATAACGACCAGCCAGAATCGACTTGGCCAGCGGATTTTCGATTTCGCTCTGGATGGCCCGCTTGAGCGGACGCGCACCATACACCGGGTCGAAACCCGCTTCGCTGATCAAGGCCAGTGCAGCGTCGCTGACCTCCAGCTGCAGCCCCATCGCCGCCAGACGTTTTTCCAGATGCTTGAGCTGGATGCGGGCAATCGAAGCAATGTGCTGGCTGTCCAGCGCATGGAACACCACCACTTCGTCAATCCGGTTGATGAATTCCGGGCGGAAGTGGGTGCGCACTTCGCCCATCACCGCCAGTTTGACCAGTTCGTAGTCGTCGGTGGCCATGGACTGAATCAGCTGGCTGCCCATGTTCGAGGTCATCACCACCACGGTATTGCGGAAGTCCACCGTGCGGCCCTGGCCATCGGTCAGCCGGCCATCGTCCAGCACCTGCAACAGAATGTTGAACACGTCCGGGTGGGCTTTTTCCACTTCATCAAGCAGGATCACGCTATACGGCTTGCGGCGCACCTGTTCGGTGAGATAACCGCCTTCCTCGTAGCCCACATAGCCCGGTGGCGCGCCAATCAGCCGGGCCACCGAATGCTTCTCCATATATTCCGACATGTCCACGCGGATCATGTGTTCTTCGCTGTCAAACAAAAAGCCAGCCAGCGTCTTGCACAGTTCGGTCTTGCCCACCCCGGTCGGGCCGAGAAACAGGAAGGAGCCATAGGGCCGGTTCGGGTCGGACAGGCCGGAACGCGAACGGCGGATGGCATCGGCCACCACGCGCACGGCTTCGTCCTGGCCGATCACCCGCTGGTGCAGCACATCTTCCATTTTCAGCAGCTTTTCGCGCTCGCCGGACAACATTTTGGACACCGGAATCCCGGTGGCGCGGCTGACCACTTCGGCAATTTCCTCGGCACCTACCTGGGTGCGCAGCAGGCGGTTGCTTTTCTGGCCAGCCGGGTTTTCTCCAGCTTCGGCGGCTTTGAGCTGGGCTTCCAGTTGCGGCAGCGTGCCATATTGCAGTTCGGAAACTTTTTGCCAGTCGCCCTTGCGGGTGGCGTCTTCCATGTCAGTACGCAGCCGGTCGATCTGCTCCTTGATCGTTTGTGCGCCCTGCACGGCGGCTTTCTCGGCCTTCCAGATTTCTTCCAGGTCGGAATACTCCCGGTCAAGACGGCGGATTTCGTCTTCAATCAGGCTCAGACGCTTTTGCGAGGCTTCGTCCTTTTCCCGGCGCACGGCTTCGCGTTCAATCTTGAGCTGGATCAGCCGGCGTTCCTGCTTGTCCATCGCCTCCGGCTTGGAGTCGATTTCCATCCGGATCCGGCTGGCGGCTTCGTCAATCAGGTCGATGGCCTTGTCCGGCAGAAAGCGGTCGGTGATATAGCGGTGGCTCAGTTCAGCGGCGGCGACAATTGCCGGGTCGGTGATGTCCACTCCGTGGTGGATTTCATACTTCTCACGCAGGCCGCGCAGGATGGCGATGGTGTCTTCCACGCTCGGTTCGCTGACCTGCACTTTCTGGAAGCGGCGCTCCAGCGCGGCGTCCTTTTCGATGTACTTGCGGTACTCGTCCAGCGTGGTGGCCCCCAGGCAGTGCAGCTCGCCGCGCGCCAGCGCCGGCTTGAGCATATTGCCAGCGTCCATCGCACCTTCGGCCTTGCCGGCTCCCACCAGGGTGTGGATTTCGTCGATGAACACAATGGTGTTGCCTTCATCCTTGGCCAGCTCGTTGAGCACCGCCTTCAGCCGCTCTTCAAACTCGCCACGGAATTTGGCCCCGGCCAGCAGCGCAGCCAGATCCAGCACCAGCAGCTTCTTGTGCTTGAGGCTTTCCGGCACTTCGCCATTGACAATGCGCTGGGCCAGGCCTTCGACAATCGCCGTTTTGCCCACCCCCGGCTCGCCAATCAGCACCGGGTTGTTCTTGGTGCGGCGTTGCAGCACCTGGATGGCGCGGCGAATTTCATCATCGCGGCCAATCACCGGGTCAAGCTTGCCTTCGCGGGCGCGAGCGGTCAGGTCCAGCGTGTATTTGTTCAGGGCTTCGCGCTTGCCTTCGGCGTCCTGGCTGCCCACCGTATCGCCGCCGCGTACGGCGTCGATTGCCGCCGTCAGCGCCGGCAGGCTGCCGCCCTGCTCTTTCAGCAGCCGGCTGGTTTCGCCCTTGTCTTCGGCCAGCGCCAGCAAGAACAGCTCGCAGGCAATGAATTGGTCGCCGCGTTTGCTGGCGGCCTTGTCGGTGAGATTGAGCAGGTTGAGCAGGTCGCGGGAGACATTCACCTCGCCCCCGGTACCCTGCACCTTGGGCATGCGCTCCAGCGCGGCGGCCAGCGCCTGGCGCAGGCGCGGCGCATTGACCCCGGCGCGGGCCAGCAGGCTGGCAATGCCAGAGTCGGCATCGTCCAGCATGGCCGCCAGCAGGTGTTGCGGTTCGATGTACGCGTGGTCGTTGCTCAGGGCCAGGCTTTGTGCGTCGGCCAGGGCTTGTTGGAATTTGGTAGTCAGTTTGTCTTGACGCATGGTTCTGCACCTCCAGAAAGTTTTGTCAAGACGGTATTTGTGGGGCAATGCGGGCTTTTCAAGCCCTGGTGATGCAAAGCTTTATCCGCAACACAAGCACATTGGCATCAATTTTGCCGCTTGAGCGCAAACGCCACTGCATCCGGCTTGAAGTGTCCGCCACGGGGTGCCAGCCCGTGGCCCCCTGCCGCAATGCCCGCGTGCCGGGCAATCAGCTGCGGCCCAGTTGCTGGTTGGCAATGTCCAGATAGCGTTCCATCGCAGCCTGGCTGGATTGCCCGCGCACCCGTTCCCAGGCGTCGTATTTGGCACGATTGATAAAGTCCATCATGCCCGGACGCTCGCCGCTGACATCGCCGGCGGTGGCTTGCTTGTACAGCGCGTACAGCTCCAGCAGGGTGGCGTTGTCCGGACGTTCCGACAGTGATTTCAGATCAATCTGGGCTTGTTCAAAACGGGTTTGCAGCTCGCTCATGCCGTGTTCTCCTGATGAAAATAGCGTGGCCATGTCGCCGATAACTGTCCAGCGAAAGGCGTATCCTGATAATAACCTGCCCGGTGCGACCGGGAGGCTGCAGCCTGACTGTAGCGTAGTCAATGCATGCAGTCAAACTAACGTTTGAATTAATGCTGTGCAATTAAAAACAAACCCCTGTGGGTATTGCCATCAAAAATTCTGCAAATTAGGTAGTTCTACGATTGCACTTTCTGGCAAAAGCGCGTGCAATCCATCCTGAGCCTGTTCTTGTCGAGCAGGTGTCTACACTTTGGAGTCCATCATGAGTCCCGCCAGCGTTTCTTCTGCCCCGACTGAAGTCCATCAAGCCGCCAGCATCTTTGCGCTGAAAAAATCGCAAGATCTGCAAGCCCAATCAGTTGCCACCCTGCTGAACTCGGTGGCCACCCCGCCGGCAGCGTCCAACCCGCTGCATCTGGGTGCCAATGTGGATGTGCGCGCCTGATCCACTCAGCACCCCCACTCATCTGAGCTGAATAGGAAGGAGTGGGATTGCCCGACGCCCGGCTGCCTGCAGCCGGGCGTTTGCGTCTGTTCATGCCCCCCGTCGCACAGGTACACTCTATGATCCGACACAGCAAGGGCTGCAGGGCCAGCGCGCCACCGTGGCTCGACAGGAGAACGTATCGATGCGCCAATCATTCTGGCTGATGGCACTGGCCGCGCTGACCAGCGCCACCGCTCAGGCCCAGGACAGCACTCCGGCACTGCAGGTGATTCCCTTGCAGCGCCCCAGCGGCGCAGCCGCCGCGCCGGTCAAATCGGCCACGGCCACACCGGTGACCGTCACCGCCAACCCGACGCAGGACGCTGCCAACGCCAGCCCGACTGCCGCGGCTGCCCCCGTTATCGCTCCCGCTCCAGCCGCTGCCCCTACGGCAGCTGCGCCCTCGCCCACTGAGCCTGCCAGCCTGGATACGCCACCAGCTGCTGAAGCCAAAAAACCCGCGCCCAAGCCCCGGCCAGTCAGCAAACCTCGCCCGGCCAACAGCGATGGCTCGTTGCGTATCAACCTGGGGCAAACACTGTCTGGCAGCCTGAGTGGCAGCACCAGTCGCAGTTACCGGCTGAGCGCCAAGGCTGGGGCCAAGGTGCGCATTGAAGTGACCGGCAAGGTGGCGCTGGCTTATTTTTCGGTGATCCAGCCGGATGGCAAAACCATTCAGCCCGTGGAAACCCGTGGCTGGCTGGGCGAATTGCCTGATGATGGGGATTACACCATCAAGGTGTATCTGTACCGTGATGGGGCAGGTAGCGAAGGCAAACCGGTGGATTACCGCTTGCGGGTGCTGCCGGTCTCACGCTGAGGCTAGCCGGCAACGACGCCAGCATGCAAAACGGGTTATGATGCCACGAGAATGGTCAATTATCCGGATTTCACCCTGCACCCTGGAGTCTTACCATGTTCCCCATACCGTCTTATCGATTCTCCCCCTCGCGCCTGCTGCTGGCGGGCCTGACCCTGGCGCTGGCCAGCATGGGCCAGCCGGTGCTGGCGGCGGGCAGCGGCTATGCCGGCAGCTTCAGCGCCACCCAGGCCTGTGCGGCCACGCTGAACCAGCCCAAAGCGGGCACGCGGGCGCGTAATCCGGATCAGGCCCGGCTGCAGCCGGGGGTGGCGTATCCGGTGATCGACGCCAGCGCAGCCCGCACACCGGGCTGGTACCGCATCCAGCTGCCCTATGTGCAGCCGTCCGGGCGCTGGGTGTCGGCGCAGTGTGGCAAGGGCATTCTTACCGCCACGCCGGCCCCCTCCACCCCAGCCACACCCAGCACCGCCAGCCGTTGCACCACCCCCGGCCTGGCCGATGGCAATGTGTTTGCCGTCAGCTGGCAGGCGGCATTTTGTGAATCGCACAAGACCAAGCCGGAATGCGCCGCGCCGAGCGAATGGGCGGCAGGCAATTTCACCCTGCATGGCTTGTGGCCCAATCTGAGCAGCTGTGGCACGCATTATGGCTTTTGCAGCGCACAAGCCCAGGCCAAGGCGTTTTGTGATTACCCGGAGCCGGCCATTGCGCCGCCCACCATGGACCAGCTGAAAAAGGTGATGCCCAGTGCGGCAGCCGGCTCCTGCCTGCAGCGCCACGAGTGGTTCAAGCATGGCACTTGCCAGACCGAATGGGATGCCGACGGTTATTTTGCCACCGCAATCAAGTTGACCGAGGCATTCAATCAATCCGGAATCGGCCCGTTCATGAGCGCCAATCGCGGTTTCAGCATTCCCACCCAGGATGTGTTCGACGTGATTGACCAGGGCTTGGGCCAGGGGGCGCACAAACGGATGAAATTCATCTGCACCCCGGATGGCATGCTGGTGGACATTTACATGAACCTGCCGGCACATATTCCACCGCAGGCTACCTTGCGCGAATTGTTGCAGGCTGGTCAGGAAGGGTTTTCGTCCAATTGTGGCAACACGCTGAAAGTGGACGTGATGACGCATTGAGGGCGTAAAAAAACCGGCAGACACCTGGAAAACAGGTGCTGCCGGTTTTTTGCGCTGGTGCGCCATTGGCCACGCCAGCGCAGGCCTGGCTCAATGATGACGTGAGGTCGGCTTTTTCGGCGTGCGTGCCTGGCCCTGGCCAGCCGGACGCGGGGTGGCCGACGGCGCGCGCGGTGCGCCAGGACCACCGTGGTGACTGCCCTGGCCGCCACCACTGCGCGGCTGACCGCCACCGGAACGCCCGCCACCACCACCGCCGCCACGCGGGGCATTACGGCCATTCGGAATAGGCTCGGCCTGGATGCGCGGGTCTACTTCAAAGCCCGGCACCTGGCTGCTGGGCAGCGGACGGCGAATCAGCTTCTCGATATCCACCAGCAGCTTGTTTTCATCGACGCAGACCAGCGAAATGGCTTCACCTTCGGCACCCGCGCGACCGGTGCGGCCAATCCGGTGCACATAGTCTTCCGGCACATTGGGCAGCTCGAAGTTCACCACATGCGGCAGCTCGCTGATATCAATGCCACGGGCGGCGATATCGGTGGCCACCAGCACTTGCAGCTCGCCGCTCTTGAAACCGGCCAGCGCCTTGGTGCGCGCCGACTGGCTTTTGTTGCCGTGAATCGCTGCCGACGGAATGCCGTCTTTTTCCAGCTTTTCTGCCAGGCGGTTGGCACCGTGCTTGGTGCGGGTAAACACCAGCACCTGCTGCCAGTTATGCTCTTGAATCAGGTGCGACAGCAGGTCGCGCTTGCGTTCGCGGTCTACCCGGTACACTTGCTGGCGCACACGGTCGGCGGTGGCGTTGCGCGGTGCCACTTCAATCAGCGCCGGATGGTCGAGCAGACGGTCGGCCAGTGCGCGGATTTCATCAGAAAACGTGGCGGAAAACAGCAGGTTCTGCCGTTTGGGCGGCAGTTTGGCCAGCACCTTCTTGATGTCATGGACAAAGCCCATGTCCAGCATGCGGTCGGCTTCATCCAGCACCAGGATTTCCACGCTGTTCAGGTCCATGGTGCCTTGCGACAGATGGTCGAGCAGCCGGCCCGGGCAGGCCACCAGAATATCCACCCGCTTTTTCAGGCGATCGACCTGCGGGTTCATGCCCACGCCGCCAAACATGACCATTGAGGTCAGTTTCAAATGGCGCGAGTAGTCGCGCACATTTTCTTCCACCTGGGCGGCCAGTTCACGCGTGGGGGTCAGAATCAGCGCCCGAATCCCCGGACGGGCATTGGGCTGGGCCGGGGCGGTGGTTGACAGGCGCTGCAGGATCGGCAGGGTAAAGCCGGCGGTTTTGCCGGTGCCGGTTTGCGCGCCGGCCAGCAGGTCACCCCCGCTGAGCACTGCCGGAATGGCCTGAAGCTGAATCGGAGTGGGTTCCGTGTAACCAAGCTCGGCCACGGCACGGACGATGGGGTCGGACAACCCCAGTCGGGAAAAAGGCATGCAAACAACTCCAGCCGCCGGCGGATAACGCAGGCGGAAGACAAATACTAGGGCGGGGACCTTGCCGGGGTGCGTGGATATAAGCCATCCGTAACATGACCGGTCGCCAAACGACCAGACCATGCGCGGCTTTTGGCACCCCGAACATCCATACACTAAAAGCGAAATGGTTCGCGATTATAGCGGATAGCACAGAAACTAGGTGAAAACACCTAATCTCTGTCATGTTCACGTATAGAACAAAGCGGGTCATCTTAACATGGGCGCGGCCCAGTGGTCTGACCATATTGCGGTGTTTGTACCACACTGACACGGCATCCGGCGTATGTCCATCGCTGGCTTGCCCTGTCGGACAGACACAGGCACCATGCAGCCTTGCCTGATTCTGGAGCTCCGCCCATGTTTGCTACCCCGATTCGCGCCATCGCCTTTGACCTGGACGGCACCCTGGTGGACAGCCTGCCCGACCTGAGCCGCGCCGCCAATGCCGTGCGCGCCGAGCTGGGTCTGCCGGCGCTGGCCGACGCCCGCGTGCGCAGCTTTGTGGGAGACGGTGCCGCCATGCTGATGGCGCGCACCATCCTCGACAACCCAGACGCCAGCGTGGACGATTCCCCGCTGCAAACCCGCGCCCGCACCGCGTTTCAGCAGCACTACCTGGCCACCCTGAGCACTGGCACCCAGCTGTATCCCGGCGTGCACGACGGGCTGAGCGCGCTGGCTGAGCGCGGCCTGCCGCTGGCCTGCGTCACCAACAAGCCGATGGTGTTCACCCAGCCACTGCTCCTGGTGCTGGGGTTGAGTCACTATTTCAGTCTGGTGTTGGGCGGCGACAGCCTGGCCAGCAAAAAACCCGACCCGCTACCGCTGGTGCATACCGCCCGGCAGTTTGGCGTGGCCCCAGCCGAGCTGTTGATGGTGGGTGACTCCAGCAACGACATCCTGGCGGCCCGCGCCCACGGCTCGCCAGTGCTGGCCGTCAGCTACGGTTACACCGAATCGGTGGCGGCGTTACAGGCGGACGGGGTGATTGACAGCATTGCCGAGATTGGCTCGCTGTTGGGTTAAATAGCAGGGCCATGGTCCAGGACAAGCAGATTGAGACGGCCCTTGGAAACGCGCTGATTGATTCAGAAAAATCCAGCAAAATCAAAACACTGGACTCCCGTCTTTGCGAGAATGACGATTTTTTCAGCGTTTCCTCAGAAACAGATGATGAGCACCGCTTATGAGCACTGCAGCCACACACGCCCCGACGGATTCGTTCGAGTTTGATCACGCGTACCAGCAGGCGCAAGCCGCCCTGCAAGCCGGCAACTGGCCTCTGGCGCGTACGCGCCTGACCACGCTGCGGGAGACATTGCAAAGCACAAATGCCGATCCACGCCAGCAAGCCGCCTGCCTGGCACTGCTGGGGCGGGTACACTGGAAGGCGCTGGATCTGGCTGCCAGCCAGGCGTGCTGGCAACAGGCGCTCCGCCTGGAGGCACAGCCAGCGTGGCAGGGCTGGCTGGCCGAAGCCGAACAACTGCTGGCACGTCAGGCCAGCGGCGCGCTCAGCCTGGCCCAGCCACCCAGTGCTGAACTGCCACAAGCCATCAGACTGGCGCATCAGCAGGCCTTGCTCACCCCGAACTCGGTGGAGGCCCTGTGCCGGCTGGGTACGGTGCTGGTGGTGCACCAACGCATGGCAGAGGCTGCGGCGTATTTCGAGCGGGCGCTGGCGCTGGCACCGGAGCATGCTCAGGCGGCCAATAATCTGGGCCACTGCTATCTGCAGCAAAAGCGCTATGTGGCTGCCCGGAATCTGCTGCAGCACACCCTGGCACGCCATCCGGACGATCTCCATGTGCAAATCAACCTGGCCAATGCACTGGCACAATGTGGCGAACTCGATGACGCGCTGGCCATGCACCAGCGGGTATTGCAGCGCCAGCCAGACGATAGTGCCACCCTGGTGAATCTGGCCACCCTGCAGATTCGCCGTCAGGCGTTTGCCTCGGCACAAGGCTATCTGGATCAGGTATTGTCCCGCCAGCCAGACCATCTGGACGCCTTGTCTGCCCAGGTTGATGCCTGGCGTTTCCAGCACCAGTTTGAGGCGGCGATTGCCCTGCTGGAGCAGTTGGCCGCGCGCCAGCCAAACGTCGCCGTCCACCCACGCCGTTTGGGTTCGGCACTGCGCCAGCTGGGCCAGCACACCGCCGCGATTGCCGCCTATCAACAGGCGCTGGCGCTCGATCCTGGCGACAGCGACACCTACAGCAACCTGCTGCTGACGCTGCAATATGCACCGGGTTATTCCCCTGAGGAAGTGTTTGACTGGCACCGGGGCTTTGGCCTGCGCTATGAACGTCCCTGCCCGACGCCGCGCCGGCATGACAACTTGGCCAATCCGCAACGCCGGCTGCGGGTAGGCTGGGTGTCTGGCGACTTTAACTCGCACCCGGTGGCCTATTTCGTGTTACCGGTGTGGAGTGAACGCCATCGCCAGCAGTTTGATTGCATCGCCTACGACACCAGCCTGAATCCGGATGCCGTCACCGAGCAGTTGCGGCCACTGGCCGATGTCTGGCGTCGGGTGCGTGGTGCCACGTCCATGGAACTGGCCCGACAGATTCAGCAGGATCAGATCGACATCCTGATTGATCTGTCCGGGCATACCGGCGGCCACCGGCTGCTGACCTTTGCCCATCGCCCTGCGCCGGTACAGGTGAGCTGGCTGGGCTATGCCGACACCAGCGGGCTGAGCCGGATACACTGGCGCATCAGCGATGGCCATGGAGACCCAGCCGGGGCAGAAGCGCGCTATACCGAACGGCTCTGGCGGCTGCCCGAGGTGTTTTGCTGCTACCGGCCCATGGTGCGCCAGCCGGCATTGCGTCACCGCGCCGACTACGCGGTGCAGCCCACCCCGGCGCTACAGCATGGCCAGATAACGTTTGGCTGCTGTAACAACTACGCCAAGATCACCAACGACATGATTGCGCTGTGGTCACAGCTGCTGCATCGCGTGCCTGGCTCGCGCCTGCTGCTGGAACTGGCCGGCATCCAGCACGGCCAGGCCCGTGCCGAGCTGCAAGCGCGTTTTGCCCAGCACGGCATTGCCGCCGCACGTCTGCAGCTGGAAGAGCGGGATTCCCGCTGGCAGTATCTGCGCTACCACCAGATTGACATTGCCCTCGACCCGTTTCCGGCCAATGGCGGCACCTCCAGCTGCGATGTGCTGTGGATGGGCGTGCCGCTGGTGACGCTGGCAGGGACACGGTTTGTCTCGCGCATGGGCGTGAGCCTGCTGCATGCCGTGGGCCATCCGGAGTGGGTGGCGCAAGATCAGGCAGGCTATCTGGACATCGCCGCCAGGCTGGCGGCGGATATCCCGGCGCTCAACGCCATCCGCCTGGCACTGCGCAGCGAGATGGAAGCCAGCCGGCTGATGGATGAAGCGGGTTTTACCCGCCAGTTTGAAGCGGCTTTGCGCGGCATGTGGCAGGCCTGGTGCGCGCAGCAGACTACACCGCTGCCCAGCCAGAGTGACCAGAGTGATGAAGCAAAAATCGGTGGGTAAAAATAGCCTGGGCCGGACAGGAAAACCCTCCTGTCCGGCCCAGTCACACCGCCCAATCCGGGCGGCAATGATGCGTGATGGTGCGAGCCCGGCTTAACGGCCACCCGTCCACAAGGTGAGCTTGAAGCCTGGCTGCAATCGGGCCAGCGACTTGGTCTGGTTCCATTTTTTCAGATCGTCGTGGTCGATATTGAACTTGCGGGCGATGCTGAACAGGGTATCGCCCTTTTGCACCACGTATTCCTTGCGGGTTTCGCGTGGTTCGGGCTTGCTGGCTGGCTTGGCGCTGGCCACGGCACTGCTGGCGCTGCCCTTGACGGTGAGCGTCTGGCCCAGCTTGATGGCCTCGTCGTCCAGGCGGTTGAGGGTTTTCAGCTCGGCCACGCTGAGGTTGTAGCGGCGGGCGATGTTGTACAGGGTGTCGCCAGCGGCCACGGTGTGCCGGCTGACGCTGCTGTCA
Organism: Aquaspirillum sp. LM1; assembly: GCF_002002905.1. Taxonomy (NCBI): domain Bacteria; kingdom Pseudomonadati; phylum Pseudomonadota; class Betaproteobacteria; order Neisseriales; family Aquaspirillaceae; genus Aquaspirillum; species Aquaspirillum sp. LM1. Next base: position 1,104,236 of record NZ_CP019509.1, on the reverse strand, counting down.
GGGCTGCTGGCGGTTTGTGGCACCAGGGTGGCTGCCACCCGACGGGGCGCATCTGCCCGCTCGGGGCTGGCGCTGTCGCCCACCACGGCGACGGGCCGGCTCAACTCAGAGGCAGCAGCAGTGCGGACTGGCATATCGCTGACAGCGTCTTTGGCCGCCGCAGCTGCCAAGGTCACTGGTGTGGCAGCAGCCAGGCGCGCCACCGGCGCCGGGCTGGCCAGGGTATCTGGCGTGGTGTCGGTGTCAGCGCTGATTGTCAGCGTGCTGGCGCTCGGCGTGGCCGCCGGGTTCAGTGCCGCCAGCACCAGTGGCTGGCCCGGTGCAATGGCGTTGCTTGCCAGGCCATTGACGCTGCGCAGGCGTTCGAGGGTCATGCCGTAGCGCTGGGCCAGTTCTTCCACGCTGTCACCCGGCTGGGCGGTATACACCTGCCACGACAGCAGTGGTGCCTGATAGGCGGCCAGGTTTTTTTCAAACAGCTCGGCCTTGGTGGCCGGAATCAGCAATTGACGGCCCGGCTTGTGGGCGTAGATCGGACGGTTGAATGCCGGATTGAGCGCCTTGAATTCGTCCATCGGCATCTCGGCCAGCTTGGCCGCCACGTCCAGATCCATATGCTTGCCGGTGCTCACCGCCACAAAATACGGACGGTTGTCGAACTTATCCAGCTTCAGGCCAAAGCGTTCCGGTTCGGCCAGAATATTGCGCACGGCAATCAGCTTGGGCACGTAGTTGCGGGTTTCGTTAGGCAGGCGGATGGCGGAAAACTCTTCTGGCAGGCCCTTGGCGCGGTTTTTTTCCAGTGCGCGGCTGACATTGCCCTCACCCCAGTTGTATGCAGCCAGCGCCAGGCTCCAGTCGCCAAACATGGCGTAGAGGTTTTCCAGGTAGTCCAGTGCAGCGCTGGTGGCACCCAGCACATCGCGGCGACCGTCGTACCAGAAGGTTTGCTCCAGGCCGTAGTGGCGACCGGTGGCCGGCATGAACTGCCACAGCCCGGCAGCCTTGGCGCTGGACACCGCGCCAGGATTGAAGGCGCTTTCCACCAGGGGCAGCAGGGCAATTTCGGTGGGCATGCCGCGCCGCTCGACTTCGTTCATGATGTGAAACAGATAACGTTTGCTGCGGTCGAGCGTGCGCTTGAGGTATTCTGGCTTGGCGCTGTACAGGCGTTCGTGGCGACGCACCAGCTCGCTGTCCACTTCGGTCAGCTGGAAGCCTTCGCGCACACGCACCCAGACATTGTCACCATTGCGCAACAAATGCGCATTACTTTGCATCAACTGCATGCCGACCTGCATCGGCTGGCTGGGGTCATTGGGGGCGTCGTCGGCGTGAGCGACAGAAAAGGCCAATGACAGTGCCAGGGCGAGCGGGGCAAGGGGCTTCATGGCAAAATAACCTTCATTTTCGAGTTGCAGCGATGCTAGTTTTCCTGAGCAAGGCTGTCAACCCATAAAAATCAATCGTTTTGCGCATTTTGCCAAAATATTTCCCATCAGCCCCAGCAGCGTCTGCCCTGGCGGTGAGTCACATGCCAAAATCATTCAAAACCGGTTTTTCCATTCACGCAAGGCGGTGAATGTCTGCAGGTCAGTGTCCAGCGGCGCGTAGCCCGCATCGGCCAGCGCCCGGCGCACGGCGGGTTGCGCTACCCGCAAGAATGGATTGGTCTGCTGCTCTTCTGCCATCCGGCTGGGCACGGTAGGCAGCCCGGCAGCGCGGCGGGCCTGGTCGCGCAGGCGGCGGGCGCTCAGCGCGGCATTGTCAGGCTCAATCTGCCCGGCAAACTGCTGGTTGGACAAGGTATATTCATGGCTGCAATACACGAGGGTATCGTCGGGCAGGCTGGCCAGCCGGATCAGCGAGGCGTACAACTGGGCTGGCGTGCCATCAAAAATCCGCCCGCAGCCACAGGCAAATAGCGTGTCGCCGCAAAATACCGCCCCCGGCAGCAGATAGCTCAGATGGTGGCGGGTGTGTCCTGGCGTGGCCCAGACAGTCAGCGTCTCTGGCCAGCCCGGCGGGGCAATCTGGTCGCCTTCATCCACCGGATGATCCACCCCGGCCAGCTCGCCTGGCCCGTAAACCGGCGCAGGATGCGCGGCCAGCAGGCCGGCCAGGCCGCCAATATGGTCAGGATGGCCATGGGTCAGCACCACCCCGGCCAGAACAAGCTGCTGCTCGGCCAGCCAGGCGCAAATAGGCCCGGCATCGCCAGGGTCAACCACCAAGGCATGCGTCGGGGTGTGCAAAACCCAGATATAATTGTCGTTGAAGACTGGAACGGGAGAGATTTTCAGCATGATGAAACCGTTTCAAACGGAGGGACCGGCATGCCGGAACTGAGCCAATGGCTGCATACGCCGCTTGGCCACTATGTGATGGCGCGCGAACAGGCTTATTTTGACCGGGCGGTGGCCGATGTGTTTGGCTACCACGCCGTTCAGCTTGGTCTGCCGGACCACCCGCTGCTGCGGGAAAACCGCATGCCCTGGCGCTGCCTGGCCGGCAATCATGGCCCGGTGGACCTGCTGTGCGATCCGGTGGCCATGCCGTTTGCCAACCAGAGCATCGACCTGCTGCTGCTGCCCCACGTGCTGGATTTTACCAGCCATCCGCACCAGGTGCTGCGTGAAGCCGAACGGGTGCTGGTGGCTGAGGGGCGGGTGATCCTGACCGGCTTCAATCCGTTCAGCCTGTGGGGGCTGGCGCGGCGGGGCAAGCCGGACAGCTTGCCGTGGCAGGCCAATTTCATCGGGCTGAACCGGCTGAAGGACTGGCTGCAGTTGCTGAGCCTGGAGCCGGCTGGCGGGGCGTTCTTGTGTTATGCGCCGCCGTTTGAGCGGGAAAGCTGGCTGCAGCGCTGGCGATTCATGGAAGATGCCGGCGACCGCTGGTGGCCGCTGGCGGCTGGCGTGTATGCCATCGAAGCGGTCAAGCGGGTGCGCGGCATGCGCCTGCTCACCCCGCGCTGGCGGCTGCTGACGCCCGCCCCGCTGGCCAGCAGCGCCGCCCGTTCCAGCCGCCGGGGCGTGTTGCCACCGGCGGTGACCCGAAAGAACAGGCATGAGCACAGCTGATATTGTCGAGATTTACACCGATGGCGCCTGCAAGGGCAACCCTGGCCCAGGCGGCTGGGGCGCGCTGTTGCGCTACAAGGGTGCCGAAAAAGAGCTGTGGGGCGGTGAAAACGACACCACCAACAACCGCATGGAGCTGCTGGCGGTGATCAAGGCGCTGAACTGCCTGAAACGCCCGTCGGTCATCCATGTATACACCGACTCGCAGTACGTGCAAAAAGGCATCAGCGAATGGATTCATGGCTGGAAGGCGCGTGGCTGGAAAACCGCCGCCAAGGCCCCGGTCAAGAATGCCGACCTATGGCAGTTGCTCGACAGCGCACAAAGCACCCACCAGATTGACTGGCGCTGGGTAAAAGGCCACGCCGGCCATGAATTCAACGAACGGGCCGACGCCCTGGCCAACCGTGGGGTGGACGACACCCTGGGCGGCTAACCCGGAATCACACCAAGGTTTTTCATGCGTTACATTATTCTCGATACCGAAACCACCGGCCTGAACCCGCGCACTGGCGACCGGCTGGTTGAATTTGCCGGGCTGGAAATGGTCGGGCGCAAGCTCACTGGCCGCTCGCTGCACCTGTTTGTCCACCCGGAACGCGACATCCCGGAAGAAGCCTCGCGCATCCACGGCATCACCCTCGACCAACTGGAAGGCCAGCCGGTGTTTGCCGGTGTGGCAGAGCAAATCAGCGACTTCATTCGCGGTGCCGGGCTGATCATCCATAACGCCCCCTTCGACATGGGCTTTCTGGATATGGAGTTCACCCGGATTGGCCTGCCCAGCGCCAGAAGCCAGGCGGGCGAAGTGATCGACACCCTGGCCATGGCCAAGGAACAGTTTCCCGGCAAGCGCAACAACCTGGACGCCTTGTGCGACCGCTTTGAAGTGGACCGCTCCAACCGCACCTTCCACGGCGCGCTGATCGACTGCGAACTGCTCTGCGAGGTGTATCTGGCCATGACCCGTGGCCAGGAAAGCCTGTTGATGGACATCGAGCCCATCCAGTCCGAACGCGGCGGCCCGGCACTCAGCCTCAGTGGCGGCACACGCCCCAAGGTGCAGTTGGCCAGCGCCGAAGAAACCGCCCTGCATGAAAGTTACCTGGACGGCCTGGACAAAGCCGTCAAGGGCAGCTGCCTGTGGCGGAAAACCCCGCCGGAGTCGGCATGAAGCCACGCTGCGTGGTGCTGGTGCCTGCGGCAGGCAGCGGCAGCCGCTTTGGCCAGCCCACCCCCAAACAATACACCGCACTGGCTGGCCAGCCGCTCCTGGCGCACACCCTGCGCACCTTGTGCGCCGAGCCCAGGGTGGATCAGGTCTGGGTGGTCATCAGCCCGGAAGATGACTGGTTTGACCAGTTTGACTGGCCCGACGCCAAGCTGGGCGTGCTGCGCCATGGTGGGGCCACTCGCGCCGAAACCGTGCGCAACGGCCTGGCCGCGCTGGCGCTGGCCGACGACGACTGGGTGCTGGTGCACGACGCCGCCCGCTGCTGCCTGCCGGCAGATGCGCTCACCCGGCTGATTGACACGCTGGACACCGACCCCTGCGGCGGCCTGTTGGCGCTGCCGGTGGCCGACACCCTCAAGCGCGACGATGGCCAGCAGGGCGTGGCCGCCACCGTGGCCCGCGATGGCCTGTGGCAGGCGCAAACCCCGCAGATGTTCCGCTACGGCCTGCTGGCGCGCGCGCTGGCCGCCGGTAGCGGGGCGGAGATTACCGACGAAGCCTCGGCCATCGAGCGCCTGGGCCGGCAGCCGCGTCTGGTGCGCGGTGATGCGCGCAATTTCAAGGTGACCTATGCTCAGGATATCCGGCTGGCCGCCGCCCTTCTGAGCACACACAAGGATGACATGGCATGATTCGCATTGGACAGGGCTGGGACGTTCACCGACTGGTGGAAGGCCGACCGCTGATTCTGGGTGGGGTGACCGTCCCGCATGACAAAGGGCTGCTGGGGCATTCCGACGCCGATGCCCTGCTGCACGCCATTACCGACGCCCTGCTGGGGGCGGCCGGGCTGGGCGATATCGGCAGCCATTTTCCGGACACCGACCCGGCGTTTCATGGCGTGGACAGCCGCATCCTGCTGCGGGAAACCGTGGCCCGCCTGGCGCGGCGCGGCTGGAAAGTGGTGAATGTGGACAGCACGGTGATTGCCCAGCGCCCCAAGCTGGCCAGCCATATTCCGGCCATGCGTGCACACATCGCCACCGATTTGCGCCTGGATATGGACGCTGTGAACATCAAGGCCAAAACCAGCGAAAAACTCGGCCATCTGGGCCGGGAGGAAGGCATTGCCGCGCAGGCGGTGTGCCTGATTGAAAAAGCGTGATACGCACGCGCCTGTGCCCCGGCTGACCAGCCCCGGATCAGGCATGTACTTTGCCACGCTTATGTGATAATACCGCTCTGCCGCAGCACCTGCTGTGACGGACCACCGAAGTCAACAGCGAGACCACCATGACCACCCTGACCCAAGACGACAAAAAACGCGCGGTAGCGCGCAAGGCGATTGATTTTGTGCCGGATAACGCATTGATTGGCGTTGGCACCGGGTCTACCGTGAATTTCTTTATCGACGAACTGGCGCGCATCAAGGGACGGATTGACGGTTGCGTGTCCAGCTCCGACGCCTCCACCGCCCGGCTGAAGGCGCACGGCATTCCGGTGTTCGAGCTGACCAATATTGGCGAATTGCCGGTGTATATCGATGGTGCCGACGAAATCAACCACTCGCTGCACATGATCAAGGGGGGTGGTGGCGCGCTGACCCGGGAAAAAATCGTGGCGGCGTCGGCCCAGGAATTCATCTGCATTGCCGACGAAGCCAAATATGTGGCCAAGCTGGGCACCTTCCCGGTGGCAGTGGAGGTGATTCCGATGGCGCGTTCGCTGGTGGCGCGCGAACTGGTGCATCTGGGCGGGCATCCAGAATGGCGTCAGGGCTTTGTCACCGACAATGGCAACCTGATTCTGGACGTGCACAATCTGGAAATTCTCAAGCCGGTAGAGATGGAAACCGCCATCAACCAGATCCCCGGCGTGGTGTGCTGCGGCATCTTTGCCCGCCAGCACGCCCATGTCTTGCTGCTGGGCACCGACTCAGGGGTGAAGGAAATCCGCTGATTCAGCATGAAAATCATGTTTTTGTGCCCGCAAGCGGGCACAAGTGATGTTCCCTTCATGAAAAGTTCATACAGGGTCGGGACAATTGCACATTCACCGAACCTCATTCCCAGGAATCCACCATGGCAGAGCATATTTCCAAGCAGTTTGATCTGGAGCTTGAAACCATCCGCACCCGCGTGTTGCAGATGGGGGGGTTGGTCGAGGCGCAAATCATCGGCGCAATTGACGCGCTGATGTCATCCGACATTGCCAAGCTGGACAAGGTGATTGCCGAGGACGCGCTGGTCAACGCCATGGAAGTCAGCCTGGACGAAGAGTGCCAGCACATCATCGCCCGCCGCCAGCCTGCTGCCAGCGACCTGCGCATGGTCATTACCGTGATCAAGACCATCACCGATCTGGAGCGCATTGGCGACGAAGCGCAAAAAGTGGCGCGCATGGGCAAGCTCATCCTGCTGGCCGACCGCGTACACATGCCGCGTTTTCGCGAAATCCAGAAAATGGCCGAAGTGGCGCTGAGCATGCTGCGCCGCGCACTGGATGCCTTTGCCCGGCTGGACGTGGCCGGCGCGCTGGATGTCACCCGCCAGGATCGCAAGCTGGATGACGAATTTGACGCCAATTTCCGTCAGCTGGTGACCTTCATGATGGAAGATCCGCGCGCCATCTCGATGTCGATCGACACCATTTTCATGTGCAAGGCCATCGAACGCATTGGCGACCATGCCAAGAACATCTCGGAATACGTGGTGTACTTGGTCAAGGGCAAGGATATTCGCCATACCGCACTGGAAGACGTCGAGCACATCGATCTGTAATGCGTCAGGCGCCTGACTGCGCTTGCCCAGGCCGCCCGTTTTGCGGGCGGCTTTTCGTTAAGACAGGTTTCCCGTTATCATGACAAGCCATGATTTGCCGTCGATGGCCGCTGGCGGGCTTGCCTTCCCGTCACACCGTGCGCCCGCGCCCGCCCGCCCGCCTTGGCCTGGCCTGTGCATGTCATGCCTGGTAGTCAGGTGGCTCCCATCAACCCCGCTTCATACTTTACCTTCTTGAGGTTTTCTGGTGCCCTCGTCGTTTGAGACCCTTGCGGCCGTAGATCTCGGCTCCAACAGCTTTCGCCTGCAAATCGTCCGCGTGGACGGCGAGCAGTTTTTCCCGCTCGACACCCTCAAAGACACCGTGCGTCTGGGGGCCGGCCTGACCGCCGACAATTATCTGGACGACGCCACTCAGCAACGGGCGTTGACCTGCCTGGCCCGCTTTGGCGACCGCCTGCGCCATTTCAGCCCCGATCAAGTGCGTGTGGTGGGCACCAACACCCTGCGCGTGGCCAAAAATTCGGCAGCGTTTATCCGCGAAGCCGAAGCCCGGCTGGGTTTTCCAATTGAAATCATTGCCGGGCGCGAAGAAGCCCGGCTGATTTACATTGGTGCCGCGCACAGCCTGCCTGCCGGCAAGGAAAAACGCCTGGTGGTGGATATCGGCGGAGGCTCTACCGAGTTCATTATCGGCAGCGGGATGAAACCGCAAAAAACCGAAAGCCTGGGCCTGGGCTGTGTCACTTACAGTCTGCGTTATTTTCCGGACGGCAAGCTGACCAAAGCCAACTTCAAGAACGCCGAACTGGCGGCGCGCAACGAAATCCAGCGCATTGCCCATGAATACACCCGTGACCAGTGGCAGCTGGCGATTGGCACCTCCGGCACCGCCCGTTCGCTGCGCGACATTCTCGAGCTGAACGACTACAGCCCGGACGGCATTACCCGCGCCGGAATGGAGCAGCTCAAGGCCGAGCTGCTGCGCTGTGGCAGTATGGACGCGGTGGACCTGAACGGCCTGCGCGCCGACCGTGCACCGGTGCTGCCGGGCGGTCTGGCCATCATGCTGGCGGTGTTTGAAGAACTGCAGGTGGAGACCATGACGGTTACCCTGGGCGCGCTGCGCGACGGCGTGCTGTACGACATGCTGGGCCGTCAGTACCACAAGGACCTGCGCGACGTCACCGTCACCCAGTTCAAGCGCCGCTATCACGTCGATACCGGCCAGGCTGAGCGGGTCACCGGGCTGGCCCGCCAGTTTTACGCCCAACTGGCCGGCAGCGAAGCCATGGCCAACCCGGAAATCCCCCGTCAACTGGAATGGGCGGCCAAACTGCATGAAATTGGCCTGATGATTTCCCATTCTGGCTACCACAAGCACTCGGCCTATATTGTCGAACAGGCCGACATGCCCGGCTTTTCCCGCCGCGAGCAACGCCAGATTGCCCATCTGGTGCTGGCGCACAAGGGTTCGCTGAACAAGATGGTGCCACTGCTGAGCGACCAGCCGGCCTACTGGCCGGCGGTGCTGGCCTTGCGTCTGGCCGTGCTGCTGTGCCGCAGCCGCCGCCCGGTTGACCTGCCGCCCACCCTGCACCTGAGCAATAACGGCCAGGGCTTCAGCCTGATGGTCAGCGCCGAATGGCTGAACCATAACCCGCTCACCGCTGGCGCACTGAAGCAGGAAGAAGATCCCTGGCGCAGCACCGGGCTGACCCTGAGCATCCAGCAGCAGGCATGAGTCATCCTGGCCATCCACACACCGCCACCCGGCTTGGCCACCATGCTGGCCATGCGCCGGGCGAGCTGGTGCATATCGGGGAAACAAAAACCGCCGAGCCACGGCTGCTGCTGATTGAATTCGACCCCGCGCATTACCGGGAAACCCCGTTTGCCCATCTGGGCGACGACCAGGCACACCAGCCTGACGCTGGCACCCTGTGGCTGAATGTTTACGGCCTGCAGGATGTGGCGATGATGGCGGAGATTGGCCAGCGCTTTGGCCTGCATCCGCTGGTGCTGGAAGATATTCTCAATACTCACCAGCGGCCCAAGATCGAAGACTACGGCGATTATATTTTCATCGTCACCCATGTATTCGAATACCACCCGGCCAGCCGCACACTGAACGAAGACCAGATCAGCATGGTGCTGGGCCACGGCTTTGTGCTGACTTTCCAGGAGCGCCCGGCAGGCCGCTTTCAGCCCTTGCGCGAGCGGCTGAAAAACGCCGTGGGCCCGGCCCGCCGCCTGGGGGCCAGTTACCTGGCCTATAGTCTACTGGACGTGATTGTTGACCATTATTTTGTCACCCTCGACCAACTGGGCGATACGGTGGACGAGCTTGACAGCCGCCTGCTGGCCGGCCAGGCCAACACCGGCACTCTGGCCCGCATCCACACCCTGAAAATGACCCTGCTGGCGCTGCGCCGGGCGCTATGGCCACTGCGCGAGGCGGTGATGACCCTGCAGCATGGTGATTCCGGCCTGCTTGACCCGGAAACCCGGCTGTATCTGCGCGATGTGTACGACCATCTGGTGCATCTGCTGGAAACCGTAGACCTGCAGCGCGACCTGGTGGCCGGCATGGTGGATCTGTATGTGTCCACCCAGTCCAACCTGCTGAACCGGGAAATGCGCTTCCTGACGGTAATTGCCACCCTGTTCATGCCGCTGACGTTTATTTCCAGCATTTACGGCATGAACTTCGACTACATGCCTGAACTGCACTGGAAGTGGGGGTATTTTGCCGTGCTTGGGCTGATGGCGGCGATTGCCGGGGGCATGGGCTATCTGTTCTGGCGTCGGCGCTGGTGGTAAGCCCGGTCTAGTAGCCAGTCACGTTGAAACACAAGGGTGAACGTGAGCAAGTTTACGTCTGGCATCTCTATTTGTTCTGTTAAAACAAATCCTTGCCTTGCCACAGCGAACCACCCGCCGCGCCCCTACCCCGTCATTCCCGCGCAGGCGGGAATCCAGAGGCATCCACAGCGCGCAGCAGGTGCGTGCTCTCACGACCGCCCCACAACGCTAACCCCCACGGCGCACGATGTGGCACCGTCTGGGTTCCCGCCTGCGCGGGAACGATAAGTGAAGTGAGGCTCATGCCGAAACAGATCGAGCCGTCAGTCACCATGATGACGGGCTACTGGCCCGCTGCGCTGACTGCGGGGGTGACGCTGCCAGCTTCGACGCTGCCCACCTCTGCAACACCTGTTGCTCCACCTGCCACACTGACGTTTGCCTCACTGCCGCCAGTCAAACTGCCGCTGACAGCGGCTGGGGTGGCTTGCTGGCCCAGCGCGTTCAGCATCTTGCTCACTTCGTGCAGCAGTTTTTCGGTCTGGCGCACCGCATCCTGGCCGGACTGGCGCAATTTGCGCTTGAGCGCTTCCAGCGCGCGCTTGATATCGCTGGCCACCGCCTTGGCATCCTGAATGAAATCCTGTCTGGACTTAGCGTCGGCCTCGGCTGCCGAGCCGGTGCTGCTGGTGGCGGCAGGGCCGGCAAACGCCGGCGTGCTCTCCGCTGAACCCGCAGACGACTGGCTGACGGCGTCGCCGCTCAATGCTGCCGCCATGGCCTGTCCCTCCGCCTGCAGCGGTGCGGCGGCCTGTGCGCTGGCATCCGCCGACGCATTGGCCGCACTGGGTGTGCCCGCGCTGGCCTGAGGCGCGCTGGCGGCCTGCCCGCTGCTGCCAGCAAACTGCTTCACCGCCTGTTTCAGCTCACCCGCCACCAGCGCCAGCTGACGGGCCAGCCCCTTGGCCTGTGCCGGGCTGGCACCGGTCATCATGGCTTTCAGCCATTTCATCCGCTTTTTCAGCTCGGCCACCTTGTCGGTGGCCTGCTTGCGCATGGCGGTGGCGTCACTTCCCCCACTCAGCATCCCTTGCTTGTCGTACAGGGTGGGGGCTTCCTGACTGGCCCCCAGCGTCACCCGGTCGCTCACCCCCTGAAAATTGCCCGGCGGGGCAGGCTGAGCCGCTGCCGTGGCAGCTGCCGGCTGGCCGGTGGTGCGTAACCGACCGGCAAAACTTTGCAGGCGCAGACGCAAGCTATCGCTCAGGCTGGACAGGGTCATGGCAGGGCTCTCAATTGAACGAATGAATAACTTGAATTTATCGGCCCAAACCGAAAAAAATTGAGCCAAACACATGCCATTGTTATCGCACCACCGGACCCTATCCGCCATCCGGACGGATTTTCGCTCGCGTTTCGCGCACGCCTCAGTAGCAGGCATGTTTTCTGCTTGACTGGGCAAGATGTCAGCCGACATCCTCCACTCAACTCGGAAGCCGTGAGTCTGGATAGCCGGCCTGAATTCAGGCCGGCTCTTTTTTCATCGCATCTGGCCCGATGTGGCGCTGATGCATCTAGCTGATTGTTCCGTATCGATTTTTCTCAAGCTGGCTGTGCCATGGCCGATAGCATGCTGTCTGCCGTCTTTCTCTTGCGAGGCCTGCCATGCGCATCCAGTCTTCTGATATCACCTTTCAGTCCGAGCACCGTGCCCGGCAGTCGTCCCGCTCGGTCACCCGACGTGAGCCACTGCAACTGGCCACCCGCATGGCCGGCCCGCTGCTGACATCCAGCCAGCCCGGCGAAAAAATAACCCTTAGCGCAGAAGGCAAATCGCTGGCGCAACAGGCCCAGCAAAAAACGCAAGCCAACCAGGCCAGTCAGGCCGCCAGCGAAGCCAATGACAATGGCCTGAGTAGTTCGTTTCAGGTGCTGGTCAGTATTTTGAAGTCGATGTTTGGCGTGGATGTGAAGCTGTTCAATGCCCGCGACCTGACCAGCACCAGCACCACCGAGCAAACCAGTTCGGGCACAACCGCCGCCTTGCCAGCCCCCGACGCCGCAACCGCCGCCCCGTCCGCCAGCGAATTGCGCGCGCTGGCAGTAAATGCCGCGCCAAACACCTTTATTGAAACCACCACCACCCGCTACCACGAAGAAGAGCAACTGAGCTGGAACGCCAATGGCGTGGTGACCACCGCAGACGGCAAAACCGTGTCGTTTGCGCTGGACCTGGCGCTGTCGCGCAGCATCAGTTGGGATGCCACCCAGGTGCGCACCATCGGCCCACGACTGAAAGACCCGCTGGTGATCAACTTTGCCGGCACCGCCGCGCAATTGAGCAATCAACGGCGGGATTTTGACCTGGACAACGATGGCCAGACCGAAAACATGGCCATGCTGGCGTCGGGCAGTGGCTTTCTGGCGCTGGATATGGATGAAAACGGCAGCATCGACAATGGCAGCGAGCTGTTTGGCGCGCAAAGCGGCGATGGCTTTGCCGACCTGGCCCAGCTTGACGATGACGGCAATGGCTGGATTGACGAAGGCGACGCCGCATTTGCCCGGTTGAAGCTGTGGACACAGGACGAAGCCGGCCAAGACCAACTGCTCAGCCTGAGCGAAGTGGGCATTGGTGCACTGTTCCTGGGCAGCGAACGCACCGAGTTTTCCCTGAAGGACGAACAGCACAAGCTGCAGGGCCAACTGCGCAGCACCGGGGTGTTTTTGCGTGAAAACGGCACCGCCGGCACCATGCAGCAGATTGACCTGGCGGTGTAACCCACCAGGGTGGCCAGTTCAGGGTAGGGCGCAGATGAATCGGTCTGCGCCCTTATTGTATGTGGATGAAGCTGTGGCGGAAAAACAAGCCGACGTTGTTCAAAAAAACGGTGTGTAATCGTACGGGGCTTGACATGTAACGGCCAGCATAACCAATCAACCGACAGCAAAACACAAAAAGTCACACGGTACGAGCTGATGACCCGCTTGAATAATTTAAACATTGAAATTGCATTCAACATAAAATTATGAAAAAATTTAAAAATTACAGAACTCAAGTGTTTTTACGTATTGAATACCATCTCTCCAAAGGCTTAGACTTATCACAACATCGCTTCTCCTAACTTAACGGGAAAAGCACTTCTCTCTAAACATCACGCTGGAGCGCAGCATGGCCACCACCAATGGCAACACCATCACTTTGTCCGCCACAGAAACCAGTTTCAACCTGACAGAAACAAGCAGTTTCACCTTGGTTGGCAACAGCCTAAACAACGCCATCACCGGCAATCTTGGCGATGACACCCTGCAAGGTAATCAAGGCAATGACACGCTGAATGGCGGCGAAGGCAATGATTTGCTGGATGGCGGCGAAGGCGTTGATTCTATGCTCGGCGGCCTGGGCAACGACAGCTATCTGATCGACGAGGCCGGCGATGTGGTGGTCGAACTGGCAGGAGAAGGCCTGGATGCCGTCACCAGCAAGATTTCCATGACGCTGGGCGATAATCTTGAGCAGTTGTATGCGGGTCAAGCTGGGTTGGTACTGGTGGGCAATGCCATGGATAACTATATCCGTGGTTCCAACGGCAGCGACTCGCTCAGTGGCGGTGATGGCAACGACAGTATTTACTCATTTGGCACTGACTCCACGCAGGGCGGCAATGACACCATTCATGGTGATAACGGCAATGACATCATTTATGTTGGCGGCAATTCCAAATCATATGCGTATGGCGACGCAGGGAATGACTGGATTTATCTGAATTATGGAGCCCATCGTACCTATGCCAGTGGTGGCATGGGCAATGACACTTACGTCATCAACAACACCATGAATCAGGTGAATGAGCTGCCCGGTGAAGGCGTGGACACGATTCGCACCACCGTGACCATGTCGCTGCAAGCTGGCGAAATGGTCAATGACTATGGCGTGCCGCTGGTGGTGGGCGAGGTGGAAAGCCTGGTGATGATCAGCAACGCCAACATCAATGGTCTGGGCAATGCGCTCAACAATATGATGCTGGGGGGCGCTGGTAATAATTTGATCAATGGCCGCGAAGGAGATGACATCATCAGTGGCAATGGTGGCAACGACACCTTGCTGGGCGGCGATGGCAACGACTACCTGTACGCCGCCACCGCTGGCAGCGAAGGCAATGATTTGCTGGATGGCGGCATTGGTGCCGACTCGATGCAGGGCGGGCTGGGCAATGACAGCTATATGGTGGATGATGCCGGTGATGTGGTGGTCGAACTGGCAGGAGAAGGCCTGGATGCCGTCACCAGCAAGATTTCCATGACGCTGGGCGATAATCTTGAGCAGTTGTATGCGGGTCAAGCTGGGTTGGCATTGGTGGGCAATGCCATGGATAACTATATCCGTGGCTCCAACGGCAGCGACTCACTCAGTGGCGGCGATGGCAACGACAGTATTTACTCATTTGGCACGAGCTCCACGCAGGGTGGCAATGACACCATTCATGGCGATAATGGCAATGACATCATTTATGTTGGCGGTAATTCCACGTCATATGCGTATGGCGACGCAGGGAATGACTGGATTTATCTGAATTATGGAACCCATCGTACCTACGCCAGTGGTGGTATGGGCAATGACACTTACGTCATCAACAACACCATGAATCAGGTGAATGAGCTGCCCGGTGAAGGCGTGGACACCATTCGCACCACTGTGACCATGTCGCTGCAAGCTGGCGAAATGGTCAATGACTATGGCGTGCCGCTGGTGGTGGGCGAGGTGGAAAGCCTGGTGATGATCAGCAGCGCCAACATCGATGGTCTGGGCAATGCGCTCAACAATATGATGCAGGGGGGCGCTGGCAATAATTTGATCAATGGCCGCGAAGGGAATGACGTCATCAGTGGCAATGGTGGCAACGACACCTTACTGGGCGGCGACGGCAACGACTACCTGTACGTCGCCGCCGCGGCTGGCGGCGGGGCGGGTGTGGCTACCCTGAGCGGCGAGGCCGGCAATGATGTGTTCTATATGGGCCGCTACCTGACCAGTAATCCGGCGCAGACGGCGTCGAATGTCATCATCACGGATTTCACCAGTGGTCAGGACAAGATTCGCTTTGACATCGCGCAAAGCCTGGGCGTGTCGGCACCGACCGCGCTGACCCAAATCACCCCGACGGCGGGCGACACCTTGGTCAGCCTGCTGGACAAAGCCGCTGGCCTGCCCAACAGCGGCGAAGCCAAGCTGGTGTCTTTCCAGTTCTCTGGCGACACGTATGTGGTGCTGGACACCAACACCAGCGTCAACACCTTCAGCGCCACCGACGCCGCCATCAAGCTGACCGGGTTGGTGAATCTGCAAACCTCGGATTTTGCCTGCGTGCTCGTGGTGTGATCTTAAGCTGACCTCCCTGGCAAAAGCGCCCACCCCGGCGCTTTTGCCAGGTTTTGTCCAGAGTTATGCCCTCATCTGCCGAACGCCTGCAAACACCCCGGCGAAGCGGCCATACCTAGCGCCCCAGCGCTGGAAACAGCTTGATGGCCCCATCGGCAATGATCTCCACCGACAAGGCCGCCAGCAGCATGCCCATGATCCGGTTGACGATATTGATTCCGGTCTGGCCCAGCAGGCGTGACACCGGCGTGGCGGCAATCATGGCCAGATAGCATGTCGCCGCAATCAGCACTGCGCAGCCGGCCAGGCTCAGATACCCCAGCCAGCCGTGGGCGTGGCTGGCATAAATGATCACCGTGGAAATGGTGCCGGGGCCGGTCATCAGCGGAATCGCCAGCGGCACCACGGCAATATTGGCCCGTCCTCCGGCTTCTTCGGTTTCCTGGCGGGTGGTTTTGGTTGCCGACGGCGCGGCGTTCATCATCGACAGCGAAATCATCATCACCAGAATCCCGCCACCCACCTGAAACGAGCCGATGGAAATCCCCAGCAGGCGAATCAGCGAATCCCCCAGCACCACAAAGGTGAGAATCACCACCGCCACGGCAATCGAGGCGGTTTTGGCAATGCGCCGGCGCTCTTTGGCGCTGGCGTCCGGGGTCAGGCTGATGAAAATCGGAATCGCCCCGATCGGGTTGACCAGAACCAGAAGGGCAATAAAAATCTTGATGGCGTCCATGCGGGTATCCACGGGGTAAGTGTCAGGATCAGACACATCGGCTTCAGCCAGGGATGGCGGCCAGAGCCGGGCATAAAAAGGGCAGACAGGATACGGGATTTACCAGGGGCTTGTCTTGGGGCTGCGGGGTTTTGTTCGAGGGGCCACGCTCCGGCAGGCCCGTGTAGATCGAGTATGATGCAGTCAGCTGGTGTCATCCCCCTTTTCCCAGGAGCGCCCATGTCCCTCGATCCCAAACTGCATCAGGCTGCCATCCAGCTTTACGATGCTTATACCCATACCCCGTGGTCCCGGCGGGATTTCCTGCAGCGGTTGACTGCGCTGGTGGGCAGCAGCTCGGCAGCGTATGCCTTGCTGCCCTTGCTGGAAAACAACTACGCCCAGGCGGCCAGTGTGCCGACCGACTCGCGTCTGCTGGCGCAGGAAGGCCAGTTTGCCACACTGGCCGGTGGCGCGGCGCTGTCGGGCTATCAGGTGCACCCCACCGCCGCCGCTGCCAGCATGGCGGGTGTGGTGCTGATCCACGAAAACCGGGGCTTGAACCCGCATATCCGCGACATGGCGCGCCGGCTGGCGCTGGCCGGGTACCGGGTGCTGGCACCGGATTACTTGTCTACCCAGGGCGGCACGCCAGCGGATGAAGACCAGGCCCGCGAACAGTTTACCAAGCTGGACGCCGGGCTGGCGCGGCAGATTTCGCTGGCGGCGGTGGCCGCGCTGCGTCAGGCCGGATCAAGCAAGGTGGGGGCGGTCGGGTTTTGCTGGGGTGGCGGTCAGGTCGGGCAGTTGGCGGTGCACGCGCCAGACTTGCAGGCTGCCGTGGTGTATTACGGCCCGGCCCCGGCCAGCAGCGACGTTGCCGCCATCCGTGCGCCGCTGCTGTTGCATTACGCCGGGCTGGATGAGCGGATCAACGCTGGTGTGCCAGGCTTCACCGCCGCGCTGCAGGCTGCCGGGGCGCGCCATAGCGTTTACACCTATCCCGGCGTCAATCATGCCTTCAACAATGACACCAATGCCGCCCGCTACGATGCTGCTGCGGCGGCGCTGGCCTGGCAGCGCACGCTGGCGTTTTTACACCAGCACCTGGCTTAGCCGCACCACGGGCGCTGAACCTGCGTGAGCCCGCCCAACAGGCCGCGCAGTGGACCGGCGCTCAAGTGCCGCTCACGCCGTCCAGCTGGCCAGCGCCTGACCCAGACGCGCCAGCCCGCTGGCCAGCTCGGCTTCGCTGATCACCAGCGACGGGGCAAAGCGCACCACATTCGGCCCTGCCTGCAACACAATCACCCCGGCTTCTGCCGCCAGCGCCACCACTTCACCGGCCTTGCCGGCATACGCCTCGGTCAGCACTGCGCCCAGCAACAGCCCCAGCCCGCGAATCTCGCTGAATACCGGCGTTGCGCGGTTCAGTTCGGTCAGGCCATCGCGCAGTTGCGCGCTGCGGCTGGCCACATTGGCCAGCACCTCGGGCGTGTTTACGGTGTCGATCACCGCTTCGGCCACCGCGCAGGCCAGCGGATTGCCGCCATAGGTGGTGCCGTGGGTGCCCACGCTGAAATGTTTGGCGATGTCGGTGGTGGTCAGCATGGCACCAATCGGAAAACCACCGCCCAGACCCTTGGCACTGGTCAGAATATCCGGCACAACGCCGTAGTGCTGGTAGGCGTACAGCGTGCCAGTGCGGCCCACGCCGGTTTGCACTTCATCAAAAATCAGCAGCGCGCCATGCGCGTCGGCCAGCTCGCGTGCGGCTTGCAGATAGTCACGCTGTGCCGGCAGCACCCCACCTTCGCCCTGCACCGGTTCAATCACAATGGCGCAGGTACGCGCGCTGACCGCCGCGCGCAGCGCGTCGATGTCGTTGTATGCCACATGGCTGATGGCCTGCGGGCGCGGGCCAAAGCCGTCGCTGTACTTGGGCTGGCCGCCCACGGTGACGGTAAAGAAGGTGCGGCCATGAAAGCTGTTGGTGGTGGCGATGATTTCATCACGCGCCGGGTCGCGGTCGCTGGCCACCTTGCGCGCCAGCTTGAACGCGGCTTCGTTGGCTTCAGCGCCGGAGTTGCAGAAAAACACCCGTTCGGCAAAGGTGGCGTCCACCAGCTTCCGTGCCAGACGCAGCGCGGGTTCGTTGGTCAGGGTGTTGGACACATGCCACAGCTGCTGGGCTTGTTCGGTCAGCGCGCGCACCATGGCCGGATGACAGTGGCCCAGCGAGGTGACGGCAATGCCACCGGCCAGGTCGAGATAGTCACGGCCTTGCTGATCCCACAGGCGGCTGCCTTCGCCGCGCACCGGCACCCACTGGGCCGGGGCGTAGTTGGGAACCATCAGCTGGTCAAAGTCGGCGCGTTGAACGGGATGCATCGTCAATCCTTCAGGTTAAGCAGCATGAGCGGGAAGAAACAGTCTGGGCTGCGATTGTGCAACGCAGCGCGAGAGACGGCAAGCGCCGGCGCAGCCGGGCCATGCCCATGGGCTGGCCTGGCAGCAGGGCAATCGTGCATCACTGGTTTGCCCAGTGGATTCAGGCCGTCAGCAGTTCACCCTGGCGAAACGGCGTGCTACCCGCCACCTTGGCCAGATCCATGCCCAGGGTGGCGTAGCGGTGCGGGCTGCGGGCGTACAGCAGGCCGCTGACGCTGGCGCACACCGGGCTGACCTGGGCGCTGAGCGGGTCGATGATTTCACAGACCGGCTCACCAGCGTTCACCCAGTCACCCAGCGGACGCACAAACACCAGCAAGCCGGGGTGAGGCGCACGCAAGGTTTCCGACCCAGCCAGTGGGGTGGGCGGAAACGGCAAAGGCGGCAGGGGCGGGGGCTCGCCGCGCAATACGCCACGGTGCGCCAGAAACGCCAGCAGGCTGGCCGCGTCTGTCTGGGCCAGTTCATGGTTGACGTCTGCTTCACCACGCAGCTCGACTGTCACCGCCAGGCAAGCCAGCGGCACGGGGGTGACCGCGTCCAGGCTCTCGGCCAGTTGCCACCAGGGTTGGCTGCATGCTTCGTCAAACGAGCAGGCGCTGCCACTGCCCTGGGCCAGCAGGTTGACTCGGCTGCCCAGACAGCGGGCCAGCACTTCGGCCTGTGGCCAATAGGGGGTTTCGGTGTACAGATGCACAATGGCTTCGGTGTCGGCGTGCAAATCAAGCACCACATCGGCGTCGCAGGCCAGCCTCAGCAGGGTCAGGCGCAGCGCTTCCAGTTCGGTGGCCGGGGCGTATTCGGCCAGAATAGTGTGCATGGCGCGGCGAATCAGCACCTTGTTGGTGCATGCATCTGGCCCCAGCTGGCCAGCCAGTCGCTCGGCCAGCGGAACGGCCAGCTCCGGGTAGCGCCGGTTGAAGTTTTCCCCGCTGCCCAGCTCAAACCGTCCCTGTGGATCGCGCAGCACGCTTTGCGCCAGGCCAATCGGGTTGGCGACGGGCACCACCACCACTTCGCCACACAAACGCCCTTCGGCTTCGGCGTTGGCCAGTGCGGCACGCAAATGGTGCAACACCAGCATGCCGGGCAGTTCATCGGCGTGCAAACTGGCTTGCAGGTAGATTTTTTCGCCAACGCCGGCGGTGCCGTAGTGAAAGCTGACCAGCTCACGCTGGGTGCCCAGGCTGGGGGAGGGCAGCGGGTGCGACTGGCGGTGCATCGGTCGATCTCCGGGAAACCTGTGCAGATGGGGCAATATGGTAGGCGAAGTTGGCCAATTTGGGGGAAATCCTTGCGGCCTGCGCCGGCATGACGCCGGCCCGCCCAGGCTTACTGCGACAGAAAACGCTGGATGAATTCGTCCGCCGGGCAGGGGTAGCCCAGCAAATAGCCCTGGGCCTCGCCACAGCCGCGCTGGGTGAGCAAGGCCAGCTGCTCGGCGGTTTCCACCCCTTCGGCAATCACCGCCAAGTCGAGGTTGCGCGCCAGGCTGAGGATGGTGTCAACAATTGCCGCCGCGCTGGTGTCGGTGGTGATGTCAGTGACGAACGACCGGTCGATTTTCAGCCGGTCAATCGGGAAATGGCGCAAGTAGGACAGCGATGAATAGCCAGTGCCAAAGTCGTCAATTGCCAGTTGCACGCCAATTGCCTTGAGCTCGGACAGAATGCTGATAATGGCGTCGATATCGCCCATCACCGTGCGCTCGGTGACTTCCAGCTCCAGGCAGCGCGGGTCCAGCTGGTGACGGGCCAGCGCCGTCTGCACCTTGCCCGGCAGGGAAGGATCCTGAAAATGCACGGCTGACAGATTGATGGCAATGGTCAGCGGTCGGCCATCAGCGGTGTGCTGCACTGGCCATTCTGCCCGCAGGCGGCAGGCTTCGTTGAGCACCCAGTCGCTGATGTCGCGAATCAGATGGGTGTCTTCGGCAATCGGGATAAACCGCGCCGGACTGACCAGCCCCCACTGGGGGTGCTGCCAGCGAATCAGCGATTCAGCGCCAATCAGCGCGCCGTCGCTCAGGCGGAACTGTGGCTGCAGGAACAGGCGGAACTCATTGCGGCTGTGCGCGTGCTTGAGCGCATTGAACAGATTGAAGCGCTCGGCGGCGCGTTCCGACAGGTCTGGCTTGAACAGGGCAAAGTTGTCGCCACCCAGGGTTTTGGCTTCCTGCATCGCCGACTCAGCCTGCTGGGCCAGCACTTCCACGGTGTCGGCGTCGGCAGGAAAGCGGCTGACGCCGATGCTGGCACTCAGATGCACATTGGCCGCGCCGTCTACTGTGCAGGGCTGGCGGATGGCGTCGAGCAGGCGCTCAACCAGCGGCTGCCAGTGCTCGCCCTCACCAATGCCGGTTTGCAAGATCAGAAAGTGGTCGCTTTCCAGCCGGGCCAGGGTGGCTTCGTCGTCAAGGCAGCTGTGCAGCCGCCGCGCCATGGCCACCAGCAGCGCATCGCCGGCTTCAGTGCCAGCAATGTCGTTGGCCAGCTTGAAACCATCCAGGTCGACAAACAGCATCGCCGCCGAGCCATTGCGCGCCAGTTCGCTGGCCAGCGCCAGCCGGGCGCGGTCGTTGAACAGATGGCGGTTGGGCAGCAGGGTGAGGCTGTCGTAGTTGGCCAGCTGATAAATCGCCCGGTCTTTTTCCTTGCGGCTGGTCATGTCGGTAAAGATGCCGATATAGCGATGAATGGCACCTTCGGCATTGCGGATGGCGGTGATCGACAACCACTCCGGGTATACCTCGCCGGATTTGCGCCGGTTCCAGATTTCGCCAGCCCAGCGGCCTTGCTGGGTGAGCGCGCTCCACATCGCCCGGTAAAACGTGGCGTCCTGATAGCCCGACGCCAGCAGTGCCGGGGTTTGTCCCACCGCTTCGTTGCTGGTGTAGCCGGTGATGCGTTCAAATGCCCGGTTCAGGGCAATGATCCGGGCGTTGGCGTCGGTAATCACAATCCCCTCGCCGGAATGCTGGAACACCTGGGCCGACAGCTGCAATTGCTCGGCGGCCTGTTCACGCTCGCTGACGTCAAACGACATGCCAATCACGCCAGGGCGGCCCTGTTCATCCGGCATCGGCGTGTAATGGGTTTCTAGCCATAGCCGCTCGCCAAACCGGCGCAGCGCGCTAAAGCGTTCGCCTTTGCGCGCGCGCTCGATCTGGAACGGAAAGTCCGGCAGGCTGGGCAGGCATTCTTCCACTTTCTGCCCGATGATCGGGGTCAGGCCGTCGGGCAGGCCACGCAGGCCGGTGCCCACGCACAGGGTAAAGCGGTTATCGCCGTCCACTGCCCACAGGATCACCGGCAACTGGCGCAATACCTGGTCGAGATAGGTTTCACTCAGATGCAGCTGGCGGGTGAGATCATTCCACGCCGACAGGTCGCGCAGCGTGGTCCACGCCGCCTGCTGGCCGCGATGGTTGAGCCGGTGCGAAGACAAGGCCACCGGCAGCTCGCGGCCATCGCGGCGTTGCAGCCGGGCCTGCCACGGGCCGGTGGCGTCGGGCGCGCCGCTGAACACCGCCTGAAGGCGCTGGCGCAATGCGGGCCAGTCGGCGCTGACCAGCAGGCTGTGCAGCGGGTAGTGGTCGAGTTCTTCCGGCTGGGCCAGGCCAATCAGCCGGGCGGCGGCCTGGTTGGCAAACAGGATATGGTCGCGGTCGTGTACCACCATGGCGTCCGGACTGGCCGCCATCAGCGCGCGCTCGTGCGCCTCTACCTGGGCGGCCTGGCGGGTGGCTTCGTCGCGCTGGTGAATCAGGCTGAAAATGCCCACCAGCGTGGCCAGCGCATCGCGTTCATCCCGCCCCCAGGTGTAGGCCACGTCCAGATGGCCCACGCTGAGCAGCGCCACCCCCTGGCCGGGCACGCGCAACACGGCCAACGCCAGGGTATGGAAGGTGCGCAGGCCATCGTCAAACTGGTTGAGGACAAAGACTTCGGTCACCACGTCGGGCTGGTGATACAGCCAGTGCTCCAGTGCCGGAATCATCCGGCACAGCGGCATGCCCGCCTCGCTGAGCGGGCACTGGCTCAGGCAGCGCTCATCCTGAATCTGATAATCCGGGCAAAAGGCGTCAGCGCGGAAAGCCCCGTAGTCGGCACCCACCTGGGCACACAGCAGTTCAATTGCCTGCTGCATCGGCAGCACCCCATCCTGCGGATGGGCGTAGAACATTTCCAGGGCGTGCCGAACCCGCTGCGCCAATGTCGAAATGGCGTCAGTGTTGGTCATGTCCGCGACGGAACGGGCAGATGGTTGAGACAGACTGGCATCTCCCTTGCTAAATCTGTAAAGCTGTGCCGGGCAGCCCAGCGACGAACACAGCAGGACAAAGGCACAACAAGAATGCGGAAGATCAAAAAACGGCGCAGTTTAGCACGTTGCAACACATTCGCTGGCAAGCTGTGCACACTTTCTGATGTGGCGCAAACAATCGGGTGATAGATACTGACTAGGTATTTTTACTTAGTCTATTTATGGGTAATCCTTGTGTGGCGGGTGCTCAGGATGTCTATTGGCATTTTCATTCATCATGATGATTTTGCCTATCGAAATCACGATATTTTACCGCCCTGTCAGGCTGCCGCATCGGTACACCAACAGAGATGAGGCATTACCTGAGCATCTTGGTTCATTGTAGTCAGGCATCACTTCGGCGGCTGCCCACCTTGCAGCCACCGGCACACTGGCCCGCCCTGATCCGTGGTGGGCCAGTTTTCGGGCTGCCGGCGGGTTAACCGGCAGAATCATCATAAAATGCGCCCCTCTCCTCACCCTGGGAGCAGGGGGCCAGACGCGTCCAGACCGGACGCGACGAATGCCAACCCAGCCCGGCTGGGCCAGCATTCATCGACACGAGAGAGTTATTGCATGAAATTCACCTTGTCCCGCAAGCTGTACGGGGGGTTTGGCATTGTGCTGGTCATTCTGGCCATCTTGCTGACTGCCGCCCTGTTTTCCACCGACCGCCTGGTTGCCTCCAAAACCGCCAGCCAGCACAGTTACGAAACCATCCAGCGTGCCGCTGCGCTGGAAAACCAGCTGGCCAACATCAGCATCGGCATTCGGGGCTATATGCTCACGGGCAAGGAAGACATGCTTGGCGCGGTGTACGCGGGCGACGGTGAAGTGGAAAAAAGCCTGAAAACCCTGCGCGCCCAGTTGAGCGACCGCCCGGAACAACTGGCCCGGCTGGACAAGATTTCCCAACTGAAAGGGGCATGGATGGGGGCCTCGGTGTACCCGGCCATTGAGGCCCGCCGGGGCAAGCTGGGCGATACCAGCGAAATTGGTCAGGTGGCCCGCTATTATCTGTCGCTGGGCGGCACCGAAAAGGGCGGGCAGATCCGTCATGAACTGCGCGCGCTGATTGCCGACGAACAACAGGCGCTGGATGAACGCAATGCCGCCGTGGCGCACTCCACCGAGCTGGCTCGCGCGGTGCTGCTGGTGGGCGGGGCGATTGCCCTGCTGCTGGGCCTGCTGATTGCCGCCAGCCTGGGTCGGCATATCAGCCGGCGTTTGCGCCATGCGGTGGAAGTGGCCCATGCCGCCGCCGAGGGCGACCTGACGGTCAAGGTTAACGCCCATGGCGACGATGAAGTGGCCGAGGTGCTGGCCGCGTTTGCCAGCATGCAGCAGCGCCTGCGCGTACTGCTGGCGGAAATCCAGACCGGTGCGCGCAATCTGCTGGATTCGTCCGGGCAGATTTCTGCCGCATCGGCGCATATCAGCGAATCCAGCGAAGTACAGTCACACTCGGCCACCGCCATGGCCTCGGCGGTGGAGCAGTTGTCGGTCAGCATTGGCCATGTGACGGAAAGCGCTGCCGAAGCGCAACGGATTTCCACCCGCTCGGGCGAGCTGTCGCGCAGCAGCGGCGACATCATCGCCCAGGCGGTCAGCGGCATTCAGCAGATTGCCGATAGCGTGACCCGCGCCGCCGGGGAAATTGCCGGGCTACAGGCGCAGTCGGGCAAGATTTCCGCCATTGTCACGGTGATTCAGGATATTGCCGACCAGACCAACCTGCTGGCACTCAACGCTGCCATCGAAGCCGCCCGCGCCGGCGAACAAGGGCGCGGTTTTGCCGTAGTGGCCGACGAAGTGCGCAAGCTGGCCGAACGCACTGGCGAGGCCACCCGCGAAATTGCCCAGATGATCCACGGCATCCAGAGTGGCAACCAGGGCGTGGTACACACCATGGAGGATGGCGTCAGCCAGGTGACCACTGGCGTGGCGCTGGCCCACCAGGCTGGCGAGGCGGTGGTGAGCATCCGCAACAGCGCCGAGCAGGTGGTCACGGTGGTCAGCACCATCACCACGGCGCTGCAGGAGCAGGTGCAGGCCAGCGCCGACGTGGCAGCCAATGTGGAAAAGATTGCTGCCATGGCGGAAAGCAACAGCCAGTCGGTGCGCCAGGCGCATAGCACCGCGCTGAGCCTGCAACACCTGGCCGCCGCGCTGGAGCGCTCGGCGGCAGGCTTCAAGGTATAGGCCTTCAACTGATTTCTGCTGACCAGCACACGCGGGGTGCCTGCCCTGTGTGTGCATCCCACGTGTCTTGCCCTCTGGATGTCACCCACATAAAATGACTGGTATGATGCCGGGGTGGTGTGTTAACGTAGTCTGCGCCGGCCAGCTATGCCACTTTAGTTGGGCAGAAAAATCCCGATACAGGGCTACCTTTCTCAGTCCGCTTCGATTATCATCGTTTTATGCATAAAACATACGAAGCGTTCCCCGCAACGCCCACCCCCAGTGATGCAGCCTCGCTGCGCCGCGCCATTCCGGTCTGGATTCTGGTGCTGGTGGCGTTTGCGTTGTACTGGGGCCAGCTGCTGCAGTCGCATCAGGACCAACTCAACCAGACCGAACAGCAAACCAAATTGCGCGCCGCCCAGATGGCCAGCGCGCTGTCCCTGCAAATTGGCTCGCTGTTCAATGGCGTCGACTATGTGTCGCGCACCCTGGCCGCCAGCTACCATCCCGACAAGCAGCCCGAGTTTCTTCAGGCAGTGGAAACCGCCAAGCAGGCGTTTCCTGAGGGCTCCGTGCTGCAAATAGCCATTGCCGACGCGCAAGGCACCATCCTGTTTTCCAGCCTGAACGCCAATGCGCCATCCAGCAGCGCCAAGCCGGTGTCGATTGCCGATCGCGAGCACTTCTCGGTGCATGCGCTGCGCCAGACGCCGGGGCTGTTCATCAGCCATCCGGTGCAGGGCAGGGTGTCCAAACGCTGGTCGATCCAGTTCTCGCGGGCGATTTACCATGGCAAGACCTTTGCCGGCGTGGTGGTGCTGTCGCTGTCGCCTGATTATATCTCCGACTTTTTCCGCGAAGTGTTTTACCAGCCTGGCGACGTGGTGATGCTGCTGCGCGACGACGGCAGCTATCTGGCGCGCACCCAGCAGCAGGATAGCGTGCTGGGCAAGGCCGTGCAGGCCCCTGGCTCTGGTTTTCTGATCGACGCGGGCCGCCAGCGCGGTGAATACCTGACCAAAGCACCGCTGGACAATGTGATGCGCTACTACGCCTGGCATCGCGCCGCCAATTACCCGGTGGTGGTCAATGTGGGCCTGAACCAGGAAACCGCCTTGTCCGGGGTACAAACCGCCCTGCATGCCGGCCTGTTGCGCAATGCGCTGGGCAGTGTGGTGATCCTGATCGGCATTTTTGGCATCAGCTGGCTGTTTTTCCAGAAGCAACGCAATATGCTTCAACTGCAGGAAAGCGAAGAACGCCTGGCGCTGGCGCTGCAGGGCGGCGACCTGGGCTCGTGGGACTGGCATATCCCCAGCGACGCCATGCGCTTTGATTCACGCTGGGCCGAGATGATCGGCTATCAGCCCGACGACTTGCCACACACCCTGGCTGGCCTGCAGACGCTGACCTACCCGGACGACTGGCCGCACAAGATGATGGCGATGCAAACTCATCTGGAAGGTGCCAGCGCGGTGTTTGAATCAGAACACCGCATGCTGCACCGTGATGGCCACTGGGTGTGGATTCTGGCCAAGGGCCGGGTCACCCACTGGAGTTCCGCCGGCGCGCCGCTGCGCGCGGTGGGCACCCACCTGAACATTACCGCCCGCAAGCAGGCCGAAGCCGCCCGGGCCGAGCTGCAATCGCGCCTGAGCAAGCTGGTGGCCCAGGTGCCGGGCATGGTCTATCAATACCGGCTGCGCCCGGACAGCACCGCCTGCTTCCCCTACGCCAGCCAGGGGATTCGCGACGTTTACCAATTGTCGCCGGAAGACGTGCAAAACAACGCCGATGCGGTATTTGCCACCATCCACCCGGATGACCTGCAGCGGGTGATCACCTCCATCCGCCTGTCTGCGGTCAACCTCACCCCATGGCAGTGCGAATACCGGGTGCGCTTTGCCAATGGCACGGTGCGCTGGCTGAGCGGCCAGGCCAACCCCGAGCGCGAAAGCGACGGCGGCACGCTGTGGCACGGCTACATCCATGACATCACCGCCACTTACACCGTGCAGCAGGCGCTGCGCCAGAGCGAAGAGCGCCTGCGCATGACCGTCTCGGCGGTGCGCGACGGCCTGTGGGAGTGGGACACCCGCAACGGCATCCTGCACTGGGATAACCGCTGCTACGACATGCTGGGCTATGAGCCGCAGGCCTTCCCGCTCACCTTTGCTGTCTGGGGCGAACTGCTGCATCCGCTGGACCGCGAATCCACCCTGCAGCGGCTGGACCCGGCGTCGGTGCCGCGCGACGGCGTGCGGCTGGAATGCAGGATGCGCACCGCCCAGCACGACTGGCGCTGGGTGGAAGTGCGCGGCCAGCTGGTGCAGGACCCCAGCGGCCAGCACACCCGGATGATGGGCACCTACAGCGACATCAGCCAGCGCGTACAGCAAAGCCATTTGCGCCGGGCGCTGCTCGATCAGAGCGCGGCGGCTATTTTCCTGGTGTCGCCCGAGCGGATTATCCGCCATGCCAACGCCCGCGCCACCGAAATGTTTGCCCCGGAAGGCAAATCCCTCAAGCTCATGTCGTTCAGCCAGCTGCATGTCGATCCGGCTTCGTTCGACCGCTTTGGTCTTTACTACGACATGCTGCGCCGTCAGGGCCAGGTGCGGCTGGAGCACCCGCTGCGCGACGCCGCCGGGCATACCCGCTGGTTTGACATCCACGGCACCCTGCTCGACCCCGACCAGCCCGACGCCGACGTGATCTGGACCTTGATCGACACCACTGAACGCCATCAGGCCGAAACCGCGCTGGCCGCCGAACGGGTGCGGCTGACCGCCATCATCGACCGCTTCCCCGGCGGGGTGTGGGTAGACGACGACACGGGCCGGATTGTGATGATCAACCAGAACCTGTGCGACCTGCTTTGTGTGAATGAACTGCCATCGCGGCTGATTGGCCAGCCCCAGCAGGTGCTGCTGCAGGCACTGCCGGACGACAGCCGCAAGCAGTTTACCCCACCCGATGCGGATGAACGCATCCGCTCGGACGGCTATCTGGCCCGCGAAATTGCTGGTTGTCAGGGCCGCACCCTGGAAGTGGACCAGCAGCCAATCAGCCATGACGAACAATACTATGGCCGGCTATGGCTGGTGCGCGACATTACCGGGCAAAAACGCCGGGAAGCCATCCTGCAAACCCTGGCCGCCACCGACGCGCTGACCGGCCTGCCCAATCGCCGCGCGTTTATTGCCCATATGGAACAATTTGCCCTGGATCTGACCACTGGCAGCCAGCAGCAGGGTGCCGTGCTGATGGTGGATCTGGATTTCTTCAAGCGGGTCAACGACAGCTATGGCCATGGCGTGGGCGACAAGGTGCTGCAACAGGCCGCGTCCGTCATCCGCCACACCCTGCGCAACGACGATATTGCCGGCAGGCTGGGTGGCGAAGAATTTGCCGTGCTGCTGCCCGGTGCCCCGGCAGAACACGCCGGCGACGTGGCCGAGCGCCTGCGCCAGGCAATTGCCGCCGTGCAGGTGGCTCTGGCTCAGGGTGGCGACGTGCGAGTGACGGCCAGCATCGGCGTGGCGCTGATCGACGCCAGCCGTCAGGACAACCCGGAACACTGGCTGGCTGAGGCAGATGCGGCGCTGTATCAGGCCAAACACAATGGCCGCAATCAGGTGGTGTGCCGCACCCGTGGCCAAGACTGATGCATCCCCTCGGTGCCTCCGCATCGTCTGCTGTATGAGCCTTGCCACGCAAGCGCACTATGCCAATGCCGGACAGCAGAAATGGATTATGTGGAGCACTGGGGCGTAAGTCCGGTAGAATCTCCCGCATGAAAAAACTTTTTGTCTTCCTGCTTGTGCTGCTCGCCAGTCTGCCGGCGCTGGCAGCCGGCACCCAGGATATTGCCGCGCTGGTGGGGCAGGCGCGCCAGTTTGCCGAGGCATCGCTATCAGGCAGCCAGGCGCGAATCACCGTCGGCATGGTTGATACCCGCCTGCGCTTGCCCGCCTGCGCCACCCCGCTGAAGCCCAGCTGGCTGGGCGGGCGGATTGAGGGCAACACTGCCGTGGACATGGCCTGCCCCAGCGCTGGCTGGAACATCCGCGTGCCAGTCAAGGTGGAGCGCGACGCCATGGTGGTGGTGTTGCGCCGTTCGGTCTCCGCTGGCAGCACGCTGACCGCCGACGATGTGATGCTGGTGGCCGCCCGCAGCAATATGGCCGCTGTGTCGGTCACCGACCTGAACGAAGCCATTGGCCAGACCGTGACGCAAAACCTGTCTGCCGGGTTGATTTTGCGCCGGGGCTTGTTGCGTCAGCAGCAGATTGTCCGCTCGGGCCAGAAAGTCCAGCTGGTGGCTTCGGATGGCAGTTTTCAGGTGGGGGCCGAAGGCGTGGCAATGAAAAATGGCAGTGTCGGCGATGTCATCGGTGTGCGCATGCCGTCTGGGCGGGTGATCAGCGGTGTGGTCAGCGCCAGCGGCTCAGTGGAAATTCGCTTCTGATACGGCAGGCGGTGTTCAGGCAGGTAAAGTCCGTACCAAGCAGGTGGAAACCGGCTAAACTACTCAAGATTACCGGGATTTTACCGATAGTCAGGCCTGATACCTAAACGATATGCGTGAAGCGATGCCATGATGAAAATCGACTCCACTGGTAAACCAGTTGCCAGCCGGCCAGTTGGCGGTAAAAGCCGCGTTGGCGCACGCACGTCGGTGGCCAGCAGCAGCGCGCCGTCAGACAGCGTGGACATCAATCCCCTGGCCAGCCAGATGGCCGCTGCCGAGCAGGAAATCCGCCAGCAACCAGCGTTCGACGCCGAAAAAGTAGCCGCCATCAAGGACGCCATTGCCGCCGGCAAATTCCAGATCAACCCCGAGGCCATTGCGGATAGCCTGATTGCCGTGACCCGGGAACTGTTGCAAGACAAACCCTAACCAGGATCGTGCCGCCCCCATGAGTGATCGTCTGCAGGAACTGAACCACCTGATTGAAGCTGAACGCACCGGTTACCTTGAACTGATCAGCCTGCTGGAGCAGGAACAGCGCCAGCTGATTTCCGGCACGGCACACAAACTGGAAGCCATCGCCCAGAAAAAAGCCCAGGCGCTGCAGGAACTCGACAGCCTGGGACAGCAACGTGGCGACCATATGCGCGTGCTGGGCATTGTATCGCTGGCGGCCTGGCGCAAATGGCTGGCCGACAAACCCCTGCTGGCGGCCTGGCTGGGGCTGGAGGTGCTGGTGGAAAAAGCCAAGCTGATCAACGAAATCAACGGCAAGCTGATTGCCATCCATATGGAGCAGGTGGACGCCTCGCTGGAGGTGCTGTTCACCAGCGACCAGAGCACCTTTGCCTACCGCCGCGACGGCGGCGCGCGCTCGGCGGTCACGGGTGGCCGCCGCATCGGCTCGGCCTGATGCACGTTTTGCGCCAGTCCCAGGCCCGGCAGGCTGCCCAGCCGCCGGGCTTTATGGTATCGTGCTTGTCACTGACCTCTAGGCTTCGGATTCCCGCATGACCCTGCTTTCGATTATTGTTGCCCTGGCGCTGGAACAGCTTCGCCCGCTGGGCAACCGTAACCGCCTGTTTCTGCTGTTTACCCGCTACGCCAATTCACTGGAACGCAACCTGAATGCCGGCCAGAACCGCCACGGCGTGCTGGCCTGGCTGGCTGCCGTGCTGCCGGCGTGCCTGGTGGTGTATGGCGTGTACGCACTGTGCCTTCAGGTATCGCCGCTGCTGGCCCTGGCCTGGAATGTGCTGGTGCTGTATCTGACCATGGGGTTTCGCCATTTCAGCAGCGCCCTGACCGATATTACCGATGCCCTGGCCGAACAGCGTCTGCACGATGCCCGCGCCGCACTGGCGCGCTGGTCCGGGCAATCCACCAGCGAGCTGGAAGTCAATGAAATTGCCCGGCTGACCATCGAACAGGGCGTGATCGACAGCTATCGCCATGTATTTGCCACCATGTTCTGGTTTGCCTTGTTGCCCGGCCCGTGTGGTGCCGTGCTCTACCGCCTGTCCAGCATGCTTTACCAGAAATGGGGCGTGCGCGATAGCCAGTTTGGTGATCTGTTTGGCCGCTTTGCCTACCGCGCCCAGGATGCCCTGGACTGGCTGCCCACCCGGCTGACCGCCGTGAGCTTTGCCATCATGGGCAATTTTGAAGATGCCGTGTACTGTTGGCGTGCCCAGGCGCAGGCCTGGGGCCACTACGCCTACGGCATTTTACTGGCCAGTGCGGCAGGTGCCATCGGCATCAAGCTAGGCGACCCGCTGCGCCAGGATTACACGGTCAAATACCGTCCCGAACTCGGTGTGGGCGACGAAGCCGACCCGCGCTACCTGAAAAGCGCCGTTGGCCTGGTGTGGCGCACGGTGATGTTCTGGCTGTTCATGATTGCCTTGCTAACGCTGGTGTGGTGGGTGTAAACCCTCCCTGCCGTCCGTCTGCCCCCCACCGGGAAAACACCGGCCATTGCTGGCCTGCCCCGGTGGCCCGACTGTTTTCCCCTCCTGACTTGGGTGGCAATTCCTTTGGAACTGCGAAGGGTTGTCGCGTATAGTTACGTGTTTTTCTGAACTTATCTGCTGCGAAGGAATCCCGTCATGACGTTTGCCGAGCTTGGTTTGTCGCCAGAAGTGCTCAAGGCGGTTGAAGAGCTGGGCTACGCGTCGCCGACGCCGATTCAGGCTGCCGCCATCCCCGTGGTGCTCTCTGGCCGCGATATCCTGGCTGCTGCACAAACCGGCACCGGCAAAACCGCCGCATTTACCCTGCCGCTGTTGTCCCGCCTGCGTGTGCACGCCAATAACAGTGCCTCGCCGGCCATGCATCCGGTGCGCGCGCTGATTCTCACCCCCACCCGCGAACTGGCCGACCAGGTCAGCGCCAGTGTCAGCCAGTACAACAAATACCTGCCATTGCGCTCCACCGTGGTGTTTGGCGGCATGTCGATGGAACCGCAAAAGGAAGCCCTGCGCCGTGGGGTGGAAGTGCTGGTGGCCACGCCAGGCCGCCTGCTGGATCACATCGAACAAAAAACCGTGATGCTTAACCGGGTGGAAATGCTGATTCTGGACGAAGCCGACCGCATGCTCGACATGGGCTTTATCCAGGACATCCGCCGCATCATGAGCCTGCTGCCCGCCAGCCGGCAGACCCTGCTGTTTTCCGCTACCTTCGCCCCGGAAATCAAAAAGCTCGCCGCCGACTTCATGCGCGACCCGGAACTGGTGGAAGTGGCCCGGCAAAATGCCACCAGCGATACCATTGAGCAAGTGGTGTACGCCGTGGATGCCGCGCGCAAGCGCCATCTGCTGGTTCACCTGCTGCAGGCGCGCAATATTGCCCAGGTGATTGTGTTCTGCCGCACCCGTCAGGGTGCCGAGCAGCTGACGCGTGAACTCAAACGCGACGGCCTGGCCGCCGAAGCGATTCACGGCGACAAGGCGCAAAGTCAGCGACTGGAAACCCTGTCGGCGTTCAAGGATGGTCAGGTGCGCGTGCTGGTGGCCACCGACGTGGCCGCGCGCGGGCTGGATATTGAAGAGCTGCCGTTTGTGGTCAACTTTGAACTGCCCAACTCGCCAGAAGACTACGTCCACCGCATTGGTCGCACCGGTCGTGCCGGCAGCAAGGGCATTGCCCTGTCGCTGATGGGCGAAGACGAGCAACGCCAGCTGGAAGCCATTGAATCCCTGATCAAGCAAACGCTGACCCCGCAAACCGAAAAACGCTTCTGGCCCAGCTGGATGCCACGCCCGGAACGTCCGGAGCTGGCACCGGTGGCCAGCGTGTCCGCCGCCCTCAGCGCCAGCGGTGCCATTGCCGCCCTGGCGGCTGCTCCCACGCGCAGCACCCCAGTGACCCCGGTGCGCATGACCCATCCGGCGCTGCGTGGCGAGCCACGGGAAATTCCTGCCCTGCTGCTGCCCCCGCGCTACCGCTAGTCGTCAGTCATCATGATATAAACTGATAATTGGTGCGGATGCCCAAGGTCAGCTCGCTCGTGCCCTTGCGTTTCAAGGTGATGGGTGATTAGACCTCTTTCGGCATGAGCCTCACCTCACTGGTCGTTCCCGCGCAGGCGGGAACCCAGACGGTGCCACAGCGTGCGCCGTGGGCGTTGAGCGTGGCGTGGTGGTGGAACTTGCACCTGCTGCACGCTGTGGATGCCCGTGGATTCCCGCCTGCGCGGGAATGACGATTTTTTCAGCGTATCCCTAGAGGCACGCGAAACCCATCGTCATCCCCGCGCAAGCGAGGGGCCAGGCTTTTGATTTTTCTGGGTTTTGCTTTAAAACGCCGCCTAACCACCGGCCCTGCGCTTGAATCAGGCCAACCCACCCCAATGGCCGGGTCCGCCCTTTGCCTATCTTTCTTGCTTTTCTTCTTGTTTTTCGCCCGTCCCGGCATATCGCCCTGGCGCACGGCCCGTTATCGCAACCGTGCGCCAGCAGTGCTTACTGTTGGCGTTTGCGTTGCCGCTGCGTGTGCTGTCGCGTCGAGGCCTTGGTTTTGGCCACGTTGCCCTTGCCTTGTCTGGGCTTGCTGGATTTGACCTGCGGATGACGAACCGACTTTTTCAGCGGTTTTGTTGCTTTTGCCGTTGGTCTGGCCAGCCGTGAGCGCTGCGTCTTGCCGGTTTTGCCCGCGTGCAGCGCCGATTTTTTCACAACCAGTTTTTTCCGGGGGTGCGCAGACCGTTTAGTCGCATACTTGCCGGATTGAGGCCGCAAGGTTTTCTTGACTGTTTTACCCGCATGTTTACCCGCATGGCGAACCGTGGCCTTGCTTGATGGGCGAACCGCCTTGGCCGGGCGACTGACGCTTTGCCGCTGTTTGGCGTGAACCGACCGTTGGCCATGCTGGCGTGAGGCAGACGCATGGCGGGGGTGCTGTGCTGGCTTGGCATGTGGCTTGCTAGAAGAAGTGACAGTGCGCGCAGGCGCAGAATCGCCCGGCAAGGGCAGATCGTCGGCCTGGGCCACACTGAGCAACAAGGCCAGCGCAGTGGCAAGCAAGGTGCGTAGCATGTGATGTGTTACCTGTTGAGTTAATGTAAAACCGGCTGCCGTTTTGCGCTGCAGCAATGTCATATGTCACGAACAGCGATAAAACCAGCTTAATTTGTCGGTTTCTGGCAAAAAAATCCTGAAATACCCGTTGAATCTGCAATTGGCTCTTGGGTAAGATGGCTGCAGTAATACTACCGTTTGATTGCCACCCTCTCCGGGGTTTTCCGGCGTGGGCGGTGCCAAGTTCATCACTTTATCACGAGGCTCCCTATGATGACGATTTCCCGACGTTCCTTGCTGCTGGGCGCGCTGATGAGCGCGGTCATGCTTTCTGCATGCGGCAAAAAAGAAGAAGCCGCCGCGCCGGTACCGGCTGCTGCACCGGTGGCGCAGGTCAAGGAATACGTGGTAGGCACCGATGCTGCCTACGCACCGTTTGAATTTGAAAACGAAAAGAAACAGGTTGAAGGCTTTGATATCGACGTGCTGAGCGCCGTGGCCGACAAGGCTGGTTTCAAAGTCAAATTTGTCAATACCCCGTGGGAAGGCATTTTTGCCACCCTGGCCCAGGGTGACCGTGACATCGTGATTTCGGCTGTCACCATTACCGACGAACGCAAGCAAAGTATGGACTTCTCCGAACCATACTTTGAAGCCCGCCAACTGATTGCTGTGGGCAAGGGCGTGACCGATGTGAAGAAATTTACCGATCTGAAGGGCAAAAAAGTGGCCGTGCAAACCGGTACCACTGGCGATGAAGTGGTACAAAAACTGCTGGGCAAAACCAGCGCCGACATCAAGCGCTTTGAATCCACCCCGCTGGCGCTGAAAGAGCTGGAAAGCGGTGGCGTACAAGCCGTGGTGGCCGATAACGGCGTGGTGGTCAACTACCTGAAAAACAACAGCAGCAATGGCATTTCCACCGTGGAAGATCGCGAAAGCTTTGCGCCGGAGTTTTACGGCATGGCGATCAAGAAAGGCAATGCCGAACTGCAGGGCAAGCTGAACGAAGGCATCAAGGCGATCAAGGCCGACGGCACTTACGACAAAATCTACGCCAAGTATTTTGGTGAAAAGAAGTAACACTCGGGTAAAATCCTGAGCACTTCAGACAAGGCGCGCCAGCCCCGGCTGGCCGCCTTGTGTCGTATATGACTTCATCCCGCACCCAGCGCTGCTGGCTGGCGCTTCACCTGGCGCATGGTCACGGTTTGCCGGCGGTCATCCGCCGCCCGGCGTGTCTGCTGCGGGTTTTGCTGCTCGAGGACTTATGGATTTTCGTTGGGGCATGATTGCCGAATACATGCCGCTGTTTATTGGCGGCATGCAAATGACACTGGGCATCACGGTGATTGCCGTGGTGCTGGGCACCGTGATTGGCCTGCTGATGGGCATGGCCCGGCTGGCAGAAGCCAAATATGGCTGGAGACGCTATGTGTTGCGTTATCTGGTGCGCCTGCCTGCCACCCTGTATGTCACCTTTTTTCGTGGCACGCCGCTGTTTGTGCAGATTCTGCTGATTCACTTTGCCCTGATGCCGGCACTGGTTCATCCCAGCGACGGCCTGCTGATTTCCGGCGAACTGGCCCGCGATATCCGCCAGAACTACGGTGCGTTTCTGTCTGGCCTGGTGGCACTGACCCTGAACGCAGGGGCCTACATCACCGAGATTTTTCGCGCCGGGATTCAATCCATCGACCGTGGCCAGGCCGAAGCAGCCCGTTCGCTGGGCATGAGCTACGGTCAGACCATGAAGTTTGTCATCATCCCGCAGGCGTTTCGTCGCATGCTGCCGCCGCTGGGCAACGAAGCCATCATGCTGCTCAAGGACAGTTCGCTGGTGTCCGCCATCGGCCTGGCCGAACTGGCGTTTGCTGCGCGCACTGTGGCCGGGGTGTACTCGCGCTACTGGGAACCTTACCTGACCATCTCGCTGGTGTATCTGCTGCTGACCATGGCCATGGCCGCCGGGGTGAACTGGCTGGAACGCCATTATCAGATTGCCTCGCATCGCTGAACGGTGCAGCAAAAATGACCCAGGCTTTGCGTGTGCTGGCCAGCCTGCTGATGGTGCTGCTCCTGCTGGCCAGCCCGGCGCAGGCCAGCCCGCCGCCCCGCATCGGCCTGGTGCTGGGCGGCGGCGGCGCGCGCGGCTTTGCCCATCTGGGCATCCTGGCCGAACTGGAGCGCTTGCGCATTCCGGTGGCCTGCATGGCCGGCACCAGCGCCGGCGCGCTGGTGGGCGGGTTTTACGCTGCCGGGCTGAGCCCGGACGCCATCCTCCAGGCATTTGACCACACCGACTGGGACCGCGTGCTCAGCGGCCAGATGGAACGCGCCGAACTGCCGTTTCGGCGCAAACGCGATGATTACCGCAATTATTTCGACCTGCTGACCGGTTTTCGTGACGGCAGCCTGCGCTTTCCGCGCGCGGCGGTCAGCTCGCAACATATCGACCAGCTGCTACACCGGATTACCGGCGATGTGGTGGTGGACAGCTTTGAACACCTGCCCATTCCGTTTCAGGCCATTGCCACCGACCTGCTCACCGGCGACACCTATGTGTTTGACCACGGTGATCTGGCCTTTGCCCAGCGCGCCAGCATGGCCGTACCCGGCCTGTTTGAACCGGTAGAACTGGACCAGCGCCTGCTGGTGGACGGCGGCATGGCCCGCCAGCTGCCGGTGGAAAACCTCAAGCGCCCCGGCGGCTGCGCCGACGTGGTGATTGCCATCGACGTGGGTTCTCCGTCGCTCAAGCACGATGACATTCGCTCGTTTGTCGATGTGCTGGCGCAGTACACCCAGATTGGCGTGCTGCAAAATGTTCGCCAGCAGGAAAAACTGCTCGATCCGCAACGCGATATCCTGATTCGTCCAGAGCTGGGGCGCTATACCGCCGCCAACTTCAAAGATTACCGGGCGCTGGCCGAGCTGGGCCGGGAAGCGGTGCAAGCACATCTGGCGGAACTCAGCCGCTACAGCGTCAGCGAGGCCGAGTACACCGCCTGGCAAGCGCAGCGTCAGGCGCGCCGGAGCGCTCCTGCCGTGGTGGACCGGGTGGCCATTGCCCCCACCGAAATCATCAGCGCCGCCAGCCTGGCCGAGCAGTTGCAGGTGCCGCTTGGCCCGTTGGACAGCGCCGCGCTGCAGCTGCAGCTCACCCAGGTGTACGCCTCGGGTGACTTTGAACGGGTGGGCTACCGGCTGGCGCGTGACGGCAGCAGCACCGTGCTGGAAATGACCCCGCTGGAGCGCGCGGTGGCCCCCAATTATCTGCGCATGGGCCTGGGGCTGAACTCGGGCACCGACGGCCAGAATGCCTTCAGCCTGCTATTCAGCCACCAGCGCATCTGGCTGAATAACTGGGGGGCAGAATGGCGCAATGAGCTGGCGTTTGGCCACAGCCCCGGCTGGCACAGCGAGTTCTACCAGCCACTGGGCCCAGGCAGCCGCTGGTTTACCGCCTGGTCGCTGCATGGCCAGGAACACCCGCTGCGGCTATACCTGCCCGGCGGCGAGCAACTGGGCAGCTATAGCGTGCGTCGTCAGGCCATGCAGGCCGAGCTGGGCCTGTCGCTGGCCAACCATGGTGAAATCCGTTTGGGGGTGTTCCGGGGCAATGAACGCGCCCAGCGCGAAGTGGGCGACCCGGCGCAGTTTGACTCAGGCCGGGAAAAAGTGGCCGGGGTGCAGGGCCATGTGGTGATTGACCAGTTTGACCGGCCCAAGCTGCCACGCGATGGTTATTTGCTGCAGGCAGACTTCAGCCGGGCATTCACCCTGCTGGGCAGTGAACAGGATTTCACCCATGTCCGTGCCCGGCTCGACCTGGCGCATACCCTGGACGCCAATACCCTGCGTGCCACGCTGAAATATGCCCGCACCTTTGCCCGGAGTGAGCGCATTGCCGCCGACCAGATCGGCCTGGGCGGGTTTCTCAACCTGTCCGGCATGGGGCCCAATCAGTTACTGGGCCAGGACACCCTGCTGTTGCGGCTGATGGGCTACCGGCAGATTGCCGCCTTGCCCAATGCCATTGGCGGCGGGCTGTATGCCGGGATGTCGCTGGAAGCGGGCCGGGTGCGCCATGCCGCGCCGGGGCTGTACGCCCGTCAGGGCTGGATCCCGGCAGCCTCCGCCTATGTGGTGGCCGACAGCCTGCTTGGCCCGCTGTTTGTGGGGGTGGGCAAGGCCGTGGGCTCCGGTGTGATGGGGTATTTGTTTCTGGGGGCGGATTTCTAAGGCGGCGCTGATTGATTCAGAAAAATTGTTCTCACCAAAAGCAAAACCCAGCAAAATCAACATCCTGGATTCCCGCCTTCGCGGGGATGACGGTTTTTTCAGCGTATCCCTAATCCGGCAGGATGGTCACCGGCCAGCTCCCGGCCAGCACCCCGGACGGGGTGATCTGCAGATAGCCGCCGCCCTCGTTGCGCCAGTCGCGCACCACCCAGCGCTGGCGCAACTGGCCGGCGTGCAGCCACTGGTGCTGGGCTGGCCGGTGGGTGTGGCCATGAATCAGGATGCTACCCGGCGCGGCGCGGTCGAGCAGCGCGTCTACCGCCTGGAGGTTCACATCCATGATGGCCGCAGGCTTGTCGGCCTTGGCCTGACCGGTTTCCTGACGCACCGCGCCCACCAGCCGGGCGCGCCAGCCCAGCGGCAGTGCCAGAAACAGCTGTTGCAGCCAGCGCTGGTGTACCCTGGCACGAAACCGCTGATAGGCCAGGTCGTCGGTGCACAGGCCATCGCCGTGGCTGAGCAGATAGGGCTGGCCATACAGCGTCAGCGGATGCGGGTCGGCCAGCAGGGTGACGCCACTGTCGCGGGCAAAGCGGCGGCCCAATAAAAAATCCCGATTGCCACGCAGCAGGAACACTGGCGTGTGCCGGGCAAATTCGGCCAGCCAGGCGCAGCATTGCCGGCTGAATGGCCGGCGGTCGTCGTCGCCCAGCCAGAATTCAAACAGATCGCCCAGAATATACAGCGCGTCCACTTGGCCGGCGTGCGCCTGCAAAAAGGACTGAAACGCCTGGTTAAGCGCCGGGGTGGCAGGCGAGAGGTGCAGGTCGGCAATAAACAGTGTGGTCACGGTAAGCAGGCCAGGAGAAAAACCGCCCCGCGCAGCAGGGCTGGGCAGGGCGGATGCGCAAACGCGCGCGCGGACGCACAGGCAATCAGGCGGCGGCGTCTTCGATGATTTCCGCTTTTTCGATCACGATGTCTTCCACCGGCACATCCTGATGCTGGCCGCTGCGGCCGGTTTTGACCGTCTTGATCCGGTCAACCACATCCTGGCCTTCCACCACTTCGCCAAACACGCAGTAGCCCCAGCCGTGCATGTTTTCTGCGGTGAAGTTCAGCGAGGCGTTGTTCGACACATTGATGAAAAACTGTGCGGTGGCCGAATGCGGGGCCATGGTGCGGGCCATGGCGATGGTGTACGGCTTGTTTTCCAGGCCGTTATTGGCTTCGTTGGGGATAGGCTCGCGGGTGGGCTTTTGCACCATGCCCTGGGCAAAGCCACCGCCCTGGATCATGAAGCCGTTGATCACGCGGTGAAACACCGTCCCGTCGTAGTGGCCGCTGCGCACGTATTCTTCAAAGTTGGCCACGGTTTTCGGGGCTTTTTCGGCGTTCAGTTGCAGGGTAATCACACCCAGGTTGGTGGTGAGCTTGATCATGCGGGAAGTCCTTGTCACAAATCGCAAAGGGAAAAAACGGGTTAACCGCGCCGGCCCGGTGCCAGACAGCAGCGCCACGGCCAGCACGACATCATTCGGCCTTGACCACGGCTTTTTCAATCACCACGGCTTCCATCGGCACATCCTGATACATGCCACGGTTGGTGGTGCGCACCCGGCTCATGCGTTCCACTACGTCCATGCCCTGGGTGACCCGGCCAAACACGGTGTAGCCCCAGCCTTGCGCCGTGGGCGCGCGGTGATTGAGAAAGCCGTTATTGCCCACGTTGATGAAAAACTGCGCGGTGGCCGAGTGCGGGTCCATGGTGCGGGCCATGGCCAGCGTGCCCGGCTCGTTTTTCAGGCCATTATTGGCTTCATTGGCAATGGGGGCGCGGGTGTTGCGCTCGACCATCGCCTTGTCGAAACCACCGCCCTGCACCATGAAGCCACTGATGATGCGGTGAAACACCGTGCCGTTATAGTGGCCGTCGTTCACATAGCGCAAGAAATTCTCCACCGATTTTGGCGCTTTTTCCGGGTACAGCTCCAGCTCAACCTTGCCCAGGCTGGTGGTCAGCTCCACCTTGGGGTTGGCTGCCCACAGCAGGCCGGGCAGCAGGGTGAGCAACAGCAGGGCAAATACAGAACGTAAGGTGCGCATCAAGGTATCCTGTCGGGCGGGCAAAGTCGGTATCATGGCAGCCGGCTTGCCTGCGGGCAGGCCAGCGCCGGGGAGCAACCGGGCACGCTTGTGCCGCCGGTCGCGCCGCATTCTATCACGCACTGTCTGTTATCGCCTGCCCGCCATGCCTGTTTTGTCCGCTGTGTTCCTGCTGATTTGCTCCAATGTGTTCATGACCTTTGCCTGGTATGCCCACCTGAAAAACCAGGCGGCCAGCCCGTGGTGGATGGCCGCGCTGGCCAGCTGGGGCATTGCGCTGTTTGAATACCTGCTGCAGGTGCCGGCCAACCGGATTGGCTATACGGCGCTAAGCCTGTCCCAGCTGAAAATCATCCAGGAAGTGATCTCGCTGAGCGTGTTCATTCCGTTTGCCGTGCTGTATATGGACCAGCCATTCAAATGGGACTATGTCTGGGCAGCGCTGTGCATGCTGGGCGCGGTGTATTTCATGTTTCGGGGGTGAGCGCCGCTGCGGGCGGCTCGTCCAGCGGTTCGGCGCTGACCACCCGGTTGCGCCCCTGGTGCTTGGCCTGATACAGCGCCTCGTCGGCGCGGGCCAGCAGCGCATCCAGCGATTCGCCTTCGTGCAGCATGGCCAGGCCAATGCTGATGGTAATGCGCACCGGCTCGTGCTCACCGGGGACGGGCATGGCGGCGGAGGCCACCTGCACGCGCAGGCGTTCGGCCAGCTGAAACGCCTGCAGCGGCGGCGTATCCGGCAAAAACGCCACAAATTCCTCGCCGCCCAGCCGGCCCAGCAAATCCGTGCGGCGCACATGATGCTCCAGCACCACCGCCAGGCCGTGCAGCGCGGCGTCACCGCAGGCATGGCCACGGCTGTCGTTCACTTTCTTGAAGTGATCAATATCCAGCATCAGCGCCGCCAGCGGTGTGCCCGTGCGTCTGGCCTCCTGGCAAAACTCGGTGGCGCGCTCCAGCGCGTAGGCACGGTTGGCCAGGCCGGTCAGGGCGTCGGTTTGCGCCTGGCGGCGCAGGGTGTCTTCCAGCAGTTTGCGGCTGCTGATGTCGTGAAAACCGCACAGCACGGCGGGCTGATGGTCAAAGGTGAGGTGTACCGCCGACACCAGCGCCCAGAAGCGCGTGCCATTGCGGCGCTGAAACTGCAGCTCGGCGCTGTCCAGCTGTTCGTGGTAGGCCAGCTGCTGAAAAAACCGCACTCGATCGCCCGGATCAACATAAAACTGGGTGGGGTCCAGCCGTGTCCCATTGCGCAGATCGGGGTCCATGCCAAACAGGCGGCAGGCGCGGGCGTTGGCGTACAGCAGGGTGCGGTCGTGCAGGGCGGTGATGGTCAGCGGAAACGGCAGGCTTTCCACCATATTGCGAAAGCGCGCCTCGCTTTCTTCCAGCACATTCTTGCGCGCCTGCAGCGCCTTGCCGTCACGGCGTTCGCTGCGGTAATGCCAGGCCACGCTGCCGCCCAGCAGCACCAGCGCGCTCATTGCCGCGTAGTAGGCATACAGCACGCGATACCAGGCTTGCAGATAATCACGCTCGGCCATGCCCACCAGCACCACATAACGGGTGCCCGGCAGCAGCCGCCAGGCATGCATGCGTGATTCATCGTCCACAATCGAATACGCCGAATAGCTGCCGCCGGTTTCGCCGCGCATGATGGCCTTGACCAGCGGATGGCGCGACGCCACCACCGGGCGGTTTTCTTCAAAATAGGGCACCCTGGCAATGGTGGCCATGGTCTCATCACGCATGGCCACTGCACCATGCTTGCCCACGCTGATGCTGGCAAACAGCTTGAGAATGGCGTTCTGGTTGACCGTGGCCACCAGCACCCCGGCAAACCGGCCATTTTTGTCCTCCAGCCGACGCGCCAGCACAATCCCGGACGACAGCGTGCCGGGCGTGGTCAGCAAGCGGGTACCGATAAAACGCACGCCTGGATCATCGCGCATGCGCACAAAATACTCCCGGCTCAGGCTTTCCAGCAGCTCACCATGATTGCCGGTGTGGCTCACCAACAGGCCACGGGCATTCATCAGGCCAAGATGGTCGGCAAAACTGGCCAGCGGCAGCGCCTGTTCCAGCAACTGCCCCAGCTGATGGGCCACGCTGGCGGATGGCGCATCACCTTGAATGGCCGCCAGCGGCAGGTTGGGCTCCAGGCTGCGCAGGGTAACGTCAATCTCGCGAATGCCCGCCAGCAGGCGCGCCTCCAGCAGCGCAGCGAGATTTTGCACTTCCTGGCGGGCGCGGCTTTCCTGCTGGCGACGGGCATCGACCAGCTGAATGGTCAGAAACAGGCTGAGCAGTAGCGTCAGCAACAAGGCCAGCAACGGCACCCGATTGCTGCGTAACGCCAGCCAGCGCACCAGGGCAGACAAAGGAGGAAGCAACATGATTCAGACACCGGCCCTGCTCGGGACGAAAACATCCTATTATGACATATTACTGAGCCGGCCTCACCCCTGGCAGCAGGGTTTCTCCTGCCGGCACGCAGCGCACGCCTGCGCGTGCGAGCAATGCCTGCCGCCTGGCCAAGGTGCGCTATAATTGCGCTCATTTTTCACAGAATTCTGCATAGCGAAACGTCATGGAACTTGCCAAAAGCTTTGAACCGGGTGATCTGGAAAACCGCTGGTACGCGCGCTGGGAAAGCGCCGGCTACTTCAAGCCGCACATGGACCTCAGCAAACCGTCCTTCTGCATTCAGCTGCCGCCGCCCAATGTGACCGGCACCCTGCACATGGGCCACGCCTTCAACCAGACCATCATGGACGGCCTGACCCGCTATCACCGCATGAAGGGCGACAACACCAGCTGGATTCCCGGCACCGACCACGCCGGCATCGCCACCCAGATTGTGGTGGAACGCCAACTGGCCGAACAGGGCGTCAACCGCCACCAGCTGGGCCGCGACGCCTTCATCAGCAAGGTGTGGGAGTGGAAAGAAAAATCCGGTGGCACCATCACCAGCCAGATGCGCCGCGTCGGCTGCTCGGTAGACTGGGAGCGCGAATACTTCACCATGGACGCCACCCGCGCCGAAGTGGTGAACGAAGTGTTTGTCCGCCTGTTCGAGCAAGGCCTGATCTATCGCGGCAAACGCCTGGTGAACTGGGACCCGAAACTGGGCACCGCCGTGTCTGACCTGGAAGTGGTGTCGGAAGAAGAAGACGGCCATATGTGGCATATCCGCTACCCGGTGGTGGGCAGCGATGACACAGTGATTGTGGCCACCACCCGCCCGGAAACCCTGCTGGGCGACGTGGCTGTGGCCATCAACCCCAACGACGAACGCTACCAGCACCTGCTGGGCAAACAGCTGCAACTGCCGCTGACTGGCCGCCAGATTCCGGTGATTGCCGATGACTACGTCGATGCCGCCTTTGGCACCGGCTTTGTCAAAATCACCCCGGCGCACGACTTTAACGACTATCAAGTGGGCAAGCGCCACGCCACCGCGCTGATCAATGTGATGAGCCTGGAAGCCAAAATCCTGGCCAAGGCACAAGTGTTTGGCTTTGACGGCAGCGTGCAAGGCAGCATCGACCTACCCGCCGCCTACGCCGGCCTGACCACCGCCGAAGCGCGCAAGGCCATGGTGGCCGATCTGGACGCCGCCGGCCTGCTGGTGGAAGTCAAACCGCACAAACTGATGACCCCGCGCGGCGACCGCACCGGCTCGGTGATCGAACCGCTGCTGACCGACCAATGGTTTGTTGCCATGACCAAGGCCAGCGAGCAAGACCCCACCGGCAAATCCATCACCCAGAAAGCCATCGACGCCGTTGAATCCGGCCAGGTGCGCTTTATCCCGGAAAACTGGGTGAACACCTACAACCAGTGGATGAACAACATCCAGGACTGGTGCATCAGCCGCCAACTGTGGTGGGGCCACCAGATTCCGGCCTGGTACGACGAAGACGGCAAGGTGTACGTGGGCCGCAGCCTGGAAGCCGTGCAGGCACAAGCGCCGGGCAAAACCCTGCGCCGCGACGACGACGTGCTGGACACCTGGTTCAGCTCGGCGCTGGTGCCGTTCTCCACCCTGGGCTGGCCAGAAGACACCCCGGAACTGCGCGCCTTTGTGCCCTCGCAAGTGCTGGTCACCGGCTATGAAATCATTTTCTTCTGGGTCGCCCGGATGATCATGATGACCACCCACTTCACCGGCAAAGTACCGTTTACCGACGTGTACATCCACGGCATCGTGCGCGACCACGAAGGCAAGAAGATGTCCAAGTCCGAGGGCAATGTGATTGACCCGGTGGACCTGATCGACGGCATCGCCCTGCCCGAGCTGGTGCAAAAGCGCACCACCGGCCTGCGCCGCCCGGAAAAAGCCCCACAAATCGCCAAGGCCACCGAAAAGCTGTTCCCCGATGGCATCCCGCCGTTTGGTGCCGACGCGCTGCGCTTCACCATGGCCAGCTACGCCAGCCTGGGCCGCTCGGTCAACTTTGACTTCAAACGCGCCGAAGGCTACCGCAACTTCTGCAACAAGCTGTGGAACGCCACCCGCTTTGTGATGATGAACGTGGAAGGCAAAGACTGCGGCCAGGATGAAACCCTGCCTTT
This sequence comes from Aquaspirillum sp. LM1, assembly GCF_002002905.1. Lineage (NCBI taxonomy): Bacteria > Pseudomonadati > Pseudomonadota > Betaproteobacteria > Neisseriales > Aquaspirillaceae > Aquaspirillum > Aquaspirillum sp. LM1. The sequence goes on along the minus strand of NZ_CP019509.1, from coordinate 1,059,430 downwards.
AGAATACAGTTTTGTTGACCAGTGGATTATTGGCCGCCTGCAACAATGCGAAACCAGCGTCACCACCGCGCTGGACACCTACCGCTTTGACCTGGCCGCCCAGGACATCTACGAATTCATCTGGAACGAATACTGCGACTGGTACGTGGAACTGGCCAAGGTGCAACTGCAAACCGGCAACGACGCCCAGCAACGCGCCACCCGCCGCACCCTGGTGCGCGTGCTGGAAGTGGCCCTGCGCCTGACCCACCCGATCATGCCCTTCATCACCGAAGAGCTGTGGCAAACCGTCGCCCCGCTGGCCAACGCCAAGCACACCGACTCGCTGATGCTGGCCCCCTGGCCGGTGGCCGCGCCAGAGAAGATCAACGCCCAGGCCAACACGCGCATGGACGCCTTCAAGGACATGGTCAACGCCGTGCGCAACCTGCGCGGCGAAATGGGCATCGGCCCGGCAGTGAAAGCCCCGCTGTTCATCGAAACCCAGGACGCCAGCCTGGCCGATTACCTCCCCTACCTGAAACTGCTGTGCCGCCTGTCCGAAGGCAGCCTGGTGGCACAACTGCCCGAAGACGACGCTCCGGTGGCCATGGCCGGCGAAGCGCGGATGATGCTCAAGGTGGAAATCGACAAAGCCGCCGAAACCGCCCGCCTGACCAAGGAAATCGGCAAGCTGGAAGTGGAACTGGGTAAGTTGACTGCCAAGCTGGAAAAGCCTGGGTATGTGGATAAGGCTCCGGCACATCTGGTGGAGCGGGACAAGGCGCAGTTGGTGGAGTTTGGGGATAAGCTGGTGAAGTTGAAGGGGCAGTTGGGGAAGTTGGGGTGAGAGCTTGCATTAAGTAAAGGATGGATACGATATACGATTCGGGCGGTGCAGCCATACTGTATGCACCGCCCGAATCGCGTAAACCCCGCGCCCATTGCTCCCAGTCAGACCTACCCTGCCTGCTCGACCTTTTCCGCCATCAGCAGCTTTTCCAGCACCTTGGACATCTGAATCACCGGCTGGCGATTTTTTTGCCGATTGGCCGGGCTCAAGGTATCCAGCAATGAAGTTAGGCTGTTCTGGCTGCTGTATGCGCGTGTGGCTTTATGGCTAGCGCTTGTACTGGCTAATGTACTGCTGACCGGGGCTGATTGGCCGGTGGCTTCGCGCATGCGACTGGCACCCAGATTGTTGGCGGTTTTGTCAAGCAGATCAGTACTCATGCCCAGCGACATCAGCATTTGGTAACCCTGTAACAATTGCTTACGGTCATGTGCAGTCAGATAGCTCAATACATCACTGCCACCCTGGCCACTACTGGCCACGCTTTTGCCCAGATTATCCGGATGGGTAGGTGGTTTCTGACCATTGGGCAACACATCAGACAGGTAGTAGTGCTGACCAGGTGCGGCATACTGTTTATTTGGATCTTTTGGGCGAGTGGCCACATTAATTGGCTTGTCCGCCTGATCTGAGAACACATGAACAACTTTTTCCAAGAAAGCAAAATCCACAGCATGCTGCATGCTATTTGGATCAAGCTCCTTGCTTAGAAAACCATGATCTAATTCCGTGCTGGCGATAGCCAGGCTAGACTGAAGCCGATCTGCAATTATACTATCCCGCTCATCAAATGCCGGAATGATCCATTTTCCATCTGCCGTATAGCCACTCCCCATCGCTGGGCCAGATGGCCCGGCAAGGCGGTACATGGCCATATCAGCAGCCAGGGCATCCACCTGTTCAAGAGGTTGCTTATTTTCAGATGCCCAAGTATAGACTTTTTCCAGAAATTTACGGTCAGAAGTCGTCAGAAAATCAGCTGTATTAAAGTTTGTCATGCTAGTTGTTGTAACGGTTTTGACAGCTGGTGCAGAAACGGTGGGATCGGTAATTCGCCATAAGCGCTCCAACATAATAGCTGTACCACTACTCATTTTTTCGGCTCTGCTTGGCTGGGCAGTACTTGATGTAATGGATACACTACTAGCCAAAGAGTAACTAGGCATCGAATTGCCAATATTGGTAGCCATGGTAAGCCCTCAGTCTATGGTATGAAAAAATATGAATTTGTTGTGGATTTTTGTTCAATAAATAGATGATTCTTAAATTTAGGCACAAGTTTTATTCTCGCATAAGGAGCGCTAAAATTTCACGTATGCCTAATTTGGCCAGAACTACTGATAAACAACAGATATTCGATCTGCTGTACTTGAAACAGCTGGATAACTACCACCAACTAAAGTATGTCTAACCCAAAATGTCCCGGAAGCATCTAACCCATTAAAATCTTGGGTTGTACCTTGTCTAGCAGGGTAAGTTCTACACCCGCCAATTACAGTAGAATACTTTCCCGAATAACATATTTGAACGACCTCCGAAAAGTTACCATTAGCATAGGGGGTCCACTGCCAAGACAAAGAAGTAACGTAAGAAGCACCGGTAGACATATAAGTAGTGCTTCTAAATGGCATGGTCGCTGCGGTGTTACTAGCGTAAATAGTGTAGTGTAATGTATCTTTTGACCATGAACCGCTTACCGCATGACTCTGTGCAGCAAACCCCAGCATCGCACACATCAATATAAATTTTTTCATTACCAATCCTTTTCAATCTAAAAAATAAAATACATTCTATACGCACATTCAATGTAGACCTACTTTTGCCTTGAGTCAACCCTAAGATGAAAACTGTTGTATTTTAGCAAATTTCCTCATGAAATCATAACCTTCCACGTAGTTCTACCTAGGAAATTATACGTAAACTTACGTAATAATCGTGCATAATAAATTATATTTACTTGCCTATAAAAATAACTATCCAATGACAAAGCCGGGGCCTTCACACCACCCAGTGACACACATCTTTTGACGTGTAAATCAACGTCTCACATGGAGACCTCAGGGGGACACTAAACGATGAAGACCAGCGAGTCTTCTACCTGTTATGCACCACACTTTTCTCCATCCCCCAGCCTTCCAAAAACCGCCACTTCCCCCCGCTCTCCCCTCCCCCCATGTCGTTTCAGTACAAGACCACCACCGCTGACCCGCGCTACAGTCGGGGCCAGTGTGTTTGCTGGAGTGAGTCTGAATGTTTGCCGATTTTCCTGCTGGCTCGGTGCTGGCGGCTGAGCAGGTGCGTTACCCATACCGTGACTGTCACGCTTTTGCCTTGCCTGCCAATGCTGCGCAATCTGGCCCGATTTGCGCCGAGCGTTTGATCCTGGGCTTTCTGGCTGCCATTCCTGGCTGGGCCGAGGGCTTGATGCGCCTGCGCGACCGGCTGGCCGGGCCACTGGGCCTGAAAACCGCTCCGCCGGGCCGCCACGCGCCGCCGTTTGTGTGCGGGCAAACGCTGGGGGTGTTTACCGTGCATTGGCTGGCGGACAATCAGGTGCTGCTGGGCCAGGATGATCGCCATCTGGATTTCCGCTTGCTGCTGTGGGTGGATGGCGGGCGGCTGCATCACATCACCGGGGTGCGCCCGCATCATGGGCTGGGCTGGCTGTATTTGCTGGCGGTGCTGCCGTTTCATACGCTGATTGTGCGCGCCAGCGTGCGCCGGATGGCGCGTGGCTTGCTGGCGCAGGCGGGCCAGGCATGAGCGCCGGGCTGAGCATGCCGCCGGGGGCGGCGCAGGCGGCGCAACAGCTGGCGGCGGGTGAAGTGCGCGCCAGCGCGCTGCTGGAACAGTGTCTGGCGCGGATTGCCCGGCATAACCCGGCAATCAACGCGCTGGTGACGCTGGATGAAGCCAGGGCGCGGCGGGTGGCGGCGGCGATAGATGCCCTGCTGGTGCAGGGCGTGGCGCGGTTTGACGCCCAGCCGCTGCTGGGGCTGCCGGTGTCGATCAAGGATGCCTTTGCCACTCAGGGTTTGCGCACCACCAGCAGCCATGCCGCGCTGGCCCACTATCTGCCGCCTGAAGATGCCAGCCTGGTGGCCCGGCTCAAGTCGGCTGGGGCGGTGGTGGTGGGCAAGAGCAATTTGTCTGAGCTGGCCGGCGACCCTCAGTGCTGGAGCCCGCTGTTTGGCCCCACTCGCAACCCGTGGAACCCGACGCTGACGCCAGGGGGCAGCTCGGGCGGCAGCGCGGCGGCCATTGCCATGGGGTTTTCTCTGCTGGAGCTGGGCAGCGATATTGGCGGGTCGATCCGGATTCCCGCCGCGTATTGCGGCGTGGCCGGGTTCAAGGCCAGCGAAAACCGCCTGCCGCGCAGCGGGCATATTCCGCATCTGCCCGGCGCAGAACGCAGCGTGCGCCATTTGCTGTCGTTTGGCCTGCTGGCCCGGCGCGTGGCCGACCTGCAACTGGCGCTGCCCGTGCTGGTCGGCCCGGATGGCCAGGACAGCGAAACGCCGCCGCTGCCCTGGCGCAGTCTGCCGGCGCTTAACCGGCCTCTGCGCATTGCCTGGTGGGATGACTTTGCCGGCCTGCCACTGTGTGCGCGCACCACGCAGGCGCTGGCGCACACTGTGCAGCGCCTGCAAGCTGCTGGTCATGATGTGCAGCGTTGCGCGCCTGCCGGGTTTGACTGGGCCACCGCCTGGCAGGCGTTTGGCTGGCTGGCCGGCAGTGAAATTGGCCTGGGCCTGCCGCGCTGGCAGCGTTGGCTGATGGCGCACAGCGCCGGGCTGTTGCCGCGCGATGCGCCGCTCAGCCGGGCATTTTTGCACGGCACCCGGCTAAACCTGCGGCAGTTTCAATGGGCGCTCAACCGGCGTGAGCAGTTGATCAGCGCGCTGGACGGGTTTCTGGGCGAATGGGACGCCTGGCTGTGCCCTACCGCGCTGACCACGGCCTATCCGGCATTTGCCCTGCATCCGCTGCGCCCGCCCAAGCCATTATCGGTGGCCGGGCAGTCGCTGCCGTATATTGAAGCCACCCTGAGCCTGACCACGCCGTTTTCGCTGACTGGCAGCCCGGTGCTCAGCCTGCCGGCAGGCGCGGTGGCGGGGGTGCCGGTGGGGTTGCAGCTGGTGGGCCGACGCTGGCAGGACGAGGCTTTGCTGCAGGTGGGGGCTCAGGTGGAAGCGGCGCTGGGGCCGTGGCAAGCGCCGCCCGATCCGGATCAGCTGCGCTGAATCACTTCGCCCAGTGCATAGCCTTGCGCTTGCAGGCCGCCCACCAGGGTGTCCATGGCGGCGCGGGTGAGGCTGGCCTGGCCGGTCAGGCCAAATTCGATATGCGGTGGCAGAGTGTCGGTGCCAAAGCTGGGCAGGCTGGAAAAACGCACCTCGGGGTAACGGCTGACCATCTGCTGCATCAGATCGATCAAATCGCCTTCGCGGGCGTGCAGCGCCAGCACGGTGAGTTCGATATCCGGCGCGCTGGCAAACAGATGGCGGTATTCGCGGTCGAGCACGTCTTCAATCATCGGCCAGGCCATGCTGGGAAAACCGGGCACAAAGTGGTGGTGGTGCAGGCTGAAGCCGGGCATCTGGTTTACCGGATTGGCAATCAGCCGGCTGCCCTGCGGGATGTTCACCATATTGATCCGGTGCGGGTAGGCGTCGGCGCCAAAGCGCGCTTCCACCAGCTTTTTGCCTTCGGGGTGAATGACCAGCGGCACATCCAGCGCGGCGGCGGCGCAGGCGCGGGTGTGGTCGTCCGGGGTGGCACCAATGCCACCAAAGCTGAACACCAGATCGTCGCTGGCAAAAGTCTGGCGCAAGGTGGTTTGCAGGCGCTGCGGGTCGTCGCCCAGATACTGGGCCCAGGCCAGTTTCAGCCCTCTGGCGCTGAGGAGGTGAATCAGCTGTGCCAGGTGTTTGTCCTGACGTTTGCCGGAAAGCAGTTCGTCGCCAATGATCAATGCGCCAATTGCCATGATGGCCGTGTCCTTGAGAGAAGCGGCAGCACGCGTGCGATGCAGTGACCCTCTGGCCGGGTGGCGTGTTGCCAGAGAAAAACAGCTGCCAGAAACATCTGCCCCCCACCGGGGCCGGCGGGGGCAGATGGGGGTGGACGGTTATACCGCGTCTTCGCCGGTTTCGCCGGTGCGGATGCGCACCACCTGGTTGACGTCGAACACAAAAATCTTGCCGTCGCCAATCTTGCCGGTGCGGGCGCTGTTGAGGATGGCTTCAATGGCCTGATCGACGCGATCGTCGGTCAGCACCACTTCAATTTTCATTTTTGGCAGAAAATCCACCACATATTCCGCACCGCGATACAGCTCGGTGTGGCCTTTTTGCCGGCCAAAGCCCTTGACCTCGGTCACGGTCAAACCATTCACGCCCAGGGCGGAAAGGGCTTCGCGGACTTCGTCCAGCTTGAACGGTTTGATGACGGCTTCGATTTTTTTCATGATAGCTCCTGTAATAATCCAATGGAATCCGGGGTTTAGCCAAAGCGAATGTCGCAATCCAGTTCGAAAGGACCCGCGTTTTGATGTATTATGACTGCTTTTTACATGTTGCTGCGAGTTCCCTCAATGCCTTCCATTCTCAAGCTTCGCGGCGGTGCCGCGCTGTCTGCATTCCGTTCCGACAAACTGCATCGTGCCATCAGTGAGGCCGGTTTGCCACCGGTGGCTGTGGCAGCGGAATACTGGCATTTCGCCGAGGTATCGGCCCTGCCGAGCGAGACGGAATCGGCCACGCTGACGCGCATCCTCACCTACGGCGAGCCTGCCCTGGCTGACGCCCCGGCAGGTGAGCTGTTTCTGACCGTGCCGCGCATCGGCACCATTTCACCGTGGTCGTCCAAGGCCACCGACATTGCCCGCCATTGCGGCCTGGACAAAATTACCCGCATCGAGCGTGGCCTGGCCTACTGGGTGAGCAGCGAGCAGCCACTGAGCGACGCCGAACGCCAGCAATTGAGCGCCCTGCTGCATGACCGGATGACCGAGCAGGTGCTGACCCGCCTGGACGACGCCGAACGGCTGTTCACCCATGTGCCGCCGCAACCGCTGCGCACGGTGGACGTGCTGGCCGGTGGGCGCGATGCACTGGACGCCGCCAACCGCGAGCTGGGTCTGGCGCTGTCGCCGGATGAAATTGATTACCTGGTGGAAAACTTCACCGCCATCAGCCGCAATCCGACCGACGTTGAGTTGATGATGTTTGCCCAGGCCAACTCGGAACACTGCCGCCACAAGATCTTCAACGCCACGTTTGTCATCGACGGCAAGCCGAAAGACAAATCCCTGTTCGGCATGATCCGCGACACCCACAAGGCGCACCCGCACGGCACGCTGGTGGCTTACTCGGACAATTCCTCGGTGATCGAAGGGCGCACGATCGAGCGCTTCTACCCGGCAGCTGGCGAACACCGCTATCAGTTCCATCAGGAACCCACCCATATCCTGATGAAGGTGGAAACCCATAACCACCCGACCGCCATTTCGCCCTTTCCTGGCGCGTCCACCGGTTCGGGCGGCGAAATCCGCGACGAAGGTGCCACCGGTCGCGGCTCGCGCCCGAAGGCCGGCCTGACCGGCTTTACCGTGTCCAACCTGAACATTCCCGACTTTACCCACCCGTGGGAAGCCTACGGCGAAGAAGGCCAGACCTACGGCAAGCCGTCGCGCATTGCCTCGGCGCTGCAAATCATGCTGGATGGCCCGATTGGCGGCGCGGCGTTCAACAACGAATTTGGCCGCCCCAATCTGGCCGGCTATTTCCGTACCTTTGAAGCCGAAGTCCACGGCGAGATGCGTGGTTACCACAAGCCCATCATGATTGCCGGCGGCCTGGGCAATATTCACGGCGACCACATCGACAAGCACGAACTGCCGGAAGGCGCACTGCTGATCCAGCTGGGCGGCCCTGGCCTGCTGATTGGCCTGGGTGGCGGCGCAGCCTCGTCGATGGACACTGGTGCCAACGCCGAAGACCTGGACTTTGATTCGGTGCAGCGCGGCAACCCGGAAATCGAACGCCGCTGCCAGGAAGTGATCGACCGCTGCTGGCAACTGGGCGAAGCCAACCCGATTCTGTCGATTCATGACGTTGGCGCGGGCGGTTTGTCCAATGCCTTGCCTGAGCTGATTCACGGCTCGGATCGTGGCGGGGTGATCGACCTGCGCGCGGTGCCGCTGGAAGAATCCGGCATGTCGCCGATGCAAATCTGGTGCAATGAATCGCAAGAGCGCTACGTGCTGGCCATTCATCCGGACAATCTGGCTGTCTTTACCGCGCTGTGCGAGCGCGAGCGCTGCCCGTTTGCCGTGCTGGGCGTGGCCACTGCCGAAAAACAGCTGCGCGTGCGCGACGACCTGCTGGGCCAGGATGCAGTGGACATGAGCCTGGACGTGCTGCTGGGCAAGCCGCCGCGCATGACCCGCGACGTGCAGCGCCGCCAGCCGCCGGTGACGCCGTTCTCCACCGAAGGCCACGAACTGGCCGAAGCCGCTTACCGTGTGCTGATGCTGCCCTCGGTGGCCAATAAAAACTTTTTGATTACCATTGGCGACCGTAGCGTGGGCGGTATGACCGCACGCGACCAGATGGTGGGCCCGTGGCAAGTGCCGGTGGCCGACGTGGCGGTGACCACGCTGGGCTTCAACACCCTGGCCGGCGAAGCCATGGCCATGGGCGAGCGCACCCCGCTGGCGGCATTCAATGCCCCGGCATCCGGACGCATGGCAGTGGCCGAAGCACTGCTGAACATTGCCGCTGCCCCGGTGGGCAATCTGAGCAATATCAAGCTGTCGGCCAACTGGATGGCTGCCGCAGGCCACCCCGGCGAAGATGCCGCGCTGTACGACACGGTCAAGGCGGTGTCCGAGCTGTGCCAGTCGCTGAAAGTCTCCATCCCGGTGGGCAAGGACTCGCTGTCGATGAAAACCGTGTGGGAAGCCAACGGCGAAAAACGCAGCGTCACCTCGCCGCTGTCGCTGATTGTGTCGGCTTTTGCCGCCGTGGACGATGTCACCCGCACGCTCACCCCGCAACTGCGCACCAACATTGCCGAAACCGCCTTGCTGCTGGTGGACCTGGGCGAAGGCCGCAGCCGCATGGCCGGCTCAGCCTATGCGCAGGTGTTCCAGCAGATGACTGGCGAAGCGCCGGATCTGGTGGATGCCAGAAAGCTCGAAGCATTTATCCATGCTCTGCAAGACCTGAACGCCGACGGTCTGGTGCTGGCCTATCACGACCGCTCGGACGGCGGCTTGTTCACCACCCTGGCAGAAATGAGCTTTGCCAGCCGCGCCGGCATGGTAGTCGAGCTGGATAGCCTGGTGAAAGCCCAGGGCGAGCACGGCGATGTGCTGACCGCCTTGTTTAACGAAGAACTGGGCGCGGTGCTGCAAATCGAGGCTGAGCAACTGGAAGTTGTGGTTACCCGCCTGATGCAGGCCGGGCTGGGCGCTTGCCTGCACTTGCTGGGTGCGCCGGTGGCCGAGCATGATTCGCTGACGCTGTGCCTGGGCGGCGAAACGGTGTTTGATCAAACGCTGACCGAGCTGTTGCAAACCTGGAGCCTGACCAGCGCCGAGCTGCAATCGCTGCGCGACAACCCCGAGTGCGCACAAAGCGAGTTTGACCAGATTGCCGAAGACGGTGAAGGGCTGTTTGCCGTGGTGCCGTTCAATCTGGACGACAACCCGGCTGCGCCGTTCATCAACGTGGGGGCTCGCCCGCGCATGGCCATCCTGCGTGAGCAAGGCGTGAACGGCCAGCTGGAAATGGCCGCCGCGTTTGACCGCGCCGGCTTTGACGCCATTGATGTACACATGAGCGACATCATCGCTGGCCGCGCCTCCCTGAGTGGTTTTGCCGGCCTGGCCGCCTGCGGCGGCTTCAGCTATGGCGACGTGCTGGGTGCTGGCGAAGGCTGGGCCAAGAGCATTCTGTTCAACCCGGCGGCCCGCGCCGAATTTGAAGCCTTCTTTGCCCGCAGCGATTCGTTTGCCCTGGGCGTGTGCAATGGCTGCCAGATGATGTCCAACCTGGCTGAAATCATTCCTGGCGCACAACACTGGCCGAAGTTCCGCCGCAACCTGTCTGAGCAGTTCGAAGCACGCTTCACCATGGTGGAAGTGCCGGACAGCCCGTCCATCCTGTTTGCCGGCATGGCCGGCACCCAGGTGCCGGTGGTGGTCAGCCATGGCGAAGGCCGGGCCGTGTTTGCCAGCGAAGCTGACCGCGCCCAGGCTTTGGTGGCCATGCGCTACCTCGACTTTGCCGGCCAGCCAACCGAAACCTACCCGCACAACCCGAACGGCTCGCCCGATGGTATCACCGGCCTGACCACTGCCGATGGCCGTTTCACCATCATGATGCCGCACCCGGAACGGGTGTTCCGCAGCGTGCAGATGAGCTGGCATCCGGATAACTGGGGCGAAAACAGCCCGTGGTTCCGCATGTTTGCCAACGCCCGCGCCTGGCTGGGCTAAGCCCGCATGGGCAAAACGGCTATCCCCCGCTCAGGCAGGGGATAGCCGTTAGGAACCGGGTTTATCGGGTGTGAGTGTTCTGGCCATAAAAAACCCCCTGTCACATGGCAGGGGGTTTTTTTATGTATGTTGCTGCATGCTTAGTCCACCCCTTGGCATTGATCTGGTTAACGCCGCACACTGAAAGGCCCAGCCATAACCGCCACCCCGCATCCCCTCCCCCTCTGTACCTCACTGGACGAAGTGCGCCAGCACATCGACCGCATCGACTGCCAACTGGTGGCGCTGATTGCCGAGCGCGGCGGCTATGTGGCGCAGGCGGCGGGCTTCAAGCGCAGCGCCGACGACGTAGCCGCCCCGCAGCGGGTGGCACAGGTGCTGGACAAGGTGCGCACGCTGGCGCAACAACAGGGTGCCTCACCCGAGGTGGTGGAAGCGGTATGGCGGGCGATGATTGAGGCGTTTATTCGCGAGGAACACGCGCAGTGGCAGGCGCAGGGCAGCCAAGCTTAAGCCAGATAATCCGCCATCACCTCCACCAGCCAGTCCATCCACGCCCGCACCCGGCGCGGCAGGTGGCGGCGGTTGGGGTAGAGCAGATGCACCGGCAGCGTGGGCGGGTAGCAGTCGGGCAGCACCTGCACCAGCTCGCCGCGTTGCAAGTGGCCGCGCACGCCGGCCAGCGGAACCTGAATCAGGCCCAGCCCGGCCAGGCAGGCGGCGGTGTAGGCATCGGTGGCGTTAACCGTCAGCGCGCCGGCCATCGCCACCGTGCGCAGCACGCCGTCGGCGTCCTGATATTCAAAGCCAGCCGGCTTGCCGCCCAGGCCGGGGGTGTAATGCACCAGCTGATGGCGGGCCAGATCAGCCAGCGTCTCTGGCAGGCCATGGCGGGCCAGATAGGCCGGGCTGGCGCAGTTGATCTGGCGCAGCACGCCCAGCCGGCGCGCCACCAGCGTGCTGTCGTGCAGCGCGCCCACCCGCAGCACACAGTCAAACCCCTCGCGCAGCACCTCCACCCGCCGGTCCACGCTGCTCAGCTCCACGCTCAGGCCGGGGTGGCGAGCCAGAAACTCGGCCAGACGCGGCAACACCGCATGGCGCGCCACCCCCGCCGGCATATCCACCCGCACCCGGCCCGTCAGCGGCGCATCGTCACAGCGAAACAAGCTGTCCAGCTCGTCCACATCGGCCAGCACATCGCGGCAACGCTCGTAATACAGCCGGCCATCGTCGCTGAGCTGCACCCGGCGGGTGGTGCGCTGCAAAAGCCGCGCGCCCAGGTGTGCCTCCAACTGCTGCACCGCGCTGGACACACTGGCCTTGGGCAGGCCCAAGCTGTGCGCGGCCTGGGTAAAGCTGGCCAAATCGGCCACGCGCACAAACACGCGCATGCGCTCTAGCTGTTCCATCGGGCGGCCTGTCAGAAAAAGATTGTTCAGTCTGGGCGAACAGTATAACCAGAACCCCCAGATTTATCCGTCCATCAGCCAGCAATACACTGCTGCCATCCCTTCACCCACCCGACGGAGCCTGATATGCACGCCTCTTCTTCCCGCAAGATTGCCCTGATCACCGGTGCCAGCCGTGGCCTGGGCCGCCACACCGCGCTGGCGCTGGCCGCGCGCGGCATGGATGTGATCCTCACCTACCGCGACCAGGCCGAACAAGCCAATGCCGTGGTGCGCGACATCCAGGCGCTGGGTGGCCAGGCGGCAGCCTTGGCGCTGGACGTGGCCGACAGCAGCCAGTTTGCCGGCTTTGCCCGCCAGGTGGCGCAGGCGTTGCGCCAGCACTGGCAACGCGAACAGCTGGATTGCCTGGTGAACAACGCCGGCATTGGCATTCACGCCAGCTTTGCCGACACCAGCGAAGCGCAGTTTGACCAGCTGATGAACATCCACCTGAAAGGGCCGTTTTTTCTGACGCAGGCGCTGCTGCCGCTGCTGGCCGACGGCGGGCGCATCCTCAACCTCTCCAGCGGCCTCACCCGCTTCAGCCAGCCCGGCTACGCCGCCTACGCCAGCATGAAAGGCGGCGTGGAAGTGCTCACCCGCTACCTGGCCCGCGAACTGGGCGCGCGCGGCATCCGCGTCAACACCCTGGCCCCCGGCGCCATCGAAACCGACTTTGCCGGCGGCCTGGTGCGCGACAACCCGCACATCAACGCCCACCTGGCCGCCCACACCGCCCTGGGCCGCGTGGGTGTGCCGGACGATATTGGCACCATGGCGGCGGCGCTGCTGTCGGAGGATGCCGGGTGGATGACGGCGCAACGGGTGGAGGCGTCGGGGGGGATGTTTGTGTGAGGGTTAGGCGGGGGCGGCGGCGAGTTTGTCCAGCAGGCGCTGGGCGGTTTGCACATGGGTGTGCGCGTCTAGCGGATTGAGTGTAGCGGCAAGCTCATAATCCGCCTTCACACGAGCGCTGCGCAAGTTGCGCAACATGATGGCCAAGGCTTTGTAATGCTGGCCTTGTCGCTCAAAACGTTGAGTCAGCTGCTCATGCACGCCAGTCTGGTAAGGGCAATCGGGCCAGCCGTGGGTGTTGGCGAAGGTCAGTGCGGCGTGATAAGCCGCGTAATAGGCGCGGCTGACCGCACTGCGCGCTACCGTTTCGCCGGGCTGCTGTAGCAGCGCCTGAGCGGTGAGCAAAAAATCTTCAGCTGAGCTGGGCATGGGGCAGGATAGTCAGGGTGGGTAATTGTTCCAGTGAGCAACCTAATGAGCAATCCAGCTGTGCCGCCCAACGCTCGGCCAGCTGGAAATTCAGCTCCACCGCAGATTCCACTGATACCGGCGCACGCACCGTCAGCGCCGGGCCGAATTCGGGGATCAGATGAAATTGGTAGGTGACGGCAAACATCCGGGCACCCAGCGTCTCGCGCAGCAGGGTTTCTGCGCAGTGCAGGCCATCAGACCAGGCGACTGCGACCTGTAGGGTAGCCATCTGTGCAGCAGCCACTTCCGGCCATTGTGGGTCAAACGAGTTCATGGCGTCGCCAGCGAGTAAATGTGTGACCTCTTCTGGGCATTGATCCATCCAGTCTGCGGCGTTGTGCACCAAGCCATTGATGAGCAAAACATGAATGGCGTCAGCGCAAAATGCTGGGTCAGTCAACCCACCGGGTAAGCGGATTGCGTACAACACATTCAGCGCGCGCGCTGCGTAGCCGACATTCACCAGTGCGCAGATATATCTATGGGCAAGTAAAAGGTCGCCTGCTGCCAGCTGAGAGGCTTTGCCAAAGTTAGCCTCAACTTCGTCTACATCACCTGAGAACGTTGCCAGCATTCCTAATACCTGGTATCCCTCTGCGGCGTCGGCGGGGCTCTTGTTAAGCAAGGCGCGTGCTGAGCGCTCCCACTGTTTCAACTGAAACTCAGAGGGCGCAAGGCCGGTGTGAATGGCGGCATTCAGCTCATCAATAATCACTGAATCCGCTTGTGTTTTTGGCATAACCATAGCATTTCATCTTACGATACGCCCACCCGGTCGAACAAGCGCGGCAAGGGGCTGTGACAAAAGCCCTGCCGCCTGTGTCGCAAAAACGTTACCATTCACCCATATCGGGTTGCGGTCGTCATGCCTTGGCTGCGTCGTCTGGGGGAAGTAAGCGCTTGGCCAAATTACATCTTTGCCGTGAAGGCGACCGCAACAAACCTGTGGTGATTTTGATCCATGGGCTGAACGGCCATTTCTTGGACTCTTGGCGGCCTGACGGCACCCCGCCGGATGCCTGTTGGCCCCATTGGCTGAGTGAGGACAGCGGATGTGACGTCTACCTGCTGGAATACGACGCCAGCCTGAGCCGTTGGCAACATCAGGCCATGCCCTTGCCAGACCAGGGTGACCAAGTGGCAAGTCTGCTTTCCGTTCACCCCAAACTTGTCGAACGCCAACTGGTGCTGATTGGCCACAGCATGGGCGGCTTGGTGATCAAAACCCTGATTACCCAAAGCATGCACAAAGACGACCCACGCCATCAGGCCATGGTTCGCCGCATTCGTGGCGTGGTGTTTATTGCCACGCCACACCAAGGCGCCGAACTGGCCAATCTGGCGCAGGCCATCGGCAAGCTGCTTCGTCCTAATCCACAAGTCGGCAATTTGCAGCTGCATGATCCGCACTTGCGGCAGTTGAATCGCTCGTTTGGTGCTGAACATACTCGGCTAGGGTTCGCCGTACAGGCCTTTGCAGAAAGTCGAGACCTGGAATGGCAAACCAAGCGATCCTGGCTGCCTTGGCTGACGCGACTGGCTCGGGTTCGTGTGGTCGATCCAAGCAGCAGCGACCCCAGCTTGCCTGGCGTGACGGCTGTTCCGCTGGCGCAGAACCACATCAGCATTAGCAAGCCAGCTAACCGAAACGAGCACCTGCACCATGCAGTGTGTGCTTTTCTGGGTGAAATCCCCTCACTGACTGCCCAACTTGCTGCGCCTGCCGCATGGGTGCCAATGGCTGCGCCAGTTCCGACACAACCGCCGGCGCGGTTGTCCGGGGGCAATGACAAAAAACTCAATCCCGTCGAAAAAGAAGTGTATGGCCGTGACGCCATCGTCGCCCAAGTGCTGGATTTCCTGCGCGGCGACGCCAACACCCTGGCCGTGTCTGCCGCCAAGGAAGTCTCCGGCGTGGGCGGCATCGGCAAGACCGAGGTGTGCAAGGCCGCGCTGAAAGCCTGGCTGACGGAAGCCCCACACGCTGCCGCCTGGTATCTCAGCCTGCCAGACCACGCCAGCCTGGCCGACCTGCTGGACATCGCCCAGCGCGGGCTGGGGCTGCCCAGCCAGGTGGACACCATGGACAAGCTGATAACCAGCCTGCCGCCGGGTCTGTACTATCTGGACAATCTGGAAAGCGTGCTCAGCCAGCCGGAAGGGATCAAGGCGCTAAAAGCCTGGGCTGACCAGCCCGATGTGCGCCTGCTGGTGTCCTCCCGGCAGAGCGTGTCGGCAGTATTTGGCAAAATCATCGAAGTGGACCGCCTGCCCGACGATGCCGCCTTGCGGCTGTTTCGCGAAACATGGGCCGGGCCGGCCAATCAACTGCCGCAGGATGCCGAATTGACCCATTTTGTTGTGAACGAGCTGGGTGGCCATCCGTTGAGCATTGTGCTGTGCGCCCGTCTGGGCGACTGGTGCAGCTATGTCGAGCTGCTGCGCCGCTGGCAACACCTTGGCACCCGCGCCGCCGACGACCCGCAACAGCCTACCGCCCGGCTGGGCAGCCTGGACACCAGCCTGGCCTTAACCGCGCAGGCGCTGCATCAGCACAATCCGCACACCCTGCTGCTGTGGGCGGCCTGCGCGCTATTCCACGGCGGCGTGCCGCAAGACACGCTAGAAGAATTGGAATCCACCAGCGGCTGGATCGACGCCCGCCGCTGGCTGGTGCGCCACCATGTGCTGACACGCAATGCCGAAGGCCGCTGGGCCATGCTGCCGCCGCTGGCGCGCTATGCGCTGGATGCCGCGCAGGCGGGGCGCGCCCGGTTTGATTGGGCGGTAGTGCGGCAGCCGTTGCAAGAGATGTTTACTCTGAAGGTGGATCAGGTACAGAGTATTTGCAGCAGTGATCAAAAACGGGAGGCCCGCAGATGGCTACAACAGTATTTTACTGCACTGGCTCGCTTGATGGGGGGAATGCTATCTGGGCAAAAAGATGAGGCGTGGTTGCTTGCTATAGCAAACAAGCTGAGCAATGAATATATATTCAACACAGTGGTGGCAGCTCCCTTGCTTGCCATCTTGTGTGAGCGTTACCCAGATGAAGCTTTATTCTTGCTACGCCGAGGCGATCTGGAAAGTCGGCTAAGAGACCCGGATAAGGCGTGCGCCTGCTATCAGGAGGCACGAGTGTTGTATGAGAAGAAACATGACGATTTGGGGCTGGCCAACACACTAAAGTCGCTGGGCGATCTAGAAAAGCGGCAGAGTGAGATGGACAAGGCTCGCGACTGTTACGAGGAGGCAAAGAGCCTGTATAAAAAGAAAAACGACGATTTGGGGTTGGCCAACACGCTGAAGTCACTCGGCGATTTGGAAAGGCGCCTGGGTGAATTAAGCAAGACGCGTACTTGTTACGAAGAAGCCCTGGCTCTCTTCAAGGAATGCAGAGATGACCTAGGATTAGCCAACACGTTAAAGTCGCTGGGTGACTTGGAGAGCCGGCGAGGTGAGGTGGGTAAGGCATATGAGTACTATAGCCAGGCACAGAATCTGTATGAGCAGGAAAGTGACCGCTTGGGGCTGGCTGATACACTAAGGTCGCTGGGAAATCTGGAAAAGCGGCTGGGTGAGGTGGACAAGGCGCGTGCCTCTTACACAAAGGCGCTGAAGCTCTATGAGAAGGAACACTCCGGTGCGGGGCGGGCCTACACGCTCAGGGTGCTAGGTGATCTGGAAAACCAACTGGACAAGAAGGACGAGGCGTATGTCTGCTACGTAGAAGCGCAGACATTATTCAAGAAGGGATACGATGATTTAGGGCTGGCTGAGATGCAAAAGTCGTTTGGCGATCTGGCAAGTCGGCAGGACAAGAGGGATAAGGCGCGTGACCACTACGAACAGGCGCGCACGCTGTATGCGAAGGAGCACTCCGATATAGGGCTGGCCTACACGCTGAAGTCTCTAGGCGATTTGGAACGCCGGCTGGGCGAGCAGGGAAAGGCGCGCGACTACTATGAACAGGCGCGCGAGCTATTTGACAAGACACGCTACTGTCTGGGGCTCGCCAGCACGCTGCGGGCTTTGGGCGATTTAAAGCGTGGAGAAAAGGCTTGGTCTGCCGCGCTGGATATGTATCTGGACGCGCTGGCTTTGTATCAGCAGGAGCAAACGCCAGCGGGCTGGGCCAAGACCTTAGCTGAAATCGCACGCTGCCAGCAGGCTTTGGCACACCCCGAGGAACGAGACGATGCCTTACTGAAGGCCTTGAGCATGGCTGAGCGATCCAATACGCCCAATGTTGTGGGATATGTGCGCGATGTCTTGCGAGAAATCACTGGTGGCGAAGCACAAGCCCAGGCTTGGCTGGCCGCCCACTTCGACAATTGACCACACCAATATAAAAAAACCGCCGCCCCATCTACCAGGCTGGCGGTTTTTTTATCCAGTAAGCACTGAGCACAGGCAGCACACAGCCAAGCAATCCGCCCGCTGCCCGCTCACCCCCGCTTACATCGCCTCCAGCACCTCAATCCCCAGCAAATCCAGCCCGGTCTTCAGCGTTGCCGCCGTCAGGCGGGCCAGTTGCAGGCGGGAGGCGCGCACGGCGCCTTCGCTTTTCAGCACCGGGCAGGCTTCGTAAAAGCGCATGAACAGGGTGGCGACGTGGTACAGGTATTGGCAGAGAAAGTGCGGGTAGCCTTCGTCGGCCACGTGGTAGAGCACGTCGTTAAACTGCGCCAGGGCGACGGCCAGAGCTTTTTCTTCGGCGGCGTCGATCTGCACCGGGGCGTTGGCGTCGTGCTCGCCGGCCTTGCGGAACAGGCTGGCCACGCGGGTATAGGCGTATTGCAGATAGGGCGCGGTGTTGCCTTCAAAGGCCAGCATCTGGTTCCAGTTGAAGATGTAATCGCTGTTGCGGTTTTTCGACAGGTCGGCGTATTTCACCGCGCCAATGCCCACGGCCAGCGCCACGCGGCGGCGGGTGGCGTCGTCCAGGTCGGGGTTTTTCTCGCTGACCAGCTGGAAGGCGCGTTCTTCGGCTTCGTCCAGCAGTTCGATCAGTTTGACGGTGCCGCCGCTGCGGGTTTTAAACGGCTTGCCGTCTTCGCCCATCATGGTGCCAAAGCCGATGTGTTGCAGCTGCACGTTTTCCGGGGCAAAGCCGGCCTTGCGGCACAGGGTGAACACCTGCTGAAAATGCTGGCTCTGGCGGGCGTCCACCACATACAGCACGCGGTCCACGCCCAGTTCGCGGCAGCGGTAGCGCACCGCGCCCAGGTCGGTGGTGGTGTAGAGATAGCCGCCGTCTTTTTTCTGGATGATGACGCCCATCGGGTCGCCGTCCTGGTTGCGGAATTCGTCCAGAAACACCACTTGCGCGCCGTTGTCTTCGGCCAGCAGGCCTTGTTCGCGCAGTTCGCGCACGATCACCGGCAGGTCGGCGTTGTAGGCGGATTCGCCGCGCGCGTCGGCGCGGGTGAGGCTGACGCCCAGCTTGCGGTACACCGCTTCGCAGTGGGTCAGCGACACGTCAACAAACTGCTTCCACAGCGCCAGCACTTCGGCGTCGCCGGATTGCAGGCGCACCACATAGTCGCGGGCGCGGTCGGCAAAGGCGGCGTCTTCGTCAAAGCGGATTTTGGCCTTGCGGTAAAAGTCTTCCAGGTCGTTCAGCGCCAGGCCGGCGTCCTGATTGTCGCTTTCCACCAGATAGGCGGTGAGCATGCCAAACTGGGTACCCCAGTCGCCCACATGGTTGCAGCGGACGGTGTCGTGGCCGACGGCGGCCAGCACGCGCACCAGCGCGTCGCCGATGATGCTGGAGCGCAGGTGGCCGACGTGCATTTCCTTGGCCAGATTGGGCGAGGAGTAATCGACAATCACCTTCTGGCGCGGGCTTTGCGGCTCGATGCCCAGCGTGGGGCTGGCCAGCGCGGCGCTGACTTTGCCAGCCAGAAATGCCGGGTCGAGGTGGATGTTGATAAAGCCGGGGCCGGCGATTTCGATTTTGCTGGCGATGCCGGCCAGGTCCAGCTGGGCAATTACCTGCTCGGCCAGCGCGCGCGGGTTGGTTTTTTTGGCTTTGGCGGCGGCCATGATGCCGTTGGCCTGATAGTCGCCAAACTCGGCGCGCGAGGCGGTTTGCAGGATGGGCGAGGCTTCCGGGCAGCCAGCGGCGGCCAGGGCGGCAGAAATGCGTTGGTTGAGCAGTTGCAGAAGGGTCATGGTGTCTCGTTGCCGGGTGCGCCGCACGGCAGGGCAGGCGCACGGGGTGGGGTAAAAGAATGGCGCTATTTTAAGCGGGGAGGGCGGGAGGCGTCCATGTTGCCCGGAAAGCCCGCCAGACAGTGAACCATCTGCGTGACGCCCCTGTCTGCCCTAGGAGTAGTTAGTCACCCTGATATGAACCGATGATTGGCACAGACACCCAAGGTCAGCGCGCTCGCCTGCGTGCAGGTATTTCAACGGGACGGTAAATCGACCGCTTTGGGCATGAAGCTCACCCGACTTGTCGTTCCCGCGCAGGCGGGAACCCAGACCACGCCACAGCGTATGCCGTGGGAAGCTTTAGGGATACGCTGAAAAAATCGTCATTCCCGCGAAGGCGGGAATCCAGGTTTTTGATTTTAATGGGTTTTGTTTTTGGCAAAAACGGTTTGTCTGAATAAATCAGCGCATCCTTAGCATGGCGGGGCGGTGGTGAGAACTCATACCCGCTGCACGCTGTGGATACCCCTGGATTCCCGCCTGCGCGGGAATGACGGGGTAGGGCGCGGCGGGTGGTTTGCTGTGGCTAGATAAGGCTTTGTTTTAAAAAAATTAAACCAGAGTCCTCATCGGAGGCTAGCCCTCTTCTGGCGTGAGTTTCACCCACTTGTCGTTCCCGCGCAGGCGGGAACCCAGACCGTGCCACAGTGCGCGCCGTGGGTGTGGGGCGTTGCGGGGCAGTCGGGAGCCCCCCCCCGCTGCACGCTGTGGATACCCCTGGATTCCCGCCTGCGCGGGAATGACGGGGTAGGGCGCGGCGGGTGGTTTGCTGTGGCTAGATAAGGCTTTGTTTTAAAAAAATTAAACCAGAGTCCTCATCGGAGGCTAGCCCTCTTCTGGCGTGAGTTTCACCCACTTGTCGTTCCCGCGCAGGCGGGAACCCAGACCGTGCCACAGTGCGCGCCGTGGGTGTGGGGCGTTGCGGGGCAGTCGGGAGACCCCCCCGCTGCACGCTGTGGATACCCCTGGATTCCCGCCTGCGCGGGAATGACGGGGTAGGGCGCGGCGGGTGGTTTGCTGTGGCTAGATAAGGCTTTGTTTTAAAAAAATTAAACCAGAGTCCTCATCGGAGGCCAGCCCTCTTCTGGCATGAGTTTCACCCACTTGTCGTTCCCGCGCAGGCGGGAACCCAGACTGCACCACAGCGTGTGCCGTGGGTGTGGGGCGGGACGGTCGTGAGAGCGCAAACCCGCTGCACGCTGTGGATACCCCGTCATTCCCGCCTGCGCGGGAATGACGGGGTAGGGCGCGGCGGGTGGTTTGCTGTGGCTAGGTAAAGCTTTGTTTTTAAAAAAATTAAACCAGAGCGCCCATCGGAGGCTAGCCCTCTTCTGGCGTGAGTTTCACCCACTTGTCGTTCCCGCGCAGGCGGGAACCCAGACCGCACCACAGCGTGTGCCGTGGGTGTGGGGCGGGCGGGACGGTCGTGAGAGCGCACACCCGCTGCACGCTGTGGAGGCCCCTGGATTCCCGCCTGCGCGGGAATGACGCGACAGGGCGCGGCAGGTGGTTCGCTGTGGCAAAGTAAGGTTTTGTTTTAACAGAAATTAAACCGAGATACCCGGCATAAATTTGCTCGCATGAACCCTTGTATTTCAACGTAACTGGCTACTAGAGCGTGTGGTCAATCGCCTGCCACCCTGCTGCGCCAATTGCCGCGCCACACCATGCCGTGTGTGCTGGCTTGCCCTTCTGGTATTGCTTGTTGTGATCTTCCCCTTGTTTCAGGAGCCTTCATGCTGCATGACATTCCGCTGATTACCACCTTGTCTGCCGGCTTTGGCCTGGCGCTGGTGCTGGGCTTTGCCGCCGCCCGCCTGCGCCTGCCGCCTTTGCTGGGCTATTTGCTGGCCGGGGTGATGATTGGCCCGGCCACGCCGGGGTTTGTGGCCGATGTAGCGCTGGCCGGGCAGTTGGCGGAAATTGGCGTGATGTTATTGATGTTTGGCGTGGGGCTGCATTTTTCGCTGGGCGACTTGCTGGCGGTGCGCAAGGTGGCGGTGCCGGGGGCGATTGTGCAAATCGGCGTGGCCACGGCCATGGGAGCCGGGGTGGCGTGGGCGTGGGGCTGGACGCCCGGTGCCGGGCTGGTGCTGGGCTTGTCGCTGTCGGTGGCCAGCACGGTGGTGCTGCTGCGTGCGCTGGAAAGCCGGGGCGAGCTGGCGTCGGGCAATGGCCGGCTGGCGGTGGGCTGGCTGGTGGTGGAAGACCTGGTGATGGTGCTGGTGCTGGTGTTGCTGCCGCCGCTGGCGGGCCTGCTGGGCGGCCACACTGGCGGCGCAGCGCAGGAAGGCGCGCTGTGGGCCACGCTGGGCCTGACGCTGGCCAAGGTCAGCGCCTTTGTGGCGCTGATGCTGCTGGTGGGTCGGCGGCTGTTGCCGCGCCTGTTATGGTGGGTGGCTGGCACCGGCTCGCGTGAGCTGTTCACCCTGTGCGTGATTGCCGTGGCCATGGGCGTGGCGTATGGCTCGGCGCGGCTGTTTGATGTGTCGTTTGCGCTGGGGGCGTTTTTTGCCGGGATGATGATGCGCGAGTCGGAATACAGCCACCGGGCGGCTGACGAATCGCTGCCGCTGCGCGATGCGTTTTCCGTGCTGTTTTTTGTGTCGGTGGGCATGCTGTTCGACCCGGCGGTGCTGCTGAGCGATCCGGGTAAGGTGCTGGCGGTCACCGGGGTGATCATGCTGGGCAAAACCGTGGCGGCGGTGGCGCTGGTGCTGTTGCTGCGCCACCCGCTGAACACCGCGCTGACGGTGGGGGCCAGCCTGGCGCAAATTGGCGAGTTCTCGTTTATTCTGGCTGGGCTTGGCGTCAGCCTGGGTTTGCTGCCGCGTGAAGGGCAAAACCTGATTCTGGCCGGGGCCATGCTGTCGATTGCCTGCAACAGCCTGTTGTTTGCCGCCATTGCCCCGCTGGAAGCCTGGCTGCGCGCGCGCTTTGCCTGGGCGCGCGAACTGGCCTTGCGTCCCGACCCGCTGGCCGAGCTGCCCGGTACGGTGCACGATGCCTGCCTGAGCGGCCAGGTGGTGCTGGTGGGCTATGGCCGGGTGGGCACACGGATTGCCGATGCACTGGCCAGCCATGCCATTCCGTTTGTGGTGGCCGAGCTGCGCCGCGAGGCGGTGGAGGCGCTGCGCGCCAGCCATCGCGCGGCGGTGCTGGGCGACGCCAGCGAACCGGCGGTGCTGATTCAGGCGCATATTGCCCGCGCCAGCATGCTGGTGGTGGCCATTCCGGATTTGTTTGACGCGCGCAAGATGGTCGAGATTGCCCGCACGCTGAACCCTGGCATCCGCGTGCTGGTACGCGGCGACGATGCCGCCCAGGCAGCGCTGTGGCAGCAGGAAAACCTTGGCACGGTGGTGCATGCCGACGCCGCCATGGCGCAGGAAATGCTCGGGCAGATTCTGGCGCATCACCCGGCGGGCAGCCACGCCCACGGCGTGGCCGGGCACTGATCCGTTTCGTGTTCAATCAGGCGCTCGGTACCGCAGTTGCTACGCGCGGGTGAAACCGATGTCGGCGGGGCAGGCGTTCAATTATTATCAGTATCACTGACTCCGCGCGGCCTTACTGTCTCAAGCCTCACTGTCTCAATCAGGGCACCCGGCATACTCCTTGTCGCCTACCGATGCACGGAGCGTTTCTTTTCTGCGCCAGCGGATTATCATTCGGGCTGCCACGCCGCCATGGCGCTCGTTCTGGACGAGCCAGCCGGATTAAAAGGCGCTCACAACATGCAGCGCAGCGGTCAGGGCTTCTTCGCCACCACAAGGAACCGCCGCATGAACCTCCCTGCACTGACGCTGACCGTGCTGACCGTCACGCTGTTGTCTGCCTGCGCCAGCGTGGACAGCTTTCGCAAAATGACGCCGCTGCAGCGCGCGCATGAGGTGTGTACCAGCGTCAACGGTTACACGCAGCTGGATCGTGAGGAACGCGAGCACGCAAACAAGGCGGCGGAGATTCGTCAGGTGCTGGACCGGGGCTACCGGCTGCATGAGTCCTGCCGTACCGTTGAAGCCAGCAAGGCCCCGGAGGTGGCGTGTCCGTCCCGCTCCGCACGCCACGGTGACACCCGCTGCAGCAAGGAGCAAGGCGGCAAGTACAAGCGGATTTGCCGCGATATTCCGGTGTCGATTGATGGCGCGCTGGAAAAGGAAAAACTCGCCAACCATGAGATGCAGCTGCAAGTCAGGGCAATCGACAAGCAGCGCTTTTATCAGCGCTGCCACGCCGAGGTGGTGACGCTGTCCGCCGAGCAGGCGTTTGACTATTACCAGCGGCACTGAGCCATGGCTATCCTGCGTGAACATGCTTCCCTGCACGCCCTGCCCGCCGACAGCTGGGATGCGCTGTCCGGCGGCCAGCCCTGGGTGAGCCATGCGCTGCTGTCGGCGCTGGAGGACAGCGGCGCAGTCAGCGCCGCCACCGGCTGGCAACCGGCCCATCTGGCGCTGTGGGAAGGTAAGCAGCTCTGCGCGGTGGCACCGCGCTACCTGAAAACCCATTCACGCGGCGAGTATGTGTTCGACTGGAGCTGGGCGCGAGCGTATGCCGAACATGGGCTGGACTACTACCCGAAAGCGCTGGGCGCGGTGCCGTTTTCGCCCATTCCCGGCCCGCGTCTGCTGGCTGCCGACGCGCCCAGCCGGCTGGCGCTGGCACAAGGTTTGGCCGATGCCGGGCATGGGCAAAGTGGCAGCCATGTGCTGTTTGTGCCCGATGCCGACCGCGCCGCGCTGCAAAGCGTGGGGTTTTTGCCGCGCATGGGGGTGCAGTTTCACTGGCAGAACGCCGGCTGGCCAGATTTTGCCGCCTTTCTGGCCAGCCTGCGCCAGGACAAGCGCAAGAAAATCCGCCAGGAGCGCCAAAAGGTTGCCGCTGCCGGCGTGCAGATTGTACAGCGCAGCGGCAGCGACATCCACGAGGCCGACTGGGTGTTTTTTGAACACTGCTATCGCAATACCTACCAGGAACACCGCTCGCACCCTTACCTGCCGCTGGAATTCTTTCTGCTGCTGGGCCAGCGCCTGCCCGAGGCTTGCGTGCTGTTTCTGGCCTATCGCGGCCAGCAGCCGATTGCCGCCAGCCTGTGTCTGCGCGATGCGCACCGGCTGTATGGCCGCTACTGGGGTTGCATTGAACAGGTGGACTGCCTGCACTTTGAGCTGTGCTACTACGCCGGCATTGACTACGCGCTGGCGCAGGGTCTGGCGGTGTTTGAAGGCGGCGCGCAGGGCGAACACAAGCTGGCCCGGGGGTTTTTGCCCGTGCCCACCTGGTCGATGCACCGCTTGCAGCAGCCGGCGTTTCATCAGGCCATTGGCCGCTGGCTGGCGCAGGAACGTCAGGCCATGGCCGAGTATCTGGCCGAGCAACACGCCGCCAGCCCGTATAAAATGGCAGGATGATCAGATGCGCAGCCACAACAGTAAAAAAAGCTTGTGCGATTGAAATTTTGTCTCTATAATGCGGTCCTTCTTATCCGGAGAGGTGGATGAGTGGTTTAAGTCGCACGCCTGGAAAGCGTGTATAGGTTAATAGCCTATCGGGGGTTCGAATCCCCCCCTCTCCGCCACACATCAGAAAAAGCCCCTGAGCATTGCTCAGGGGCTTTTTCTATGGGGTTTTATGGTTCAGCTCACATGGCCTGTTCAATCCCCAGCCAGCCCGACGCCGGATAGCGTTCGCCCTGCACCCGCGCCGGATCAAACAGCTTATCCAGTTCGGCCACGTCGGCAGCGCTGAGCGCGCAGTCGGCGGCGGCGGCGTTTTGTTCAAGATAGGCAATCCGACGGGTGCCGGGGATGGGAATCAACTGCGGGTGTTTGGCCAGCAGCCAGGCCAGCGCCACCTGGGCGTTACTCTGGCCGCGCGCCTGGGCAAAGGCGCTGAGCTGGGCCACCAGCTGCTGGTTGGCCTGTGCCGCCTCGCCCTGAAAACGCGGGCTGTGCTGGCGAAAATCGCCGTCGCTTAATTGTCCTGTTGCCAAGGTATCGGTCAGGAAGGCCCGGCCCAGCGGGCTGTACGCCACCAGACTGACACCCAGTTCGGCGCAGGCGGGCAGCAGTTCAGCCTCGGGGTCGCGGCTCCACAGGGAATATTCGGTCTGCACCGCAGCAATCGGGTGGATGGCCGCCGCCCGGCGCAAGGTGCTGGCGGAGACTTCTGACAAGCCAATCTGCGCCACCTTGCCAGCGCGCACCAGCCCGGCCATGGCCTCAACCACCTCTTCAATCGGCACTTCCGGATCGCGGCGATGGCAGTAGTACAGATCAATCTGCTCCACCCCCAGCCGCTGCAGCGAGGCCTCGCACGCCTGGCGGATATACGCCGGGCTATTGTCAATGCGCCGCCCGGCCTGCCCCGGCTGGCGGACAATGCCAAACTTGCTGGCCAGGCACAGCGGCTGGCGGCGGGCCGGGCCAATCTGGCGGACCAACTGGCCGAGCAGTTGCTCGTTATGGCCATGGCCGTAGGTGTCAGCGCTGTCGAACAGGGTAATGCCCAGCGCCAGTGCCCGATGCAGGGTCAGCAATGATTCAGCGTCATCGCTGGGGCCGTAAAATTCGCTCATGCCCATGCAGCCCAAGCCCATGGCGGAAACCGCCCGCTGCTGCGGGCCCAATACACGCTGATGCATGGTATACCTTTCTCAATATTCCATATTCCATACAGGACAAAAAACCCGCGCTGGCCAGGGGCTGGTGCGGCCCCGGACCACGCCATCACACCACGCTGAATCCGCCATCCACCACCAGCCCCTGGCCGTTGATATAGCTGGACGCTGACGACAGCAAAAACAGCACCGGCTGGGCAATTTCCTCGGGGGTGCCTGGCCGGCCTGCCGGGGTGAGCTTCAGGCTGGCGTGCAGATTGTCCAGGCTGCCAAAGCCGATTTCCGCCATCGGCGTGGCCACCGGGCCGGGGCTGACGGCATTCACCCGGATGCCATGGGCAAAGTTCTCCGTGGCGGCGCTGCGGGTCAGGCCCAGCACCGCGTGCTTGCTGGCGGTGTAGGCGGCAAAATCGGCAAACCCCAGCTGGGCGACAATCGATGCGGTGTTCACAATCGACCCGCCGCCGCTGTCGCGCATCGCGGCAATCTGGTATTTCAACGCCCAGAACACGCCGTACACATTGGCCTGCATCACCGCGCTGAAATCCGCCGTGCTCAGCGTATGCAGCGGGGCCACCTTGCCCAGCACACCAGCGTTATTGAACGCGCCATCCAGCCGGCCAAACTGCGCCAGCGTGCGCGCCACCGCCCGCTCGAGGTCAGCTTCCACCGTCACGTCGGTGGGAATCACCAGCGCCTCGCCGCCGGCCGCGCAAATCTGCCCGGCCAGTGCCGCCAGCGCATCCTCACGCCGAGCAGCCAAGGCCACCCGCGCCCCGGCCTGGCCCAGCGCCAGCGCAGTGGCGGCACCAATTCCGGACGATGCCCCCGTCACCAGAATGCTTTTACCTGCCAGATCCGCCAGACGATGTTTCATTGCCATACCTTTCCAAACAGAGGGATAAACCGGCCCCCCCGGCGGCATTGGCCGCCGGTAGGGGGTGTTGTCATGCAGTGTCCCCAGACTACTCGCCAGCCAACTGTGCAACAATCCGCTGTTTTCAACACACCTTGCTGAGTCATTTTCATCAATGTCCACCGCCAGCCTGTCTGACCTGCACGCCTTTGCCTGCGTGGCCCGCCTGCGCAGCTTTCGCCGTGCCGCCGCCGAACTGGAGGTGTCGCCCTCCGCGCTCAGCCATGCGCTGCGCAATCTGGAAACCAGGCTGGGTGTGCGCCTGCTCAACCGCACCACCCGCAGCGTGGCCCCCACCGAAGCCGGCGAGCGCCTGCTGGCGCGGCTGTCGCCCGCGCTGCGTGATATTCAGGGCGCGCTGGATGAAGTGAACGCCTTTCGCGACTCACCGCTGGGCAGCCTGCGCCTGAACGCACCGCGCCCGGCCTGCGAGCTGGTGCTGGCCCCGCTGGTGGCGGCGTTTCTGGCCCGCCATCCTGGCATGCAGGTGGAGCTGGTGGCCGACGATGCGCTGGTAGATATCGTGGCCGCCGGCTTCGACGCCGGGGTACGCTTTGGCGAACGCCTGCAGCAAGACATGGTGGCCATCCCGATTGGCCCGCCGCAGCGCTTTATTGTGGTGGCCTCGCCCGACTATCTGGCCCGCCATGGCGTGCCGCGCACCCCGCGCGACCTGACCGCGCACGGCTGCATCCGCATTCGTTTTCCTGGGGGGGCGCTGTACCGCTGGGAGTTCAGCCGCGCCGGTGAGTCGCTGGACATTGAAGTGAACGGCGCGCTGACCGTGGGAGAGATGCCGCTGATGATCCACGCCGCCGAACGTGGCCTGGGGCTGGCCTATGTGTATGCCAGCTACGCCGCCGACGCGCTGGCTGCCGGGCGGCTGGTCAGCGTGCTGGACGACTGGCGGGCAATGGACGAACGCTTTTACCTGTATTACCCCAGCCGCCGGCTGCTGCCCGCTGGCTTGCGGGCCTTTGTCGACATGGTGCGCGAGCAGGCAAATCGCACCGGCTGAACCCGCCATTGGCTGGCGCACGCCACCCGCGCAACAAGCAGCCCCGCCAGGCCCAGGCCAGCTGCTGCTTAACAAATCGTCGCCCAGGCCGTACATTGCTAGACTTCCTCTTTCCACACCGCCGTCATGACCGCCACCCCGCCACCCGATTCCAGCACCGCGCCCAGCCCATCGCCCCGCCCCCATCGTCGTTGGCGTTGGTGGCTGGCCGGCACGCTGGTGTTGCTGTTGCCGCTGCTGCTGCTGGCCAGCCTGCTCAGCGCCCCCGGTTTGCGCGCCGGGCTGGCGCTGGCCGAGCGCCTGAGCGGGGGCGCGCTGCAGGTGGCGGCGGTGACAGGCAGCCTGGGCTCGGGCAGGGTGCAACTGCGCGGACTGGCACTGCGCACCGCCAGCACCGACTACCAGCTGGATGCGCTGGACCTGCACTGGCAGCCGGCGCAACTGTGGCAGGGCGAGGTACGGATCACCACGCTGGCGCTGGGGGTGTTGCGCCTGACCGCCCGCGCGCCAGACCCCACGCCGCCCAGCCTGCCTGAACAGCTAACCTTGCCGCTGGCGCTGACGCTGGAACACGCCCGGCTGGCACGGCTGGAGCTGGGTCAGTTGGCCATGGGGCCATTTGCGCTCAGTGCGCGCAGCGATGGCCGCCAGCATCACTTGCAGCTCAGCGAGGCCATCACCCCGTGGGGGGCGAGCACGGCAGCGCTGCAGCTGGATGGGGTGCGGCCCTTTGCGCTGGCAGGCGTGTGGCGGCATGGTGGCCAGCTGGCACAGGCACCCATCAATGGCGAAGTGCGCCTGGCCGGCACGCTGGGCGCGGTCAAGGTTTCCCTGGCGGTGGGCTACCAGCACAGCGCACTGGGCGCACAGGCTACTCTGGCCCCGTTTGCTGCGCTGCCATTTGCCCGTCTGCGCCAGGCCGAGGTCACCCTGGCGCAGTTCAACCCGGCGCAGTGGCTGCCCGGCGCACCAGCGGCAGATATTTCGCTCAGCGCCAGCAGCACACCGGTGTCTGGCCAGCGCCAGCGCATCCAGCTGCGCGCCAATAATGCGCTGGCCGGGCCGTGGCCAAGTCAGCGCTTGCCATGGCAGGGTGCCCAGGCCGAGCTGGACGTGGACGACAACACGCTGACAGTGCGTCAATTGAGTGTGCAGGCGCTGGATGGCGAACTGGACGGCAGCGGCAGCTGGCAGGGGCAGACGCTCAATTTTGCCAGCCGCCTGCGCGGCCTGCGGCTGCGCACCCTGGCCAGCGCGCTGCCGGACTGGCCGGCAGACGGCCAGCTGGCGGTGCATGGCCAGATGTCGGTGCCACAGTTATCACTCAGTCTGAACGACCGTCAGCAGCGCGAACTGCACGCCGAACTCACGCTGGCAGGCCCGGCCCAGGCCCGCCAGCTGCGGCTGACTCAATTGCAGTTGCGCGACGGTGCCGCGCGGCTGGAGGGCAGCGGCGACCTGGCGCTGGCTGGCAACCGCCGCTTCAGCCTGACCGCCACCCTGCGCCAGCTGAATCCGGCACGCTGGAGCACGGCGCTGGCCGATGGCACGCTGAATGCCCAGGTGACAGTCAGCGGCAACGCCCAGCCACTGAGCGCCCAGATTGAACTGAATGTGGACCCATCCAGCCACTACCGTGGCCTGCCAGTCAGCGCCCAGTTGCGTGGCCAGTGGGCTGGACAGCGCGCCCAGGGGCTGCGTCTGGCCGCCAGCCTGGGCCATAACCGGCTGGCCGCTGATGGCGCGCTGGGCGGGCCGCAGGATGTGCTGAACTTTACCCTGGCGGCACCGCAGCTCAGCCAGCTGGGCGGCGAGTTTGCCGGCAGCGCACAAGGCCAGGGCAAATTGAGCGGCAAGGGCTGGCAACTGCGCCTGGCCGGCCTGCTGGACATTCGCCAGCTGCGCGCGCCGGGCGGTGTGAGCGTTGAGCAATTGCTGCTGGACGCCCGCCTGCCCGACAACCTCGACCAGGCCGGCCAGCTCAGCCTGACCTTGCGCCAGTTGCGCGCTGGCGGCTGGCAATTGGTGCAGGCCGACGCACGCTATCAGGGCAGCCGGCCCCGACACAGCCTGAGCGTGCAGGCGCGCGGGCGCGGACCGTTGGGCGACTTTGATACCCGGCTGGCGGCAGAGGGCGGCTGGCAAAGCGGACGCGGCTGGCAGGGCCAACTGACCCAACTCAGCAATCAGGGCCGGCTGGCGCTGAATCTGGACGCGCCGCTGGCGCTCAGCGTGGTGGACGCCCGCCACTGGCAGCTGACGGGTTTGCGCGGCAAGCTGCTGGGCGCGCGGCTCAATGCCCCCCGGCTGGCGCAGGATGGCAACACCCTGAGCGGCCAGGGGCAACTCAGCGGTATGGTGCTGACCAGCTGGCTGAAACTGCTGGACAGCCCGCCGCCGCTGGATGGCTCGCTGGTGCTGGCCGCCGACTGGAACCTGAGCGGTAACGGCCAGGGCCAGCTGAATCTGCGCCGGGAAAGCGGGGATGTCTGGCTCAGCCAGCACGCTGCCCGCCCGCTGGGGCTGGAACATGCCCAGTTGCAGCTGAACCGGCGTGACGCCATCTGGAAAGGCCAGGCCACGCTGCGCAGCCAGACACTGGGCAGCCTGACAGCCCAAGGCCAGCTCAGCAGCGCTGCTGGCCAGCTGCTGCCCGGCCCGGCCAGCACCATGCAGCTCAGCGCCAACGCCGAGCTGCCTAATCTGGCGGCCTGGGCCACCTGGCTGCCGCCAGGCATTCGCCTCAGTGGCCGCGCCAGCGCCAGCCTGAGCGCCGACGGTGCGCTGAACGCGCCACGCTGGCGCGGCAGCCTGAAAGCCGATGCGCTGGGCGTGCAACGCCCCAGCGACGGCATTGCCTTCAGCGACGGCCAGCTGCGCGCTAGCCTGCAGGACGACACGCTGAAACTGGACAGCCTGACCCTGCGCGACAAGCAGGGCGGCTATCTCACCCTGCGCGGTAGCGCCAACTGGCGTCAGCCGGACAGCACCCAGCTCACCCTCACCCTACATCAGCTGGCGGTGCTCAGCCACCCCAACCGCAGCCTGAGCGTCAGCGGCCAGGCCCAGCTGCGCCAGAGCGGCAACGGCCTGCTGCTGTCAGGCGGGCTGACGGTGGATAAAGGGCGGATTGTGCTGCCAGAAAGCGATACCCCGACGCTGGGCAGCGATGTGGTGATTGTCGGCCAGCCGGCACGTGAGCCAGATGCCCCGCTGGCCGTGCCTGTGGCCGTGGCGCTGGATCTTGACCTGGGCGAGCAGTTTCACCTGATCGGCAAAGGCCTGAACACTCGTCTGGCTGGCCAGCTGCGGCTAAGCGCCGCCGCCGGGCAGCCACCCAGCGCCACTGGCAGCGTGCGTGTGGTCAGTGGCTATTACGCCGCCTATGGCCAGCGTCTGGACATCAGCCGGGGCGTGCTGACCTTTGTTCACCGCCTGGATAACCCCGGTCTGGACGTGCTGGCGGTGCGCCGTGGCCTGAGCGTGGAGCCGGGGGTAGAAATCAGCGGCAGCGCACAAGCACCGCGCGTGCAACTGGTGTCTACCCCAGAGCTGCCCGATAGCGAAAAATTGTCCTGGCTGGTGCTGGGGCGCAGTGCCACCAGCCTGCGTGGTGGTGAAACCGAGCTGCTGTTTTCTGCTGCCAGCACGCTGCTGGGCAGCGGCAACGCCATGGGCATCCAGCAGCAACTGGCCAGCCGGCTGGGCCTGGACGAGCTGAACGTAGGCGCTGCCAGTACCCGGCCCAGCGTGCGCAGCACCCAGACCAGCAGCACCAGCCATCCGCTGGACAATCAGGTGCTGACCCTGGGCAAACGGCTGTCCAGCGGCCTGTACCTGGGCTATGAGCAAAGCCTGACCGGGGTGGGGGCGGCAGTGAAGCTGACCTGGGAATGGTCAAAAAACTGGTCGGTGGTGCTGCGCGCTGGTGAACAAAGCGCGCTGGATGCGGTATATGGCCGGGGGTTTGATTAACAGCGGCTCACCAAACGCAGCGCAGCGCGCCTGGCTCGGCGCGCCACCGCAGACCGTACCAGCACGCCCCCACGCCAGGAGGGGCGCGCGGTGCTCAAGCGGCAATGCCCTGTTATTGACATCGCTCACCCAAACGCCATACCGTACCGGCTGTTATTTTCAGAGCCCTGCCATGACCGATCACGCCCAGACCACTGCCCCGCTCGACCTGCCGGTTTACCAGCACAGCCTGTTTGCCCCGCATTACCAGCCATTTGAAGGCGAGCGCTGGTCGCTGCGTCTGGCCGACATGGTGCTGTGCCCCGGCTACTGGACCCCTCCACAACTGGTGATGGGCATGGCGCTGCTGCTGCGCACCGACGCCAGCGGCAAGACCCACACCTGGATGTCGATGAGCCCGATGGAAACCGAAAGCCAGGCGCTGGGGTGCTTATACGCCAGCGGCCATGTGGTGGTGATGGGGCTGGGCATGGGCTGGGCGGCGGCCAATGCCGCGCTGAACCCGGCAGTCAGCCAGGTCACTGTGGTGGAGTTTGACCCGGAAGTGATTCAGGTGGTGGAACAATCTGGCGTATTTGCCCAACTGCCCGATGCGGTTCGCCAGCGGGTGCGCATCGTCAACGCTGACGCTTATACCTTTGTGCCAGACACCCCGGCAGACACCCTGCTGGCGGATATCTGGCTACCGCTGTTTGGTGCCGGGCGCGCCGAGGAAGTGCGCCGCATGCAGGCCAATACCGGTGCGCACAAGGTGTATTTCTGGGGCCAGGAAATGGTGATTGCCGACCGTCTGCGCCGCGCCGGGCAGGCGGTGACCCCCGACACCGTGGCGGCGGTGGTGGCTGAACTCAAGCTGCCGCTGATTGGCCCAGCTGAATGCGCCGATTACGCAGAAAAAATCCGCCTGGCCGCAGACAAATGGCTGAAGGCCGAGTGAGAGGGGGGCTGTGAGCGGCGCTTAAGCGGGCGACCACAGCATGCGCAGATGCACCCCTTGCATCTCCATCGGCACAAAGCCCAGGCGCTGATACAGCTGCATTGCCCTGGGGTTGTGGATTTCCACATACAAGCTCACGTCCGAGCCGCCCTGCTGCTGCGCCTGCGCCTGTACCGCCCGCAAGAGGGCGCTGCCCAGCCCGTGCTGCTGGAAAGCCGGCAGCAGAATCAGATCAAGCAGGTGCAGGCTGTGTTCACGCTGCTGCAGATACAAGCGCCCCACCGGCTGCCCTGCCATTTCCACCACACCCCAGGCCAGCGGGCCGGAAAGTTGCTGGTAATGGCGGCATTGCAGCTGGTATTGCTGTTCCAGCAGCACCTGGTCATCCACCGTGCTGCCGCCAATGCCAAGCAACTGCGGCTGGCGGTAAGAAAAAAACAGCTTACGCATGAAGTCCGCATCGTCATCACGACGCGGACGCAGCGTCACGCCCTGTTCCAGCAGCGCAGCAGGGAGTTCAGGCAGGCTCAGGGCAGACATCCGGCTTCCTCTGGCAATCGGGGATAGGAAAATACACCGGGGCGCGCTGTGCCAGCGGCCCGGTGAGGTTTCAACATGTGTGCGGGGTCATCGGCCTATTCGCGCCATGTGTCACGGACGGCGATTGCCGCCGGCAATCATCTTGTAGGCAAACAGGCGACACTCCAGTGCCCCATTGAACAGCGGCGTGCGCCGGCTGGCCGACAGCCGGATCAGCTTGGCCAGACGCAAGTCGGCGGTCAGGAAAAACGCATCCCACCCTGCCCAGTGCTGCTTCAGCCAGTCGCCCAGGCGCGGATACAGCTCAGCCAGCCGGTCCTGATCGTCCAGGCGCACGCCGTAGGGCGGGTTGCACACCAGCACGCCATGGTCGGCGGGCGGGCGTACTTCCAGCACATCGCGGCAGGCCAGCTGAATGCAGTTACCCAGCCCGGCGGCGTCCAGATTGCGCTGGGCGCTATCCAGTGCCGGGCCAAAACGGTCGCTGCCCCAGATGGGCAATGGCACCGGCTTGCGTTCGGCAGCCTGGGCTTCGGCGCGCAGCGCCTGCCAGCGGGCGGGGATAAAGCCATTGAGATTTTCAAAACCAAAGCTGCGCGCACGGCCTGGCGCGCGGTTCAGCGCCATGTCGGCGGCTTCCACCAGAAAAGTGCCGCTGCCGCACATTGGGTCAAGCAAGGGCGTGCCAGGGGTCCAGCCGCTCAGGCGCAGAATGCCGGCGGCCAGGTTTTCCCGCAGCGGTGCATCCTGGGTTTCCCGCCGCCAGCCGCGCTTGAACAGTGCCTCACCCGAGGTATCCAGATACAGGGTGGCGGTGTCGGCGCTCAAAAAGGCGTGAATGCGCACATCGGGGGCGCGGGTGTCCACGCTGGGGCGCTCGCCGCCGCGCTGGCGGAAGACATCGCAGACGGCATCCTTGATTTTCAGCGAGGCAAATTCCAGGCTTTTCAGCGGGCTGCGAATCGCGTCGGTTTTCACCTTGATGGTGCGGTCGACCGAAAACAGCAGCGGCCAGTCGATGCCCATGGCAATCCGGTACAGGTCGGCGTCGGTGCGGCAACGCCCGCCGCCCAGCCGCCACAGGATGCGGCTGGCAAAGCGCGAATGCAGGTTAACCCGCATCATCAGCGAAAAGTCGCCGGCAAAACCCACGCCGCCGTCGGCGGATTCAATGGCGGAGGCGCCCAGCGCGTCCAGTTCTTCGGCAAGCACCCCTTCCAGGCCACGCGGGCAGGGGGCAAAAAAGCGGTCGATATGCATGGTGTTCCAGGTCGGGCAGCCGGCCCACTGCCCGCCACCCTGAGAAAGTCAGCCTGAATTGTAGCCGGGTTTGCGGCAAACGGCCTGCTTGCCCGCACTCTTGGCCAGGGCCGTCACACGAACGCCCCCCCCTGACAATCCATCCCCACCACCACCGTCTCGGCGGTTCATCGCTTCTGGAGGTGTGCTGCGCCCTGCTTTTTTGGCCCGGAGCATGACACACAAGCACAGCGGCAACTTGAGCCCACCCATCCGCCACGCGACACTTGGGCGATGGCACATCTCCACGACAGCGGTTATAAATACCTGTTTTCTCACGCCGAACTGGTGCAGGAGCTGCTGGAGGCCTTTGCCCCCCGGGTGTGTCCGCCTTGCTGGATTACACCACCCTGCGCCTTGAAAACGGCAACTACGTCACCCCGGCGATGAAGCCGCGCGCGGATGATCTTGTCTGGTCGGTCGAACTACAGGGAAGTCGGATTTACTTGTGCCGGAGAATTGACGAAAGGGATGGAAATGCTGGAAACCAATATTGACCGCTGGGAAGCGCAAGCGATTGCCCTGGCATCCCTGGCCAGGGCGCTGCTGGCACAGGCACAGACGACAGAGGTAAACCCCCCCCCTAGGCTGGCCATGGGGGGCGGGGGCGACGCGTGATTGGCGTTATTGCGCCGGGTCTTCAGTTTGCTGGCGCAGTTGCACCTTGAAGCGGGCACGCAGACTTTCTACATAGGCCATCGCTTCAGCATTGGACATTGCCTGGCCCAGCATTTCCCGCAGGCGGGCCTGGTCTTCTGGCTTGGCAGCGGGGGCAGCGGTCACTTTGTTGATCCGGTAGATCACATAATCGCCGGTGTCAGTGGCGGCACCAGTGTACGCCGGCAGTTTGGCCACCTGGGCTGAAAACACCGCGCGGGCGGCGTCACGCGACAGGCTGACTGGTGCCTGGCGCGACACGGTTTGCGATGGGGTCCAGCTGTCGCCGCTGACGGCCTTGCCGGCTTTCAGGCTGGTCAGCAGAGATTTACCCTTTTCGCTGGCCAGTTCCGCTGCCTTGGTGTCAATCAGGGTCTGGCGGATGCTGGCGGCCACCTCGGCCAGCGGGCGCTGCGTCGCCGGCTTGTGCTCAGCCACGCGCACCACCACCAGTGTGCCCGGTGCCACTTCAATGGCTTCGCTATTGTGCTTGCCCTTGAGCACATCATCGCTGAACAGCGCGTCGCGCACCTTGGCGTGGCCCAGCAGCGGGTTGGCCGGCTTGCTGTCGCGCGCCAGCCAGTCGCTGGTTTCCACCGACAGCTTGAGCGTGTCGCTGATGGCTTTCAGGCTGTCGGCCTGCTGGTAGGCCAGTTCATTCAGTTTTTCAGCCTGCTCGCGCAGGCGGGCGCTGGATTTCTGTTTTTGCAGGCGGCTGACCACCTCGGCCTTGACCGCAGCAAAATCGGGCTGCTTGATGTCGTCCAGGCGCAGGATATGGTAGCCAAAGTCGGTTTCCACCACGCCGCTCAGTTCGCCCTTGGCCAGCTTGAATGCAGTGTCTTCAAAGGGCTTGACCATCATGCCCCGGCCAAAAAAGCCCAGATCGCCGCCCTGGCTGGCTGAGCCGGGGTCTTGCGAGCGGCTACGCGCCAGCTCGGCAAAGCGGCCCGGATTGGCCTTGAGGTCTTTCAGCAGTGCTTCTGCCTGTTCGCGCGTCTTGCTGCGCGTGGCGGCGTCGGCGTCCTTAGCCACCGTCAGCAGGATATGCGACGCCCGGCGCTGCTCCGGCGCGAGCTCGGCACGGTGCTGGTCAAAGTATTTGTGCGCTTCGTCGTCGCTGACCGTCACCTCGGCGGCCAGTTTGTCCTGGTTGAGCACCACAAACTGGGCACGCACCATTTCCGGCAGCTGGTAGCGCTTGGCCTGGGCGGTGTAGTAGGCGCTGATGGCGGCATCGTCGATTTTCACCGCGTCGGCAAATTGCTGCGGGCGCAGCACCCAGGTGCTGATGTCGCGCGACTGGCCAATCAGCTGGTTGAAGCGCTCAATGCCCGCGCTGGACACCAGCGAGGAGCCGGCAATGCTGTCGAGCTGTTTCTGAATCAGGATGTCTTCGCTGATCATGCGCTCAAACTGGCTGACATTCAGCCCCTGGCCGGTCAGAAACGCCTCGTAGCGGGTTTTGCTGAAGCTGCCGTTGTCCTGCAGGCCGGGGATCTCCATGATCGCCTTGCGCAGCTCTGGCGCGGTCACCACCAGGCCGGCGTGACGGGCGTCAGCCAGCAGCAGTTCCTTGCGCACCAGGTTTTCCAGCACACCCTGGCGGGTGGCGGCGTCGGCAGGGCGGCCATTGAGCATGCGCTCAACGTCGCGCTTGTAGATCTTGACCCCGTCGATTTTGGCCAGGTAGGGGTCGTCGGTGGCTGCAGTGTAGCTGCCCACCCCGAAGCCAACAAAAGTCAGCGCAACAGCGCCGAGAACAACCTTGATGAACAGGGAATTTTTCTGGACAAAATCAAACATCGGGCAGCTCTTAGGCAGGGCCGTGGCAACACGGGCGGACAAATGAAAAAAGGTGAACGGAGCACGTTCACCTTTCGCATTCTGGCTGGCGGAGTGGACGGGACTCGAACCCGCGACCCCCGGCGTGACAGGCCGGTATTCTAACCAACTGAACTACCACTCCGCTGCTGGTGGGCGGTACTGGACTCGAACCAGTGACCCCTGCCGTGTGAAGGCAGTGCTCTACCAACTGAGACTAACCGCCCAGATCATTTGCAAACTGGTAGAGTTCGCAAATGAAGGAAAGATTATAGCGCATCCTTCAGGGTTTTACCAGCGCGAAATTTAGGAGATTTCGCTGCCGGAATCTTGATGCTTTCGCCGGTTTTCGGATTGCGACCGGTGCGCTCGGCGCGCTCGCCCACGTAGAAGGTGCCAAACCCCACCAGCGTGACCGAATCACCCTGCTTCAGGGCTTGGGTCAGTGCATCGACCATACCATCAAGGGCTTTGCCTGCAGCGGCTTTGGAAATATCAGCCGATGCGGCCATGGCATCGATCAATTCGGATTTGTTCACTGTTGTCCCCTTTACGAGAATTGTGAGCCGGTGCACACAGGAATAATTAAAATCTCCCGGCTTTATAGCAAGCGGCAAATCCTTGTGTCAAGCGACTTTGCCGGCTTATTCCAAGCGGGTGTAACCGGAATGACATGCCAGACGGCGCTGGCCGTCATGCTGCGCTGCACGATGAAGGCCGGTTATTATCGGCCATTCCGGCAGCGCAGCAGCAGGCCAGTTTGGCCAATCAGTGGGTCACGGCGCGTGTCACCGGCAGTTCGTCGGCTTTGGCAGGAATCGTGCCAACGTCATCGTCTTCGGCCAGCGGGGCCGGGTTGTGCTCCAGCGCCAGGGCAAACACCTCTTCAATCCACTTTACCGGGTGAATTTCCAGCTTTTTCTTGATGGTATCAGGGATTTCCGCCAGATCCTTGATATTGCCCTTGGGAATCAGCACATGCTTGATACCGCCGCGTTGCGCCGCCAGCAGCTTTTCCTTCAGGCCACCAATTGGCAGCACTTCGCCGCGCAGGGTGATCTCGCCGGTCATCGCCACATCGGCGCGCACCGGAATCCCGGTCAGGCTGGAGGTGATGGCGGTGACAATCCCCACCCCGGCAGATGGGCCATCCTTGGGCGTGGCACCTTCCGGGAGGTGGATGTGGATGTCGTTCTTTTCGTAGAAGTTGGGCTGAATCCCCAGGCTGCGCGCGCGACGCCGCACCACGCTCAGCGCGGCGGTGATGGATTCCTGCATCACCTCGCCCAGCTGGCCGGTACGGATGATATTGCCCTTGCCCGGCAGGCCAACAGCTTCGATGGTCAGCAGCTCGCCGCCTACTTCGGTCCAGGCCAGGCCGGTGACCTGGCCAACCTGATTGGCTTCTTCGGCCAGGCCATAATCAAACCGGCGCACCCCCAGGTATTTGTCCAGATTCTTGGCGCTGACGGTAATCCGGGTGGGCTTCGCCGTAGTTTTCTTGCCTTGCTGGGCCTTGACCACCTTGCGGCAGATCTTGTTGATTTCGCGGTCCAGGCTGCGCACGCCGGCTTCGCGGGTGTAGTAGCGCACGATGTCGCGGATGGCGGATTCCTGCACCACGATTTCGGCATCGCTCAGGCCGGTGTTGGTCAGTTGCTTGGGCAGCAGATAGCGTTCGGCAATGGCAATCTTTTCGTCTTCGGTGTAGCCGGACAGCCGGATGATTTCCATGCGGTCGAGCAGCGCCGGCGGGATGTTCATCGAGTTGGCGGTGGCAACAAACATCACGTCGGACAGGTCGTATTCCACCTCGGCGTAATGGTCAACAAAGGTGGCGTTCTGTTCCGGATCCAGCACTTCCAGCAGCGCAGACGACGGATCGCCACGGAAGTCGGCCCCCATCTTGTCCACTTCGTCGAGCAGGAACAGCGGGTTTTTCACCCCCACTTTGGTCATGTTCTGCAGCACCTTGCCCGGCATCGAGCCGATATAGGTGCGGCGGTGACCGCGAATTTCGGCTTCATCACGCACGCCGCCCAGCGCCATGCGCACAAACTGGCGGTTGACCGCGCGGGCAATCGACTGCCCCAGCGAGGTCTTGCCCACGCCGGGCGGCCCCACCAGGCACAGGATCGGTGCCTTGAGTTTTTCCACCCGCTGTTGCACCGCGAGGTATTCGACAATCCGCTCCTTGACCTTTTCCAGGCCAAAGTGGTCTTCGTCGAGCACGGTTTCTGCGTGGGCCAGATCCTTGCTGATCTTGGTCTTTTTCTTCCACGGCAGCTCAATCAGCGTTTCGATGTAGTTGCGCACCACGGTGGCTTCAGCTGACATCGGCGACATCATGCGCAGTTTGCGCAGTTCGCTGGTGGCTTTTTCCCGGCCTTCCTTGCTCATGCCGGCGGCCTTGATCTTTTTTTCCAGATCGTCGAGGTCGGAACTTTCGTCTTCTTCGCCCAGCTCGCGCTGGATGGCCTTCACCTGTTCATTCAGGTAGTAGTCGCGCTGGCTTTTTTCCATTTGCCGCTTGACCCGGCCACGGATGCGCTTTTCCACCTGCAGGATGTCGATTTCCGACTCCAGCTGGGCCAGCAGGTGCTCCAGGCGGCTCTTGATGTCGAACATCTCCAGCACCTCCTGCTTTTGCTCCAGCTTGAGCGGCAGGTGGGCGGCAATGGTGTCGGCCAGGCGGCCAGCCTTGTCGATGCCAGACAGCGAGGCGAGGATTTCCGGCGGGATTTTCTTGTTCAGTTTGACAAACTGCTCAAACTGGGCAATCAGCGCCCGGCGCATGGCTTCGCTCTCGGTGCTTTCCTTGCCTTCAGCCGGCAGCGGGGTCAGTTCGCCAACAAAATAGCCGGCATCTTCATTGATGCTGTTGACCTGGGCGCGCTGGCGGCCTTCCACCAGCACCTTGACCGTGCCATCCGGCAGCTTGAGCAGCTGCAGCACCGTGGCAATGGCACCAATGGTGTACAGATCGTCTGCAGAAGGTTCGTCTTTGGAAGCGGACTTTTGCGCCAGCAGCAGAATCTGCTTGTCAGATTCCATGGCTTTTTCCAGCGCCTTGATGGACTTGGGTCGCCCGACAAACAGGGGGATGACCATATGCGGAAACACCACCACGTCGCGCAGCGGCAGCAGCGGCAGGGCGGTGTCTTCGGTAAGCAGTTCGGTAGTGGGCATGGTGATCGACCTGAATCCTGGATAATGATAGCGCAGTAATAAAGAGCTAAATGGGGCAAGGATGCGTGAAATCAAGACAGGCGGCAAGGATTCGCTGGCCCGCTGTCAACGATTTTGCATAAAAAAACCGCCCACCGGTAGGCGAGCGGTTTTTCGACACCAAAACGGCAAAGGCTCAGGCGGACTGAGCCACCGGGGCAGCGTCGGCGTGAATCATCAATGGCGCAGCGCCCTTGTCGATCACGGTTTCATCCACCACCACCTTGATGACGTCCTGCAGCGACGGCAGGTCGTACATGGTGTCCAGCAGCGCACGTTCCAGAATCGAACGCAGGCCACGGGCACCGGTTTTACGCACCAGCGCCTGCTTGGCAATCGAGCGCAGCGCCGAGGGTCGGATTTCCAACTCGACTTGTTCCATTTCAAACAATTTGTGGAACTGTCGCACCAAGGCGTTCTTGGGCTCGGTCAGGATGGTGACCAGGGCTTCTTCGTCCAGCTCGTCGAGCATGGCAATCACCGGCAGGCGACCGATGAACTCCGGAATCAGACCAAACTTGATCAGATCTTCCGGTTCGGTTTCCTGCAGCACCTTGCCCACCGCGCGCCCGTCGTCCTTGGAGTACACCTCGGCACCAAATCCGATGCCGCCCTTTTGCGAGCGGTTGCGGATGATCTTGGCCAGCCCATCAAACGCCCCGCCACAAATGAACAGGATATTGGTGGTGTCTACCTGGATGAATTCCTGGTTCGGGTGCTTGCGCCCGCCTTGCGGCGGAATTGACGCCACCGTACCTTCCACCAGCTTGAGCAGCGCCTGCTGCACGCCTTCACCCGACACATCACGGGTGATCGACGGGTTGTCCGACTTGCGCGAAATCTTGTCGATTTCGTCGATGTAGATAATGCCGCGCTGGGCACGCTCAACATCGTAGTCGCACTTTTGCAAGAGCTTGGCGATGATGTTTTCTACATCTTCACCCACATAGCCCGCTTCGGTCAGCGTGGTGGCGTCGGCCATCACAAACGGCACATCCAGCATGCGCGCCAGCGTTTGTGCCAGCAGCGTCTTGCCCGAGCCGGTCGGGCCAATCAGCAGGATATTGCTTTTGGCCAGTTCGACATCGCCCGGCTCCAGCCGGGTTTCCAGACGTTTGTAGTGGTTATACACCGCCACGGCCAGGGCTTTTTTTGCCCCTTCCTGGCCGATGACGTACTGATCCAGGGTTTCGCGCAGCTGGCGCGGCGGCGGCAGCGGCGCACGCTTACCGCCTTCGCCCAGTTCACCCGGTGCCGGCGAAGCCACCTGCTCTTCGTGCAGAATGTCGTTGCACAGCTCGACACACTCATCGCAGATATAAACTTGCGGGCCCTGAATCAGTTTCTTGACTTCGTGCTGACTTTTGCCGCAAAACGAGCAATACAACAGCTTGTCGCTGGTTTTCTTGTCCGACATTACATCATCCGTCATGCGGCTTCGTGCCGGTGGGAGAGCACCTTGTCCACCAGGCCATAGGCCACGGCAGCG
Organism: Aquaspirillum sp. LM1; assembly: GCF_002002905.1. Lineage (NCBI taxonomy): Bacteria > Pseudomonadati > Pseudomonadota > Betaproteobacteria > Neisseriales > Aquaspirillaceae > Aquaspirillum > Aquaspirillum sp. LM1. The sequence goes on along the minus strand of NZ_CP019509.1, from coordinate 1,017,646 downwards.
TCGGCGCTCATGAAGTTATCACGATCGGTGTCACGCTCGATCACCTCAAGCGGCTGGCTGGTGTGCTCGGCCAGCATCTTGTTCAGACGTTCCTTCAGGTACAGGATTTCCTTGGCGTGGATTTCAATGTCCGAGGCCTGGCCCTGATAGCCGCCCAGCGGCTGGTGAATCATCACCCGCGAGTTGGGCAGGGTAAAGCGCTTGCCCTTGGCACCGGCAGACAGCAGGAAAGCGCCCATGCTGCATGCCTGGCCAATGCACAGGGTGGACACGTCCGGCTTGATGAAATTCATCGTGTCGTAAATCGACATGCCGGCAGTGACCGAGCCCCCTGGCGAATTGATATACAGCGAGATGTCCTTGTCCGGGTTTTCCGACTCAAGAAACAGCAGCTGCGCCACCACCAGATTGGCCGAGTCATCCGTCACCGGCCCGACCAGGAAAATAATGCGTTCCTTGAGCAGGCGCGAGTAGATGTCAAAGGCGCGTTCGCCGCGACCACTTTGCTCGACGACCATCGGAACGAGGCCGAGATTTTGCGACCCCGGCGTGCTATTCAGCCAACCTGGCAGTGTGTGCATTAGGCATTCCCCATCAATTCTTCAAACGAAACCGGTTTTTCGTTGACCTTGGCTTGAGACAGAACAAAAGCCACCACGTTATCTTCCAGCACCACCGAGGCCGGGCCGTTCAGGCGTTCCGGGCTGGCGTGGTACCAGTCGATCACTTCCTGCGGGTTTTCGTAGCTTTCTGCCTGCTCGGCAATCAGGGCGTTAACCTGTTCCGGCGTGGCGCTCAGCTGGTGCTTCTCCACCACTGCAGCAAGAATCAGGCCCAGAGACACACGGCGTTCAGCCTGTTCCTGGAACAGTTCCGGCGGCAGCGGCATGTCTTTCATCTGGTCGCCAAAGCCGCGCTGAGCCATGTCCTGGCGGGCCTGTTGCATCAGACGGCTGATTTCCAGCTGAACCAGGGCCTTCGGCAGTTCCAGCGGGGTGACGTCGAGCAGCGCCTGCATCACGCCTTCCTTGACGCGGGCCTGCAGGCGACGCTTGGATTCGCGGTTGACGTTCTTGCTGATTTCGTCACGCATCTTGGCCACATCACCATCCGCCACGCCCAGGCTCTTGGCAAACTCGGCGTCCACTTCCGGAAGTTGCGGCTCGGCGACGTTTTTCAAGGTGATGGCAAAAATGGCCTGCTTGCCGGCCACGTCCTTGCCGTGGTAATTCTCAGGGAAATTCAGCGGCACGTCCTTGGTTTCGCCTTCGCTCATGCCCAGCACGCCGGTTTCGAATTCCGGCAGCATCTGGCCTTCGCCCAGCACGAACGAGTAGTTGTCGGCGCTGCCGCCCGCAAACGCTTCACCGTCAATCGTGCCCTTGAAGTCGATGGTCACGCGGTCGCCAGTCTGGGCGGCGCGTTCGGCGTGGTTGAAGCGGGTGCGCTGCTTGCGCAGGATGTCGAGGGTCTTGTCGATCTCGGCTTCGCTCACGTCAGTGACCGGCTTGTCGATTTCTTTTTCCGACAGATCGCCCACCACCACTTCCGGGTACACTTCAAACACGGCGCTGAAAGTGAATTCGCTGCCGCTGGCGGCGTCTTCGGCAAACGGCTCGAAGCGCGGGTAGCCGGCGATGTCCAGCTGCTGTTCCTGCACGGCCTTGGCAAAGCTTTGCTGCACTTGTTCGCCCAGCACCTCTTCGCGCACCTGGGCACCATAATTCTGCTCGACAATCTTCAGCGGAGCCTTGCCCGGACGGAAACCTTGCACCTTGGCAGTGCGCGCAACGCGCTGCAGGCGCTGCTTCACTTCGGCGTCGATATCGGTCATGGCCAGGGTGATATTCAGTCGGCGTTCCAGGGTGCCAAGCGTTTCGAGCTGAACTTGCATTATTAATCCTTAAATCGAATCAGTGTAATGAGAAAGGAAAATCACGGGCGCACTATAGCGCCAGCATGCACCCGACTGGGCACCATGCTGGCACAAGCGTTGTTCTGGTGCGAGAGAAGGGACTCGAACCCTTACACCTTTCGGCGCTGGAACCTAAATCCAGTGCGTCTACCAATTCCGCCACCCTCGCAAAAGGAAGTCTGGCCCCCGGCTGCGGCCCGAACGGACCGAGCCAGATGTGCCGGCTAGCCGTAAAGGATACATGATTGCGCTTTTTGCTGACAAGCCGCGTGCAGCAGGAAGCGGGAACTTGTTGATGCGCCGTCCGGTCGTAGCCTGCAAACCACAGTCGATATCGTGGCTTGGCCGGTATTCATGCAGATTGGCAGCATCCTCTTTATACTGAGGTTTGCCTGCCGGCGGATTGCCGGCTTTTGTACCGCACACAGCGGCACTTGAACATCATTTGACGGAGAATGTCACCATGCACATCCAGTTGTCTTCAGCCTCTGCCAGTTCGACACTGGCTGCAAGCCGCAACAAGGTTCTGCGCAATACTTACTGGTTGCTGGCCTTGAGCCTGCTGCCCACCCTGGCCGGTGCCCTGATTGGCGTTCAGGTCAATTTTTCCTTCATGCGCGCCAGCCCGATTGTGTCCAGCCTGGTGATGATGGCGGCAATTTACGGTCTGATGTTTGCCGTGGAAAAAAACCGTGACAATTCTGCCGGCGTGGGCCTGATGCTGGCGCTGACCTTTGTCATGGGTCTGCTGCTTGGCCCGTTGCTGCAAACCGCGCTGTCGCTGCGCAACGGTGGCCAGCTGATTTCACTGGCCGCTGCTGGCACCTCGGCAGCGTTTTTTGCCCTGGCGGCCATTGCCACGGTCAGCAAGCGTGATTTCAGCTTCCTGAACAAATTCCTCACCGTGGGTGCCGTGGTGCTGATGGTGGCGGTGGTGGCAAACATCTTCCTGCAACTGCCGGCGCTGCACCTGACGCTGTGCGTGGGTTTCATCCTGTTCTCGTCGGCGGTGATTCTGTTCCAGATCAAGCAGGTGATTGACGGCGGCGAAACCAGCTATGTGTCGGCCACGCTGACCCTGTACGTCAGCCTGTACAACATCTTCAGCAGCCTGCTGCAATTGCTGATGGCGTTTGGTGGCGAACGCGACTGACGCACCTTGGCCCGGTCACACCAGTGACCGGGCTGATGGATTGATCACGCCGGCCAGTGCAACCCCGCATTTGCCGGCGTGACTTTGTCCGCTATCATGGACACCCGGCCCATTCCGGGCATGTTCCCGTCTGCTTTTTCATGATTATTTATCCTCGCCGTCACTGGTTTCGCCTGCTGTTTGTCTGGCGCGGATCGGTGTTGCCGCGTATTTTGTCGCGGCTGTGTCTGGTGCTGGCCATCTCGGTCGTCTCGGTGCTGCTGAACGACTGGTGGGAAACCCGCCACGCCCAATCCTCGCTGAACATTTACATCTTTACCCTGATGGGCGTCTCGCTGGCGATTTTTCTGGGTTTTCGTAATTCTGCCAGTTACGACCGCTTCTGGGAGGCGCGCAAGCTGTGGGGGCTGGTGGTGATTGCCTCGCGCACCTTCAGCGGCAAGCTGCTGGCACTGCTTGGCGATCGAACCGACAGCCGGGTGCTGATGGACGGTGTGTGCGCATTTGCCTATGCGCTCAAAGGCCAGTTGCGCCGCGATGATGTGCATCACCATCTGGCCCGCCTGCTGCCTGAAGCGCACTATCAGCAATTGGTCGATTCGCCCTGTCAGCCGCTGCTGATTCTGGGCGAGCTGCAACGCCAGACCGCCGCATTGCGCCAGTCTGGCCAGATCAACGACTGGCAATGGCAGGCGCTGGACCGTCAGCTCGACAGCCTGTCCGAGGCGCTGGGTGGCTGCGAGCGCATCAGCGGCACGCCCATTCCCTTTACTTACCGGGTGCTGCTCAACCGCACGGTCACGATTTATTGCATGCTGCTGCCGCTGGGGCTGTCGGTCAGCATTGGCTGGCTGACCCCGGTGATTGCGGTGTTCATTGCCTACACCTACCTGGCGCTGGATGTGCTGGGCGAGGAGCTGGAAGAACCGTTTGGCAAGGAGGGCAACGATCTGCCGCTGTCGTCGCTGTGCCACGCCATTGAATCATCGGTGCGGGCGCTGCGCGGAGAAGACATGCCGCTGCCGGCCCCGCAGCCACAGGGGGTATATCTGTTTTAACCTGTGCTGCCCATTACCATCCTGCTGCATCCTGCCGCCGATTCCAGTACCATGACCCCCACGAGGGACGGGTGGGCCGGTTTGCGCGGGATCAAGTTTATTCACCCCTGCAGCGAACTTGCCCCAGGGGCGTAAGTCTACTGAACTAGCTGTGCCGGATGACGGTTTTTTCAGCGTTTCCCAAGACGGGAACAGCGTGGCCATGGTGGGCGGTGTCACCCCTGCTCGCTGGGCAGGGTACGCCCATTGTGCCTGTGCCGTGAGCGGTGAAGTGATACCGCCAGCAGCAGGCCCCCTCCGAACATCAGATGGGGGAGGATGTCAATTCACGTCATTCCAGATAATAAGCAGGGTAAGCGCGGAAGTGGGGACACCGCCCACGGAGCTTACCCGCAAAATAAGGCCATGGGCCTGAGCGTGCCCGCACGCCAGGTGCCAAGTCGGGAGCCACTTATCGCATGAGCGAACGGGATATTGACCAGCAGTTGGTCAGCCGGGCGCAGCGGGGAGATAAGCGCGCATTCGATTTTCTGGTCAACAAGTATCAGCGCCGTCTGGCGCGCTTGTTGTCGCGGTTCATCCGCGATCAAGCCGAAATCGAGGATGTCACCCAGGAGGCATTTATCAAGGCGTACCGCGCCTTGCCAAGCTTTCGTGGAGAAAGTGCGTTTTATACCTGGCTGTACCGCATCGGCATCAATACAGCAAAAAACTACCTGTCGGCCTCGGGCAAGCGCCCGTTGCTGAGCGGGGATTATGAGGACGAAGACGGGGAATCTGTCGACATGTCGTCGCAAGTGCCCGACATGAACACCCCGGAAACCGAGTACATGAACCGGCAAATTGTCGAAACGGTCAATCGGGCCGTCGAGGCATTGCCGGAAGAGTTGCGCACGGCCATCACCCTGCGCGAAATGGAAGGCATGAGCTACGAAGACATCGCCCAGGCGATGGACTGCCCGATTGGCACGGTACGGTCGCGGATTTTCCGCGCCCGCGAAGCCATTTCGGTTCAGCTCAAACCGTTGTTGGACACGGCCAAGAACAAAAGGTGGTAATGATGAACGAACAATTCTCGGCGCTGGTGGATGGCGAACTGGATGATCAGCACGCTGACACCCTGCTGACCCGGATGAAAACCGATCCGGACTTGCAACACAACTGGAATCACTACCACCTGATTGGCGATGCCCTGCGCCAGTCGCAGCACCTGACCATGCGTGTCGATCAAGCCGTGCATGACCGCCTGGTGGATGAACCCACCGTGCTGGCCCCGCGTGCGCAACCGGCCCCGGTATCCCGCCCTGGCAAAGTGCTGCGCTGGGCAGGCTACGCCATGGCCGCCAGCGCGGCGCTGGTGGCGGTGATGGTGGGGGGGCAATGGGATGGCATCGAGCCGGACGCCCTCCTGCCCACCGCCGTGCTGGAACGTGCCGAACCGGTGCAAACCCTGGCCATGGCCCCGACGCCGTCGGAAGCACCGGCCAACAACCCCTACCTGCTTGCCCATCAGGAATCGGTGTCGCCGTATCTGATGGCAGTGTCCACCAGCACGGTTGAGGGACGACGTTGATGCAGCGACGGGTTTTTGCATGGTCCGCCTGGCTGGTGCTCGCCCCGGCCTGGGCAACTTCTCCCCTGTCTGATGGCGAAGCGCAACAATTATTGAAACGCTATGTCAACGCCGCCCGCCAGCAAAGCTATTCGGGCGCTTACCTGCATCAGGCGGGCGGCACCGTCGAATCCTACCGGCTGACGCACAGCCACGACGGCAATACCGCGCGGGAAAAACGCGAATCGCTGGATGGCGTGCGCTGGGAGCTGATTCGTCATGGTCATGAGCTGATTGCCTACGGCGCCGACGCGCAGGCGCTGCTGGAAGCCAAGCTGGGCGCGCAGCGGCTGTTTCCCGAGCTGCTGCCGGACAACCCGGCTGAACTGACCACCGTGTACGCCATGCGCCAGCTGGAGCACGACCGGGTGGCCAGCTACGACTGCAGCTGGATAGCGCTGGAGCCGCGCGACAACGCCCGCTACGCCTACCATTTTTGCATTGAGGACAAAACCAGCCTGCCGATCAAGATCAGCGTGGTCAATGGCCGCCGTGATGTGGTGGAGCAGTTTGCCTTTACCCAGCTTACCCTGGGGCCGGTGCGCGACAAGCAGGCTTTTCGCCCCAGTTTTGAACAGCAGCACACCATCAGCCCGGAACGTCCGCCTGTCCATCTGGAAGATAGCCGCGCCGACCGGCCCGACATCAAGGTGATTCCAGCCGGGTTTCGCCTGATGCGCGACGTGCGCCGCACCATTGCGGGCCGTCACCAGCCAGTGCGCCATCTGGTATACAGCGATGGTCTGGCGCGGTTTTCTGTTTTTATCGAGCCAGGGGCCAGCAATGCCCGCTCGCGGGTGGCCGGGTATTTTGTGCGCGGTGCCTTGCGCGCCTATAGCCGCCCGGTGGGCGACACCCTGATTACCGTGGTGGGCGACCTGCCGGACGCCTCAATCCAGACCATCGCCAACTCAGTCCAGCTCAAGCCATGATCGAAACCGAAGCCCGCGTCCTGCGCTGCGAAGGCCGGCAGGCCTGGGTGGAGGTGCGCCCGCACACTCCGTGCGGGCAGTGCGACCCGGTGCGCGGCTGCCGCTCGCTCAGCCTGGCACGCACCTTCCAGCGCGGTGCACCGTCCTTTCTGGTGGATAACCCGCTGGCCGCCCGCGCCGGCGACTGGGTGGTGGTGGCGGTGCGCCCGAACAGTGTGCTGAACAGCGCACTGCTGCTGTACGCGCTGCCGCTGGCCGCCTTGCTGGCCGGTGCGCTGCTTGGTGCGGCATTCAGCGAAACGCTGTCGGTGCTGCTGGCGCTGGCCGCGCTGGCGGCCAGCCTGCTGGCAGTGCGCCGGCACAGCCGCCAGGCGCGGAACCTGAGCGCCTTCCACCCGGTCATTACCCGCTTTGTACAACCTGATTCTGTTCGGAACGCCTCATCATGTCGACATTAACGCTTTCCCGCCGGTTGGCCGGCTGGGCGCTGGCGGCCAGCATGCTGTGCAGCGCCGTGGCCCACGCCGCCCGTGATCTGCCCGACTTTACCCGCCTGGTAGAAACCCAGGGCCGCACCGTGGTAAACATCAGCACCACGCAAACGGTGAAAACCAGCGCCAATCCGTTTGGCGACGAACTGGGCAATGACCTGTTTTCCGAGTTCTTCCGCCGCTTCAACCCGCCCGGCCAGCCGCGTGAACAACAACAAAGCTCGCTGGGCTCCGGCTTTCTGATTTCAGCCGATGGCTACATCATGACCAACGCCCATGTGGTGGCCAAGGCCGATGAAATCACCGTCAGCACCACTGACAAGCGCGAATTCAAGGCCAGGCTGATTGGTGCCGACAGCCGCACCGACGTGGCCGTGCTGAAAATCGACGGCCACAGCCTGCCTACCGTCACCCTGGGCAACCCCAGCCAGCTCAAGGTGGGGGAATGGGTGGCGGCCATTGGCTCGCCATTTGGCTTTGACAGCTCGGTCACCGCCGGCATCGTCTCGGCCAAGGGCCGTCAGTTGCCCGGCGACGCTTACGTGCCGTTCATCCAGACTGACGTGGCGGTCAACCCTGGCAACTCCGGCGGCCCGCTGTTCAATCTGGACGGTCAGGTAGTGGGCATCAATTCACAGATTTACAGCCGCTCCGGCGGCTTCATGGGCATTTCCTTTGCCATCCCGATTGACGTGGCCATGCAAGTGGCCGAGCAGCTGAAAAGCCGGGGCAAGGTATCGCGGGCGGTGATTGGCGTGTCGGTGCAGGAGCTCAGCCGCGAACTGGCGGCGTCGTTTGGCCTGGCCCGCCCCAGCGGTGCGCTGATCAATGGCGTGGAACCCGGCGGCCCGGCGGACAAAGCTGGCATCAAATCCGGCGACATCGTGCTGCAGGTGGGCGGCAAGCCAGTGGATAACTGGGGCGACCTGGCCCGGCTGATTGGCAATGCCCGCCCTGGCCAGCCGCTGACACTGGAGATCTGGCGCAACAAGGCCAACCGCAGCGTCACCGTCATCCCGAATGAAATGGCCGACCCCAACGAACGCCAGGCCCGTGCGCGCCAGCCCAACGCCCAGCCGCCGCTGGCCCGGCTTAACATGACGCTGAGCGAACTCAGCCCGGCCCAGCAACGCGCACTGCGCGTGCCGTATGGCCTGCTGGTGCAACGGGTGCAGGGGCTGGCCGCCCGCGCCGGGGTGCAGCCGGGTGATGTGATTGTTGGTGTCAACAATCTCGCCCTGAGCAGCGCCGACCAGCTGCGCGAGCAGGTGGCCGCCGCCAAGCCGGGTGACACCCTGGCGCTGCGCTTGATCCGCGATGGCAATACCCTGTTTGTGGCGGTGCCAGTGGCGGAGAAATAAGCCCCCCGCGTCCCTGTTCGCATCAACGCCAGCGCCGCAGCAGGGCCGGGTTTGTACCGGTGCATTCTCCCGCCCTGCTGTGCTTATTTGCCCCATCTGCCGCCAGTTGCGCTACAGTCACCCCCTTGAAAAGCGGTTCATGCTGGCGCAAGCGCATACGCCGTCACGGCAAGGGGCAGCACCCGGCGGCGCATCGTGCCAATGCCCCGGTGACGCTCATCGCCCTGGCGGTCTGTGCCTGGCCTGGCGTGAACCGGTGATGTCCCTGTTTTTTCGTCGAGCGCGCCCATGCACCTTACCCTGTACTTTCGCGAATACTGCAGCCTGTGCCACGCCATGCGTGACGCACTGCGCCCTTATCAGGCCCGCCATGGGTTTACCCTGGACGTGATCGACGTGGACGACGACCCGGCGCTGGTGGCACGTTTCGACGAACTGGTGCCGGTATTGATGCACGGTGAAACAGAAATCTGTCACTACCATCTGGATACCGTGCGACTGGATGCAGTGCTGGCGGAAATCCGCTAGAATCCGGGCCATTCAGTCATCCAGGGTGCCTTGCGCATCCGGGAAGCTGTTTTTCCTGCGCCGTGGCGCGGCAAGGCCCGCTGTGCCGTCACCGTGCTGCCAGGACAAAACGCTTCTTATCATTCGCGACCCGCCATGAAGCATATCCGCAATTTTTCCATTATCGCCCATATCGACCACGGTAAATCGACCCTGGCCGACCGTTTCATCCAGTTTTGCGGCGGCTTGTCCGACCGCGAGATGGATGCTCAAGTGCTCGACTCGATGGACATCGAGCGCGAGCGCGGCATCACCATCAAGGCGCAAACTGCTGCGCTGCGCTACAAGGCCCGCGATGGCCAGATCTATCACCTGAACCTGATCGACACCCCAGGGCATGTGGACTTCTCTTATGAAGTCAGCCGCTCGCTGTCCGCCTGCGAAGGCGCGCTGCTGGTGGTGGACGCCTCGCAAGGGGTGGAAGCGCAAACCGTGGCCAACTGCTACACCGCGATTGAACTCGGGGTGGAAGTGGTACCGGTGCTGAACAAGATCGACCTGCCCGCCGCCGAGCCGGAACGGGTGGCCGAAGAAATCGAAGACATCATCGGCATCGAAGCCACCGACGCCGTGCGCGCTTCGGCCAAAAGTGGCATCGGCATCGAAGATATCCTGGAAACCGTGGTGCAGAAGATTCCGGCACCGCAAGGCAACCCGGACGGCCCGCTGAAGGCGCTGATCATCGACTCGTGGTTTGACAACTACGTGGGCGTGGTGATGCTGGTGCGCGTGGTGGACGGCGTGCTGCGCCCGAAAGACAAGATTCTGTTCATGTCCACCCTGGCACAGCACCTGTGCGAACAGGTGGGTGTGTTCACCCCGAAGTCCGAATCGCGCAGCGAACTGTGCGCCGGCGAAGTGGGCTTTGTGATTGCCGGCATCAAGGAACTCAAATCGGCCAAGGTGGGCGACACCATTACCGTGGTGGGCAAACCGGCCAGCGAAGCGCTGCCCGGCTTCAAGGAAGTGAAATCGCAGGTGTTTGCCGGGCTTTACCCGGTGGAAAGCCACGACTACGAATCGCTGCGCGACGCGCTGGAAAAACTCCAGCTGAACGACGCCTCGCTGCATTACGAACCAGAAGTATCGCAAGCGCTGGGCTTTGGCTTCCGCTGCGGTTTTCTCGGCCTGTTGCACCTGGAGATCGTTCAGGAACGACTGGAACGCGAATACGATATGGACCTGATCACCACCGCGCCCACCGTGGTGTACGAAGTGGTGATGAAAGACGGCGAGCTGATTGAAGTGGCCAACCCGTCCAAGCTGCCCGACCTGGGCAAGATTGAGGAAATCCGCGAACCCATCATCACCTCCACCATCCTGGTGCCGCAGGATTACGTTGGCGCGGTGATGACGCTGTGCAACCAGAAGCGCGGCGTACAGCGCAATATGCAGTACATGGGCCGTCAGGTGATGCTGACCTACGACATGCCGATGAACGAAGTGGTGATGGACTTTTTTGACAAGCTGAAGTCCACCAGCCGGGGCTATGCCTCGCTGGATTACGATTTCAAGGAATTTCAGGCCGCCGATCTGGTCAAGCTGGACATCATGGTCAACGGTGAGAAAGTGGACGCGCTGAGCCTGATTGTTCACCGCGCCACCAGCGTGTACCGGGGCCGTGAACTGGCGTCGAAAATGCGTGAGCTGATTCCGCGCCAGATGTTCGATATCGCCGTGCAAGCCACCATCGGCAGCCACATCATTGCCCGGGAAACCATCAAGGCCCTGCGCAAGAACGTGCTGGCCAAGTGCTACGGCGGCGACATCACCCGTAAGAAAAAGCTGCTGGAAAAGCAAAAGGCCGGCAAGAAACGCATGAAGCAGGTGGGTAATGTGGAAATTCCGCAAGCCGCCTTCCTGGCCATTTTGCAAGTCAGCGACAAATAAGGGCACCGCCCCCGTGCCACCATATAGGCACCGGGGGCCTTGGCCCGCTTAACTGCCTGTCTGAAGGACTTGAATGAACTGGACCGTGATTTTTGCCGTGCTCGCCGTGCTGGGGCCTATCCTGATTGCCACCTCGGCCAAGAAGCAGGCCGGTGACAAAGACCAGCCGTTTGGCGTGCAGGCCGGGTATCTGGCGCTGGTGCTGGGCGGCTTTGGTCTGCTGGCGCAATGGATGAGCTTTTCTGCCGTCATGCTGGTGTTTGTGCTGGTCACCGGGGTGATTGCCGGGCTGAACCGCTGGCTTCTGGCCCCGCGCCGCGCCAGCGACGTGCTGGAACCGCATTATGTGGAATACGCCAAAAGCTTTTTCCCGATCATGCTGCTGGTGTTTGGCCTGCGCTCGTTTCTGGTGGAGCCGTTTCAGATTCCATCGTCGTCGATGCGCCCCGGCCTGGTGGTGGGCGACTTCATCCTGGTGAACAAATTCACCTACGGCCTGCGTCTGCCGGTACTCAATACCGTGGTTGTGCCAGTCAGCAACGTGCAGCGCGGCGACGTGGTGGTGTTCAACTTTCCGCCTGACCCGAAAGTAAACTTCATCAAGCGGGTGATTGGCCTGCCTGGCGATACCGTGCGCTATCACAACAAGCAGTTGAGCATCAACGGCAAGCCGCTGCCGCTGCGCGAAGATGGCCTGTACGACTATGCCGAAACCGGCAAAGCCATGACCATGGTGCAAACCCGTCGCCTGCAGGAAACCCAGGGCAGCCACCGCTACCCGGTGCTGCTGGAAGACAACAAACCCTCGGTGTTCTTGCCTGCCGTGGCCGACTTTCCTGGCCGCGAACAGTGTGAATACACCGACAGCGGCTTTACCTGCAAGGTGCCGGCAGGCCAGTATTTCATGATGGGCGACAACCGCGACAACAGCCACGATGGCCGTTACTGGGGCTTTGTTGATGACCACCTGCTGGTGGGCAAGGCTTTCATGATCTGGATGAACTTTGCCGAATTGTCCCGCGTCGGCCAGCGGATTCAATAAGCACCGACAGATGGCCGCCCCGCGCAGGGCGGGCTACAATGGCCAAAACTGGCCTGAGCGCGCGCCAGCGCCCTCAGGCCGCCTTCCCGCCGGCGGCCATGCCCCGGCGTTTCCCTTTTGACTTGCACGCTAAGGCAGACAGGCAGTGACCCATCCCCTCAACCTTGACCGGCTGGCCCGCCGGCTGGGCCATGCGTTTCGCCAACCGCAGCTATTGCGTCAGGCGCTGACGCACCGCAGTTACAGTTCCACCAATAACGAACGCTTTGAATTCATTGGCGACAGCATCCTGAATTACACCGTGGCGCGCATGCTCTACGACCAGTTTGGCCAATTGAGCGAAGGCGAGCTGTCGCGCCTGCGCGCCAACCTGGTAAACCAGGCCACCCTGGCCGATATTGCCCGTGAACTGAACATTGGCGACTGCCTGTTTCTGGGCGAAGGCGAACTGAAAAGCGGCGGCCACGACCGGGCGTCGATTCTGGCCGATGCACTGGAAGCACTGTTTGCCGCCGTCAGCTTTGATGTGGACTTTGCCCAGGCCGAACAGGTGGTGCGCGGGCTGTACGCCAGCCGGATTGCCGCCATCGACCCCAACAAGCACGCCAAAGACGCCAAAACCCGGTTGCAGGAAGCCCTGCAAGCCAAACGCTACAGCCTGCCGCGCTACACCATCCTGGCCCAGCTCGGCGAAGCCCACGAACAATCGTTCCGGGTGGCCTGTGACCTGGCCGAAATTGGCATCATGACCGAAGGGCAGGGCGGCAGCCGCCGCGCTGCCGAACAACAAGCCGCCGAGTTGGCCCTGAGCGCCCTCGAAGCCCGGCAACCTGCCCGCAGAAAGCCCTGACCATGACCCATCCTACCCCGCACCCTGCCGACGACACCCAGACCGATGCCGACGCGCATGACCCGCACGCTGTGACCCTGGCCGCCGACGCCGACGGTCTGTCGGCAGAACAACTGGAAGCCGCCCTGCAGGCACTGCCCGCCGCCGCCATGGACGTGCCGGAAGACTACCGCTGTGGTTTTGTGGCGATTGTTGGCCGCCCCAACGTGGGCAAATCCACGCTGATGAACCACCTGATCGGGCAAAAAATCAGCATCACCTCGAAAAAAGCCCAGACCACCCGCCATCGCGTTACCGGCATCCAGACCACCGCCAAGGCGCAGTATATTTTTGTTGATACCCCAGGCTTTCAAACCCGCCACCGCAACGCGCTGAACGAAGCGCTCAACCGCAGCGTCAAGGAATCCCTGTCTGATGTGGACTGCGTGCTGTTTGTGCTGGAAGCGGGCCGCCTGTCCGACGCCGACCGCGAAGTGATTGCCCTCTTGCCCGCGCACCGCCCGGTGATTCTGGTGGTCAACAAGGCCGACCGGGTCAAGGACAAGGCCGACATGGCCAACTTCCTGCTCAAGGCCAGCGCCGAATTCAACTTTGCCGAAATCGTCTCGGTCAGCGCCAAGCACGGCCACCGCATGGACCTGCTGCTGAATGTGGTCGAGCCGCACCTGCCGCACAGCGTGCCGCTCTACCCGGAAGACATGGTCACCGACAAGAACGAACGCTTTCTGGCCGCCGAACTGGTGCGGGAAAAACTGTTCCGCTACCTGGGCGAAGAACTGCCGTACTCGATGAACGTCGAAATCGAAAAATTTGAAATCGAAGGCAATCTGCGCCGCATCTACGCTGCCGTGCTGGTGGACAAGGCCGGGCAAAAAGCCATCCTGATTGGCCGTGATGGCGAGCGCATGAAAAAAATTGCCACCGAAGCGCGCACCGATATGGAAAAACTGTTCAACAGCAAGGTGTTCCTGGAAGTCTGGGTCAAGGTCAAGAGCGGCTGGGCCGACGACGTGCGTTTCCTCAAGCAGTTCAACCTGGACTGAGCCCGCCGCCGTCATGTCCAGCCCCGGCAAGGTAGACCACCAGCCCGCCTTTGTGCTGCATGCGCAGGCCTACAAGGAAACCAGCCTGATTGTCGAGCTGTTTACCCGCGACCATGGCCGGGTTTCCGTGGTGGCGCGCGGCGCACGCCGGCCCCGCGCCGCCCTGCGCGGCCTGCTGCTGCCGTTTCAGCCGCTGGTGCTGGGCTGGTTTGGCAAAACCGAGCTGAAAACCCTGGCTCACGCCGACTGGCAGGGCGCATTGCCGCAGCTGGGCGGCGTGCCCTTGCTGGCCGGGCTATACCTGAACGAACTGCTGCTGCGCCTGACCGCCCGCGAAGACCCGCACCCCGCGCTGTTTGCCGACTACGCCGCCACCGTGCGCGCCATCGGCCCGCGCGATGGCCGTCAGGACATGTCAGCGCTGTTGCGCCGGTTTGAACTGCGCCTTCTGGCCGAACTGGGCTATGCCCCCAGCCTGCGCTGCACCCACGACGGTGCCCCGCTGGACGCCGCCGGACGGTATCATTGTCAGCTGCCCAACGGCATCCTGGCCGACAGCCAGGGCGAGTTCAGCGGCAGCACCCTGCTGGCGCTGGCCGACGAAGATTTTTCTGACCCGCTGACCGTGCGCGAAGCCCGCAGCCTGACCCGCCAGCTTCTGGCCGACTGCCTGGGCAGCACGCCGCTGGCCACCCGCGAACTGATGCAGCATTTGGCTGGTCTGGCCGCACACTAAGCCGCCAGGCCGATACTGAAACACCCGGACAGCCCCGGCTGCCGGCTACTGTGGAGACCCGCATCATGATCCTGTTAGGGGTGAACATCGACCATGTGGCCACGTTGCGCAATGCACGCGGCACCCATTACCCCAGCCCGCTGGAAGCCGCCCTGGTGGCCGAAACCGCCGGCGCTGACCTGATTACCCTGCACCTGCGCGAAGACCGTCGCCACATCAAGGACGAAGATGTGCGCCTGCTGCGCCGCGCGCTGAAAACCCGGATGAACCTGGAAATGGCCCTCACTCCGGAAATGCTCGACCACGCCCTGGCCACCCGCCCGGATGACGTGTGCCTGGTGCCGGAAAAACGCGAAGAACTCACCACCGAAGGCGGCCTGGATGTTGAGCGCCACTTTGACGTGGTGCGCGACTACACCCGTCAGCTCACCGCCGCCGGCATTCGCGTGTCGCTGTTCATCGACCCGGACGACACCTCGCTGACCGCCGCCGTGGAAGCCGGTGCCCCCGTGGTGGAGCTGCACACTGGCCGCTACGCCGACGCCATTGGCCACACCGCCCGGCAAACCGAACTGGCGCGCATCCGCGACGCCGCCGAAAGTGGCCGCTTCAAGGGCCTGGTGGTCAACGCCGGCCATGGCCTGCACTACCACAATGTACAAGCGGTGGCCGCCATTCCCGATATCTGCGAGCTGAACATCGGCCACGCCATTGTGGCCCAGGCGTTGTTTACCGGCTTTGACCGCGCCGTGCGCGACATGAAAGCCCTGATGGTGGAAGCCCGGCGCAGCGCAGCATGATTGCCGGCATCGGCTCGGATCTGGTGGAAATCGACCGCATCCGTACCGCCCTGGTCCGCCATGGCGAACGCTTTGCCCGGCGCATTCTCTCCCCCGCCGAATGGCCGGACTGGGCCAGCGCCCACGACCCGGCCCGGCTGCTGGCCAAACGCTTTGCCGCCAAGGAAGCCTTTGCCAAAGCCGCCGGCACCGGCCTGCGCGCCCCGGTGACCCTGGGCGCGCTGGCCGTCACCCACGACACCCTGGGCCGCCCCGGCTGGGCGTTTTCAGACGAATTGGCCAGCTGGCTGCAACAGCGCGGCATCATTCACTGCCACCTGAGCATCAGCGACGAACGCAGCCAGTGCCTGGCATTTGTGGTGCTGGAACGGGCGTAGGGGGATTTTGGCGGTGCATTCCCCTTGAGGTGGGCTTCAGGGTTGTCGATTTTATGGCCGAACATGGTTCTGGTCGGTACAATAAAACCGCACTGGTCGTAGAGCCCCATTCAGGTAGACGGGACGGCGGCGCAGCAATGCGCCGGTGGTGACGTTGGTTCGAGTCCAACCCGGCCAGTGCAATCCCCACATACAGTGAGCGCGGGAGGCAGACGCCGATTGCCCCGGTTCACCCCCGCTGACGCGGGGAACACTGAATTATGGCCCTCTCAGGTCATGGTGACGACGGTTCATCCCCGCTGACGCGAGGAACACGCGTTTGCCCCTTCGGTTGTTGGCAAGCGGTTCGGTTCATCCCTGCTGACGCGGGGAACACCACCAGGCCCTGGCAGTAGATCGTGTAGCTGTCGGTTCATCCCCGCTGACGCGGGGAACACGGTTTGTTTTTGGCCACATCATGGTCATACGCCGGTTCATCCCCGCTGACGCGGGGAACACCGGTGTTTGTCGGGCTGCAAAACGTGGACGTGCGGTTCATCCCCGCTGACGCGGGGAACACTGGCCGGTGGCGGTGCTAAATTCGGCAAATGCCGGTTCATCCCCGCTGACGCGGGGAACACCAATGCCTATTGACGCGCAGCGTAAACTAATGCGGTTCATCCCCGCTGACGCGGGGAACACCCAAACCGTTTGGCGGCGGTGACCCAGACGGTCGGTTCATCCCCGCTGACGCGGGGAACACCTTTTGCCACGGGATTTTTCCGGACGCTGAGTCGGTTCATCCCCGCTGACGCGGGGAACACAGAAGGCTTTCCACCGTATTTTCTTGCGCGCTCGGTTCATCCCCGCTGACGCGGGGAACACTGCAAGGCACGGAACAAGCAATTCATAACGTGCGGTTCATCCCCGCTGACGCGGGGAACACACAGATCGCATCTTCTCGTCTTCCAAATACATCGGTTCATCCCCGCTGACGCGGGGAACACAAGCCTTACTACCCAGTTGAAACCTAGTCCTACGGTTCATCCCCGCTGACGCGGGGAACACTTTTGGCCGGGCTCCGTATAATAAACTGTCCAGCGGTTCATCCCCGCTGACGCGGGGAACACACTACATTTCCCATGCTTTCTCATACAATCGAATCGGTTCATCCCCGCTGACGCGGGGAACACAACAGTACCATGTGGAAATTTACCACCATCTCCGGTTCATCCCCGCTGACGCGGGGAACACCCTATTCAAGACATTATCCATTTTCAAAGTTCCGGTTCATCCCCGCTGACGCGGGGAACACTTACCTGTGATGGTCATACACAGGCGCAATTGCGGTTCATCCCCGCTGACGCGGGGAACACCTACTCATTCCAATTACAGATATAAAATGAAATAATATCTCCACCCTATCGATGGAGATGAACATGGCACGGCTTCCGGGCGGGATGGAACATCTGGCACAGGCTCAAGATTTGCTGAAAAAGGCAAAGACAGTAGAAGAGTTGCGCACCGCTCAGGCGGTTGCGCTGCCACTGCTGTTCAACCTCAGCATCGAGCAGACGGCTCAAATCATTGGTCGTTCGGTCGGGGCAACCTGTACGTTGCGGACGAATTTCTGCCGGGAGCAGGCTGGCGAAGCCAGGCCCAAGCGCAGCAAGCGCGAACTGCGCAACCGGGCCAAGGCCAGCCTGGAGCAAGAGGCCAAGATTCTGGATGAGGCGCTCACCGAGGCGGCTACCGGCGGAGTGGTGATCGTGCCGCCGCTCAAGCCGGTCATCGAGGCCAAGCTGGGCAAACCGCTGGCGCTCTCCACCATTTATGCGATGCTGGCGCGCCATGGCTGGCGGAAAGTGGCTCCGGACAAGATTCATCCGAAAAGCGACCCCGACGCCCAGGAAGACTGGAAAAAAAACTGCAGGGGCGCTTGGCAGAAGAAAGAACCCGATTTGCCGTAGCGCGTCCGCTGCGATTGATGTTCCAGGACGAGGCTCGATTTGGCCGCATCAGCGACGTTCGCCACTGCTGGCAGAAAAAGCCGCATCGGCCCGTGGTGAAAGCCATGGTGACACAGCAATATGTCTATGCCTACGGTGCGATCAGTCCGGCAGATGGGCGTTTCGACTCATTGATCCTGCCGCAGGTGAACGGCAAGTGCATGCAGCTGTTTCTGGATGAGGTTGCCCGGCGCTACCCCGACGAAAACATCGTGATGGTGCTGGATGGAGCCGGTTGGCACAAGAGTCCGTTTCAGCTGGCGGACAACTTGAGGTTGATCTTCCTTCCGCCCTATGCGCCGGAACTCAACCCGCAGGAACACGTGTGGGATGAGTTGCGCGAGAAGTACTTCCACAACCGAGCCTTCGATAGCCTGGAGGCCTTGGAAGCCCACTTGGAACAGGGCCTTGCTCAGTTGGAAAACCAGCCGGGAAAGATGCAGAGCCTCACCGGCTGGGAATGGATAATTAATTCAATTTATAAATAGAAATGGAATCACACAGTTAATAGCCTGTCAAGAATTCGGTTCATCCCCGCTGACGCGGGGAACACTGATCCTCTCGGAGGCAGATTGGGATAGGGTCCGGTTCATCCCCGCTGACGCGGGGAACACCAGGTAGGCATCTGGTAGGGCTTTTGAAGGCTCGGTTCATCCCCGCTGACGCGGGGAACACGAACTGCCCTGTCTGTGGCAGCGTTGTCAAGGCGGTTCATCCCCGCTGACGCGGGGAACACTGATTTCAGATACTTTCAGCCAATCATGGTTACGGTTCATCCCCGCTGACGCGGGGAACACGTAACGTCCATTCAGTACCCATGATGACGCCCCGGTTCATCCCCGCTGACGCGGGGAACACCACTTAGTACTATGTGTGCCATTAATATACTCCGGTTCATCCCCGCTGACGCGGGGAACACGCCACGTCCTGATTTTTGGCATCGTAGTAGGCCGGTTCATCCCCGCTGACGCGGGGAACACTCCAAGCAACTCAGAAGCCGCTTGCGCTGTGGCGGTTCATCCCCGCTGACGCGGGGAACACATAACAAAGCGCGTCGGACTGGTTTGAAGATTCGGTTCATCCCCGCTGACGCGGGGAACACAAAGATACCTGTGACCTGCCGTGCAAGGGCATCGGTTCATCCCCGCTGACGCGGGGAACACGGTGCAGTAATAGAAAGAAGTTTTGCGCATGGCGGTTCATCCCCGCTGACGCGGGGAACACTTCGCAATTGTGCTTCAAATGCAAAGTTGATGCGGTTCATCCCCGCTGACGCGGGGAACACTGATGTAGTTGTATCGAAGGCATCTGCCAAAGCGGTTCATCCCCGCTGACGCGGGGAACACGCCACATCAACATGCTGCGGCGTGGTGATCGACGGTTCATCCCCGCTGACGCGGGGAACACCCGGATACATGCGGCGCGCCAGCCTGAGCGCCCGGTTCATCCCCGCTGACGCGGGGAACACCATGGTTTCCTCAGCAGTTGAGAATGATAAATCGGTTCATCCCCGCTGACGCGGGGAACACTCAAAGACGGCATTGGCGACATGTTTGTGGTGCGGTTCATCCCCGCTGACGCGGGGAACACTTTTCTGGTTATTCATCGGTTTCCCTCACCGCCTGGTTCATCCCCGCTGACGCGGGGAACACACGCCGGGCAATATTTCGGACTGCAAAGCATGCGGTTCATCCCCGCTGACGCGGGGAACACCCTGACGATTTTGCTCATCAATCATTTTGCCTCGGTTCATCCCCGCTGACGCGGGGAACACTCAAGCAGTCGGATAATTGTGGTCAAGCCATTCGGTTCATCCCCGCTGACGCGGGGAACACTTTTTCCACAAGGCTTTTTACAAAGCGCTTGCCGGTTCATCCCCGCTGACGCGGGGAACACAAACACAGCAGTAGTAATTTCCATGTAATATTCGGTTCATCCCCGCTGACGCGGGGAACACAGATGAAAATAACTGTCAGGACGGAGAGAATGCGGTTCATCCCCGCTGACGCGGGGAACACCATCCGTGACATGAGTGTCAAATGCCAACGTCCGGTTCATCCCCGCTGACGCGGGGAACACTGACACACTCACACCAACAAGCAAGCCCCTACCGGTTCATCCCCGCTGACGCGGGGAACACGAAATGGGTTACATAGTGCGCATTGTCGATTACGGTTCATCCCCGCTGACGCGGGGAACACAAAGATACCTGTGACCTGCCGTGCAAGGGCGTCGGTTCATCCCCGCTGACGCGGGGAACACACTAAAAATACATCATTGATCCAAAAGGCTTTTTCACCTACGTCAAAATCTACCAACTTTTCTGGTCAATTTTTAGGCAGGCAAGGTAGCCGATTTCAGGCTGTTAAAGAGCATCTTTTCACCCTTGATCTGCGCTGTCCGGCGGATGAAAAGACACCAGCCGGGCACCGTCGAATTCTACCGGCATACGCCGGTTTTTGCCCAGGGTGACAAACTCGAACCCAGCTTCGGTGCTGGCTTGCCAGGCCATTACCGCGTTGCCGTCTTCCAGCCCTTCTTCCACCTGATGCCACAGGTATTCGCGCACCTTGCGGTTGTAAGTGCCCACGTACACCCCGGCGCGTATTTCCAGCAGCCAGATGGCCATGCGCCCGCGCAGCCGGGGCGGGGCGTTTTCAAGCACGATGACCAGCATCGCCGATCCCCTTTTCTTCCGGTATGGCGGCTTCCACCACCCCTTCAATCTGCGGTACGTCCAGGCCGCCGGCGGCCAGGATGTCTTCGATGTCGGGGATGATGCGTTCCAGCAGTTTGCTGCGGCGGAACATGTCGCGGCAGGCTTGTCGCACGGTGCGTTCGTCGTTGCCGCCGCTGGATTTGGCGGCCACGGCAAAGGCGGCGGGGACGACGGTGTCAAATTTGTACAGGTCGGCGATGTCGTAAACAAACGACAAGGGCTTGCCGCTATGGATGAAGCCGATGGCGGGGGCGTAGCCGGCGGCCAGGACGGCGGCTTCCACCACGCCATACAGGCAGTGGTTGGCGGCGGACAGGCAGCGGTTGATGGGGTCGGCGGCGTCCCAGTCTTTGGGATCGTAGTTGCGGCCTTCCCATTTCACGCCGTATTGCCCGGCCAGCAGCTTGTAAATGGCACGCACGCGACTGCCTTCGATGCCGCGCAGTTGTTCCACGCTGCGCCGCTGCGGCGGTTCTTCGCCAAAGCGACGGCGATACATCTCGCGCACCACACTCAGCCGGGCCTCGTCGTCCAGCGCCAGCCGGGCCTGATACAGCAGGCGGTCGGCGCGGGCACCGCCGGGCTGGCCGGCGGAATACAGCCGCACGCCAGCCTCGCCCACCCATACCAGCAGCGTGCCCACTTCGGCGGCCAGCTTGCAGGCGGCGTGCGAGACACGCACGCCGGGCTCCAGCAGCAGGCAGGCCACCCCGCCCACCGGGATGTGGGTGCGGATGCCGGTGACATCCACACCCACAAACGCCCCGTCCAGCACGTCCAGCTGGCAGCGCTCGACAAACAGCACAGATAACCGTTCTTTGATGGGCAGGGGTTTGAGTTTGGGGAGCAGTGGGGAAGCCATTACCAGTCTCGCAGCGGTGCCAGCGACAGCAGGCCCAGGCCAAAGGATTTGCCCCGGCCAATGCCATTGCGCAGGGCATGTTGCAGGGCATCGGGCTTGTCCACGGTGAGGACACCTTCAAAGCCAATGGCGCACAGCACAATAGGCTCGGCTTGAGCAGGCTTGCGCAGCACCCAGCGCTCGTTGCGCGTGCATTCCACGTCCTGCAACGTTGCCCCGGCTTGGCTCAGTTGGCGCATCAGCCAATCGCGCTGGGCGGTTTCTTCCCATACCCCATAACGCTTGCCTTGCCGGGAAGCAGTGGGGTTGGCCAGCAGGCGAAACTGGCAGCGCTGGCCAAGCTGGGCGAGCGAAGCGGGGTCAAAAGATTTCTCGCGCAC
The DNA here is from genome assembly GCF_002002905.1 of Aquaspirillum sp. LM1. NCBI lineage: Bacteria > Pseudomonadati > Pseudomonadota > Betaproteobacteria > Neisseriales > Aquaspirillaceae > Aquaspirillum > Aquaspirillum sp. LM1. The sequence continues at coordinate 995,870 of NZ_CP019509.1, read as the reverse complement.
TTGCGCGCTCGGGGTGGGCAGGTGATTCCACACGCCAGGGCCATTGGATTGAATCAACACCACGGCGCGGCCGGTCAGGGCGTCCAGCGCATCCAGCCGCCACAAAAATCGTTCGGGAGGCGCATCGAGCTGGGTGGCAAAGGCTCGGGCCAGGGTGCGGTGCATGTCGTAGGCGTTGCCCAGATCGCGGCGGATGGCGGTGTGGCGCGAATCAAGCGTGAGTTGGGTCAGGTGCATGACGCCTCTCCAGGGTGGCCGATTGGACAAAGCGCGGGCCAAAGCGCCGCTGGGCAAACGGGGCCACTGGCTGATCCAGCCGCACCGCGCCTTCTGAAGGGTGTTCCAGCATCAGGCGCAGCGGCTGGGTGTCGTGTGGCTGGAGTGGCTTGGAGAGGTAATCGGCTTGCTCCAGGGTGGTGAGCAAGTCTGTGTCACGCACGCCATCGGCCAGCCAAACCGGTTTGCCGGGCGGCATGGATTTACGCCCCAGGCTCAGCGGCCAGACGGGTTGCTTGAGCGCGCTTTGCAAGGTGTCCAGCAGAGTGCGCGAGCCTTCCAGCCCGACTAAAAAAGCAGCGTCGGCCAGATAAAACCGTGGGCTGATCGCGGTGCGCTTGTGGTCGGGCTTGCCCGAGGCCAGCAACAGACCGGTGGCGGTTTGGTAATCGCGCATCAGCAGGCCTTCACGGTCCACGCGCACGCCCATGCGCAGGGCGGCCAGGTCGTCCACCGGCTCGGCGCGGTCGCGTCCCAGGGCGGCACACAGCAGGCCAATCACCCCGGATTTGGACGGTTCCAGCCCGCTGTCGCGTTCGTCAAAGCGACTGGTGACGCCCCATGCCTGCATGGGGCCCACCAGTTGCAGCAGCAAGGTGGCCATGTCAGGCCTCCTGTGCATTGGCAATGTGCTGCGCCACCCAATCGGCCAGTTCGGTAAGGCTATTCAGCTTGTCGCCCTTGTCTTGCGGCCAGGCTTGCGACAGATCCAGATAGGCCCAGCAGTCGCGGGGGTCGCCATACACGGCGGATAGCGCACTGTCGTATTCGGCCAATTTGACCACTGAGGGCTTGGTCAGCGCTTGGCCACGCTCGGCATACACCGGGGTTTCAAAGGCATTGGCCAGGTTGATCGGGCTGGCATGGCGGATGACCACCCCAATAAAGCTGGGTGGATTGTGCGCGGCAAAGGTGTTTTGCTTGCCGGTGGGGATAGCGCGCGCCAGGGCCAGGGTGAAGGCGCGCAAACCGTTCAGCAGCAGTTCGCGGTCGCCTTGCAGATTGTCCAGTAGCTTGGCCGGGTTAATGTTGGTGTAACGGTAGAACGTGGCGGAATTGAACTCCACTTGGCCAATCATGCCGGCACCGGTTTCTTCCGGGCCGCCTTTGTCATCCACGGCGGTAAAATAATCAAATTCGCGCTCAACGCGGTGGGTGCTGATGGCGTGGGCCATCTGGCAGGCGGCGTCCTGGTTGACTTCCGGCAGGTCGGCCAGCATGCGGCCAAACAGCGCCACATCCAGCGCCTTGCCGCCATTCATGATGGTTTTGGCTTGCTTGACCACCTCAGCCGGAGCGCTGGCCTTGGCATCTTTTTTACTTTTCTTTTCGCTGCTGGCTGGCGCGGCCAGACTATCCCAATGCTGGTCAATCAGTTGGGCAAAGCCGTTGATTTCCTGTTGTCCGAGAAACAGCAGATATTCGGTTTTGCCGTCTTCTTTCACCGCCAGGCCGGCAGCGGCTAGCGCCAGCTGGATGCGGGTGGACATGTCTTCGGCTTCCCGGCCAAATTGGGTATGCAGTTGCTCGCTCAGCAGTTCCAGCAATTTTTTGGTGCGCACACCCTGGTGGCCGGCAGGAAACTCAGCAGTCTGGCGCACGGCGCGCTTCAGGCACTGGCTGCTGATGCGGGCGCGGCGGTAGCCGCCAAATATGGCATCTTTGGGGGCACCGGTATCGTCGCGGTTGAGGTTGCTGGGGGCAAAGTTCTGGATCAGGTGAAATTCAATAAACAGGCTCATGGCAGCGTCTCACAATAAGGGATGGGATGGGGTTCAAGCAGCAGGGGTCTGGGCAAGCTGACGGTAAAAATCGCGCGCCCACTTTTGCCGGATGCGGTCGCGTGATTCGGGAGAAAAACTGTTCAGCCACGGGATGAGGTCTTGCAGCAGCTCGGCGTAATTGATGCCGTGTTCGTCTGCTGCCAGCAGCGAGACGATCTGGCGCAGGTAATACGGCAGTTCGTCGCCATCGGCAGCCAGCAAAGCAATAAAGCGCAGTTCGATGCTGCCGCTGTCGCGGGCTTTCATCAGCCGGCCTAACGCGGTGGCCAGGCTGACCTCGGCCTGACGCGGATGCAGGGCGTACAGCATGGCGGTGATGTACAGCGCCTGCCGCCGGCTGTCCTGGGCGTGCCAGTCCACGCCGACGTGGCGCTCGACAAACGGATAAGCGGCAGGATAGGCACCAGGGGCAAAGCTGGCGCTACGCCGCAAAATGGCCAGCGCGCGACGATCCTGCTTTTGCAGTTTTTCGATGAAATCGGTGATAAATGATGGCTCAGACATGCGTGGCCTCTTTGGTGGCAGGGGGCAGCAGGGGTTTGATCAACCCCAGGTAACGGGGCTCATGTTGGGCGCAGGCACGAATGGCGCGCGCGCCCTCGCCCAGTTGTCGGCAGGCGGCTTGCCAGGCGGGCGTCATGGCGTGCAGTTGGGCAGCCTGCCACAGCGTATGGTGATCACCCGTTTGCGCCAGGCAGGCCAGCAGCGCCGGCAAGCGCCGTTCCAGATGGGCAAAATAGGTGGCCGCCGAGGCACCGTTGTCAAACATGGCGCGGGCACGGGCGCGGGTGTCTTTGTGCTTGGAATCGGGCATGGATTCAGCCAGCATGGACGTGGCAATCTGGCGCAGGCCAACAAACAGCGTCTCACTGTCGCGCAAGGCGGCGCGCAGCAGCTCGACCACGTCTTCCTGTTCCAGCAGGCAGGTGGGCAGGGCTACGTTGTCTACCCGCCAGCGCACCAGCTTGGCCTGATCGCTGGTCAAGCCCAGCACCATCACTGGCAGCCAGCTGTCAGCCTGCCCCAAGGCACCCAGCAAGCGATGCGCGTAGCCCAGCACGCCAGCAGGTTTGGCGTGCTTGCCGCTCGGGTCGGGCAGTAGGGCCGACAAATCACGCCAGATGGCGCGGCCCTCGCTGAAGTTCAGCCGCACCAGCCCATTGCTGCCCATGCGGTAATTGGCCATTGGATCAGGGGCATGGTCGTCTTCGGCCAGCGCGCATCCGGCGGCAAAACGCAGTTGGCTGATATGCTGGCCGTCGTCTTCGGGCAACAGCAGCACGGCGCGGCTCAGCCGGGTGTAGCGGTCGTTGGCACCCGTCGCCAGAGTGGGCTCGGCGCGCAAGTTAGCCAGGCTTGGCGGGGCAGGCTGTTCCCAGGCGGGAAGATCCGTGTCGGGCTCAATGGAGCAGGGATGCAGCGCCAGGCACAGGGTGCGCGCCAGGGTGTCGCCCATCGGTAGGGCGGCTGCGGTGTTGGCCAGTGGACCGGCCTTGTCAGAATCCCTCACGGTTTTCACCAAGCCACCGGGGGTGAATTGCAAAAACCCGAGCAAATGGCGCACGGCTTGAGCGGCGGTAATCTGCGAAGGGCGGGTGTCCACCGAGTGATCAAACAGCACCGGCGCATTGCCGCTGCTGCTGGCCAGCGAAATCTGCGTCCAGGGTTTGCTTTTGTGGCGGGTTTCCTCGGCCTCGGCCAGGGCAGCCACTTGCATGAATGGCCAGTCCGGATGAAACAGGTAAAAGCGTTCGCGCCAGTGTTCCAGGTACGCATGCAGAGCTTCCACTGGCAGCCCTTTGGCATGCCAGCGCGTCAAATCGCTTTTGCCCCATTCTCCATGCTCGCGCGCCAGTGCGCGATGGGTGATGGCCAATAGCACGCGGTACAGGGCAATCAGGCCAGGTGGTGAGGTTTCGGCCAGCGCCACCATTTGCCTGGCGTCGGCAAACAGTTGCAACAGGCCCACCTCAGCTATCCGACCGTCGGCATAACGCACCGGCAGCCAGGGTTCATCCAGCAGGTTGAAGGCTTTCAGCACATGTGGTCCCTCCGTGATGGTATGTAAATACGGTGTTTGGGCAGCGGATGTGGGACACTCAATATCCCGCACCTTACAACTTATGCACAATGACTTTTGTCTATTTCAATTGAAGTCAGCTGACGTTTACTCCCCCACCCGCCGATAACACACCCCCAGTTCGGCATCCAGGCTGACTTCCAGCTTGCCTACCCGGCACACGCCATCCACCAGCAGCAAGGGCTGGCTTTGGGTCAGCAGTGGATGTTCCGCCAGGGCAGGGTAGGCCGGCTGGGCTTTCAGATGGACGGTTAGCGCCTTGCGCGACAGGGTGAGCTGGCGCGCCAACAGTTGCCGGGCCAGGGCATGGCTGACCACCTGTTGTGGATCAAAAGGTGCGTCGTCAGGATGAATGCGCCACAGGCCATCGGCATCCACCCACAGCGGAATCACCGTCACGCTGTCGTCGCCCAGCCGGGTGCGGTTGCGCAGCGCCAGGGTGTCGTCTTCGTCGCCGCCGTGTGGTTTGTCGATATAGGCCACGTCGGGCTCGGCGCGGGGATCAATGGCCAGTTGTTTGGCAAGACCTTGCTGAAACTGGGCCTCGGCTTTGTGCTCGACCCGGCAGACATCTTCAATGCGGGTGCGCACCTCGTCTGGCACATGGTCCAGCTCAGGCCAGGGGGCATAAACCGCCTGCACCAGACGATCAATATCAGCGGGCAGGTGCCATACCGGCTCGCGCAGCAAGATGGCCCAGGTCACCAGGCACAGATAGTCGCCATACACATGGCCCCAGTGGGTGGTTTTCAGGTCGGGCAGACGGTCAGCGCACAAGCCAGCGACCCATAAGCGCGGTTGCTGGTGATCGGTCGGACGCCAGGCTCGGCGATGGCGATGCAGGCGGCCTGCGCGTTGCAGCAGCAAGTCCACTGGCGCCAGGTCAGATAACAAGAAGTCAAAGTCCAGATCCAGACTTTGTTCGGCCACTTGGGTGGCAATCAGCAGGGCGCGCTGCGGACGCTGGCGACTGGCATCGGGCGGGCCAAACGTGGCCAGGGTGGCTTGTTCTTTTTCCCGGCGCTGTTCTGCTGGATAACGGGCATGAAACAGCTGCAACACGGTGTCGTCCGGCACTCGCTCACGCAGCAGCTGGAACAAGGCCTGAGCGCGGTCTACGGTGTTGACAATCACCGCGCCGCAGCCGCCATCCGCCAGGCAGTCCAACGCCTGGGTGGCCAGGCTATCCAGCGATTCTTCCAGCCCCAGCAGTTGGATAGGGGCTTGTTCGCGGGCGGTGAAAGTATCCACCCGCACGCCAGCCTGATCGGCCACCAGCACGCGTGGATAAGCGCACTCCGGCAGCGCCGAGCGCACGCCCCAGGTCTTGAGCAAGGCCTGACGGGTGGCGGTGGGCAAGGTGGCGCTCATCAGCACCACCGAACAGCCCAAGCCCTTCAGCCATTTCAATAAATACTCAATCAGCGAGCCGGTGTATGCGTCGTAGGCGTGTACTTCATCCAGCACCACCACTTTATTGGCCAGCCCCCACAGGCGGACAAAATGGTGCTTGACGTTCATCACGCCAAACAGCGCCTGGTCTACCGTGCCTACGCCATAAGGCGACAGCAGGCCGCGCCGGCGCTGGGCAAACCAGGCTGCCGAACGCACCGCCTCGCGCTTGCCGTCTTCCCCCCAGACATTGCGCAGGCGCGCCACGCTGTCGTTCAGTAAGGCCCCGCCATGCGCCAGCTGAATATCCAGCGCACGGCCATCGGCAAAGGCGCGCAAAAAGGTCAGAGTGCGCTCAAACATGGCATTGCCAGTGGCTTGGGTGGGCAGGGCCACATACAGGCCGCGATGCCCCTGACGCGCCTGCAAGCGCAGGCTGGCCAGAAACGCCAGCTCGGTTTTGCCCTCACCCATAGGTGCTTCCACCACCAGCAAGGCCGGCCCCTGGCCTTGTGCCAACAAGGTATCCGCCACCTGTTGCAGTGGGCGGGCGCGCACCGGTGCATCGGTCTGCAAAATCCGGGCAATCAGCGCGTGGCAATCCTGCGGCAGCCCATCCAGCAACGGTTGGGTAATCGGCCAGCCCAGGCGTTCTGGCTCGGCCAATGCCGCTACGGCCAGCTGACGGGCATGCATCCAATGGCCCAGCAGGGTAGGCTGGCGCTCGCCGGGGGCAAACCATTCGCTATTGGAGCCAATCCAGTCGCAGACACTGGTCAAACCGGCCAACCAGGCCACGGCGTCCAGGCAGATGTCGATTTCTTCCGGTATGCCTTGCGGTGCCAGTGTGTGCCAGTACGCGTCCAGCAAGGCATCACGCGCCTGCCCCCACGCGGCTGGCTCGCGCAAGGGTTTGCCAGCCTTGCTGTCTCCTGGCACAAAATTGAAACCATGGTGCGCGCTGATGGCCTGCACCACGGCAAGTGCCCATGGACAAGGCACCCCACGCGCCTGTAGCGCCTTGGGCAGCAAGGCCGCCGTGGCCAGATCATGCCGGCTGGCGCGCAAGGCATCGGGTGCAGCAAACGACAAACCCAGCGCCTCATCAGCCGCCTGGCCAGCGGGCCATTTGACCTGAAAACCGGGCGTGGCCTTGCCAAAATCATGCAAGCCCACCAACAGCGCCAGCCAAAGACGCACATGCTCAGCCGGCAAGCCAAACCAGCGCGCTAATTGCGTATTGTCTATTTGACAGTGGTCCAGCAGGGCCAGGGCAACCGCTGACACATCCAGCATGTGACACAGCAGGCTGTGCCCTTGCGGTTCGCCACTTTTGGCCCAGAGGGTGCGGGAAGCAGGAAGCAGGCAGGTAAATTCCAACCTGGTGTTTGGCAGATGCTCAGAAGCACGCAGCACGATTGACCCCTATGCATGTCATATTGGCAAATACTATGCCATTAGACTTGAGGTGTCATGTGGTTTATCCGCATGTGCATGCCGTTGCATGCACATCAGCGCCCACGAGATGTGCAGGGTGATGTCATGCCCAGATTTGCGCTGATCACTGTCACGCAGCCACAGCGTATTGGCATGCAATACCGATAGGAAAATATAGGAAAGTAATCGCAGTGATATCCCCGCCACCACCATCAACCGATAGTGCCCGGCGTGCCGCTCACGGCACGTCGCCCTCCAACAGGGCTGCGCACCGTGAGCGGCGTGTGCGTTACAGCACGCCACCCAGCAGCAGGCCGCCGGTCAGCGCCATGCCGCCGCCGATGACTTGCAGCAGCACACGGCTACGATTCACCAGGCTTTGGCCCAGGCCAAAGCCGGCCAGATGCAGCAGCGCGGTGACGGCGGCAAAGCCAGCGCCGTACAGCCAGAAGCTGCCGCCAGCCGGGGCTTCGGCACCATGGGCGTAGCCGTGGAACAGGGCAAAGCCGGCGATCATGGCCACGGCAGCCAGAGTGGGCACGCGCACGGCCAGCGACACCATCAGACCCAGCACCAGCACCGACAGGGCAATGCCGGTTTCGATGGCGGGCAGGTTCAGGCCCAGATGGCCAGCGACGCCGCCCAGCAGCATGGCCAGCACAAAGCTGGCCGGCAGCGCCAGCCGGGCCGAGCCGCCCAGCATGGCACCCCAGATGCCCACGGCCACCATGGCCAGCAGGTGGTCGGCACCGGAAATGGGGTGGGCCAGGCCGGCAAACAGGTCGAAATGTTCATGCGCGCCGGTGTGGGCAACAGCCAGCGGGGCGGCCAGGGTGGCCAGCACGGCCAGGGCGGAGCGAAGTTTCACCATATCATCCTCTTGAAAGTGGGCTTGGGTTGTGGCCAGCGCGGTACTGCTGGGCCGCCCGTTATCAGAATTACATCCAACTGTACGCTGTTACACGAAGCGTGCCAGGCCCGCCGGGATGGGAGGGGAAATGGCAGATGGCCCCGCTTGCCCCGGCAAAGCACTGGCATGTGGGATTAACAGCATAAAATCACTGGCTTGGCGGATGGGCTGTGGCTTTTGCGCTGGCTGGGCGGCCACGGCAAGGCGCTGGCCCTGGGTCAAGCTTGATTACAGTCTAATCACTTGGCACACAATATGGAATCCTGCTAACCGGTTTTCAGCCAAGCCGCTCGCCCTTAAGAAGTGCTTACAAAATGTGGCGAACAGTCCTGGCTAGTAATCAGTCACGTTGAAACACAGGGGCACAGTCCGCACCCCACCCCACAATGCCAACCCCCCACGGCGCACGATGTGGCGCAGCCTGGGTTCCCGCCTGCGCGGGAACGACACGTGAGGCCAGGCTCATGCCGAAAAAGGTCTAATCACCCATCACCTTGAAACGCAAGGGCATATGTGAGCAAGCTGACGTCGGGCATCTCAATTTGTTCTGTTAAAACAAATCTTTGTCTTGCTTTGCCACAGCCAACCACCCGCCGCACTTCACCCCGTCATTCCCGCGCAGGCGGGAATCCAGAAGCATCCACAGCGTGCAGCAGGTGCGTGCTCTCACCACCCCACGATGCCAATCCCCCACGGCGCACGATGTGGCACCGTCTGGGTTCCCGCCTGCGCGGGAACGACACGTGAGGTGAGGCGCATGCCGAAAGAGGTCTAGGGTCACGCTGAATTGATTCAGAAAAATCGTTTTTGCCAAAAGCAATACCCAGCAAAATCAACACTCTGGATTCCCGCCTGCTCAGGAATGACGATTTTTTCAGCGTATCCTTTAGCCATCAGCCAGCGGCAGGCGCAGGGTAAAGCAGGCACCGCCTTCTGCTGCATTGTCGGCACGCAGCTGGCCGCCATGCTGCTCGACGATGCCAAAGCTGATGGACAGCCCCAACCCCGTGCCTTCGCCCACCGGCTTGGTGGTGAAAAACGGCTCAAACAGCCGCTGCTGCACGGCAGGCGACAGGCCAGGGCCGTTGTCGGCCACCCGCACCCAGGCGCAGCCGTCGGCCAGGTGCAGGCTGACGCTGACCTTGGGCGCGGGTTGGCCGGCGGTGGCGTCCACGGCGTTTTGCAGCAGGTTGATCAGTACCTGCTGGATACGCCCGGCTGCGCCGCACAGCATCACCGGGCTGTCTGGCAGGTCCAGGCGCAGCTGCACCTGGGCGGGAGCGGCTTTTTCTACCCAGTGGGCCGAGCGGCGCACGGCGTCGGCCAGGTCAAAGCGCTCTGCGCCGCCCCGGTCGGTGGCGGAAAAGCGCTTGAGGCCGTCCACAATTGCCGCCGAGCGTTCTGCGCCTTCCATCAGCCCGTCAATTAATGACGGCAGGTCGGCCAGAATGGCATCGATGCGCAGGCGGCGGCGCAGGGCGGCCAGTTCGGCGCTTTGTTCGCTGGCGTGTACGGCGGCCAGATAATCGCTCAGATGGCGGCCATAGCGTTGCATGGCGTGGGCGTTGCCCAGCACAAAGCTGATCGGGTTGTTCAGTTCATGCGCCACGCCGGCCACCAGCCGGCCCAGCGAGGCCATTTTTTCGGCTTGCACCAGCTGCGCCTGGGTGCGCTGGAGCGCGTCGTGGGCTTCGGCCAGTTCGGTGTGTTTGGCTTCCAGCGCTTCTTGCGAGGCCACCAGCTCGCGAAACACTTCGTCCATTTTGCTGACCACTTCGCTCCAGGTGCCAGGGTCGAGGGCGGTGTCGTCGGACAGGTGGGCGGCGCTGATGGCGGCGGGGGTCAGGCGGGGTGAGCTCATGGTGGTTCAGTGCACCGTACAAACCATACAGGGATCAAACGAACGCACCACATGCTGGATGCGCACGTCCTGATTGGCCACGCCTTCCAGGGCAATTTCCAGCGGGCCGGGCTGGCCGTGGGCGTCACGCGGGGAAAAGTTCCAGCTGGTTGGCGCAATGATCTGATAACGGCTGATGCGCCCACCTTCCACGCTGGCCCAGTGGCCCAGTGCGCCGCGTGCGGCTTCGGTCAGCCCGGCGGCCATGCCATCGGTGAGCGGGGTGTGGGTGGGCGGTTGGATAAATGGCTCAGACAGTTCCAGCGCGGCCAGCCAGCACTGAATTGCCTGCACCAGCCAGGCGGCTTCGATCTGACGGGCCAGCAGGCGGGTGAGCACCGAGCCGCCGTGCTGGCGCACCAGCGCGGTCAGACACGGTTGGCCCGCCAGCAGCTGGCGGGCCAGTGCACCCGTTTCAGCGGGCAACCCGGCCAGGCGTGGTGCTTTGTTCCAGCTGTAAGCGCCGTGCTTGTGCGGGTTGGGCAGGGTATCGCCTGCGGCGGGATGACGCGGCGGTGCGGCCTCATACCAGCTGTGGCTGACATCTTCGCTCAGCAGGCTCAGGTCCAGCGGCTGCGCGCGCCCGTCGGCCCACAGCCCGGCTGGCCACGGTGCGTTCCCCTGGTTGTGGTAGGCGGCAAACGCCAGAAAACGGTCGCCCGCCCGGCCCAGCCGGGCAAAGTCCAGCGCATCGGCGGCGCGCAGCCAGCGCCCGGCGTCGCCAGCCCCGGCGCGCAGCGCGTCCAGATCATCTGGCTGTTGCAGCGCCAGCATCTGTTCGATGGGCACGCCCAGCAGCACGGTTTCGACAAACTGGCGCACCTCGGCCAGCCAGCCCAGCAGGCGCAGGCGCTCCACTGCGTCCACCGTGCGGGTCACGCCGCCGGGCTGCAGGGCCAGGGTGTGCGGCCAGCGTCCGGCCAGCAAGCCCACCATGCGCAGCAGGGTGGCGCGCGCTGCCAGCCATTGCCGCGCCGCCGGGCCGCCACTGCCCAGCCGCGCGGCCCAGTCGGCGTGCCAGGGCTGGCCGGCATAGTCGGCGTGAGCCAGGTCGGGGGCAAAAAACAGGTAAAAATGGGTGAGGTGGTCGGCCAGGTTTTCGCAGGCGTGGACAATATTCATCACCCGCTCGCCGTTGGCGGCCGGGCTGACGCCGGTCAGCGCCTGAATCAGCCGCACCGCCGCCACCGACTGCGATACCGAACAAATGCCGCAAATGCGTGGCACCACCACCAGCGCATCGGCCAAAGGCCGGCCCACCAGCGCACGCTCAAAGCCGCGATACATCGGGCTGGTCACCTGGGCGCTGCTCACCCGTTCGCCGTCCAGGGTCAGGTTAACCGCCAGATCGCCCTCCACCCGGTTGAACGGGCCCAGAATCTTGCGGCTCATCGACGTTTTCCTGTGGGTGGGGTGGGGGCAATGTCCAGCCGGTCAGACTGGGCGTTATGGCGCAGCCGCGCCGGGGTGGCCGACTTGGACAACGCCGACAGCGCCACAAACCAGGCTTTGGGCATGTCGGATGGCAAGATGGTGGGCAGGCCAGCCAGTTTGGGCGTGGTCAGCGGCTGACGGTGTGGCGCGGCAAAGTCTGGCGCGGTGCAGTCGATGCAGGAAAACCCGCCTTTCAGGCACGAGCTGCCGCCATGCCAGGGGCGGATATTGCAATCGGCGTGCGCCTGGGTACCGCGACAGCCCAGGTGTTCAATCAGACAGCCTTGCTGGCCGAGCGCGTGGGCAGTGGCTTTGAATTCGTAAAACTCGTTGCGCGGGCAGCCATGGTGCACCAGCCGGTCGGCATAGAAGCGCGGGCGCTGCAGGCTGTCCAGCCCGCTGGCGGGCAAGGCGTGGGCGGCCAGCAGCGCCAGGGTGTCCAGCACCCAGCCGGGGTGCGTGGGGCAGCCGGCAATATTCACCACCGGCAAACCGCCACGGGCAATAAAACCCGCGCCCAGCACGCCACCGGGCTGGTCGCCATCAAACTGCAGGCCGCGCCCGCCAATGCCAGCATCGTCAGCCGCGCCCACCCCGCCAAACGCGGCACAGCCTCCCACCGCCACCACACACTGGGCCACCCTGGCCAGCCGCGCCACCCGTGCCACCAGCGGTTCGCCACCGCCCAGGGTCTGGCACTGGCCGGCAAATGCGGTCAGCAGCGCACCTTCAATGCACAGGATGTCCAACGGCTGCCGACCCGCTTCCATGGCGTCCAGCGTGGCCAGCAGCTCGGTTCCGCTCAGCGCCGACAGCGATGGATGCCAGACCAGCTCGATCCCGGCTTGCGCCAGCGCCGTCAGGCAATCGGGCGATTCGGCGGTCAGCAGCGACATCGAACACCCGCCACAGCCCCCCGCACCCAGCCAGACCAGGGTTTTCATCGGCATGGCGGGGTAGGGCGAAGGGAGGGCAGAAAACAGGCAGCGGGCATGGGCAGGCAATCCGGAAGGGCAAGGTAGGCATTATATCGGGCTGACGGCGGGCGGGCAGGGCTGGGGCGCGACGGATCAGGATAATCACCTGCCCCATACTTCACGGCCCGTAAGCTGACGTGGTCTAGGCGGCTCACCTGCGCGGGTGTGCGCTGCCCGCTGTGCGGGGGACGCATCGGGGCAAAGGGCTTGTTGCAGCTACTTATTAGATGGGGCTGCTGTTGGCGTGGAATCCACCGTCAATGCCGTGTTTCGCCAAACACCTCATCCAGCGACGTGGCATCCAGCACCCGGTCGCCCCAGGTTTCCAGCTGGGCGGGCGTGGCGGCGGCAATGCTGGCCAGCAGTGTGGCCGACAGCGCACCAAAACGGCGGGTCAACAGTCGTTGCAGCAACAAGGCTTCACCCTGTTGCATACCCTGCTGAATACCTTGCTGCACCCCTTTCTGCATGCCCTGCTGAATGCCTTTCTGCATGCCCTTCTCAATTCCCTGCTGCATCCCCTGAAGCATGCCCTGCTCCATCCCCCTGGCAATCGCCTGGGCTTCCCAGCGGTCAATATTGGTTTCCAGCATATCCATCCCTTTCGTCAATTCTTCGGCATCGGGCACGGCCAGTCCGGGCATTTTGCTCTGCAGCCGGTGTTTTATCCAGCGCGTCACCACCCGGTCGATGCGCTGCTTGAATGGCGATTGGGCAATCGCTTGGGCAAGACAACGGATGGCTTGCTTGGCCGCTGCGCTATCTGGCGTGTGCTCGAAGCGAAAGATGGCCGCCACCACGCGGTGCATGTCTTCCAGCTCGGCAGCGGGGAATGCCCCTTCGTCCAGCAGCCAGAATTTCAGCCGGGGCTGAAACGGCTTGAGCACCTGCGGATGGACGCGGATCAGATCGTAGAGTTCGCTGCTTTGCCGCCAGCGGGCGTCGCCGTTGTACAGCACGATGGGCAGCACCGGGGGCAGCCCTTCGGCGGTATTGACCGCCTTGCTGCGCAGCAGGTGGTCGTAAAGTGCGGCCACATATTGCAGCATGCGCGCCGGCATGGTGTCGTCCGGGGTGGATTGGAATTCCAGCAGCAGATAGAGGTAAATGCGCTGCCCGTGCAGTTCGACCGACCAGACAAGATCATCCGCCCGAGGCTTCATCGCCGGGGTGACGTAGTTGCCATTTTCCAGGCGCAGGGTGGTGTAGTCGAGCAGGGCGGACACCCCCGGCGGGGCAAAGGCCTCCAGCAGTTCCTGCACCAGTTCGGCGTGGGAAAACAGGTATTTATAACCGTTGTCGTGAAGGTGTGCCATCGACCAAGTGTAGCGTGGCGGATGGAGAGGCTCAAGCTACGCCAAGCTGATTGCAGCAGTACCAGAGGAATGCCGCGTGAGTGTCGGCAGCAGCGCGGGTTGACTTGGCGCTTGAGTGTGTCTGGTGCATCGCCCTTTTGCGGTAGCGCAGCCTACCTTGCCCTAGGTAAGCAGTCGTATAATTGACCTTTTGCAAAGGTTTGTCATGTCTGTTGCCCATCGCCTGGATGTCATTGCCCCGTTTCATGTCATGGCCATTCTGGAAAAAGCCAAGGCGCTGGAAGCGGCTGGGCATGATGTGATCCATATGGAAATTGGCGAGCCGGATTTTCCGACTCCGGCACCGATTGTGGCTGCCGGCATTGCCGCCTTGCAAGCCGGGCGGACATTTTATACCCCGGCGCTGGGCATTCCGGCGCTGCGTCAGGCGATTGCCGATTTTTACCAACAGCGTTACCAGATTACGCTGCCGGCTCACCGCATTGTGGTCACCCCTGGCGCATCCGGGGCCTTGCAACTGGCGCTGGCAGCGCTGGTCAATCCGGGCGAACAGGTTTTGCTGCCCGACCCCACCTACCCATGCAACCGGCATCTGGTCAGCCTGGTCAATGGTCAGCCGGTCAGTATTCCGGTAGACGCCCATCGCGGCTATCAATTGGGCGCGGACGATATTGCCCGGCATTGGTCGGCCAATACCGTGGCGGCCATGATTGCCAGCCCGGCCAATCCCACCGGCACGCTGATTTCGCCCCAGGCGCTGGCCGAGCTTTATCAGGCGGTTAATCAACGTGGTGGCACCTTGCTGGTGGACGAGCTCTACCACGGCCTGACCTATGCCGGGGCCGCGCATTCGGCGCTGGAAATCAGCGATGAGATTTTTGTGGTGAACAGTTTTTCCAAATATTTTCAGATGACCGGCTGGCGGCTGGGTTGGCTGGTGGTGCCAGAAGCGTATCTGGATGCGGTGACCCGGCTGGCACAAAACCTGTTTTTATCACCGTCCACCCCGGCGCAATATGCTGCGCTGGCGGCTTTTTCTCCCGAGACGCTGGAGATTCTGGAACATCGCCGGGCAGAATTTCAGCGTCGGCGCGATGCCTTGCTGGCGGCATTTGCGCCTTTGGGATTCAAATTTGCCGCACAGCCGGAAGGGGCGTTTTACGCCTACGCCGATGTGTCGGCACACACCGACGACAGTTTTGCCTGGGCCGAGCGTTTGCTGAGCGAAGCACATGTGGCGGTGGCACCGGGACGTGACTTTGGCCAGCACGGCGCAGCCCAGCATGTGCGCCTGGCGTACACCACTTCGGTAGAACGGCTGGAACAAGCAGCGCAGCGGATTGCCCGCTGGCTGGGACGCTAAGACAAAAAGCCCGGGGCGCTCGCTGCCAGCCGATCAGGCCACGCCCCGCGCCCTTTTGCCTTACTCAAGAAATGTTGTAGATATACAACATAATAATAAAGCCAATAGCATAACGCATCTGAACTGCATGGTTCAGTCTTCGTCTTCCAGTGGACGACGCGGGCGAAAACGCACCAGTTTAAGGCTGTTGCCCTGGGCATCCTGGGTGTAATCCAGGGTGTCCACCATCGCCCGCACCAGTTCAAACGCCTGGGTGGTTTCTGGCTGGGCCACACCGCTGGCACTGACCCAAGGCGGGCCTTGGTCGCGTATGCACACCTGTATGCGTTCCGGGGTATCCATGCACTCCAGCTCAAAACAGGCTGGCGTGCTGTCTGGCCCGGTGTAGCGCAGCACGGCAGAAATGGCCTGAACCACGGCCATATTGAATGCATAGGCGCTATCAGCACTCAAACCGGCCTCGCGCGCTACCGCCTCTACGGCAGCGCCCAACAGGGACAGATGTCTGCGATGTGCCGGAATGCTCAGCCGAATACAGCGCAGAGCCGGGTCGTGCGGCACGGGAAATTCCATAAGAAGCTGCTCCTGGTAGGTCATCTGCCTGAATCAGGCAGGCAAGAGGCACCATGCCTGTGTGCCTTGCTGGATCAACTTGTACACATATCGGTAGGCAGAGGCCGATATTTACGCACAATGAATGACACACTTTCAGTGTAGCGGGTTATCGCCCCGATTCAAGCCTGATGCACAGTTTTGCGCCGGATGTAGGCTGGGCCAGGGCTTGGCCGCTGAAGATCACGCATGCAGGATGGATGCACCGGGCCAAGCTGCCAGCCGGTGAACAGGGAAAACGCAGGCATAAAACAAAAGCGCCGTAATGTGGCCTTACCCGCAGCGGGAGGCACATCACGGCGCTTTGTGTTCCGATGTGCCAGCAAGCAGGCTGGCGCATCCGGCAGACCGAATGAATCAGTCTTTATTGATCAGCAGTTGATCAGTGGTACCGCCATTGGCGATGAATTCCTGCACCCACACCGGCTGACGGCCACGGCCAGTCCAGGTTTGTTCCGGGTCTTTCGGGTTGAAGTACTTCGGCTCAACCAGACGACGCGGTACGCCGCCAGCGGCTTTCGGCGCGGAGAACAGTTCGTCCAGATCAAAGTTGAAGGTGCGAGCGATTTCGAGAATCTTCTTGCGGGCGGCAGCTTTTTCTTCCTGCTCGCGCTTTTTCAGTTCAACTTCGAGTTCAATCTTCAGTTGCAGCAGTTCTTGGAAAGTGAAGGTCTGGAAATCAATCATTGCGCAATATCCTTTAGCGTCTGGTGTATTTAATCAACACCATTAAATTAGCCAATTTAGCCTGCTCTCGTCAAGTTTTTTATTTAAATTTTTCACTCAGTAAATTCACGGAGTCAGGCAAGGCTGGGTGGGCAAACCTGTGCATGGGTGGCTGGGTTTGTGCGGTCAGGCTTAAATACCCGGCAATCAATAGGTGAATCTACGCATAAAAACACCAAGCCAAGCCCAAACAATAAAGCCAGTGGGTAAAAAAAACCGGTGCGGTGGCGGGCGGGGGTGGGGCAAGAGAATAAGGCGGGATATCGGTAGGCGTGCCGGGTGGCAAGCCTGTTGGCCTTGGACAAGACGTGAAAAAGCCGACCGCAAGCGGTCGGCTTTTTGAATTTGGTCGGAGTGAGTGGATTCGAACCACCGACCCTCTGCACCCCATGCAGATGCGCTACCAGGCTGCGCCACACTCCGTACAACAAGAACAGAATTATAACAGTAGCCCCGCGCCAGCGCTAGCCCCTGATGCAGATTTGGCTGATTTGATCAGAAACCCAAACAAAACAGCCACTTGATAATCCTGCAGGCCGCCATTGCAGCCTGATACGCATCCTGACTGGCTGAATTTAAATATCCAGCCAGGCCAGAATCGACGCCAGTTCAGCGCGCAGGGCGGGGGAGCCCAGACGGCTGCGCGATTCAGCCGCCTGGCGGGCCTGAGCCGCCCGTTGCGCCAGCAACACATTGCGCAGACGACGCACCATCAGCACTTCATGGTGCTGATAATGCTGGCGTGGCCGACTGCCAGGCTGTCGGCCAAACGACATGCCAGTGGCTTCCCACTGGCGCAGCAGTTCCGGTGCCACGCCAGTCAGCGCGCACATTTCACTCAGGGTGAAATAGCGCTTGCCGGGCACCGGGGGTAAATCAGGCGTGCTGGGTCGCGTAGTGGTCATCGACCATTCCCTTCAGCTTCTGGCTGGCGTGGAACGTGACCACACGGCGGGCGGTGATGGGAATTTCTTCACCGGTCTTGGGGTTACGTCCTGGACGCTGCGGTTTGTCGCGCAGCTGGAAATTGCCAAAACCAGACAGTTTAACGGCATCGCCTTCTTCCAGCGCCACGCGAATTTCTTCAAAGAACGACTCCACCATATCCTTGGCTTCGCGTTTGTTCAAGCCGACTTTGTCGAACAGCAAATCGGCAAGTTCAGCCTTGGTCAACGTCATGCTTACCCCTTAATCATAACTCTAATGTGGTGAAGACAGAAGCCGGTTTGCCCGGCATTTTTACCCGGTATTACCGGACAACTACGCGGCGGCTGCCCTAAAAACAATCTGCTGCCGGCGCAATGCCGGCAGCAGCGTGGGCCAGACCTACACACTGAACCTTACAGGCGCAGGCTGGCACCTTGAAGCGCGGCGCAGTCGATGATCGCCTGAACAGCGGCATCCACCTCGGCATCGGTCAAAGTTTTGGCAGTATCCTGCATTAACACCTTGAAAGCAAGGCTCTTTTTGCCTTCTTCCAGGCCTTTGCCACGGTAAACGTCAAACAGGCCGATTCCGGTTACGCCAGGCAGCACCAGCGCCTGGAACGCTGCCAGCAGGCTGCCGGCCTCCACGCTTTCATCCATCACCAGCGCCAGATCGCGACGCACCGGCTGGAAGCGTGACACCGGCTGCCCCTTAACCACAGCGCGCGTCAGCAGCGCATCCAGCGCCACTTCAAACAGCACCGGGGCGGCGGGCAGATCGTACTTTTGTACCCATTGCGGGTGCAATTCGCCCAGTACGCCAATCACTTGCCCATCCAGCACCACCTCGGCGGCGCGTCCCGGATGCAGGGCCGGATGGCTCACCTTGCGGAAGCTGGCCACGCGCGGTGCCAGCAGGGCTTCCAGATCGGCCTTGAGGTCGTAAAAATCCACGCGCTCGGCTTTCTGGCTCCATTGTTCCGGTGCACGGCTGCCATACGCCAGCGCGGCCAGGCGTTCTGGCTGGTTGACTTGCTCGCCATCACGCAGAAATACCCGAGCAATTTCAAAAATACGCACACGGGATTGCTTGCGATTCAAATTGGCCACCAGGGTGTCCACCAGACCGCCCATCAGCGTTGAGCGCATTACGCTCATCTGGCTGGCAATCGGGTTGATCAGCTTGATTGGTGCGGCATTGGCGGCAAAATCCTGCTCCCAGCTGCTGTCAACAAACGCATAGCTGACAATTTCCTGATACTCGCGGCCAGCCACCCGACGGCGCATTTCGCTGCGTGGGCAGCGGGTTTCCGGCTGGGCCAGCATATGGCTGGCCGACAGCGGCGCGTCAGACGGAATATTGTCGTAGCCAAACAGCCGGGCCACTTCTTCAATCAGGTCTTCTTCGATGGCAATATCAAAGCGGAAGCTGGGCGGGGTGACGGCAAAACGGCCATCCTGATACTCCGCCACAAATCCCAATCGGGCAAACATCGCCGCCATGTCATCCGCTGCCAGCGCCAGGCCCAGCACCTGATTCACCCGCGCCACGCGCACGCTGACCGGCGCACGGGCAGGCAGCTGGCCCACCGCTTCGCTGACCGGCCCCAGCTGGCCGCCACAAATCTGCACAATCAGCGCGCTGGCGCGTTCCATTGCCTCGGCTTGCAGGGTGAAATCCACCCCGCGTTCGTAGCGGAACGAAGCATCGGAGGAAAAGCCCAGCCGGCGCGCACGCCCGGCAATGGCTTCCGGGGCAAAAAAGGCCGATTCCAGAAAAATATCCTGGGTGGTGTCGTCCACTTCGCTATTGGCCCCGCCCATGATCCCGGCCAGTGCCACCGCCTTGCTCGCATCGGCAATCACCAGCATGTCGGCATCCAGCATCTGTTCCTTGCCATTAAGCAGGGTCAGCGTTTCGCCTGCTGCCGCCATACGCACGGTGATGCCACCGTCCAGCTTGGCCAGGTCAAATGCATGCAGCGGCTGACCCTGTTCCAGCAAAATATAATTGGTGATATCGACAATGGCCGAAATCGAGCGCAGCCCGGCGCGCAGCAGACGGGTTTTCATCCAGTCCGGCGTTGGCGCAGCCTGATTAACGCCGCGAATCACCCGGCCCAGATAGCGGCCACACGCTTGATCCGCCGCCAGGGTGACGCTGCGCTGTTCGTCCAGCGTTACCGCCAGCGGCGACAGCGCCGGCATCGAAACACTGCTCCCGGTCAGCGCGGCCACTTCGCGGGCAATGCCGCGCATGCCCAGACAGTCAGCGCGGTTCGGGGTGATTTTCAGCTCAATCACCGTGTCGTCCAGATCCAGATAATCACGGATCGACGCGCCCACCGGCGCATCCGCCGGCAGCAGCAGCAGGCCATCCACCTCGTCGGGAATGCCCAGTTCCTTGCCGGAACACAGCATGCCATTGGATTCCACGCCGCGCATCTTGGTGGGCTTGATCTTGAAGTCGCCCGGCAGCAGCGCGCCAGACAAGGCGCACGGCACCTTCACCCCTTCGGCAACATTGGGCGCGCCGCAGACAATCTGCACCAGCGCACCAGTGCCCACGTCCACTTCGGTCACACGCAGGCGGTCGGCGTTTTCATGCTTGCGCACGGTTTTCACTTCGCCCACCACCACGCCGGTAAACACCGGGGCAGCGGCTTCTGTGCTTTCCACCTCCAGGCCTGCCATGGTCAGCAGGTAGGTGAGTTGTTCGGTAGACAAGCCGGGGTTCACCCAGCTTTTCAGCCAGTTTTCAGAAAATTTCATGGTGAGCCTCGCCTGCGATCAGTTGAATTGCTTGAGGAAGTTGAGATCGTTCTCAAAGAACAGGCGCAGGTCGTTGATCCCGTAGCGCAGCATGGCAAAGCGGTCCAGGCCAATGCCAAAGGCAAAGCCGGTGTAGCGCTCCGGGTCGATATTCACATTGCCCAGCACATTGGGGTGGACCATGCCGCAGCCGCCCACTTCCAGCCAGCCGCGTTCGCCCAGCACATCGATTTCTGCCGAAGGTTCGGTAAACGGAAAGAACGACGGGCGGAAACGCACCTGCAGGTCGTCACGCTCGAAGAAACGGCGCAGAAAGTCGGTCAGCGTGGCTTTCAGGTCAGCAAAACTCACCCGTTCGTCCACCCACAGGCCTTCCATCTGGTGGAACATCGGCGAATGGGTGGCATCGGAATCGACGCGATACACCCGGCCCGGCGCGATGATCTTGATCGGCG
The DNA here is from genome assembly GCF_002002905.1 of Aquaspirillum sp. LM1. Lineage (NCBI taxonomy): Bacteria > Pseudomonadati > Pseudomonadota > Betaproteobacteria > Neisseriales > Aquaspirillaceae > Aquaspirillum > Aquaspirillum sp. LM1. Next base: position 975,510 of record NZ_CP019509.1, on the reverse strand, counting down.
GCGGGTTATTCAGCATGTAGCGGATCTGGATGGGCGAGGTGTGGGTGCGCAGCACATCACCGCCTTCCACATAAAAAGTATCCTGCATGGCGCGGGCCGGATGATTGGCCGGAATATTCAGCGCCTGGAAATTATGGAAATCCGATTCGATTTCCGGGCCGTCGGCCACGGCAAAACCCAGCGAGTGAAACAGCTCGGTAATCCGCTCCAGGGTCAGCGTCACCGGGTGCAGGCCGCCCTGGGCCTGGCCACGGCCAGGCAGGGTGACGTCCAGCGCTTCGGCTGCCAGCTGGGCGGCCAGTTTGTCGGCGGCCAGCGCATCGCGGCGGGCATTGAATGCCGCTTCAAAGGCTTGCTTGGTTTCGTTGATGGCCGCGCCAGCGGTTTTGCGCTCTTCCGGCGGCAGTTTGCCCAGCTGCTTGAGCAGCTCGGTCAGCTCGCCAGATTTGCCAAGGTAGCGAGCCTTGACTTGTTCGAGCCCAACCGTGTCCGTGACAGCAGCCAGTGCAGTCCGGGCAGCAGCAAGAATCGTTTCGAGATGAGTCATGGTATGGGGTCTGTCTCGGGAGTAATTCGGGATAACACGCTTTAATGGGGAGAAACGCTCAGCCAATGCTGCCAGCGCTGCGCCATGCGTTAGGCATGGGATGGCGTGTCCTGCAGGCTTGGCTCAGCGTTTCCGGGCCGATGGGGCCGGCGATAAAAAAAAGGGAGGCGCGGGGCCTCCCTTTTTCATCACACTTGCTTAAGCGGCGAGGTTGGCCTTGGCTTGCTCGACGATCTGGGCAAATGCCGGCTTGTCGAACACTGCCAGATCGGCCAACACCTTGCGGTCGATCTCAATGGCAGCCTTCTTCACGCCGTTCATGAACTTGCTGTAGGACAGACCGCATTCACGCGCAGCGGCGTTGATACGGGCAATCCACAGGGTGCGGAACTGGCGTTTGCGCTGACGACGGTCACGGTAAGCGTATTGACCGGCCTTCATCACCGCCTGTTTGGCGATCCGGTATACGTTTTTGCGACGACCGCGGTAGCCTTTGGCAAGCGCGAGGATTTTCTTGTGACGGGCACGGGCGGTTACACCACGTTTGACGCGAGGCATAGTTTACTCCTTAAGCGTAGGGCAGCATTGCACGGACAGCAGCCATGTTGGTGCTATGTACCATCACGGTACCGCGCAACTGACGCTTGGTCTTGGTGGTTTTCTTGGTAAGAATGTGGCGCTTGAATGCCATCGAGCGCTTAACACCACCGTTGCCCAACACTTTCAGACGCTTTTTCGCGCCCGACTTGGTTTTCATCTTAGGCATGGATTGCTCCTGCTGATTTGTTAGATTTGGCGAGAGGTGACGGTAAAACACCGTGCTTGAGAACCCGCAACGCCACGCTTTTAGCACCATCAGGTTGCCCCAATGGCGAAAACCAGCACGGCAGATCACCCTGCCGTGCCGATTAACTGCTTATGATAGCCCTTATTTCTTTTTAGGGCCAATCATCATCACCATCTGGCGACCTTCGAGCTTGGGAAACTGCTCGACAGTGCCCACTTCCAGCAGATCAGCTTCCACCCGCTTGAGCAGGGTCAGGCCAATATCCTGGTGCGCCATTTCACGCCCGCGAAAACGCAGGGTGATCTTGGCCTTGTCGCCATCGGTCAAGAAGCGGATCAGGTTGCGCAGCTTGACGTTGTAATCACCGTCATCTGTGCCGGGGCGGAATTTGACTTCCTTGACCTGAATTTGCTTTTGCTTCAGTTTGGCTTCGTGTTTTTTCTTGCTTTCCTGGTACTTGAACTTACCGTAGTCCATCAGCCTGCACACCGGCGGTTGTGCGGTGGGGGCGATTTCGACCAGATCCAGTTCAGCCTCTTCGGCGCGTTCCAGCGCATCGCGCAGACCGACAATACCGAGCTGCTCGCCTTCACTGCCTACCAGGCGGATCTCGCGTGCGGTGATCTCACCGTTGATCCGTGGTTCTTTTTCCTGAGCTATAGCAAATTCTCCTAATTACAAAATGTCATGCACCGTGGCATAAGGCTTAACGCGACGATTCCGACTTGATTCGTTCGATAAACTGGGAAAGCGGCAACTGACCGAGATCTTCGCCAGTCCGCGTGCGCACGGCAACCAGACCGCCTGCTTTTTCCTTGTCACCGACGATGACCTGGTACGGCAATTTCTGCAGGCTATGCTCGCGGATTTTATAGCTAATTTTCTCGTTTCTCAAGTCGGCTTCAACACGAACGCCTGCAGCGCGCAATTGTGCCGTCACTTCACGGGCATAATCGCACTGTGCTTCGGTGATGGTCATCACCACTGCCTGCTGCGGTGCCAGCCAGGTGGGGAAGGCACCGGCGTAGTGTTCGATCAGAATGCCGGTGAAGCGCTCCAGCGAGCCAAACAGCGCACGGTGCAACATCACCGGACGTTTTTTGGTGTTGTCTTCGGCCACATAGCTGATGTCAAAACGCTCGGGCAGATTCATGTCTACCTGCAGCGTACCACATTGCCAGTCGCGACCCAGCGTATCACGCAAGACAAATTCCAGTTTCGGGCCGTAGAACGCGCCTTCGCCAGGGAACAGCTCGTAGGCCATGCCCATGGACTCGAGCGCAGAAGACAGCGCACCTTCCAGCTTGTCCCACACCTCATCCGAGCCAATGCGGTTTTCCGGGCGGGTAGACAGCTTGATGCGCACGCTGTCAAAGCCGAAATCCTTGTAAATATCCAGAATCAGCGCCACCACATCGCGGCATTCCTGTTCCATCTGGCCTTCGGTACAGAAAATATGCGCGTCATCCTGGGTAAAGTGGCGTACACGCAACAAACCATGCAGCGCGCCAGACGGCTCGTAACGGTGCACCTTGCCAAATTCGGCCATGCGCATCGGCAAATCGCGGTAGCTGTGCAAGCCGTGGGCGTACATCGACACCGCGCCAGGGCAGTTCATCGGCTTCAGGGCAAACACGCGCTCGTCTTCGGTTTGCGTGGTGAACATGTTTTCGCGGTAGTTGAACCAGTGACCGGAGGTTTCCCACAGGCCGCGATCCATCACATCCGGCGTGTTCACTTCCACATAGCCGGCTTGTTCCTGACGCTGGCGCATATAGCCAATCAGCGTCTGGAACAAACGCCAGCCCTTGGGGTGCCAGAACACCGAACCCGGTGCTTCGTCCTGCATATGGTACAGATCCAGCTGCTGGCCCAGTTTGCGGTGGTCGCGCTTTTCGGCTTCTTCCAGCATGTGCAGGTGGGCTTCCAGCTCTTCTTTCTTCACAAAAGCCGTGCCGTACACGCGCTGCAGCATTTCGTTCTTGCTGTTGCCACGCCAGTAGGCACCGGCCAGCTTCATCAGCTTGAACACCTTGATCTTGCCGGTGGATGGCACGTGCGGGCCACGGCACAGGTCGGTAAAGTCGCCCTGGCGGTACAGGCTCAGCGTCTGATCCTGCGGAATCGATTCGATGATCTCGGCCTTGTAGGCTTCGCCAATCGACTTGAAATAAGCCACGGCGTCGTCACGTGACAGGGTGTAGCGCTCTACCGGAATATCTGCCTTGGCCAGTTCGGCCATTTTCTTTTCGATGGCGGCCAGATCGTCCGGGGTAAACGGGCGCTTGTAGCTGAAGTCGTAGTAAAAGCCGTTTTCGATGGTCGGGCCGATGGTGACCTGAGCGTCGGGGAACAGGGTTTTCACCGCGTGCGCCAGCAGGTGGGCGGCGGAATGGCGGATGATGTCCAGGCCATCGGCGTCGCGCTCGGTGATGATCACCAGGTCGGCGTTGTGTTCAATCAGATGGCTGGCGTCCACCAGCGCGCCATCCACCCGACCCGCCAGGGTGGCGCGGGCCAGGCCGGCACCAATCGAGGCGGCCACGCCTGCCACGGTGACCGGCTGTTCAAAGGAGCGGATGGAACCATCAGGCAATCGGATATCAGGCATGTCAATACTCCGGGCAGTGGGGCAGATCAACGGGGGTGACGAAAAAAAACCAAAAAAAAAGTGCGGCCAGAGCCGCACTTTCTTGTGTTTTACGCAGTAGTTCGCAGTAACAATCCGAGGCTCAAGCTAGGGTGCTGATGCCGGTAGTGGTAGTTCGGAAAGCCATGGGAAAAACTCCGCAAAGTATTTTGGTAGGCGGTACTGGAATCGAACCAGCGACCTCCACGATGTCAACGTGGCGCTCTAACCAGCTGAGCTAACCGCCTGTAAGTCAGGAGCTGCGCAGTTTAGAGAGATTTGATCCGATGCGCAAGCATTTTTTGCAAGCGCCCGGCTTGCGGTATACTAGCCCGCTGATTTTTCTAAAACATTCTCCGACATCATGCTCCAGTTTACTCTGCACTCCACCAGCGCCGGTGCCCGCCGTGGCACGCTGGTCCTGAATCACGGCACGATTGAAACCCCCACTTTCATGCCGGTAGGCACTTATGGGTCAGTCAAGGCCATGAGCCCGCTGGAGCTGAATGAAATTGGTGCCCAGATCATTCTGGGCAACACCTTCCATTTATGGCTGCGCCCTGGTCTGGACGTGGTGGCCGAGTTTGGCGGCCTGCATCAGTTTATTGGCTGGGACAAACCCATCCTCACCGATTCGGGCGGGTTTCAGGTATTCAGCCTGGGCGATTTGCGCAAGATTACCGAAGACGGCGTGACTTTCCAGAGCCCGATCAATGGCGACAAGCTGTTTTTGTCCCCAGAAAAATCCATGGAAATCCAGCGTGTGCTGAATTCGGACATCGTGATGATTTTCGACGAATGCACGCCCTATCCCGCCGATGAAAAAACCGCTGCCGATTCGATGCGCATGAGCCTGCGCTGGGCAGAGCGCAGCCGCAAGGCCTTTGACGACCAAGGCAACCCGAATGCGCTGTTTGGCATTGTCCAGGGCAGCATGTACCCGGCGATGCGCGAAGAATCGCTGCGCGAACTGATGGCCATCGGCTTTGACGGCATTGCCATTGGCGGCCTGTCGGTGGGCGAGCCCAAGCATGAAATGCAGCGCATGCTGCAGGTGATGCAGCCCATGCTGCCAGCGGACAAGCCGCACTACCTGATGGGCGTGGGCACCCCGGAAGACCTGGTATACGGCGTGGCGCACGGCATTGACATGTTCGACTGCGTGATGCCCACCCGCAACGCCCGCAATGGCTGGATTTTTACCCGCTTTGGCGATATCAAGATCAAAAATGCCAAATACCGCAACGACACTCGTCCGCTGGATGAAACCTGCCAATGTTACGCTTGCCGGAACTTTAGCCGGGCTTACCTACACCATCTGCACCGGGCGGGCGAAATTCTTGGCGCGCGGCTGAACACGGTGCATAACCTGCACTATTATCAGCAACTGATGGCCGACATGCGCCAAGCGATTGAGGCCGATCAGTTTGAAAGCTTTGTGGCCACCTTCCACGCCGAACGCCAGCGCGGAGTGGATTAATCCACGGCGCTTAGGCGGCAGGGCTGCGCTGGCTGGCGGTGGATTTCGTCCACCCTTCACAGCTACAATGCCCGGTCGGCCTGCCCGATGGCCAGGCCCTGCTTCACCCGTTTTTTACAACCCGGCACCGCCAGCCTGTGGCGAGGCCCTGCACAAGGTCGATACACTCATCATGGATCAAGCTGCACTCATGCAATTTTTGCCGATGATCGGCATCTTCATTCTGTTCTGGTTCCTGATGGTCCGCCCGCAACAGAAAAAAATGAAAGAGCACAAAGCCATGCTCGACGCCCTGCAAAAGGGTGAAGAAGTGCTCACCCAGGGTGGCATTGCCGGTCGCATCACCAAGGCTGGCGACGAATACCTGACCGTTGAAATCAGCAACGGGGTAGAAATCGTTGTCCAGCGCGCCGCCGTGGCGAGCAAGCTGGAAAAAGGCACGCTCAAGTCGCTGTAATTTCTGTTCACTCCGGTGGCCGCCCAGCACAACGGGCGGCCCCTCTCCCCCGACGCGCCTCATGAACCGTTATCCGCTCTGGAAATACCTGATCATCGCCGTGGTGCTGATCGTCTCGATCCTGTACACCCTGCCCAATTTTTATGGCGAAAGTCCAGCGGTGCAGGTGTCCACCACCCGCTCGTCCATCGCCATCGACACCGCCCTGATGGAGCGGGTGGAAAAAACCCTGCAGGCTGCCAAGCTGCCGGCTGACGGCATTTATCTGGATGGCCACAGCCTGAAAGTGCGCTTTCACGACCCGGACACCCAGATCAAGGCACGCGACCTGATTCAGCAGGCGCTGGGCGATAATTACATCATCGCGCTGAACCTGCTGTCGTCGTCGCCGGCCTGGCTGGCCCAGCTCAAAGCCCACCCGATGTTCCTCGGCCTGGACCTGCGCGGTGGCGTGCACTTTCTGCTGGAAGTGGACATGAAGGCTGCGGTGGACAAAACCATCGAACGCTATAGCGGCGACATCCGCCGTGAGCTGCGCGCCAAGAAAATCCGCTACGGCACGCTCAAGCGCGTGGGTGACACCATCGAACTGGGCCTGCGCGACGCCACCACGCTGAAAGCCGCCGAAGACGTGCTGGCGCGCATGCTGCCCAACCTCACCCTGAAAACCGACGACACGCTGAACAAGCTGGTAATCAGCCTGAAGCCGGAAGAATTCGTCAAAATCCAGACCGACGCGGTCAAGCAGAACATCACCACCCTGCATAACCGGGTGAATGAACTGGGCGTGGCCGAACCGGTGATCCAGCAGCAGGGTGCCAACCGCATTGTGGTGCAGCTGCCCGGCGTGCAGGACACCGCCAAGGCCAAGGACATCCTGGGCCGCACCGCCACCCTGGAAGTGCGTCTGGTGGAAGACGACCCGGCCAAGGTAGCCGAAGCCCAATCCGGCCTGGTGCCGGCAGGCTACGAGCTGCTGGACGAAGCCACTGGCCGGGGCGGCGTGCAGAAAATCCTGGTGAAAAAAGAAGTGGAGCTGACCGGCGACAACATCAATGACGCCCAGCCCGGCTTTGACGAAAACGGCACCCCGGCGGTCCATATCAACCTGGACAGCACCGGTGCCGGCATCTTCCGTCAGGTGACTGCCGACAATATTGGCCGGCGCATGGCCATGCTGCTGGTGGAAAAAGGCAAGGCCGAAGTGGTGACCGCGCCGGTGATCCGCAGTGAAATCGGCGGTGGCCGCGTGCAGATTTCCGGGTCGATGAACCCGGCAGAAGCCAACGACGTGGCGCTGCTGCTGCGCGCCGGCTCGCTGGCCGCGCCGATGAACATCATCGAGGAACGCACCGTTGGCCCGAGCCTGGGCAAGGACAATATCGAAAAGGGCTTTAACTCCACCCTGTACGGTTTTGCCGCCATTGCCGTGTTCATGCTGATTTATTACCGGGTGTTTGGCGTGATCTCCACCGTATCTCTGGGGGTGAACGTGCTGATGCTGGTGGCGCTGCTGTCGATGCTGCAAGCCACGCTCACCCTGCCCGGCATTGCCGCCATTGCGCTGACGCTGGGCATGGCGATTGACGCCAACGTGCTGATCAACGAGCGGGTGCGCGAAGAAGTGCGCAATGGCGTCACCCCGCAGGCGGCGATCAAGGCCGGTTACGACCACGCCTGGGCGACGATTCTCGACTCCAACATCACCACCCTGATTGCCGGCCTGGCGCTGCTGATTTTTGGCTCCGGCCCGGTGCGCGGCTTTGCCGTGGTTCACTGCCTGGGCATCCTGACCTCGATGTTCTCCGCCGTGATGGTGTCGCGCGGTCTGGTTAACCTGGTGTATGGCAGCCGTCGCCGGCTGACCAAGCTGTCGGTGTAACGCCTGGCGCTGGCGGCACCCCAATGCGGGAGCCGCCAGCGTGGCACACCACCACAGCGTGAGCGTGATATTCCGCCCTTTCCTGCCTGCTGACGCCAGCGCGGGACACAGAATCAAGAAAGTCCACATCCATGGAACTGCTGCATTTCAAAAAAGACATCCCGTTCATGAGCTATGGCAAGCTCACCACGGCGATTTCGTTGCTGACCTTTTTGCTGTCGGTGTTTTTTCTGTTCAGCAAAGGCCTGCACTTCAGCGTGGAATTTACCGGGGGCACCGTGCTGGAAGTGCAGTACACCCAGCCGGTGGAACTCAACAGCGTGCGCAGCAAGCTGGACGGCCTCAAGCTGGGTGAAGCCACCGTGCAAAGCCTGGGCACCAGCCGCGACGTGCTGATCCGCCTGCCTAACCTGAAAGACCGTACCAGTGCCCAATTGTCCAACCAGGTGCTGACCGCCCTGCAAGCTGACAATACCCAGGTGGAATTGCGCAAGGTAGAGTTTGTCGGCCCGCAAGTGGGCGAAGAACTGGTGACCAGCGGCCTGACCGCGCTGACCCTGGTGTGCGTGGGCATCATGCTCTACCTGGCCCTGCGTTTTGAATGGCGCTTTGCCGTGGCGGCCATTGTGGCCAATATGCACGACGTGGTGATCATCCTGGGCTGCTTTGCCCTGTTCCAGTGGGAGTTCTCGCTGACCGTGCTGGCTGCCGTGCTGGCGGTGCTGGGCTACTCGGTGAATGAATCAGTGGTGGTGTTTGACCGGATTCGGGAAAACTTCCGCAAACCCGGCCTGCGCGGCAAATCCACGGCACAGATTATCGACAATGCCATTACCGCCACCATGAGCCGTACCATCATCACCCATGGCTCGACCGAAGCCATGGTGCTGTCGATGCTGGTGTTTGGCGGCCCGGCGCTGCATGGCTTTGCCACTGCGCTGACCATTGGCATTGTGTTTGGTATCTATTCGTCGGTGCTGGTGGCCAGCCCGATTGCGCTGGCGCTGGGGGTGAGGCGTGAGCATATGATCAAGCCGGTGAAGCCGAAGGAAGAGGCGGTGGTGTGAGGGTAGGGTGTTGGGGGTGAGCAGCCGCGCTGGCGCGCGGGGTGGCTGGGATTGAATTGAGACGGGGTTGCACCCCGTGCCCGCCCTCCTTTCTTTGCTTCGCCAAAGAAAGGAGGCAAAGAAAAGCGACCCGGGACGCCCGCCCTTCGGGTGCCCTGCGCTTCTCGACAGTCAGGGCCGGCCCGGAAACTCGCTGCCGCTCAAACAACCGTGCCGGACAGCCCCCTGACTGTCTGCGATGCTCGGCGGACTTTACGGGGGTAAAGCGGTTAAGCGCGACGGGCTGAGTTTTATATCAGCATGGGGAATGCTGGAGAAACCGGAGAAAATCGTTGTTCCTGTGTAAGCGAGGACCCAGGCAAGTTTCTACGGCGTGTTGACGGTGACATTGCCTTGGCCGCTGTTTGTTGAGGATTCATCCGTACCACGCCGTGGTGAGTTTCTGGATTCCCGCCTGCGCGGGAATGACGAAGTGGGGCGCGACGGGCTGGGTGTTGAATTGTGGTGATGTATCTCGGCAGTGGCATTTCGCTTGGTGAAAACCTGGCAACGGCTGCACACCATCGCCAGGTTTTCCACTCCCTACCGCGTCGTCCCCGCGCAGGCGGGGACCCAGGCAGGTTTCCACCGCGTGCTGACGGTGAATCGGGTGTGGCCGCTGTCCGACGACGGACGATAACGGATGCCAGACCATGCTGTGGTGAATTTCTGGATTCCCGCCTGCGCGGGAATGACGAAGTGGGGCGCGACGGGCTGGGTGTTGAATTGTGGTGGTGATGTATCTCGGCAGTGGCATTTTGCTTGGTGAAAGCCTGGCAACGGCTGCACACCATCGCCAGGTTTTCCACTCCCTACCGCGTCGTCCCCGCGCAGGCGGGGACCCAGGCAGGTTTCCACCGCGTGCTGACGGTGAATCGGGTGTGGCCGCTGTCCGACGACGGACGATAACGGATGCCAGACCATGCTGTGGTGAATTTCTGGATTCCCGCCTGCGCGGGAATGACGAAGTGGGGCGCGACGGGCTGGGTGTTGAATTGTGGTGATGTATCTCGGCAGTGGCATTTTGCTTGGTGAAAACCTGGCAACGGCTGCACGCCGCCGCCAGGTTTTCCACTCCCCTCCGCGTCGTCCCCGCGCAGGCGGGGACCCAGGCAAGTTTCCACGGCGTGTTGACGGTAAAATTGCCTTGGACGCTGTTTGTTGAGGATTCATCCATCCCACGCTGTGGTGAGTTTCTGGATTCCCGCCTACGCGGGAATGACGGAGTGGGACGCGATGGGCGGTGGATTGAATGATGGTGGCGAAGTATCTCAGGGAGTGGCTTTTGGTGAAAATCAGGTAACGGTTGCACACCGCCGCCAGGTTTTCCACTCCCTTCCGCGTCGTCCCCGCGCAGGCGGGGACCCAGGCAAGTTTCCACCGCGTGCTGACGGTGAATCGGGTGTGGCCGCTGTCCGACGATGGACGATAACGGATGCCAGACCATGCTGTGGTGAATTTCTGGATTCCCGCCTGAGCGGGAATGACGATGCTAATCGGGCGGCGCACTGGCCCGGTTTGAGCCATTTTTTTCAGCCCCCGGCTTGCTGGGGGCGCATTTTATTGAAAGCCCTTGCCAAGCCTTATGGAATTTATCAGCCTGTTGCTGGACTTCATCCTGCATATCGACCGCCACCTGGCCGAGCTGGTTGTCGCCTACGGCCCGTGGATTTACCTGATCCTGTTTCTGATCATCTTTTGCGAAACCGGCCTGGTGGTGACCCCCTTCCTGCCGGGTGATTCGCTGCTGTTTGTCGCCGGCACGCTGGCGGCGTTGGGCAGTATGAATATCCACCTGCTGGTGGCGCTGCTGATTGTTGCCGCCATCCTGGGCGACGCCTGCAATTACCAGATTGGCCGTCATGCTGGCGTGCGCTTGTTTGCCAATCCGGATTCGCGGATTTTCCGGCGCGAATACCTCATCCGCACCGAAGCGTTTTACGCCCGGCATGGCGGCAAGACCATTGTGCTGGCGCGTTTTGTGCCCATCGTGCGCACTTTTGCCCCGTTTGTGGCCGGCATGGGCCATATGGCTTATCTGCAATTTGCCCGCTTTAATGTGCTGGGCGCGCTGTTGTGGGTGGCCAGCTTCAGCTACGCCGGCTATCTGTTTGGCAACCTTCCGGCAGTCAAAAGCAACCTCAGCCTGCTGATTCTGGGCATTATTGTGGTCTCCATCCTGCCTGGCGTGATTGAAGTCTGGCGACAACGGCGAGCGTCGGCATGAGCGCGCGCATCCAGCGCCTGCCCGACCATCTGGTTAACCAGATTGCCGCTGGCGAAGTGGTCGAGCGCCCGGCGGCGGCGCTGAAGGAACTGCTGGAAAACAGCATCGACGCCGGTGCCACCCGAATCAGCGTGGATCTCGCCGATGGCGGTACCCGGCTGATCCGGGTGAACGATGACGGCAACGGCATTGCCGCCGACGATCTGGCGCTGGCGCTGGACCGCCACGCCACCAGCAAAATCCAGTCGCTGGGCGATCTGGAGCGGGTGGGCACGCTGGGCTTTCGGGGTGAAGGGTTGGCCAGCATTGCTGCCATTTCCCGGCTGACGCTGACCAGCCGCCCGCCCGGTGCCGACATGGCCTGGCAGATTCTGGCCCAGGACGGCACGCTCTATCCGGCGGAACCCGCCGCCCACGCCGAAGGCAGCACGGTGGAAGTGGCCGACGTGTACTTCAACACCCCGGCGCGGCGCAAGTTTCTTAAAAGCCCGGCCACCGAATACGCCCACTGCGAAGCCACCTTCGAGCGCATTGCCCTGGCCCACCCCGAAGTGGAAATGACCCTGCGCCACAATGGCAAGGTCAGCTGGCGGCTGGCCCGGCACAGCCTGGAACAGCGCGTGGCGCAGCTGCTGGGCAGCGAATTTGCCCAGACCGCGCTGACCGTGGACGCCGATGCCGCCGGGCTGCGCCTGCAGGGCTTTGCCGGCAGCCCCACTCTGGGTAAAACCAGCCGCGATGCGCAGTATTTTTTTGTCAATGGCCGCTTTGTCCGCGACAAACTGGCCGGCCACGCCGTGCGTCAGGCCTACCGCGACGTGCTGCACCACGAGCGCCACCCGTGCTATGCGCTGTTTCTCACCCTCGACCCCGCCGGCGTGGATGTGAATGTTCACCCCACCAAAGTGGAAGTGCGTTTTCGCGAATCCCAGGCGATTCATCAGTTCATTTTTCATGCCGTGAACAAAGCGCTGGCCGCCAGCAAGGCCGGCGAATCCGGCCCAGCCAGCCCTGCCGATGCAGACACCGACAGCGCCTCCACGTCGTTGCCAACCAGCCCGCCTGACGACAGCCGCACGGGCCGGCCCGCCCTGCTAGGCAGCTTTACCCCACCCGCCGTGCGCCCGGCCAGCCGCTACGAAGCGCCGCGACAAAGCCCGCTGCCGCTGCAAGTGGCCGACAGCGCCCAGGGCTTTTACGCTGCGCTGTTTGCCGACGTGCGCGACAGCGAACGCGCCGAGACACCCGCCGCTGCATCCGCGCCAGCCGAACCCACGGCCACATCGACCCCGCCGTCAGCCTCCACCGCCGCCGCCGTGCCACGTCAGCCCAACGCCGACCCCGGCCTGCCGCCCCTGGGCTTTGCCCTGGCCCAACTGCACGGCGTATACATCCTGGCGCAAAACGCGAGTGGGCTGATTGTGGTGGACATGCATGCCGCCCACGAGCGGATTGTGTACGAACGGCTGAAACAGCAATTTGACAGCCAGCAACTGGCCACCCAGCCGCTGCTGCTGCCCATTGCCTTTGCCGCCGACCGGTTAGAAACCAGCCTGGCCCACGATCACGCCGACGTGCTGGCCGCACTGGGGGTGGAACTGGCCGAGCTGGGCCCTGGCCAGCTGGCCGTGCGCGGCATTCCCGCCCTGCTCAAAGACGCCGACCCGCTGCCGCTGGTGCGCGCCATCCTGCACGATCTGCGCCAGTGCGGCAGCAGCCAGGCACTGACCGAACACCGCAACGCCCTGCTGGCCACCATGGCCTGCCACGGTGCGGTGCGCGCCAACCGCAGCCTGACCCTGCCGGAAATGAACGCCCTGCTGCGCGACATGGAAGCCACCGAGCGCTCCGGCCAATGCAACCATGGCCGCCCCACCTGGCGTGCCCTCTCGATGAAAGACCTGGACGCGCTGTTCATGCGCGGCCAGTAACCCCCCACGCCACCATGACCAACACCTCCACCCCTCTGCCACCCGCCATCCTGCTGATGGGCCCCACCGCCTCCGGCAAAACCGGCCTGGCCCTGGCCCTGGCCCGCCATCTCCCGGTGGAAATCATCAGCGTGGACTCCGCCCTGGTTTATCAGGACATGGACATCGGCACCGCCAAACCCAGCGCCGAAGAACAAGCGCAAGTGCCGCACCATCTGATTGACATCATCGACCCGCTGCATGCCTACTCCGCCGCCCAGTTTGCTCACGATGCCCGCCAGCTGATGGCCGACATCACCGCGCGCGGGCGCGTGCCGCTGCTGGCCGGCGGCACCATGCTGTATTTCAAGGCACTGCAAGACGGCCTGTCCGACCTGCCCGCCGCCGACCCCGCCGTGCGCGCCGAGCTCGACCAACAGGCCGCCGAACGCGGCTGGCCGGCACTGCACGCCGACCTGGCGCGCATCGACCCCGCCACCGCCGAACGCCTGGCCCCCAACGACGCCCAGCGCATCCAGCGCGCGCTGGAAATCCACCGCCTGACCAGCCAGCCAATGAGCGCTCTGATCGCCGAACGCCAGCACGACCCGCTACCCTGGCAGCTGCTGAAAATTGCCCTGCTGCCCAGCGACCGCAGCGTGCTGCACCAACGCATCGCCACCCGCTTCACCCAGATGCTCGACGCCGGCCTGCTGGACGAAGTGCGCCAACTGCGCCAACGCTACCCCGGCCTGCACACCGGCCTGCCGTCCATGCGCTGCGTGGGCTACCGCCAGGCCTGGCACCACCTGGACGGCGACATCGACCGCCAGCAACTCATCGACCAAGGCATCGCCGCCACCCGCCAACTGGCCAAACGCCAGCTCACCTGGCTGCGCGGGATGGATGGGTTGCTGGAGGTGGATTGTTTGCTGGAAGGGGAGGCGATGTTGGGGCGGGTGTTGGGGGCGTGGAAAAGCACGATGTCGGAGTAAAGCAGTGGGGGGCATAACATATGGCAACGCCCCGCAGCCGGTGGCGTACCTACGGAATCATTCCCACGCAGGCGGGAAGCCAGAACCAGGCCACAGCGACAGCGTGACATTGCGGCAATCCGCACCAGACAGCAACAAAACCCACCCCACCACCAGCACGCCGTAGCCACTTAGCGCCTCCGCGTACTCGGGCGGAGGCGATGCAGCAGAAAAAGAAATACCTAACTGTTGCATCCCGTGTGATCATATTCCAATTCGTAGCAGGCCACTCTTCTGGGCAAGAGACATGATGCGTGGTCTAATTGAGACCTTGAAAGCGGAGCAATCAACATGAGTGAAGTCCACGCCCAGGCTCGAACCACCCCTCGTACGCGAGCGGAGATCAAGAATTCAGCCGCATCGTTGCTTGAGTTGGCAAAACGCTACAACATCAGCGTGGCAACCGCACGCAAGTGGAAACAGCGCGACAGCCCGGAGGATTTATCCCATCGCCCGCACAAGCTCTGCACCACGCTGACTCCGGCACAAGAGGCGATTGCCGTGGCCTTGCGAAGCCTGACGCTACTGGGATTGGATGACCTGGTCGCTGTGGTGCGCGAATTCATCAATCCAGACGTCTCTCGCTCTGGGCTGGATCGCTGTCTGCGCCGCCATGGCGTGGCCAATTTGCGTCAACTGCAAGCCCAGGCGCTGGCTGATGCCGGCCAGGTTGAGCCACAGGTCAAAACCTTCAAGGATTACGAACCTGGCTTCCTGCACATGGATATCAAGTACTTGCCGCGGATGCCTGACGAGAAAGAGCGACGTTACCTGTTTGTAGCCATCGACCGCGCCACACGCTGGGTGTTCATGCATATCTATGCCGACCAAAGTGAGCAAAGCAGCGTGGACTTTTTAAACCGGCTGGAACGCGCGGCACCGATGAAGATCGTCAAATTGCTCACTGACAACGGCAGTCAGTTCACCGACCGCTTCACCAGCAAAAAGCGTGAGCCAACCGGACGCCACGCCTTTGATGTCCGTTGCATGACGCTGAATATTGAGCACCGCCTGTGCCCGCCGCGCCACCCGCAGACAAACGGGATGGTTGAGCGCTTCAATGGCCGAATCAGTGAGGTGGTGAACCAGACCCGATTTGCTTCAGCGGCTGAGTTGGAGACAACGCTTAAGCGCTATGTGAACACTTACAACCAGCAGATTCCGCAGCGTGCGCTCAACCATCTTTCGCCCATTCAGGCGCTGAAAGAATGGCAGAAGAAAAAACCTGAATTGTTCAAGAAGCGCATTTATAACCAGGCGGGACTTGACACTTATGGTAGTCGTAGTAGGAAGCCACTGCCTGGCTGCCCAGCGCGGTGGCAACAGCATTACGGGCCATTGCCCGGTATTCGTGCTGACTCAGGCCTTGGCCTGCCTGATGAATGGCATCCAGATTGACACCACCATGGGTATATATAGAACCATCCTTGTACACCACCGCCAGAATCTCGCCACCAGGGCTGCGAAAAATGCTGTCGGCTTCCATTCGAAGGTTTTCTTCAAGGGCTGCATCAAGTTTTTTCTTGATTTCTTCATCACTCTTCAAGAGCTCTTCAAACTGCTGTTTCATTTTTAGAAACGCGATCTTCTCTTCCTCGGTGGGCTTGGGTAAAAGCATATAGCGGATATTATCGTGCGTGGTGTTAGCCAAGGCCGGATCGAAAGTAAAGGAAAATCCGGCATTCGGCGATTCTTTCTGGATTTTATCCCATTTGGCCTTGGTTGCTAATTGCTCTGGGCTGCCGGCGTAGTTGGGGTTGCTGGGGTAACTGGATAAGAGGGATCCAATGTCGATTTGCATGGTGAGCTCCAAACTGCATGGTGGTCAGCCAGCCGACTGGCCGAGCGGCTTAAATCAAGGCTGGCACAACTGACTGCGCCAGCCTCGCAGGCAGGCATCAGGCACGGCGGTAATACGCTTTTTCTTCCAGGGAAATGTCTCTGAGCGTGGGGGCCGGCTTATGGTAGTCGTAGTAGGAAGCCACTGCCTGGCTGCCCAGCGCGGTGGCAACAGCATTACGGGCCATCGCCCGGTATTCATGCTGACTCAGGCCTTGGCCTGCCTGATGAATGGCATCCAGATTGACACCACCATGGCTATATATGGAGCCATCTTTGTACACTACGGCCAGAATCTCGCCAGCAGGGCTGCGAAAAATACTGTCAGCTTCCTGGCTAAAAAATTTTTCAAGCACTTCAGGGGACTCGAGTTTTTTCTTGACTTCTTCATCACTCTTCAAGAGCTCTTCAAACTGCTGTTTCATTTTTAGAAACGCGATCTTTTCTTCCTCAGTTGGCTTGGGTAAAAGCATATAGCGGATATTATTATGTGTGGTATTAGCCAAGGCCGGATCGAAAGTAAAGGAAAATCCGGCGTTCGGCGATTCTTTGTAGAATTTATCCAATTCAGCCTTGGTCGCTAATTGCTCCGGGCTGCCGACGTAGTTGGGGTTGCTGGGGTAACTGGATAAGAGGGATCCAATGTCAATTTGCATGGGAAGACTCCAAGCTGAATGGTGATCAGCTGCTTGTTTGCACAAGCAGCTAGAGAATGTGACGTGACTGGCCGCGATGATCCGCTGACGAATCAGAGGCTACACCACATTAAAATATTGGGAAAGATTAACGGTGTAATCACTGGTTTGCAAATACTCGATGGTATAAATGCCTCCCAGGAAAAAATTGGTGATGGCCACCCCTTCGTTCAGTTGGCCATCGCTGGCATCAGCCACACTTGAAAGATACAGGTCATTATTGTACCTGCCAGCGTAGACCTGGTTCAGCGTCAGGTTGGGGATTTGCACTATGTCGATACCACCACCGTAGTCGGGGGTAAAACTGGATGTGACACCATCATTGATGCGGTCCTGACCTTGACCTATATAAGCCACATACAGATCATTGCCAAACCCGCCGAGGAGATCGTCGAAGCCCGCACCGCCATCCAGAACATCATTGCCATCGCCGCCGTGCAGCAAGTCAACGCCGATACCGCCAGAGAGCCGGTCATTTCCTGATTCACCAAACAAGGCATCGTCGCCGCCATTTCCATACAAAATATCATTTCCTGTGCCACCATAGATAAAATCAACATATTTGCTGCCGTTGACAGTATCATCCCCTCCGAGTGCACTATAGCCATGGGCATCTTCACCTGGCTTCATTTCCATTGTGCTCATATTGAAAATATCATTGCCTTCTGAGCCAGTGCGAATTGAGTTAATGGTCTAATTCTCAACCATACGACCCATGCTAAGCAAAGCGAAATTGACCGTCAATCCGTAAAAATACCATTTGGCTAATAAAATCTACTATCACTTGCCAAGTGAGTTGGCACGGAGCGGATGGCGGGCAGCCTTGGGCGGCGGCGCAGGCACTGACGGCTGTGGCTGCGGCTGGCTGGCAGGCGTGAAGAAAAGGAGGCGACGGGGATCGCTGGCCGGGAAATCCGGCGCAGGGCCATGGGGAGAAGATTGGGGTTGCCGGACAGGGCTGCCGGTGAGGCGGGGCTTGCACTGGTGAAGTGCCGTGGGCTTGCTGGGCTGAACACGCGGCACGCGTTCAGCCCCAGGATCAGCTTTTTTTCTCCCCCACATCACGCAGCACATGGCTGAGCAAGGCGCGCAGCCGGGCGGGGCGCACCGGTTTGCCCAGCCAGGCCCAGCCGGCCTGTTCGGCGGCCTGGCGCAGTTCGGCGCTGTGGTCGGCGGTAATCAGCGCGGCGGGCACGTTCTGGCCCAGGTGCTGGCAGATGCGCTGGATGGCTTCGCTGCCGGTGGCTCCGTCGTCCAGGTGGTAGTCGGCCAGAATCGCGTCTGGCATCAGGCCGTGGGCGTCAAGCAGGGTGATGGCGGCGTCGGCGCTGGGGGCGGCCAGGGTTTGATAGCGCCAGTCTTCCAGCAGCGTGACCATGCCTTCCAGAATGGCCGGGTCGTTGTCGATCAGCAGCAGCCGTGCACCTTCGGCCACGGCGGGCGGCTGGCTGGCGGTGACGGGGTCGTCACGCGGCGCGTCGAACTGCACGGCGGCCGGGCGGCCATATGGCACGTCGATGGCAAAGCACGAGCCCCGGCCAAACTGTGAGCGCACATGCAGGCGGTGATCCAGCGCCCGCGCCAGGCGATGCACAATGGCCAGCCCCAGGCCCATGCCCTTGTGGCACATGCTGCTGTGCTCGGACAGGCGGATGAATTCGCCAAATACGCTGGGCAGCTTGTCGGCTGGAATGCCTGCGCCCTGGTCCCACACGCCGATGCGCACGCCGCCGTCAATGCGCCGGCAGGCCAGCAGCAGGCTGCCGCGCGGAGTGTAGCGAATGGCATTGGACAAGAAGTTGCGCAATACCCGGCCCAGCAGCACCCAGTCGCTGTGCACGATGGCGCTGCAGCTGCGCACCCGTAGCGACAGCCCGCGCGCTTCGGCCAGCGGGGCAAATTCGGTGCCCAGCTGGTCGAGCAGGGCGGCCAGCGGAAAGTGGCGCTTGTCGGTTTCTACCGCGCCGGCATCCAGCCGGGAGATTTCCAGCAGGGTGTTGATCAGGTCATCCACCGCTTCCAATGAGGCCCCGGCGTTGTCGGCCAGCCGGGCGGCGGCGGGCGGCAGCGGCTGGCCGGCCAGCGAGGCCAGAAACAGCCGGGCGGCGTTCAGCGGTTGCAATAGATCGTGGCTGGCAGCGGCAAAAAAGCGGGTTTTGCTGCGCTGGGCTTCTTCGGCGGCGTGGATGGCTTCCTGCAGCCGGGTATTGGTGTGGCTGAGTTCGATAGTGCGTTCAGCCACCCGCTGTTCCAGTTGCTCTTTGGCGTGTTCCAGCGCCTGGGCGGCACGGCGGCTGTCGGTGATGTCCTGAATCAGGGCAAAAAAGCCCAGCACGCCGCCGTGGTCGGGGTCGAAGTGCGGAATGAATGTGGCCTTGGCAAATTCGATATTGCGTCGTGGGGCCGGCAGTTCCAGCTCAAATACCGAGGCGCGCCCTTCCAGTGCGCGCTCGACATAATGGCGGCGGCCATCAAACAAGCGCGGGCCGAGCACGTCGCGCATCGGGCGGCCATTGATATCGCGGCGCGGGATACCAAACCAGTCTTCGTAGCCCTGGTTGGTGAAGCGGTAAATCTGCTGGTTGTCCACGTAGGCAATCAGCGCCGGCAGCGCGTCGGTAATCAGCCGCATCTTGGCTTCGCTGTCGCGCAGCGCCTGTTCGGCGGCCTTGCGTTCGCTGATGTCGGTGTAGGTCATGGCAAACCCGCCATCCGGCATTGGGTTGTACTGCACTTCCAGGGTACGGCCACGGGTGCCGGCCATTTCCAGCGCGCCCGACAGCGGGCAGCACAGTGTGCGTTCGCGGGCGCTGATGCGCCGGCCCACGCTGAGCGCCTGCGGCGACAGGCCAATCAGATCGGAAAAACGGTGGTTCCACGCCAGCAGCGCGCCATCCGGGTCGAACACGGCGATGCCCTGGCGGATGCTGTTGAGCGTGGCTTGCAGCAGCAGAGAATGCGCGGCCAGGTCGCTTTCGCGCAGGCGCATTTCCTGACGCTTGATGTCGGTGATGTCGGTGTAGATGCCCACCCGGCCACCGTCGCCGGTGCGCCGTTCGCTGATGCGCTGCCAGGTGCCATCGGCCATCGACAGCATCAGGCTGCCTTCTGGTTCGCGGTGGTAGGCCAGCCGGCGCTGCAGCCAGCCAAACGGGTCGTCGCGCGCTTCCAGCACGCCGCCGTCGCTGACCACTGCCGCCAGAAAGTCTTCAAAGCGCAGGCCGGGGCGAATCATGCTGCGCTGGTTGGGAAACAGATCCAGAAAGCGGCGGTTGCAGCGTGCCAGGGTGTCGTCCGGGTGCCACAGGGCAAAGCCGTCGGCGATGGTGTCCACCGCCACGTCCAGCCGGCCCTGGGCGGTTTCGGCGGCGCGCTTGGCCTGGGTGAGGGCAAAGTTGGCGGTTTCCAGCTCGGCCATGGCTTGTTCCAGCGCGCGGGTACGCTCCTGGATGCGGTGTTCCAGCTCCACCGCCACCTGAAAAAACGTGAACGAGTTGCCGTTATCGGCCAGGCCCTGCTCCACCCGGCGCATCAGCGCGGTGTTGATTTTTTTCAGCTTGGTGTTTTCCCGCTCCAGGGCGGCCAGCCGCAGCGCGCTGCTGTTGACATCATTCATGCCGGAAGTCCGTATCCAATCGCAATGCCGGTAAAGGTCTGGTTGACGTGCATGGCGTTGAATTGCTCGCCATAGGTGTTGAAGCCAACCACATGGTTGGCGGCCAGCAGGTCGGACAGGCGGTTGCGGGTGCTGCTGTCGTGTTCGGCCAGGGTGCGCAAAATACAGTCGCAGCCCAGCACAATCTGCAGCGGCCCCAGCCGCTGGCGCAGGCCCTCGAAGGTACGCGCCAGGTTGACCACCACGTCGTGCGAGCGGGTGCCGGACAGCACCAGCCCTTCGTCGATGGCGCAAAAAAAGCTCAGGCTCATGTCCGGGTTCACCCGCTGGATCGAGCGCACATAGGGCACGCCACCCACTTGCAGCACCAGGGGATGGGCGGCAAATGCCTGTGGGGTGAGTTTTTCCGGGGGCAGGCCCAACAGCCGCGCGTATTCGGCGGCGGCGGGTTCGGCGTTGATTTCGGTGACAATGCGCCGGTCGGCGTCGGCCTCGGTAATCACCACCCGTTCGCCGTAACCGGCAGCGTGTTCGGATTTGAACACCTCAAACGGGTGGCGGGTGCTGACCAGCACCAGCACGGCGGCGTTGCTGACAAACTGGCCGTCCACCAGCACGGCGGTGCGTTCAAAGCGCATATTGTCGCCGGCGGAACCGCCAAACATCGGGATATCGCCCAGCGCGCGCGACAGCCGGCTGGCAATCTGTTCTTCCCGCGCCGACAGGCCGTCGATCAGCAGCAGGGCAAAGGTACGCCGGTCGATGGCAAACGGCGAGCGCCGGCCCAGCTGGTGGCGTGCGCCCATCACCACGCCCAGCGCGTCGGACAGGCTCAGCCCCGGCAGGTCATCGATGCGTTGGGCCACTGCGCAAAAGTCTGGTGTAGCAAAGCTGACCGCAGCAATCGAATGATGCTGATAGCCACTGGCGCTGATTTCACCTGCTGTGGTGCAGCCCACCACCAGGGTATGGGCAAAGCGCCGGTTCAGCGCGCTGGCCAGCGCATCGGGTGGGTAATCGGGTGAGGCAAAAATCAGCACCAGGCTACAGTCAGGCTGGTCGAGCTGGGCGTGCAGCTCGTCAACGGCAGCGTCAGCGTCGGCCAGGGTGGTGTGGCCGCGCCGCACCTGCGGGGCAAAATTCATGATGGCGTGTCTCCTCCCGCGTGCGGCCCCCGGTCGAATGCCGGGGTGTCTGACAAACGGTCGGACCATTTTGCCCGCGCCCCCGACGAAAGTCGAATGGGCAAGCCGCCGGCTTTTGCCCACGCTGGCCGACTGTTGTCTGTTTGCACAGGAGCCCCGTCATGCGTCACCTTATCGCCTCCCTGCTGTGCGCCGCCAGCCTGTTGCCAAGCCTGGGGCAAGCCGGCGACGCCGCGCCGCCGCCGCCCGACGGCTACCGGATGAGCCACTACCGTGCGCCCACCCCGGAACAACTGCCCGGTGCCCAGCGCATCGACGCCCTTACCCTGGCTGCCCGTTTGCAGCAGCAAACCCTGCTGCTGATCGATGTGATGCCGGCCAACCGGATTGACGACGCCGATGGCGTCAGCCGCTGGCTGCCGGCGCAGCCCCGGCGCAATCTGGCCGGCAGCGTGTGGCTGCCCAATGTGGGCCAGGGCGCGCCGGAAGCCGGTATGGAAGCCTGGTTTGCCAGCGAACTGGCCCGGCTGAGCGCCGGTAACCTGGACGCGCCGCTGGTGTTTTACTGCCTGCGCGACTGCTGGATGTCGTGGAATGCCGGCAAGCGCGCGTTGGCGCTGGGCTACCGCCAGGTGCTGTGGTTTGCCGATGGCACCGATGGCTGGCGCGATGCCGGCCTGGCGCTGGTGGACGCCACGCCGCAGCCCTACAGGCCGCCGCGCTGAATGCCGCTGTGGCAGGCCGGCGCTCATGCCCGCTGCCGGGGGCGGTAGCCGCGAATGGCCAGCGCCAGCATCAGCGCGGTGCATGCCACGGTAATCAGCGCCGGTTCCAGCGCCAGCTGGCCATACAGGGCAAAGCGCAGGGTTTCCACCGCCGATGAAAACGGATTCACCGCGCACACCCAGTACAGCCATTCACTGGATTCCTGCATCTTCCACAGCGGGTACAGCGCGGTGGACAAGAAAAACACTGGGAACACCACAAAGTTCATCACCCCGGCAAAGTTCTCGATCTGGTTCACCCACGACGAAATCAGCATTCCCGCCGCCCCCAGCAGCAGGCCAGTAACCAGCAGCGCCGGAAACACGCTGACAAAGCCCATCCACGGAATATCCACCCCCCACAGCCGGGCAATCAGCAAAAAGCCGTACACCTGCACCACCGACACCACCACCCCAGCCAGCAGCCGGCAGGCCAGCAGCCAGGACAGCCGCTGTGGGCTGGTCAGCAGCACGCGCATGCTGCCCATCTCGCGGTCGTACACCAGCGACAATGAATGCTGCATGCCGTTAAATAGCTGGATCATGCCGACCAGGCCAGGGGTGATGTACACGTCGTAGGTGATATAGGTTTCATAGGGCGGAATGATCGACAAGCCCAGCGCGGCGCGAAAGCCCGAGGCAAACACAATCAGCCAGATCAGCGGGCGGACCAGCGCGCCAAAAAAACGCGAGCGCTGCTGCCAGAAGCGCAGCAGCTCGCGCCAGACAATGGCATGCAACACAATCAGGGCCACAGGCATGCGTCATTCTCCTTGCCGGTCAGCTGGTCAAACCACTGGCCCAGGCTGGCACAGCCGGCCTGTTGCGGCAGATCGCCGGCCCGGCCTTGCGCCACCAGCCGGCCCTGATGCAGCAGCGCCACCTGGTCGTCGGCCAGCACTTCATCAATCAGATGGGTGGCCCACAGCACCGCCAGCCCTTCGTTGCGCACCAGCTGATGCACATGCTCCACCAGAAACCGCCGTGCCGGCATGTCCAGCCCGACCGTAGCTTCATCCAGCAACAGCAGGCGCGGGCGGTGCAGCAGGGCGCGGGCAATTTCCACCCGGCGACGGTGGCCGCCATTGAGCTGGCGCACCCGCTCGTGCCGGCGTTCCGTCAACGCCATGCGCGCCAGTTCAGCGTCGATGCGCGCCTGCCGCGCCGCGCCGCGCAAGCCGTGCAGCGCGGCAAAATAGGCCAGGTTCTGTTCCACGGTGAGATCCAGATCCAGCGTGGGCTGCTGAAACACCACCCCCAGCCCGGCCATCGCCTGGGCAGACAAAGGCTGGCCAAACAGCCGAATCTGCCCGCTCTGGCAGGCCAGCAGCCGGGTGAGCAGCGCGTACAGCGTGCTCTTGCCGGCTCCGTTGGGGCCGAGCAGCACGCGAAACTCACCCGGTGCCACGCTCAGGCTGACTTGGTCCAGCGCCAGCCGCGCGCCATAGCGGTGGCTGACGGCACAAACCTCCAGTGCGGCGCTCATGGCTTGATCGCCACGCCCCACGGATAACGGCCAGTGGCAATCGACTTGACCACCTTGAGGGTGTCCACATCAATCACCGACACATCATTGCTGATGCCATTGCTCACCCACAGCTGTTTTTCATCGCCGGTCAGCGCGGTGTGCCACACCCGGCGGCCCACCAGCAGGTATTTCACCGGCGCGTAAGTTTTGGCATCCACCACCGCCACATGGTTGGCCGGGCCCAGTGCCACAAAAGCATAGCGGCCATCGCGGGTCAGGCGCATGCCCACCGGCTGGATGCGGTCTTTGGGGATGCCGGGAATGGCAAAGCGGATGGTGTGAATGCGCTTGCGGGTGGCCACATCGATCACCGACACCGTGCCGCCCACTTCCGAGCTCACCCACAACAGCTTGCTGTCGTCGCTAAAGCGGGCGTAACGCGGGCGCTGGTCCACCAGGGTGTTATCCACCAGCTTGCGGGTGCGGGTGTCGATCCAGTGCACCATATTGGTGGTTTCCGAGGTGTTCACTGCCCAGCGCCCATCCGGGCTGACTGCCATGCCCTCTGGCTCGACCCCCACGTCAATCTGCCCGGCCACTCGCCGGCTGGGAATATCAATAATGGTGACCACATTGCTGTCTTCATTGGCTACGTACAGCTGCTTGCCGTCTGGCGACAGGGCAAATTGCTCGGGATCTTCGCCCGAGGGCAGGTTATGAATCACCTTCAGCGTGGCCAGATCCAGCACCTGCACGGTATTGTCGTCGCTGGCGCAGATATACAGCTGGGTGCCGTCCTTGGACAGGGTAATGCCACGCGGACGCTTGCCCACCGGCACGGTTTTCAGCACCTTCATGCTGGTACTGTCGATCACCGACAGGGTGTGGTCTTTTTCATTGGAGACATACACGGTGTCGGCCAGTGCCGGCAGCGCGGCAAGCAGCGCAGCGCAGCAGGCCAGGCGGGGAAACAGGGTCATCGGAGTGGCTCCAGGGCGTCAGGAAAATCAATACAAAAAGTCATCAGTTACGGCTTGAGTTACGGCTTGCACTTCACTTCTGGCGCGTCAAATCCCAGCGTATCCAGATCACTGTTCGGGTGCAAAAACCCTTCCTGCGGCGACAGGCTGACCAGCGCGCGCGGCTGGGCAATCAGCATCGGCTGGCGCAATTCACCGTTCCAGGCGCGGTAGCTCAGGCTGCGGCCCTTGAACGCCGCCAGTTCGAATTCCGGGCTGCGGATATAGTCGCGCAAGGTTTTAGCGTCAGCCGACTGGGTGCGTGCCGCCGCCTCACCCACACTGCGCACGGCTGCCCAGCCGGCGTAATCCGCCGACTGCATTGGCCGTTTGGCGTAAGCGCGGAAGCGGTTTTGCAGCTGCACCGCACCCCACTGCTCGGCGCTGGCGTGCCAGCCTGCCGCCACCAGGCCCTGGGTGCCGGCAATCGGGCGCGGCAGCCAGGTGCGGTAAGAAAAGTATTCACCAAAATCCCCGCGCTCGTCGGCCACAATCATCACTTCGTGATCGGTCACCTGGGTAAAGCTCGGCACCTCGGCCTGGGCGGTGCGGCGGGCATCGTGGCTGTAGCGCCAGGCTTTCTCACCGACAATCTGCCCGCCAAAGCGCTTGGCTGCGCGGCGAATCGCCGCCGCATAGGCGGCATCTTCCGGCTGCGGGCCGCTGACCAGAAACCATTTTTTCCAGCGCTTGGCCACCAGATACTGCGCCAGCGCATCGGCCTGCATCGCCCGGCCTGGCAGGGTATGCAGCAGATTGGGCTTGCACTCGCTCTGGCGCAGCCGGTCGTCTGCTGCACCCGCGTTAAACCACAGCATGCCTTCCTGGCCCGGCTGCTTGAGCAGCCCCTCCAGCGTGCTGGCCGGCAGATTCAACACCACCAGCCGCGCCTTGGTTTTGTTCAGCCGCGCCATCCACTCGCTGGCCGGCACGCCAGCCGGCAGTTGAATGCTGTGCAGCTGAAAACGCTGCTGTAAGAATTTGCCGGTGGAATCATTGTCGCGGATGCCCAGCTCCACCCCGGCCCGGCCCAGATCGGCTGGCGGCGGTTCCAGATTGGCCAGCGTGGTGACGGGCGGGCGGGTTTCTTCCAGGTAGGCGATGTCTACCGTGGTGAGCGCAGCTGCCGGCAGAGCAGACACACACAGAACAGCCAGAACAAGACGGGAACAGGCAGACATGGGCAAGGGCTTTCAGACGGCAAGCAAGGGTCAGACAAGAGCTGATCCCATTGTTGGCGGCCACGGCCTGGACGTCTA
Source organism: Aquaspirillum sp. LM1 (assembly GCF_002002905.1). Taxonomy (NCBI): domain Bacteria; kingdom Pseudomonadati; phylum Pseudomonadota; class Betaproteobacteria; order Neisseriales; family Aquaspirillaceae; genus Aquaspirillum; species Aquaspirillum sp. LM1. The sequence continues at coordinate 949,646 of NZ_CP019509.1, read as the reverse complement.
TTCGACTAAAGTTGGGGGCAGACCTCGCATTGCGTTGACATGCTCCCCCGCGCTGGCCTGGCAGTCGCTCTTGAGCGGTTGTTTTTAAGCGTGCAAAGGAAGGGAATTGCTACCACCATTGTGTGGTTTTGCCTGATCGTGGTTGAGCACTTGTGCAGATAATCGCGGCGGGCATTGCCGAGGCGGGCGTGGATGCGCTGGATTCTGGACTTTGCCTTCTTCCCGTTATTGCTGAACATCTGTTTGCGGTTCATCGCACGTTGCGCGCGGCGCAGCGCAGTTTTGTGACGTTTGAAGCTGTGGAGCGGCGTGTAGAAGGTACCATCCGACAGCGTGGCGAAACGGGTAATGCCCATGTCGATGCCGACGGCACCGCCTTTGGGTCAGTGAGGTTTCAACCGCTCGGCGCGTCTGCCAGTCGGCATCCATTCGTACTTGAAGGCTGGGAGACGTGGCATGATCGCAGTGATACCCTAGTAGCCAGTCACCATGATTTGAACCGATTGACTGGTGCCTAGTAGCCAGTCACCATGATCTGAACAGATAATAGGCACAGCTGCTGCATACAGGACGGCACAACCCCGCTGAGGAAACCACCATGCCCGCCATCAAGTATCGTGTCACGCTGACAGATGACGAAGTCGAAATGCTGGAAGCCATACTGCGCAAGGGCAAGTGCGCAGCGCGCAAGCAAACGCGGGCCAGGATACTGCTGAAGGCGGCAGCGGGCTGTAAGGATACGGCGATCATGGAAGCCCTGGCCGTGTCCGCCACCATGATCCACCACACCCGGCAACGATGTGTCGAAGAAGGCGTCGAAGCCGCGTTGAGCGATAGACCGCGTCCTGGAAAAGCGCCGAAATTGACGGATAAGCAATGCGCCCATGTGATTGCCACCGCCTGTACCCCACCTCCCGCCGGACATGACCACTGGACCTTGCGTCTGTTGGCCGACAAGGTCGTACAACTGGGATACGCCGATTCGTTCAGTCACGAAACGGTGCGTCGGCTTTTAAAAAAACACCTTAAAACCGTGGCAGGTGCAGGAGTGGTGTATTCCTGAGGTCGGCGCCGAATTTGTTGCGCCGATGGAAGATCTGCTTGATTTGTACGCAGAACCCTATGATCCGGCACGCCCGGTCATCTGCTTCGACGAAAGCCCGAAGCAACTGATTGGTGAGGTGCGTGAACCCATACCGCCACAACCCAGCGCGCCCGCTCGTCAGGATACTGAATACAAGCGCAACGGCGTGCGCAATCTGATGATGATCTGCGAACCGAAGCGGGGCTGGCGGGAGGTGCTGATCATGGAGCGCCGCACCAAGATCGACTTTGCTCACGCCATGCGGCACATCGTCGAATGCTACCCGGACGCGGAAGTGATTCGGGTTGTTCTGGACAACCTGAACACCCACAAAACAGCCTCTCTCTACGAAGCGTTTCAGCCAGAAGAAGCCCGCGCCATTGCCAGGAAGCTGGAGTTTCACTACACCCCCAAGCATGGCAGCTGGCTCAACATTGCCGAGCTTGAGCTGGCTGTGCTGTCGAATATGTGTTTGTCGCAACGTATCGCCGATGAAGAAATGCTGCGACGCGAGGTTGAGGCCAATGTGCGTGAACGCAACGCCAACGCCATCCCCGTCAAGTGGAAGTTCTCCACTCAGGATGCCCGGCGTAAGCTTGCTCGTCTTTATCCTCGTGTTTCAACGTGACTGGCTACTAGTAGCCAGTCACGTTGAAACACGAGGGTGCCTGCGAGCAAGCCGACGTCGGATGTCTTGCTTTATTTATGTCAAACATCTTGATTTGACACAGCGAACCATCCGCCGCACCCCACCGCGCATTCCCGCGCAGGCGGGAATCCAGGGGCATCCACAGCGCGCTGACTATCCGACAACGCTCAACACCCACCGCGCACGCTGTAGCGCGGTCTGGGTTCCCGACTTCGCGGGAACGACACGTTAGGTGAAACGCATGCCGAAAGCGGTCTAGGGACGCGCTGATTTATTCAGAAAAATCGTGTTTGCCAAAAGCAAAACCCAGCAAAATCAAAACACTGGATTCCCGCCTTCGCGGGAATGACAATTTTTTCAGCGTATCCTTGGGCCTATCAATCACGAAAACGATATTTGGCACAGACGGCACTGCGTTTGTAAGAAGTGGTGGGACAGCGCGCGGTGAAGGCACGGACGGCTAAGCCGTCCGCACTATTCTTCACCGCCCTGAAAGGCGAGAGTTGCCGCGCAACGGTTCAACCGGAAGCGGCATTTTTCACGACCAACGCCTTCACACCGCGCTGCTTGTGTCGTCCTGACTGGCGCGCAGCAGCTGGATATCGTTCAACACCGCATAGATGGGCTGCAGGATCGCCTCGCCCAGACGCAGGCTGCGCTGGCCATTCCAGCCCATATCGTCGTCGGGCAGGTTGGCATTGTCCTTGAACGGCATTTCCAGGGTAAACGCCAGACATTCAAAGGCATTGCCCACCCAGGCAGTGGCCATGCTCAGGTTGGCTTCGCCTGGCGCATCCTTGGCGTAGCCATGTTCATCCTGAAAATCCGGACTGGCCAGCAAGAAGTGCTGCTTGAACTTGTCTTCCAGTGCGGCAATCGGCGCACGGTAATTGGGCGTCCCTTCCGTGCCGGCGACAAATACATAAGGCAGGCTTTCGTCACCGTGGATGTCCAGGAACAGGTCCACCCCGGTTTCCTGCATTTTCTCACGCACCCACAGCACTTCCGGGCTGCGCTCGGCGCTGGGTGTCAGCCATTCGCGGTTAAGGTTGGCACCTGCGGCGTTGGTACGCAGATTGCCGCGCACTGAGCCATCCGGGTTCATATTGGGCACAATATAGAAGGTGGCCTTGTCCATCAGCGCGCGTGCCAGCGAATCATGGGTGTCCAGCAGCCGGCCCAGCAAACCTTCGATAAACCATTCCGTCATGGTTTCACCCGGATGCTGGCGGGCGATGATCCACACTTTCAGGTCGGAGCTGACTTCATGGCCAATGGTCAGCAAGCTGAGGTCGCGCCCGTCCAGGGTAGAGCCCAGGTCAGACAGTTGCACCAGACCAGAGCTTTGCGCCTCGCCAATCAGGCGCAGGTGCTGCTCGTAGGAGTAGGGTTCAAAGTAAGCATAATAAATGCTGCTGGCCAGCGGGGTGTGCTCAATAATCAGCACGCCATCTTCGTAGCGGGCGGGAACCCGGAACCAGTTGACGCGGTCATATGAAGCACAGGGCTGATAATCCACCCAGCCTTCCGGGTAGGCAGCGTTAGCGGCGTTCAGGATGCGCATGGTGCAGGGCTGGTAAGCCGCACCCTGCAGGCGGAAGTAAAACCATTGGGCAAAGTCGGAGGCATTGTCCGGGCGCAGGCGCAGGCGAATGTCGTCGAAGCTGTCCAGGGCGACCACTTCGATGCTGCCGGCGTCAAACGTGCTGCTGATTTTCATGTGGTGTGTCCACTGACCAGAAAAACCGATTGTAGCGCCATCGCCCGACAGCGCAAATGGGCGCAAAAAACCCCGCAGCCATGGCAGCGGGGTTTTGGCTGACGCCAGCTGGCATCAGGCAGCCGGGGTGCCCACTTTCTGAGCGGCGGTTTTCACTGCATCAGCGGTGGCGGTGGTGGCGGCCTTGACGCTGGTTTCAGTGAATTCTGCCACTTGGTGAGCAGCCTTGGTCATGCTGTTCATCGCGGCAGCCGAGGCGGCAATCGACGACTTCAGTGCATTCACGGCAGCATCGGTGCCAGCCGGCGCGTTTTTGGCCAGCACGTCGATCGAGCTGATTACGGTGCGGTTGAGCTGGCTGAACTGTTCATCCAGCAGTTGGGTGAGTTCGTTTTGCGTGGCCGACAGCACTTCGTAGGCATTGCGCGAATGGTTGACCAGTTGCTCGACGGTTTGCACTGCCAGGCCGTTGACCCGGGTCGGCAGTTCTTGCGGAGCACCTTCGGCCAGGCTATGCAGATTGCGGACTTGTTCTTCCAGCAGGGTGCGGCCAGTCTGGAACTGTAGTTTGAACAGGCGTTCAGCACTGTTCAGGCCAATTTGAGTCAAACGCATGGCGGTATCAATGCCGTGCAGGGCAGCCTGGCTGAATTGGGCTTGCGGGTTCACCATGTCAATCTCCTCGTAGACATTTGTTTGGAAAGGAAAATTTGCACTGTTTGCAACTTCCGATGGCTGCATTCTAGGAAGCATTGTGCGGTGCGTCAAGTACTATTTTGTGCGCTGCACAAAATTTTTCTTCATTAAAAATAACATCTTGCGCAATGCACCAGAAAGATGCAGACAGCAGGCATGGCTATGGTAAAGTTGTCTTTTGCGCTGCAATAATTTGCGGTATGCCCACTTGGGCGGCGAGTTCCGGTCATGTCCAGAAACCAGGGCAGCACATGCGGAAAAACCGCGTCAGCGCAAAGGATATTGGCCGGTTCCAGCCACCGCCCACGCAAGCGGAGGGCCTTGGGCACGCCAGCCCATTCAGGCGGGGATGCCGCCAAAAACGAAGGTCAATGTGCCGGCCTTTCGTGTAGTCAACCCATGTGAACACGTGCACTGTTGCGACTTTGCCACGGTGTGCCCATGTTATACCAAAAGAAAAACCGGAGGCTCGACATGAGCGGAGAGAAGCGCATTATCAAGAAATACCCGAATCGTCGCCTGTACGATACGGCCACCAGCTCCTACATCACCCTGGGGGATGTCAAGCAGCTGGTGCTGGACCACGTGGAACTGCAAGTGGTCGACGCCAAGTCTCAGGATGACATTACCCGCAGCGTGCTGTTGCAGATCATTCTGGAAGAAGAAGCCGGCGGCATGCCAATGTTCACCTACGACGTGCTGACCCAGATCATCCGCTTCTACGGCAACACCATGCAGGGCCTGATGGGCAACTATCTGGAAAAGAACCTTGAGCTCTTTACCCAGATGCAGCAAAAGCTGCAGGATCAGACCCGGCAAATGGTGGGCGACACGCCAATGTTTGGCAACCACAATATGTGGAGCGAATACATGAAATTCCAGGCCCCGGCCATCCAGAACATGATGACCAGCTACCTGGAGCAAAGCACCAATATGTTTGTGGAAATGCAGAACCAGATGCAGGCCCGCACCAAAAACCTGTTCACCGGCTTTCCCTTCCAGCCCTACCCGCCCAGCAGTGACCCCAACAAAGATGCCTGATCGCCCAACATGATGGCCTGACACCGGGTTAAGGGTGTGTTGCGCCAGCAGGGTGGCTGTCCCGCCTGGGGTAAAGGCCGGACAGCCCACGCCGCTGTAGCGCGGACAACCCTGCTGTATACTTGCAGAACTCCGCCAGCCGGACATCCGCGCAGATGTCCGGCTTTGTTCGTTTTTGCATGAGTCTTTTTCTCCATGGCACATACCGTACCCAAAGTCGGGTTCGTCAGTCTTGGCTGTCCCAAGGCATTGGTCGATTCCGAACACATCCTCACCCGCCTTCGCGCCGAAGGCTACGAAATTTCCCCCAGCTATGACGGGGCCGATCTGGTGGTGGTCAATACCTGTGGCTTTATCGATTCAGCGGTGGCTGAATCGCTGGATGCGATTGGTGAAGCGCTCAATGAAAACGGCAAGGTGATCGTCACCGGCTGTCTGGGGGCCCGTGCTGACGGCAAAATGGTCACCGACGTGCATCCCGCCGTGCTGGCAGTCACCGGCCCGCACGCCGCCAGCGAAGTGATGGAACATATCCATCAGCACCTGCCCAAGCCGCACGACCCCTTCATGGACCTGCTGCCGCCAGCCGGCATCAAGCTCACCCCACGCCACTACGCCTATCTGAAGATTTCCGAAGGCTGCAACCATCGCTGCACCTTCTGCATCATCCCCGGCTTGCGCGGCGACCTGGACAGCCGGCCAGTCCATGAGGTGCTGAAAGAAGCCGAGGCGCTGGTCAAGGGAGGGGCCAAAGAGCTGCTGGTGGTGTCCCAGGACACCAGCGCTTACGGCGTGGACGTGAAATACCGCACCGGCTTCTGGCAAGGCCGCCCGGTGAAAACCCGGATGACCGAGCTGTGCGAAGAACTGGGCAAGCTGGACGTGTGGGTACGCCTGCATTACGTCTACCCCTATCCGCATGTGGATGAAATCATTCCACTGATGGCCGAAGGCAAAATCCTGCCCTACCTGGACATCCCGTTCCAGCACGCGTCGCAAAAAGTGCTCAAGGCCATGAAGCGCCCGGCCAATGCCGACAATGTGCTGCAACGCATCCGCAAATGGCGGGAAATCTGTCCGGAACTGGTAATCCGCAGCACCTTCATCGTTGGCTTTCCTGGCGAAACCGAAGAGGACTTCAATATCCTCTTGGATTTCCTGCGTGAAGCCGAGCTGGACCGGGTGGGCTGTTTCACCTACTCGCCGGTGGACGGTGCCGCTGCCAACGAACTGCCCGACCCAGTGCCGGAAGACGTGAAGGAAGCGCGCAAGGCACGATTGATGGAATTGCAGGCAGACATCAGCGCCCGCCGACTGGCCGCCCGCGTGGGCCAGATCATGACCGTGCTGGTGGATGAAATCGACGACGAAGGTGCGGTATGCCGCAGCTACGCCGATGCGCCGGAAATCGACGGTCTGGTATTTGTGGCCGATAGCGATGGGTTGCAGGTGGGCGACTGGGTGGAAGTGCGCATCATCGACAGCGACGAATACGACTTGTGGGGTGAGCGGCTGGACGACTGATACAGCCTGGAGGCCGGCGCTGCCGCGCCAATCCTCCTCACCCTTCCCGGTTTGCGCTAACATGGCAGAAAGACCTTGATACCTTGATGTCTGCTGTAGCCGATGTGACTACAGTTCCAGCGTATTACACACCACGGACAAAACCGCCCTGACGGTCTCTGCGCTTGCCGTCCCCTGCGACAGCGCCAGGCGGGAAGAACTGAGCCGTTTTGTTCCAGGTGTCTTGTCGGGAGATCGATCATGCGCGTCCTGCTTGCCATCCTGTTGCCATTCACTGCATTTTTCCGCCTGCATCGCACCGGGGCCGGCGTGGTCAGCCTGTTGCTTCAGCTGACCGTGGTTGGCTGGTTGCCAGCTGCGCTCTGGGCCATGTATGCGCTGGGCCAGGCCAGCGCCAGCCAGCATCGCCCCCATGCGCACCGGACACATCATCCGGCCCCAGTTCACCCTCCCATCTCGAGCAAGCCGGCCCCTGTCAGCGCCAAAATGCCCACCAATCGGCGTCGCTATTAAACCGGACGCACGGCAGACCCGTCAGCCGTTCCGGCAGGCCAAGTGGCTGATATTCAGATTTTTTGAACCTTTCTGGCAGATTTCCTCGCTATCTTGCTGGCAGCTGGCTGCCTAGAATGGATGTATGAGTTGCATTGAGCAGCATGTTCATTCATTAATTGGCACAGATCAAGTTCAGCAATCCTGACTGACTCTGCCAGGGAGCCTCTTCATGTCACCGTCTGCATTTATCAGCCGCCAGATTGAATTCACCCTTGCCGGGCAAGCCGCTTCGGATGGTGCCGGGGTGCGCCTGCTGCGTATCCTGCATGGTGCTGCCGCACAGCGCCGGCTTGATCCCTTCCTGATGCTGGACGAGTTCCGCTCCGACCAGCCTGGCGACTATCTGGCCGGTTTTCCCGAGCATCCACATCGTGGCTTTCAGACCGTCACCTATATGCTGGCCGGGCGCATGCGCCATCGTGACAGCGTGGGCAATGAAGGCGTGCTCGGTCCCGGCGCGGTGCAGTGGATGAATGCCGGGCGCGGCATCTTGCATTCGGAAATGCCGGAACAGCAAGATGGCCTGATGCATGGCTTTCAACTGTGGATCAACCTGCCCGCCGCACGCAAGCTCAGTGCGCCAACCTACCGCGACCTGCCCGCCGAGGCGATTCCGGAACTGCGCACCCAGGCAGGCAGCCTGATTCGGGTGATTGCCGGCGGTGTGGACGGTGTGGAAGGGGCGATTCAGGAAGCAGACACCGAACCATGCTACTGGGATGTGCATCTGCCCGCTGGTGCCAGCGAATGCCTGGCGCTGCCTGCAGGCCATCATGCCGCCGTTTATCTCTACGACGGCACGCTCAGTGTGGCGGATCAAGCCTTGCCGGTGCGCACGCTGGCGGTGCTGACACAAAACCCGGCCAGCCATGGCGTACAGCTGCATAGCGCCAGCGGCGCACGCTTGCTGGTGCTGGCCGGACAGCCGCTGAACCAGCCGATTGCCCAGTGGGGGCCGTTTGTGATGAACACCCGCGACGAGATCGAGCAGGCCATTGCCGAAATGCGCGCCGGCACGCTGGCCTGAGTAAATGCACAGGCTTTGACTTACCGCAATGGGTAGGACAGAATGGCTGTGTCAGAATCTTCAGTGTTCCCATGTCATCCGCTTTGCGGAGGAGTCTTACAATGTTGTTTCAATCGAACCTGCTCGGACAAGTTACTGTTGATGAAAACACGGTTCTGAATTTCCCGTTGGGGTTGCCGGGGTTCGAATCCTGCCAGCGTTTCAAGCTGTTCCATGAGGAGTCTGAACAAGCTGATAGCCCGCGCGTGTTCTGGATGCAGTCGCTGGATGACGCTGATGTGCTGTTCAGCGTGGTGGCACCGGAAGAATTTGGCGTGCGCTACGAAGTGGAACTCAGCGCCGAAGAAGTGGATGCCCTGCAACTGGCCAACCCGGAAGATGCCCTGGTGCTGGTGATGATTTACAAAGGCAGCGACGCCATCGACGAAAATACCCACCCGCTGCTCAAATCGCTGAGTGCCAATCTGCGCAACCCGTTGATCATCAACTCGGTTTCGCTGCGTGGCCTGCAACTGGGCCAGCTGCAATGTGATATGGTGCTGCACAACCGCGCCGCCTGATTGCCCGGTTGCCTGATCTGAACGCCACGCCAGCGATGGGGTGGCGTTTTTGTGTGCGGCACCAGCGTTGACCCTGCTGCTGTGGCGGATTAAAATCCTAACAAATTACTCGGGTATTCCCCGCCCCCGTTCGCATGAAAAAGGATTCAACCATGTCAGCCTCGATTCACGATGTGATCCAGCAACAAGTTTCCGAAAACCCGGTGGTGCTCTACATGAAAGGCTCGGCCCAGTTTCCGCAGTGCGGGTTTTCCGGCCGCGCCGTGCAGATTCTCAAGGCCTGCAATGTGGACAAGATCATGACTGTTGATGTGCTTCAGGATGCCGCCATCCGCCAGGGCATCAAGGAATTCTCCAACTGGCCCACCATTCCGCAGCTGTACGTCAAAGGTGAATTCATCGGCGGTTCCGACATCATGAGCCAGATGTTTGAAAACGGCGAACTGCAAACCCTGCTCAACGACGTGCAGGGCTGAGCCACACAGCCGCTTCCTCCAGCGCCCCGCTTGCGGGACGTTGTTGTGTCGTCAGCCAGGAGAACACCAATGACGCTCTACCACGGCATCCACCGGATGGTCTGGCTTGGCGTGCTCTGGGCGGGCAGCGTTCTGGCCGCGCCGACGATGCCGGATCCCCGCCCGGTGGTCCGGCTGGCCTCCAGCGACTGGGCCCCCTTTTCCGCCGCCAGCTTGCCCGAGCAAGGCAGCAGCACCGCCATCCTGCGCCAGATGCTGGCGCAGGCCGGGTATCGGCTGGAAGTGGTCTGGCTGCCGTGGGCGCGCACCATTCGCGATGGCATTGGCCATCGTCCCGGTCTGGATGGCTATTTTCCAGAATACCAGACCCACGACACCGAACGCCGCTGCAAGCTCAGCGCCCCGATTGGCAGCAGCGTGCTTGGCCTGGCCTATCTGCCGGGGCGGGTGATTGACTGGGAAACGATCAGCGACCTGAGTCGCTACCGGGTGGGCGTGGTCAGCGGCTATGCCAACAGCGATGCATTTGACGCGGCAGTGGCCAGTGGCCAGTTGCCGGTGGATGTGGCCAGCAGCGATATCAGCAATCTGCGCAAGCTGGTACAGCGGCGGATTGATGTGGCGGTGATTGACAATCAGGTGATGTATTACCTGCTGGAACGTTCACCGCTGCGCAATGAAGCGCTTGCCCTGGAATTTCATGCCCGCTGGCTGGCCGAGCACCCCTTGCGCGTGTGCTTTCGCCACGATGCCCGACTACAGCCAGTGCTGGACGCGCTGGCGCGGCACGCACCGAGCTTGCCCACACTGCGCCAGCGTCAGCGCAGCTACCTCAAGCAGCTGGCGGCACCCCCCGGCTGATGTGTCGGGCCAATTGCGACGGCAACGCGCAGCCCCGTGGCGCTATACCTTGGCCCCACGCTGGCGCATGGCCAGCAAAATCATCGCGGCGGTAATGGCATCATTCAGCGCATCGTGGCGAGCCAGGGTGGGAATCGCCAGTTCGTCCAGCATGGGCTGCAGGCGCAGATCGACGTAGCCATCCGGGTTTTGCTTGAGCTTCCAGTCGTAGTATAGGCCGGATACTTCAGTCTGCGCCTGCGGCAGGCCAATGCCGATCAGCCCCTTCACGTACTTGTTCAGCACGCCGACATCGTATTCCAGGTAATAGCCCACCAGCGGGCGACCACCAATAAAGTCGAGCAGCGCCTTGACTGCCACCATCGGCGGCACACCATTGGACACATCAATCGGACGCAAGCCATGCACGGCCACGCTGGCCCCAATCGGTAGGCGTTCCGGTTTGACCAGCATGTAAAACGACTCACTGGTCAGCACCCGGTTGCCGCGAATGCGCACTGCGCCAATCGACAGCAGTTCGGCTTCACGGATATTCAGGCTGGTGGTTTCGCAATCCACGCTGACCATTTCATCCGGATGCCCGTCAAACAGATGGGCATAGGCAGGGTTGGACAGGCGCTTGCGCGCCCAAGTGGTTTTCAGCGCAGCAAACATGTCAGAACCCGGTCATCTTGAAGTGGTGGCGAATGGTGGTTTTAAAGCGCTTGACCACGGCCAGTGCGTCTTTCAGCAGGTCGCGCTCCAGGGTGGACAGGCGATCCGGCTCAATCAGGTTGGACGGAGCCTTGCCGTCAGCCAGCATGCTCAGGCCGGCTTTCAGGCGCATTTCCAGCAAAAAGCCCAGCGCTTCGGCAGTGTCATGGCCCAGCTGGGCCTCCAGATGCCCCTGTTCGACCAGGGTTTTGATCCGCTCCAGGGTATTGCTGGCTTCCAGCTGGTATTCCAGCGCCATGGCGCGGATGCCGTGGACAATCGGGAAGATCCCGCCTTTTTTCAGGTCCAGCGTGGACACCCCGCCCTGCGACTTGGTCAGCAACTGCGAGAACAGCCCCAGCGGGGTGTCAAACTGCTCGATGGCGCGGGCAAAGCGCAGATAAAAACCGGCATCGTCAGACATGATCGAACGCAGATAGCGCTTGGCCTGATGCAGCAGCTCGGCATCGCCCGCCACCGACTCGGCATCAACAAAAATGGCCAGATTCATCTGCGCATCCGCGTCCGGCAGGTACACCCAGCGATACAGCTGGTCGTGGAAATCCGCCTGCGGTTTGCGCCACAGTGCATTATTGACCATGATCTGGCCAGGGCAGGGCGGATAACCAAACTCGATCAGCGTGGCCGAAAAGCGCGCGCAGGCGTCTTCCAGGTAGGGATGGCTGAAACCATCGCGGACAATCAGCGCATTGTCCTGGTCGGTCTTGATGATCTGCTCGCCACGGCCTTCGCTGCCCATCACAATCAGACAGCTGTTATCGACCAGCTCTTCCGGTGCAATCAGCCGCCAGGCGCGAGCAAACAGCTGGGCATTCAGCGTTTGCACCAGCCGCGCCAGCTGCGGCGCCTTCACCCCATGGCTGGACAATACCGCCACCAGCCGGTCAATCTGCCCGGCCACACTCTTGAGTGTATCCAGCGATTCGGCCAGCTCGATCTGCTGGGCAATCAGGTGCGAGTGGTTGGAGAAGTAGGACAGCAGGTCAATCTGTTCCAGCACACCGGTGGGCTGGCCGTTTTCGGTCACCACCACACGCTGGATGTGATGGCGGGTCATGGTCAGCAGGGCGTTGAACAGGTAATCGCCGGCATCCGTGGTCACCAGATTGAAATGTGCAGTGTCGCCCAGCGCCGTACTGGCCGGGGTATTGGTCAGGATGATGTCGCGGAAATCACTGGCGGTAAAAATGCCAATGCGCTCGCCATCGCGCACCAGAATGGATTTGGCCCGCTGCTGCTTCATCGTCCGGGCAGCGTCCAGTACGGTTTGCGCACTGTCGAGAAACACCGGGGTTTTCACGCAGGCTTCGCGCACGGTGGCGGTCAGCAGGGTTTGCAGCTCGCGGTTGCCAGAACGCTGGGCCATGGCGGAAAACTTTTCCGACACGCTCTGGAAGAAAAATGCGCCAAATACCGGGTTGGATTCAATCAGCGCCATCACCGCTTCTTTGGGCAGGACAAACACCAGCGCTTCTTCGTGTACTTCAAAGCGGTGAACCGAGTTGCCAGCAATCAGCGCACGGGCATCAAAGGTGTCGTTGGCGTGGTACACCGCGATGATTTCGTCTTCGGCCACTTCGCGCACGATGCCCTTGATCACCATGAACAGGCTATCCACCGCCTGGCCTGGGCCAAGAATCACTTCTTCGTTGGGATAGAACACGATATCAACCGCTTTTTCCACCTGTTCGCGCTCGGCGGCGGTCAGGACATCGAAAGGGGGGTGCAGGAAATCAAAGCGGCTCATGCGGTGGTTCTCCGGCGAAATTCAGCAAACCACCATGATAACGCTTATGTCATGGCTTGCACATGCCAGCAGTAGGGTTATCCTGACAAAAAGCGGATTTTGTGCGATGCAACAGAGGTTTTTGCTGATTTTTACTGAAATTCTGGTTAATACCACCAGTTTTTGTCATTGTCATTAGTGCAGTGCATCGTCCGGTGGCGGCATGGGCCGGTAGACCACCTTCAGGGTCAGCCAGGCAAAAACCCGCCGCCTTGCCCTATGTCTCACCGCAGGGCAAGGCGGCATTCGGCGTGGGCGTTACAGCTTGAAGTGCGACACAATCTCGCGCAGGCTGGCCGCCAGGGTCTGCGCCTGGCGGGTGGCGTTGGCGCTGTGCTGAATGGCGGCGTCGTTGTCGGCAGCCATGCTGCTGATCCGCTCGGCATTGCGGGCAATGTCGGTGCTGGCCAGCGACTGCTCGGCAGTGGCGTCAGCAATTTCGTGGATTTTTTCAATCAGCTGGGTGTTATTGTCCTGAATGGCGGCAATCGCCTGCGCTGCCTGCTGGGCCAGCTCGACGCCCTGATCCACCTGGCTGAGCGCGGCGGTCATGCCACCTGCTGCTGCACGGGTGTCGTGCTGGATGGCGGTAATCATCCCGGCAATTTCCACGGTTGCCTGGCCAGTGCGCTCAGCCAGCTTGCGCACCTCGTCGGCCACCACGGCAAAGCCCCGGCCCTGCTCGCCAGCGCGGGCGGCTTCAATCGCCGCGTTCAGTGCCAGCAGGTTGGTCTGGTCGGCCACGTCGCGGATGACATTGACAATCGCGCTGATCTGTCCGGAACGGCCTTCCAGCGCGGCCAGGTTGTCATTCAGCTGGCGCACCGCGCCGGCAATCTGGCCAATTTCGCTGGATGAGCGGTTAACCACGGTAGCCGAATCGCGGGTCAGGCTGCCGGTGCGGTTGACCACACTTTCTGCATCGCGGGTGCTGTTGGCGATATGGTTGATGCTGGTGGTCACCTGCTCGATGGTGGCGGCGGTAGCACTAGCGGCTTCGGACTGACGCTGCGAGCCTTCGGCCACCTGGGTGGATACCTGGCTGAGTTCGTCCACATGGCGGGCCAGGGCTTCGGCGTGCTGTTTCACCCCGCTGAACATCTCGTGCAGCTGACTGACAAACGCATTGAATGCCAGGGCCACCTTGCCGATTTCATCGTTGCCCGACACCCGCATGCGCCGGGTCAGGTCACCCGAGCCGCTGGCCAGATAGCTCATTGCCCGCGACAACTCGTTCAAGGGGCGAATCAGACGGGCCAGCACCATGAACAGGATGACGCCCAACCCGAGCAGGCAGGCCAGACCGATCCACAGCGACTGATTACGTGTGGCATTGGCCTGTTCCATCACCTTGTCCATCGGAATGCTTACCGCCACCGCCCACGGCGTGCCCGACTGACCAATGTGGATTGGCATCAGAAAGTGCATCCAGTTGCCGGCAGCCTGATAGTGAAACACCTTGCCGGCCTTGATCGCCGCCAGTGCTTCCGGCGACAGGTCAGCCGCTGCCTTGCCCAGCTTGCCCGTGTCTGGATGGGCAATATACACGCCGCCGTTGGACAGCACGCTCAGATAGCCCTCATCAAACGGCTTGACCTTGCCCAGCTCGTTTTGCACGCTGGCCAGCGGCACATCCACCCCAGCCGCACCGATAAAGCGGCCATTGCTGTCCTTGATGGGGGCCACAAACGAGGACAAAAGCATTTTCTGCCCGGCCACATCGTATTCATAGGGCTCGGTGATGGTGTCCATGCCACGTTGCTTGGGCACCAGATAGTAGTCGCCATCGCCAGGGCGGTCGTATTCCAGCACCTCGCCCTTGCCGCCACCGGGAATTTCCTGGCCGATACTGCCATCTGGCTTGCGGGTAAAGTAAGGCACATAGCGACCGCTGCGGTCATGGTGCGGCGTGTTGGCAAATTCGGCATCGCGCCCATCCAGCGCATTGGGTTCGAATAAAACCCAGATATTGATGAAGCCGGTGTTGGCCATCAGCACCCGGCGTTGCAGCGCATCCAGCGTGGGGCGAGACGGCATGCCTCCCTGGCGCAAGCCTTCAAAGGTTTGCGCCAGTTGGGCGGCGGCTTTCATCGATTCATTCAGGGTTTTTTCGGTTTGTTCCGCATAGCGGGCGGCCATTTGTTCTGCCAGCGCTTCGCCCTGGCGACGGGCATCCTGACTGTTGGCCATATTGACAAAGCCCAGGGTGACCGCAAACCCCAGAAACACAGTCACCAGAACCGCCAACAGGATTTTCTGCCGGAAACTCAAGGATTTCAGCATGTTAAAACTCTCCCGAAAATAATGTGCTGCATGGTTTCGGCCATGTTCCGGAAGCGGGCGCATCCCGCCTCTGTCATAGCCTTTGTTATGCTGAAATAACGCATTCAGGGTCATGCCCTAATGGGTGGAGATGAAGACAAATGCACGGGGGGAATACGTTTTGCCTTCATTTTCCTATCGACATGATAGCGGGACTTCATCAGTGAACTGCCCGATATTTTATGAAAGGCTGTTCAATAAGTTCAACGTTTGTTTCAATCATATAAACAAGAACACGTTTTATTTTCATATACCCAGTTTTTCCATTTGCCAGGCCTGCTCTGCCCAGGCTTGGCGCTTCGTGCCAAACAGCCAGCCTGGCGGGATTGGCCTGTGTTCCTGGTGCGGCTGGCCGTCATCTTCTTGCAATGCAACATTTGTCGCGCCGTCATGTGCATTGCGACAGACTTCCTGCTATCGTGAGCCGATCAAAACTGCCAATAGATGTTGTGTCCGCCGATGAGCACGCCAGAATTTGTTCAGTGGTTTCGCGAAGCCGCGCCGTATATCCATGCCTTTCGGGGCCGAACCTTTGTCATTGCCTTTGGCGGCGAAGTCATCAGCCAGGGCAAGTTTGCCGGGCTGAGCTACGACCTCAACCTGCTGGTCAGCATGGGCGTGCGCATTGTGCTGGTGCACGGCGCCCGCCCCCAGATTGATGCCCTGCTGGCCGTGCAGGGCCTGACCCCACGCTTTCATGGCAGCATCCGCATTACCGACCCCGACACCCTGGAAGTTGTCAAACAGGCGGTTGGCGTCACCCGTGCCGATATCGAGGCCGGGCTGTCAATGGCGCTGCCCAACTCGCCGATGGCCGGGGCCAATTTGCGCGTGGCCGCTGGCAACTATCTGGTGGCGCGACCCCTGGGCGTGCGCGACGGGGTGGACATGCTGTACACCGGGCAAATCCGCAAGATTGACACCCCGGCGCTGCATGCCCGGCTGGACGCCGGCGAACTGGTGATGCTGTCCACGCTGGGCTATTCTCCCAGTGGCGAGATTTTCAACCTCACCCTGGAAGAAGTGGCCAGCGCCACCGCGATTGCGCTGAAAGCCGAAAAACTGATTTTTCTGACCGACACCCCCGGCATCATGGATACGCGCGGCGAACTGTTGCGCCAGCTGACCGCCAATGAAGCCGAGGCGTTTCTGGCCGAACAGCCCGCCCACAGCGGCGGCGATGTGGCGATTTACCTGCCTTATGCCATCCGCGCCACCCGCCAGGGGGTCAAGCGTGCGCATTTGATCAGCCACCGTACCGAAGGTGCGCTGCTGACCGAGCTGTTCACCCACGACGGCATTGGCTCAATGATCTCCCCGCAACCGCTGGTGCGTCTGCGCGAAGCCAGTATCGATGATATTGGTGACATTTTGTCGTTGATCGAGCCGCTGGAGCGGCTGGGCACCCTGGTCAAGCGCGGGCGTGAACAGCTGGAAATGGAAATCCAGAAGTTCTCCCTGCTTGAGCACGATGGTCGAATTATTGCTTGTGTGGCGATGAACCTGTTTGCCGAGGTCAGCATGGCCGAACTGGCCTGTCTGGCAGTGGATCCGGAATGGGCGGGCGAAGGCTATGGCGAAACCCTGCTGCGCCATGTGGAAACCCTGGCGCGCGCCAGCGGGGTGGCACGGCTGTTTGTGCTGACCACCCAGACCGCCCACTGGTTTGTCGAACGCGGCTTTGTGCCAGGGGATATCACTGAGTTGCCACAGGCAAAACAGCAGATTTATAACTTTCAGCGACGTTCCAAGGTTTTTTTCAAGAAGCTGTAGACGGATTTTGCCAGAAGTGCGGATAATGAAGCCGCAATAAATAACTTAAAACGATAACCATATAGCTAAAGGTGCGCATGGCCTGTTCATGCCGCACCAACAGCGCAGGGAGGCTGCAGAATGCACACGGGCGCATTGAACATTCCTGGCCCGGCCACCATGGCAAGTTACGTCCGCCATGGCCTTGCCATGCTGCCATGCAGCATGGCCGTCCTGCGTTAAGCTGACGGATTGCGCGCATGCTGCTTCGCACCCACTCCCTGCGTTTTCGCCTGATTGGCCTGGGCCTGCTGATCAACCTGATGATTGTCGGGCTGATCTCGGCAGTCACCCTGTATTCCCTGCACGATATTGCCCGCCGCGACCTGGCCACCCAGCTGGCCACGCTCGACCGGCTGGTCAGCGCCACCTTGCTGGAACCGGTGTCCAGTCAAGACCTCAATACCCTGTACGGACAAGTGGAACGCTTTACCCGCTACGACAATATTGTCTATCTGGCGGTGCGCTCGCCGCAGGGTGAGATGCTGGCCAGCAGTGCCTGGAATGCCCGCCACGCCCCGCCGCCGCCCGACCAATTGGCCTCATTCATGCTGTTTGGCCGCAATGACCAGGTGTTTCACCACCGGCTGACGCTGCAATACGGCAGCCAGCCAGTGGGCGAAGTGCTATACGGCCTGTCGGTGGCCGACGCGCGCGATGCACTGTCGCGGGCGCTGGGCTGGTGTGCGCTGATTGGCCTGTTCAGCGTGTTTTCGCTGCTTGGCTTGCAGTGGCTGCTGGGTGCCTGGCTACTGCGCCCGCTGCGCCGGCTGGGCCGCGCCGCACAGGCGATTGCCGATGGCCAGTACGATGTACAGGTTCCGGAAGCACGCCACGATGAAATTGGCCAGCTGGCCCGCCATTTCAGCCATATGCGCGACGCGCTGCGCCAGCAGATTGGCGAAATCCAGTCGCAAAAGAACATGCTGCACGCGATTGCCGACTACGCCTACGCCTGGGAATTATGGATCAACCCGGACAACAAGCTGTTCTGGACCAATAGCGCGTCGGAACGCATCATCGGTTATACCCGTGAAGAATGCATGGCCCAGGTCTCGGTGCTGGAAACCATTGTCCACACCGACGACCGCCAGCGCCTGCGCCGCGCCCTGGCCCACGCCATTGAGGCGCGCACCTCGGGCCAGGGCTTTGAATTTCGCGCCCGCCACCAAAGCGGCCACTGGCTGTGGCTAATGGCCAACTGGCACCCGATTTATGGCGCGCTCGATGTTTATCAGGGCTGCCGGCTGAGTGTGATGGACTGCACCCAGATCAAGAACGACCAATTGGCACTGAACAAGGCATTTGCCGAACTGCAGGCGCTGCAGCAGCAGAACGAAGCCCATCTGCGCGAGGTGGAACGCGAACGTGCCCGGCTGACCGCGCTGTTTTCCTCGCTGTCAATCGGCATGGTGCTGACCGACCACCAGCACCGCATTGCCTACGCCAACCCGATGTTTGCCCGCATGCTCAGCCTGTCGTCGGTGGACCAACTGATTGGCGAAGACCTCAGCAGCCTGGTGCCGGCGATGTTTGCCCCACACGACGCCAGCGAGGAAGAAGCCCCGCGCAACGAGCTGCGCCTGGACGATAAGCGGGTGCTGGCCTTCCAGCATGTGGAAGTCAACGATAACGAACATGGCAGCCTGTGGATTTTTGAGGATGTCACCGCCGAACGCGCCACCGCCGAACAGCTCATCTTCCTGGCCGAGCGCGACACCCTCACCGGCATTTACAACCGCCGCCGCTTTGATACCGAGCTGGAGCGCATGGTCAAACGCGCCGACCGGCGCGAGCAGCCGATGGCGCTGGTGATTTTTGACCTGAACGACTTCAAGATCATCAACGACAGCCACGGTCACGCCGCCGGCGACCAAGTGCTGATCGACATTGGCCGGGTGGTGAATAAAACCGTGCGGCAAAACGAAGTATTCTGCCGGCTGGGGGGGGATGAATTTGCCGTGCTGCTGCCGGAAGCCAGCGCCTACGACGCCACCATGCTGTCACGCCGGGTGGTGCAGCAAATCACCGGGCTCGACTTTGAATTTGACGGCGTCAAGCGCCGGGTCAGCGCCAGTCTGGGCATTGCCGTCTATCCTTCGCACGCCAAGGACGCCGACACGCTGGTCGCCGCTGCCGACGCCGCCATGTATCAGGCCAAGAAACAGGACAAACGCGGCTGCTGGGTGGTGTTTGACAGCAGCATGAAACTGGACGCCAGCCACCTGCTGCACGCCCACACCTATCCGGAAGAACCGCAGCGCCTGGAGCCCACCGTGTTTGCCGACACTGGCCACGACGACGCCCAGCCGTCGATGATCGACGAGTTGTTCGGCTGAGGGCCATCCCCGGAAAGCGTCCGGAGGACAGGGCCATCAGGCGGCTTGCTACACCGGGCCAGCCGGTGCCCATGGTGCCGCCGGTTCACCCTCCACCTGGGTATACAGCTGATAC
This sequence comes from Aquaspirillum sp. LM1, assembly GCF_002002905.1. Classification (NCBI taxonomy): domain Bacteria; kingdom Pseudomonadati; phylum Pseudomonadota; class Betaproteobacteria; order Neisseriales; family Aquaspirillaceae; genus Aquaspirillum; species Aquaspirillum sp. LM1. The sequence goes on along the minus strand of NZ_CP019509.1, from coordinate 930,365 downwards.
ACCTTGTGTTCAGCCTGACCCTCCGCCTCGCTGACGCTTTCCACATGACGCAGCTGCACGCTGAACGCCAGGGTGAACAGCGTGCCGATTTCCTCGGCGGCCTCTGCCGTTTGTTCGGCGCTTTCGCCTTCTTCGGCATCTTCCACCGTCAGCAGCAGCACCGGACACGCCGCAGGCAGCAGGCGGCGCAACTGCAGCACGTAAGCACTGCGCAGATCTTCCGGCAGGGCAGTCAGCGCGGCGCGGTCGTACACGGCATCAATCGGCCCAAGCAGCTCGCGGCTCAAGGCAAAATAATCGCCGCACCACAGCTGGAACGGGCCGCTTTCCCATACGGTAAAGTCGCCCACCACATGCCGGCGCGGCTTGAGCTGAAGCGTGCGAAAGAATGCCCGGATGGCCAGATGGCTAAGCTCCACCCCCACCACCTGATGGCCTTGCGCCGCCAGCCAGCCCATGTCGAGGCTTTTGCCGCACAACGGCACCAGCACGCGCGCGCCAGCCGCCAGCGTAGGCCAGAAGCGCATCAGCAGCGGGTTGGGGACAGCTTGATGAAAATCGATATGCCGGTCACGCCAGCATTGTTGCCATAGCGCATGGTCGCGGCTGGTGGCCGGCGGGGGCCGGGAAACAGACATGAGCAGTCTCGCAGTCAGGGGCGAAGGTGTCTGAATCCGGTCGGGCAACTCAGGGCGGAGCAGGAAGGATGGTGCACTGCATGATGGCACCGTAACACAGTCTTTTCGGGTTGGCGAAAGCTTTTTCGGCCTGTGCTGCGCAAAAAAACCGCCTGCCGGCCACATCCCGATGCGCCTTTTTATGGCTGGCTTCGTCCCTGTGTCATCCTCCGCTTCAGGCAGCAGCACCCCATGAGCGCGTGACCCCTGTGGGCTTGCCATGGAGCAGGGCCGCCCAGTGCCGACCAGGTTAAACCCCCCGTGTCAGCCGGCCCGCTTACTCGCGGTCAATGCGCAGCCGATAGCGGAAACGATCGCCCCGGTAATGAATCCAGTCCAGCTCCAGCGGCTGGCCGTCGCGGGTGTAGGTCATCCGCTCCAGATGGATCAGCGGCGCGCCTTCGGCCACCTCCAGCCGGGTAGCAAGCTCGGCACTGGCGGCAACGGCGTCGATGCTCAGCTCGGCATAGCCCAGGGCGATGCCGTAATCCTGTTCATAGATGGCAAAGATATCGCGCCCGGCCAGGTCTGCCTGCGCCAGCCGCCGGCCCAGCTCCACCGGCACATAGGTGAGGTCCACCGACACTGGCACGCCGTCCAGGTGGCGCACGCGGCGGATTTCAGTGACTGGTGCGCCTTCGGCCAGCGCCAGCCAGCGGGCCACAGTGGCGCTGGCAGGACGTTCGACCAGCGATTCCACCCGGTTATACGCCTGATACCCCTGGCTGTGCATCGCTTCGGCAAAGCCTTGCAGCCGCGCCAGCGCCTGGGCGGGTTTGGGCGGAGCGACAAAGCTGCCCTTGCCGGCTACTGTGCTGAGCAGGCCTTCTTGTGCCAGCACACCCAGTGCGTGGCGCACGGTGATGCGGCTGACGCCAAACTGGCTCATCAGCGCCTTTTCCGAGGGCAGGCGCGCGTATGGCAGGTAGCGGCCAGCAAGAATTTCGCCGCGTAGCCAGTCGCGGATCTGGCCGTGTAGCGGCTGGCTGAGGTCTAGTCGGGAGGTCATTGGGTAGGCGATGTCCGGATCAGCAAAGGGTGTGGCCAGTATACCCGCGTCGGGCGATCAACTGGTCATGACAGGTTATAACTTTATCTGCAAAGCTTTGCAGCTTTCCTCATTTCTGCCAGCGGGTGGGCGCGGCCTAGAATCCTTGCCATCCCCTGACGCAACTGTCGGCCCCGCCGGCGGCTGTCCACCTGTAATGAGGAATGCGCGATGAGTCTTGATATTTTCTGGTTCCTGCCCACCTCGGGCGATACCCGTTACTTGGGCAAGGCCGATGCCGCCCGCCCGGCCACCAATGCCTACCTGCGCCAGATTGCCGTGGCGGTGGACCAGCTTGGCTACGATGGCATTTTGATTCCCACCGGCAGCGGCTGCCTCGATCCCTGGGTGACCGCCTCTACCGTGGCGACTGTCACCCAGCGCATCAAGCTCTTGGTGGCGCTGCGCACCGCGCTGACCCAGCCTACCGCCGCCGCCCGTCAGGCCGCCACGCTGGACCAGGTGAGCAATGGCCGTCTGCTGGTCAATGTGGTGGCCGGCGGCGACGCGGTCGAACTGGCCGGCGACGGGATTTTTCTTGACCATGATGCCCGCTACGATGAAGCCAGCGAATTCCTGACCATCTGGCGTGAGCTGCTGGCGGGCAAAACCGTCAACTTTACCGGCCAGCATCACACCGTGCGTGACGCGCGCAACTTCTTCCCACCAGTGCAAACCCCGCATCCGGGGATTTACTTTGGCGGCTCGTCGCCTGCCGCGCACGAGCTGGCTGCCGAGCATGTTGACGCCTATCTGACTTGGGGCGAACCCCCAGCCGCCGTGGCGGAAAAAATTGCCGACGTGCGCGCCCGCGCCGCCAAATATGGCCGCACCGTGCGCTTTGGCGTGCGCCTGCATGTGATTGTGCGCGAAACCAGCGAAGCCGCCTGGGCCGCCGCCGAAGCGCTGATTGAACATATCGACGACGACACCATTGCCAAGGTGCAGGCGCGCTACGCGCAGATGGATTCGGAAGGGCAGCGGCGCATGACGGCCCTGCACAAGGGTCGGCGCGACCAGCTGGAAGTCAGCCCCAATCTGTGGGCCGGGGTGGGTCTGGTGCGTGGCGGTGCCGGCACTGCGCTGGTGGGTGACCCGCACACCGTGGCGGCGCGGCTGAAGGAATACGCCGACCTGGGCGTGGACAGCTTTGTGTTGTCCGGCTACCCGCATCTGGAAGAAGCCTACCGCTTTGCCGAACTGGTGTTTCCGCTGCTGCCGGGCAAGGCCGAGCTGCGCCCGCAGGGCAAGATTGTCACCGGTGGGCCATTTGACGCCAGCACCCTGGCGGATGCCCCGGCGGTGGAACAGGAGGCAGCATGAACGTGATCGACATGCGCTGCCGGCCAGCCTATCTGCACGACTTTTTTGGTGCCACCTCAGGCACCGCCGCCTACGCCACCGCGCGCTGGCTGAACCGTCGGGTGGGTTCGCAGCATGACGAGCATTTCACCCCGTCGCTGACCCAGGAAGGGTTTTTGCAGGAAATCCACCAGGCCGGGCTGACCCGCGCCGTGGTGGTCGGTCGCCACACCCCCGGCCAGCATCTGCCCAACGACCAGATTCACCAGATTGTTGCCGGTCACGACGTGCTGCTTGGCGTGGGCGCGGTGGACCCGATTGTCCAGGGCGTGCAGCCGGCGCTGGACGAGCTGGAGCGGGCGGTCAACACCCTGGGCCTGATCGGTATCGACGTGGAGCCTGGTTTTGGCCAGCCCGCCCGCCACGCCGACGACCGTGCCTATTACCCGGTGTACGAAGCCTGCGCGGCGCTGGGTGTGCCGGTGTTCATCATGTCCGGTCCGACCACCCCCGACCCCAGCTACAACGACCCGGCAGCAATTGGCCGGCTGGCGCAGGCTTTTCCGCAGCTGCCGATTGTCTGCTACCACGGTTTTTATCCCAATGTTGCCGGCATTGTCGGCGTGGCCTTCCGCCATGAAAACGTGTATGTGGTGCCCGACATGTATCTGTTTGTGGCCGGTGCTCATGGCTATGTGGATGCCGCCAACGGCTTTATGCGTGACCAGCTGCTGTTTGGCTCGTCTTATCCGTTCCGCCCGATTGGCCAGTCGATTGACGATTTTCTGGCGCTGGGCTTCAAGGAAGACGTGATCGACCGCGTGCTGTACGGCAACGCCGCCCGCTTGCTGGGCCTGGACGCCGCCACCCCATCGAACCGCTAACAACCCCCTAACGCATGGCCTGTCCCGGCGCACGCCGGGGCAGGCCTTACGGAGCTGAACCATGACTGCATTCACCCTTACCCGCCGCCGCCTGCTCGGCGCACTGACCACCCTGGCGCTCAGCCTGGCCTTGCCCGCGCCCAGTTGGGCCGCCGGCAGCGATACCCTGCGGATTGGCTATCAGAAATACGGCACGCTGGTGCTGCTCAAGGCCCAAGGCACGCTGGAAAAACGCCTGGCCCCGCTGGGTATTCAGGTGAAATGGGCCGAATTTCCCGGTGGCCCGCAACTGCTGGAAGCGCTGAACGTGGGCAGCGTTGACTTTGGCACCACCGGGGAAACCCCGCCGATTTTTGCCCAGGCCGCCGGCGCTGACCTGGTGTATGTGGCCCATGAGCCACCGGCCCCGAAAGGCGAAGGCATCATTGTGCACAAGGACTCGCCGATCAAATCGGTGCATGACCTGAAAGGCAAGCGGGTGGCACTGAACAAGGGCTCGAATGTGCACTACCTGCTGGTCAAGGCGCTGGAAAAGGCCGGCCTGAAGTATGAGGATGTGCAAACCGTCTTCCTGTCACCCTCCGACGCCCGCGCCGCATTCGAACGCGGCAGCGTTGACGCCTGGGTGATCTGGGACCCATTCTTTGCCGCCGCCGAACAACAGCTGGGTGCCCGCCTGGTGGCCGATGGCGTGGGCCATGTCAGCAATCACCAGTTTTATCTGGCTTCGCGCAGCTACGCCGACAATAACGCCAAAGTGGTGAAGGTGATCGTCGAAGAACTTGCCCGCCTGGATGGCTGGGCCAAACAGAACCTGAAGGAAGTGGCCAGTCAGCTGTCGTCACAAATTGGCCTGGACGCCAATATTGTCAAGATTGCCGCCGACCGGGGCACCTATGACGTGCGTCCGCTCGACGCCAAAGTGGTGGCCGAGCAACAACGGATTGCCGATACGTTTTACCAGCTCAAGCTGATTCCGAAAAAGCTGGTGGTAAAGGAGATTGTCTGGACGGGGCTGGGCGGGAAGTAAACCCCCCTGCTGCCCCGGACCATGCGTGCGGGCATGGTCCGGGGCAGCGCCTTATCCGGGCGGTTCCCCGCTGAAAAAAATTCAAGCGCAAGATCCAGAGTGCGCCTCCCGCCCATCCTGCTTACACTTCCAGTCATCTTCCTCACGCAGTCATCCCATCGTCATGTCCCAAGACACCGAACGCCTGGCCGAGGCCACCCGGCAAGACCCGCGCTGGGCGCAACTGCTGGCGCGCGACCCTGCTGCCGAGGGGCTGTTTTACTATGCGGTGACCAGCACCGGCGTGTACTGCCGCCCCACGTGTGGTGCGCGCACGCCGCGTCCTGAGCATGTCCGCTTTTTTCTGACTGGCGATGCCGCCAGGCTGGCAGGATTTCGGCCCTGCCGGCGCTGCAAGCCAGAGCAGCCGCCGCTGGCGGCGCAGCACGCCGAGCGGATTGCCGGTTTGTGCCGGCTGATGGAAGCCGCTGACACGCCGCCCAGCCTGGCCTGGCTGGCAGAACAGGCCGGGATGAGCCCACATTATCTGCATCGGGTGTTCAAGGCGGTGACCGGGGTGACACCCCATGCCTACGCCCAGGCGCTGCGGGCGGCGCGGGTGCGGGAGGCGCTGGGCCAGCACGCCAGGGTGAGCGATGCGCTGTATCAGGCCGGTTATCAGTCCAGCGGGCATTTTTACCAAACATCGACCCAACTGCTGGGCATGACCCCCAGCCACTACCAGGCTGGCGGCGTGGCCGAGCAGCTGCGTTTTGCTGTGGGGCAATGTTCGCTGGGGGCGATTCTGCTGGCTGCCAGTGCGCGTGGGGTGTGCGCCATCCTGCTGGGGGACGACCCCGACGCACTGGTGCGCAACCTGCAGGCGCGCTTTCCCAAGGCAACGCTGCTGGGCGGTGATGCCGGATTTGAACAGTGGATGGCGCAGGTGGTGGGGTGGGTTGACTGCCCCAAGGTGGGGCTGGATTTGCCGCTGGATATTCGTGGCACGGCGTTTCAGCAGCGGGTATGGCAGGCGCTACGGGAGATTCCGCCCGGCATGACCGCCAGTTACAGCGAGATTGCCCAGCGCATTGGCGCACCCAGCGCCGTGCGCGCCGTGGCGGGCGCGTGTGCAGCCAATGCGCTGGCGGTGGCGATTCCCTGTCATCGGGTGGTGCGCCACGATGGCAGCATCTCGGGTTATCGCTGGGGGGTGGAACGCAAGCGGGCATTGCTGGCGCGTGAGGCGCAACAGGACGAAAACGGCTGATCTGGCGTGCGTTACAGCCAGCGGCGCACCTGTTGCAGATAGTCGGCATAGGGGGCACCGAATCGGGCCAGCAGATAGCTTTCCTCGCGGCGAATCACCCCCTGCTGCATGGCCAGCAGCAGGGGCGGCAACAGCCACCAGGGCCAGGCGCTATTGGCCAGCACGGCCAGGCTGGCATACAGCCCGGTCATGGCCACATACACCGGGTTGCGCGACCAGGCAAATGGGCCATGCCGCACCAGGTGCTGGCTATCCTGGCGCGGATTGCCCGAGGTGCCGGCCCGACACCCAGCGCCAGACGCCCATTCAGCGGCATGCCCAGCGGCAGCGGCCAGAAGCATTGCAGGCCCATGGCCAGCGCCAGACAGCCCAGATACAGCCGTGGCGGCGGTGCCAGCAGGCTGGGTGGAGAAGGCAAGGGTTGGCTCATGTCAGGCTGGTTTCCTGCGTGTCCTCGATGGGGTCCGCAAGCTCGGCGCTGAGCAGAAACTGACCAAACGCATACATCGACTGAATCACCCCAGCCAGTTGCACGCCGCGTGGGGTCAGCCGGTATTCTGTGCCGGGCGGCACGCTGGGCAGCACCTGGCGCGAAATCAGCTCATGTGCCAGCAGCATATGCAGGCGGGCGCTCAGCACCTTGCTGCTGATGCCGGGCAATTGGCGCTGTAGCTCGGCAAAGCGCAAAGGGCCGGGCAGCAGCACGCCAATCAGCCGGGTTGTCCATTTGCCCTGAATCAGTTCGGCGGTAGCCTGAACCGGGCAGCGCTCGTCGCAAAAAGCCGTTTCCATGCGGTAAGTTCCTGAATAAAAAGTGCCTGCTTGTGGGCAGGGGTGTGGCTTGCTAGCATATGTGAAATTTATTCACATTAAAAGGGCAAGTTATGTTGGGTAGTGTGCTACGTTTGGTGGGAAGCATTCAACTGGTGTTGGGGCTGCTGTATTTGCTTGGGCCGGACTGGCTGCTGCAAGCCATGGGACACAGTGCCGTGGCGCAGGACATACATTATCCGCTTGGCATGCTGGCTGCGCGTTTTCTGGCGTATGGGGCCGGGCTGTGGGTGGTAGCCCGCCAGCCACAGGCGCACCGCTTCTGGATTGGCAACATGATTGTCATCCAGCTGATTGATCTGGCGGTAGGGCTGGCGTATACCGTCCAGGGCATTTTGCCGCTAAGCCTGTCTGGGTTTCCGATGGCCAATGCGCTGTGGATCAGCCTGGCACTGGGGGCCGGCCTGCACCAGCTGGCGGGGCAGCGGATCAAATCGGCCAACTGAGGCTTGTTTTTTTCCATGGCTCGCATGTAGTCTGGCAGTCTCTCCCGTCATGACGAAGGTATCGGCATGCTCACGCTCTATCTTGGCAACAAGAATTACTCTTCCTGGTCGTTGCGGCCCTGGCTGGCGCTGCGCCAGCTGGACATCCCGTTTCGCGAGGCCCGTATTCCGCTGTACCAGCCAGACAGCGCCAGCCGCCTGCTGGCGGTGTCACCATCGGGCAAGGTGCCGGCATTGAAGGACGGCGAACTGGTGGTGTGGGATTCGCTGGCGATTGGCGAATACCTGGCCGAACGCTTTCCCGAACACGGGCTGTGGCCCAGCAATGCCCGCCTGCGCGCCGAGGCGCGCTCGGTCAGCGCAGAAATGCACGCCGGGTTTGCCGCGCTGCGCAGCCAGATGCCAATGAATCTGCGCGCCAGCCTGCCCGGCTGCGGCCACACCCCGGAAGTACTGGCCGATATCGCCAGGATTCAGGCCATCTGGCAGGGCTTGCGTCAGCGCCACAGCCAGCACGGGGCCTTCCTGTTTGGGCCGTTCAGCTACGCCGATGCCATGTTTGCCCCGGTGGTGTGCCGCCTGCACACCTACGGCGTCGCGCTGGATGGCGTGGCGGCCTGCTATGCTGATACCATTCTGGCGCTGCCGGCCTTGCAGGCCTGGTATGCCGACGCGTGCGCCGAAAGCGAAGTGATTGCCCAGGCCGAACCTTATCGCCAGGGCTGATGCCCGATATCGAACAAAAGAAGAGAACACCACATGCTGATTCAACGTGACAACGCCACCCTGCTGGTGGTGGACATTCAGGAAAAACTGTTGCCGGCGGTGCTTGACCCGCAAGGTCTGGTCAACCGGGTGGGCTGGCTGCTGCAGGCCTCGGTCGATCTTGGCCTGCCGGTGGTGCTGTCTGAACAATACCCGTCCGGGCTGGGCCACACCGTCGAGGCGCTGGCCAGGCTGTGCCCGGATGCACCTGTGGTGGAAAAAAAACACTTTTCCTGCGTGGCTGCCCAGTGCCTGCCCGACAGCCTGATGGCGCGTCGCCAGGTGGTGCTGGTCGGGATGGAAGCGCATGTGTGCGTGCTGCAAACCGCGCTGGAGCTCAAGGCGGCCGGCAAGGAGGTATTTGTCGTCACCGACGGCATCAGCAGCCGCGCCCAGCACGATCTGGACACCGCGCTGCTGCGTTACCAGCAGGCCGGGGTGTGGCTGGTCAGCCGGGAAATGGTGCTGTTTGAGCTGCTGCGCAGCTCGGGCGACCCGATGTTCCGCCAGATGTCACAACGCTATCTGGTCAATAAGTAAACCGGAGACGTCGGCGCATGTCAGGGCGCCGACGTGGTTTGCACCTGACTGTTGCGCACAACCTTTGCGGCAAAGCGTGGCAAGATAGCGGCTTTATCTCTTTTGAACTGTTGCCATGAGCGGTCATTCTTCTACCGGCGCGATTGTCTACGCGCTGTTTGCCAATCTCTCCATTGCCATTGTCAAGAGCATTGCCGCCGCACTGACCCAGTCCAGCTCGATGCTGGCTGAGGCGATTCACAGCTTTGCCGATTGCGCCAACCAGGTGCTGCTGTTCTGGGGCATTCGCCAGTCGGCCAGAGCGCCCGACGCCGACCATCCGCTGGGTTACGGCAAGGCCAGTTATTTCTGGGGCTTCATTGTGGCGATGATGCTGTTTGGCCTGGGCGGGCTGTTTGCCCTGTACGAAGGCTGGCACACCCTGCAAAGCGGCCATGCGCCGGATTTGAGCGCGCGCGAAATGCATGTACTGGGCTGGTCGTTCAGCCTGCCGCTGCCGTATCTGATCATGGGGGTGCTGGCGTACAGCGTGCTGGCCGAAGCCATTTCACTGAGCAAGTGCGTCAAGGACATCCGTGCCATCGCCGGGGGCCGCTCGCTGTGGCAGTTTTACCGCGACAGCCGGCAAAGCGAGCTGATTGTGGTGCTGGCCGAAGACATTGCCGCGCTGGCCGGCCTGTTGGTGGCCTTTGTCTCGTTGCTGTTGTCGCTGGCTACCGGCAACCCGGTATTCGACGCGCTGGGTTCCATGGTGGTGGGCGGGATTCTGGTGCTGATTTCGCTGACGCTGATGCGGGAAATCTACGGCCTGATGATTGGCCAGTCGGCCGGAGCAGAGATTGAAGCCGAACTGAGCCGTTTTATCGAAGCGCGACCAGAAGTACGCCGTCTGTACCGGCTGATTACCCTGCAAATGGGCCCGTATGTGATGCTGGCATGCAAGGTTCATCCGCAGCAGGAACAGCAGGCCATCGAGCAGATCAACAGCCTGGAAGTGGCCATTCGCGCCCGCTTTCCTCAGGTAAAATGGTCGTTTGTTGAACCCGACAACCATGATTGACGGCCTGACGGCCACAGAAAAGGACTTGCCATGACTGCCACCCCCACCCTGTTTCGCGACGTACTGGCCAGCCTGCCAGCGGTGACCCACCTGGGGGCACTGACCCTGCACAACGCCAGCGGCCAGGTGGCCCGGCTGGAAAACAAACCTGGCCAGGCTGGTTCGCTGGCGGTCTACCATGCGCTCTACCAGCAGTTTGGCCAGATTGACGCCGCCGCCGCCCGCCATGGCCTGGTGCTGTTTGCCGAACACACGGCTGATGCACGCGCCCGCCCTGGCGCGCACCCGAACATCGACCGCCTGCTGGCCATTGCCGAACAGGGCGGCGCTACGCTGAGCTGCCAGCTGGAAGCGCTGGCCTGAACCGTGTGGTGCCATCTGCAACACCGCGCCAGGTGTTTGGCTCTGGCGCGGTATTGGGGGTGGTGGTCAGCGGTGGGCAAGCTGCCGGTTACGACAACTTCACCGCATGCTCACGCGTCTCATGGAACACCACCTTCGGCCAGCGTTCCTGGGTCAGATCCAGATTCACCCGGTTCGGGGCCAGATACGCCAGGCTGCCGGCGGCGTCGATGGCGACGTTGTTGACCAGGGTTTTTTCAAAGTCACCCAGCATGCGTCCGTCGTCGCAGCTGACCCAGCGGGCGGTGTAGATCTGGCACGGGTCGAACACCGCTTCCACGCCGTATTCGCTGAGCAAGCGGTGGGCGACGACTTCAAACTGCAGCACACCGACGGCACCCAGAATCAGGTCTGCGCCGTTGGCCGGTTTGAACACTTGCACGGCGCCTTCTTCGCCCAGCTGTTGCAAGCCCTTGTGCAGTTGCTTGATTTTCAGCGGGTTGCGGATGCGCACCGAGCGGAACAGTTCGGGGGCGAAGAAGGGGATGCCGGTGAATTGCAGGGCTTCGCCTTCGGAGAAGCTGTCGCCAATCTGGATATTGCCGTGGTTGGGGATGCCGATGATGTCGCCGGCAAAGGCTTCTTCGACAATTTCACGGTCGTGGGCCATGAAGGTGACCACGCTGGAGGCGGAGATGTCGCGGTTGAGCCGCAGGTGTTTCATTTTCATGCCGCGCTCGAAACGACCGGAGCAGACGCGCATGAAGGCGATGCGGTCGCGGTGTTTCGGGTCCATATTGGCCTGGATTTTGAACACGAAGCCGGAGAATCTGCTTTCGGCGGGGTCCACCTGGCGCACGGTGGCGTCGCGGGCGGAGGGCGGCGGGGCCCAGTCGACCAGGGCGTTGAGGATTTCGCGCACGCCAAAGTTGTTGATGGCCGAGCCAAAAAACACCGGGGTGAGCTGGCCGGCCAGGAAGGCGTTCAGGTCAAATTCATTGGACGCGCCTTTGACCAGTTCGATTTCCATGCGCAGCTGTTCCATTTCCAGCGGAAACAGCTGGTCCAGACGCGGGTTGTCGATGCCGTCGATGACTTCGCTGACCAGTTGGTCGGCGATGTCCTGGCCGGCTTCAAACAGCATGACCTGGTCGCGCAGCAGGTGATACACACCACGGAAGGTTTTGCCCATGCCGATGGGCCAGGTGATCGGCGCGCAGCGGATATTGAGCACGTTTTCGACTTCGTCGAGCAGTTCCAGCGAGTCGCGCACTTCGCGATCGTACTTGTTCATGAAGGTGACGATCGGGGTGTGGCGCAGGCGGCAGACGTTAAGCAGCTTGATGGTTTGCGCTTCCACACCCTTGGCGGCATCGATCACCATCAGCGCGGCATCGACGGCGGTGAGCACGCGGTAGGTGTCTTCGGAGAAGTCCTGATGGCCGGGGGTGTCGAGCAGGTTGACCACATGGTTGCGGTAATCAAACTGCATGACTGACGAGGCGACCGAGATGCCGCGCTGTTTTTCGATGTCCATCCAGTCGGAGGTGGCGAATTTGCCGCCTTTTTTGCCTTTGACGGTGCCGGCCATCTGGATGGCGCCGGAGAAGAGCAGGAGTTTTTCGGTGAGCGTGGTTTTGCCGGCGTCGGGGTGGGAGATGATGGCAAAGGTGCGGCGGCGGGCAGCTTCGCTGGCCAGGGCGGTCAGGGCGTCGGACATGAGGGGGCCGGTGCGGGAAAAGCGTTGAATTGTAATGGATTATGGTCAGCGGGAAAATGCTTGCGCAGAAAAAACCTTGCAGTGCAGCAAGCCGGCGGGCCAGCAGGGTACAATCGGCGGATTGTTCATCTGTTGCGAGGCATTGACCCATGTTTACCGGAATTGTGGCGGGCACGGCAGAAGTGGTGGCGATTGACGCCAAAGAAAATTTTCAGACCCATGTGCTGGCGCTGCCTGCCGACTGGTGCGACGGCCTGGAGCCGGGCGCGTCGGTGGCGCATAACGGCTGCTGCCTGACGGTGACGGCGATTGACGGCCAGCGGGTGAGCTTTGACCTGATGCAGGAAACCCTGGCCTGCACCAATCTGGGCGAGGTGACGGTGGGCAGCCGGGTGAATATCGAACGCGCCGCCCGCTTTGGCGCAGAAATTGGCGGCCACGCCATGAGCGGCCATGTGCTGTGCACCGCCGAGGTGATTGAGGTGATCGACACCCCCAATAACCGCACCACCTGGTTTCGCCTGCCGGCGGAGCACGCGCGCTTTTTGTTTACCAAGGGTTATATCGGCATCGATGGTTGCAGCCTGACCATTGGCGAGGTGCGCGGCAATGCGTTTTGCGTGCATCTGATTCCGGAAACCCTGGCGCGCACCAGCCTGGGCTGGCGCAGTGCCGGCGAGCGGGTGAATATTGAAATCGACCCGCAAACCCAGGTGATTGTGGATACGGTGGAGCGCCTGCTGGCCGAGCGCGGCGTCACAGCGGGCTGAGTATTGCCCTGGTGTGGCATGCGCCACACCAACTGCTGGCCGCACGGTGAAAAGCGCTTGTCAGCGCACGCACTTTATAAGATGATAATGGTTATCATTTATTGGAGTTCGTGCGATGAACGCAATGCAAGCCATGCTGGTGGGTGCCGACACCCTGGGCAATATTCCTGCCGTGCTGGACGGCTACGGCATACAGATCCACCGCCACCTCACCGGGCGCAACAGCGCCCACCAGCGCAAGCAAGACCGTCTACCGGCGGGCACCGACCTGCTGATTCTGTTTACCGACTTCCTTGGCCACAATGTGATGAAGCATTTCCGCTCGCTGGCCGCGCAGGAAAACATCCGCTTCATCGCCTGCCGCCGCTCGGTGTGTGCGCTGCAGCAATCGCTGGACAACGCCGGCTTCAGCAGCGCCGACTGCCAGCGCTGCGCCACGCCGTGCCAGCAGCAGTCGCGCAAGTCGGGCGATAAATCGGCCCGGCATTGAACCAGTAGTGATTCATCATGATATAAACCGATCATTATTGGATTGGTGCGGATGCTCAACGTCAGCTCGCTCGCATGTGCCTTTGCGTTTCAAGGTGATGGGTGACCAGACCTCTTTCGGCATAAGCCTCACCTCACTTGTCGTTCCCGCGCAGGCGGGAACCCAGGCCGCGCCACAGCGTGCGCCGTGGGGGGTTGGCATTGTGGGGCGGTCGTGAGAACTTGCCCCGCTGCACGCTGTGGATGCCCCTGGATTCCCGCCTGCGCGGGAATGGCGGGGTAAAGCGCGGCGGGTGCTTCGCTGTGGCAAGGCAAGGATTTGTTTTAACAGAACAAATAGAGATGCCCGACGCCAGCTTGCTCGCATATGCCCTTGTATTTCAACGTGACTGACTACTGGCAGACGCCCCCCCAACCGGGCCAGGCCCGGTTGGGAATACCGATTCATTCCGCGCTTCTTTCAGTTTCCGCTGGTTTCCCCAAACACCGCCTGCCACAGCGCCTGTACGTCGCTGTAGTGGCGCAGCAGCACGTCGTCTACTTCCACGCTGGCGTGTTCGTTCAGCCGCTGGGCATGCTGCAGGCGGCGATAATGCCGGTAGGCGGCCTGGCAGGCTTCGGCCAGGTCGTGTTCAATCAGCCCGGCGTTGGCGGCCAGGCGCAGCAGGGCGATATTGCCGATATTGCCGGCCAGTTCCGGGTGATAGTGGGTGTAGGCCAGCACCAGATACTGGACAATAAACTCCAGATCAATAATCCCGCCTCGGGCGTGCTTGAGCTTGTCTGGCTGCGCTGGGTGGGTTTCCAGCATGCGTTCGCGCATGGTCAGCACTTCGTGGCGCAGGCCGGCCAGTTCGCGTGGCAGCGCCAGCACGTCAAAGCGCACTTTTTCAAAGGCATCGCCAATGCGGCTGTCGCCAGCGACAAACCGCGCGCGGGTGAGCGCCTGGTGTTCCCACAGCCAGGCATCACGCGCCTGGTAGTCGCGGAAGGCTTCCACCGTGCTGACCAGCAGGCCAGACTGGCCATTGGGGCGCAGGCGCAGGTCGATGTCGTACAGAATGCCTGCCGGGGTGGCGCTGGTCATCCACGCCGACAGCTTGCGTGCCAGCCGGGCGTAGCAGTCGGCGGCGTCCGGGTGGTCGTCGTCGTATAAAAAGATCAGGTCGAGGTCGGAGGCGTAGCCCAGTTCCTTGCCGCCCAACTTGCCGTAGCCGACGATGGCAAAGCGCGGGGTGTTGGCATGGCGCTTGGCCACGTCTTGCCAGGCGTGGCGCAAGGTGGTGTCCAGCACCATGTCGGCCAGCTGCGAGAGCTGGTCGGACAAGGCTTCCAGCGGCCACATGCCGGCCAGATCCTGCGCCACCAGACGAAACTGCTGGGCGTGCTGCACATGGCGCAGGGTGTCCATTTTGGCTTCCACGTCGCGGTCGCACTCGGCCATTTGCTGTTCCAGCTGGGCGGCCTGTGCCGGCCAGTCTGGCTCGGCGTACAGCACGCGGGCGTCGAGCAGTTCGTCCAGCAGGATGGGGTGCTTGGTCAGGTAGGTGGACACCCACGGGCTGGCCGAATACAGCGTGGCCAGCCGGCGCAGGGTTTGCGGGTATTCGGTCAGCAGCGCCAGATAGGGCGCGCGGCGGCTGATGGCTTCCATCAGGTTGATGATGCGGGTGAGGGTGATGTCCGGGTTAGGGCATTGCGCCGACACTTCAATCAGCGGTGGAATCAGCGCGTCAAACCGTTTGCGCGTGGCGGTGGGCAGCTGCTGGTAGCGCTGGCTGCGCGCCAGGGTGGCCAACTGGTGCGCCACTGCCGGGGCATCGTGATAGCCCTGCGCCGCCAGCCGGTCCACCACCGAATCGCTGGCTTCGCCCACGTCCTGCCACAGGCTGGCCAAGGGGTGGTCGCCGTGCTGCTCGCTGGGCAGCAGAAACACCTGCTCAAAGTGGCGGTTCACCCGTTTGCGCTGGCGGTTAAGCGCGGCGACAAACAGCTCCCAGTCGGCAAAGCCCATGCTCAGGGCAATCCGCAGCCGGCTGTCGTCGCTGCCGGGCAGGGTTTGCGTTTGCTGGTCGTCCAGGTATTGCAGGCGGTGCTCGACATCGCGCAAGAAGGTGTAAGCCTCAAGCAGCTCGCTGACGGTTTCTGGCTCCAGCAGCTTGAGCTCGGCCAGCCGCGCCATGGCTTCGCGGGTGCTGCGCACTTGCAGGCTTTTTTCCCGACCGCCGCGAATCAGCT
Organism: Aquaspirillum sp. LM1; assembly: GCF_002002905.1. Lineage (NCBI taxonomy): Bacteria > Pseudomonadati > Pseudomonadota > Betaproteobacteria > Neisseriales > Aquaspirillaceae > Aquaspirillum > Aquaspirillum sp. LM1. Next base: position 914,974 of record NZ_CP019509.1, on the reverse strand, counting down.
GAAACACCTGGGCGATGAATTCCACCTCGCGGATGCCGCCGGCACCCAGCTTGACATTGTCGGTCAGCTCGCGGCGCGCCACTTCGCGCTGGATTTGCGCGTACAGCTCGCGCATGGCACCGTAGGCGTTGTAATCCAGATACTTGCGGTAAACAAAGGGCCGGATCAGCGCGTTCAGCCCGTCGGCGTCGCCGGTCAGCGCCTTGCCCTTGATCCAGGCATAGCGCTCCCATTCGCGGCCCTGGCTGAGCAGGTAGTTTTCCAGCGCGGCAAAGCTCATCACCAGCGGGCCGGAATCACCATACGGGCGCAGGCGCATGTCCACGCGGAAGACAAAACCATCGCCGGTGGGCTCGGACAAGGCGGCAATCAGCTTTTTGCCCAGCAGGGTGAAGTATTCGTGGTTGCTGATGCGCCGGGTGCCGCCCTGGGTCTGGCCGTCTTCCGGGTAGATGAAAATCAGGTCGATGTCCGAGCTGACATTCAGCTCGCCACCGCCCAGCTTGCCCATGCCCACCACAATCAGCGATTGCACTTCGCCGCTTTCTTCGCCCACCGGCTCGCCGTAGTGGGCCAGCAGCGGCTTGAGCCGGGCCAGTGCGGTGGTCACGCAGAACTCGGCAAACAGGCTGATGGTCGATACCACTTCGTGCAGGTCGGCCAGCCGGCCAATGTCGCGGGTAATCAGGTGCGCCATCATCCGCTGGCGCAATTTGCGCAGATTATGCTTGAGCGCCTCCTCGCTGTCGGCGGGCAGGCTGGCAAAGCCTTCCTGCATGTGCGCCAGGGTGAAGGGCGAGCTGGCTTCGTCGCCAATGCGCTCGGCCAGGGCCGGATTGGCGGCAAACAGCCGGGTCAGGTAATGGCTATGCTCGCGCGCGGCGCACAGCGCGGCAATTGGCGTCAGGGGGGAGGCTACGGGAAGGCTTACTGGCATATAATGACCGTTCTTCATCAAACCGACGAATCCATGGGTGAATCTCTCTATCATATCCTGAGCGGGCGTGAGTTTTGAACGTTTTCACCCGCAGATTCCCCCAGTTGCGCCATCCGCTGGCGCGACGGCTGACCCGCGTGCTGGGATGGCTGATTTTGTCCGTGACACTGTTGCTGGCGGCGCTGGCCTGCGTGGTGCAGTTCTGGCTGTTGCCGCGCCTGCCCCAGTTCAAGCCCGAGCTGGCCGCCCAGCTGTCGCACAGCATTGGCCAGACGGTCAGCATTGGCGAGCTGGGCGGCGGCTGGCGGCACGGCCAGCTGGTGCTGTACATGCGCCAGGTAACCATTACCCAGCCCGGAACCGGTGCCACCCAGCAGTTTGACCGGCTGGAGCTGGCCCCATCGCTCAGTTCGCTATGGCGCCTGGAGCCGCACTTCGACCGGATTGCGCTCACCGGCCCGGTGATCCATATCCGCCGCGACCCCCAGGGGGCCATTCTGGTCAACGGCATTGATCTGACCCAGGGCAATGGCGATTCGGCGCTGCCCGACTGGCTGCTGCGCCAGGGCGAGGTGCGCATTGATCAGGCCACCCTGCACTGGCACGATGAATTTGCCGGCCTGGCCGAGCTCACCCTGACCGAAGGCCGGGTGGTGTTGCGCCGGGGCTTGCTGCGCCACAGCCTGTCGATCAGCGCCCGCCCGCCGCGTGACTGGCTGTCGAGTTTTTCTGCGTCGATGGACTGGCGCGGCGACCGGCTGGCCGACTGGAAACGCTGGCAGGGCCGCGCCCGGCTGGAGGTGGGTGGGGTGCGGCTGTCGGCCTGGGAAAACTACCTGAACTTCAACCGCAGCCGGGTGCTGCCACAGGGCGAGGGGCAAACCAGCGTTGAACTGGGCTTTGACGGTGCGCGCATCGACATGCTCAATGCCCGTCTGTCGCTGCGCAATGTGCTGCTGCGGCTGAATCCCAATGAAGACGCGGTACGGGTGCCGGTGCTGTCTGGCGCGGTGCAACTGAGCCAGTCGTCGTCTGGTGTCTGGAAGCTGGCCGCCCACGACCTGGTGGCGGTGGCAGAAAACGCGGCTATCTTCGACCACGCCGATATTGACGGCGAATGGAAGGAAGGCAGCGATGGCCATGGCAAGCTCACCCTGTCGCAGGTAGACCTGGCGGCGATCAAGCCACTGCTGCGCCATTTGCCGCTGGACCAGAACACCGCGTGGAAAACCCTCGACCCAACCGGCTTTGTCGAAAAAGTACATGTTGGCTGGCGTGGCGATGTGGTGGCCCCGTCGCGCTACCAGGTGTCGGGCGCGTTTCGCCAGCTGGGCTGGCATGGCTCTGGCGTGCTGCCTTCGGTCACCGGCATGACCGGTGCGCTGAACTTTGACGAAAACCGGGGCGAGCTGAACCTGAAAAACCAGGGGGCCGCCAGTGTGACCCTGCCGGGGGTGTTTGTTGCGCCGCTGGGTTTTAATGCGCTGGATGCCAAGGTGGCGTGGACCCGCGAAGCCCAGGGCGTAGCGGTGGATCTGGACGATATCCGCTTCAGCAACGCCGATGTCAGCGGCCAGCTGGCCGGGCGCTACCGCTATGTGCCTGGCCATGCAGGGCGGATTGACCTGAAAGCCACACTGGGGCGGATGCCGGCCAACCGGGTACCGGCGTATCTGCCGCTGTCGATTGGCAATGACACCCGCAGCTGGCTGGTGGCGGCGCTCAAGGGCGGCCATGCCGACGGGGCCAGCCTGCGCCTGCAGGGCGATCTGGACCATTTTCCGTTTGCTGCACCGGGCAGTGGCGTGTTTGAGGTGCGCACCCGCGCCGACAAGGTGACGCTGGCCTACGCGCCGGGCTGGCCGGCGCTGGAGCAGATTGACGGCGAGCTGCTGTTTTTGGGCAACCGGATGGAAATCCGCCAGGCCAGTGGCCGGGTAATGGGAGCGCAGTTGCACGCCGTGAACGGCGTGCTGCCGGATATTGAACACGCCAGCAGCCATTTGCAGATTGAAGGCCAGGCGCGCGGGCCCACGCTGGCGTTCATTCAGTTTCTGCGCGCCAGCCCGATTGACCGGCTGCTGGGCGGGCTGGCGTCGGCAGCCCGCCCCCAGGGTAACGGCGAACTCAGCCTGAAGCTGGCTATTCCGCTGGACGACGCCAACGCCACCCAGGTCAAGGGCGAATACCGCTTTGCCCGCAATGCCATCACCTTTGCCGACTACGCCATTCCGCCGCTGACCGAGGTCAGCGGCCCGCTGCAATTCAGCGAAACCGGGGCCAGCAGCGATGGCCTGCACTTTACCGCGCTGGGCGGCGCGGGCCAGCTGCGCATCAGCCGTGGCCAGGCCGGGCGCATGCAGTTTAAGCTGGCTGGCCAGGCCAATCTGCGCGATGCCACCCGGCAATACCTGCCGTGGCTGGCCCCGCATGTGGCCGGCAATAGCGAATATCGCGGCGAATTCAGCGTGGGCCAGCAGCTGGAGTCACTCTGGCTGGAATCGTCGTTAACCGGGGTGAGCAGCCAGCTGCCAGCACCAATTGGCAAGGCCAGTACCGACAGCCTGCCGCTGCGGCTGGACCTCAGCCCCAATCCGGAACAACGCCACGGCCAGCGGCTGGGCATCAGGCTGGGCAATGCATTGCAGGGGCAGATGCTGTTTGATCCCGACGGCGTGGTGCAGCGCGGCGCGCTGCGGCTGGGGCCATCGGGGGCACTGCCGCCGCTGCCGCTGCACGGCATTGCCGTGGCGATCAATAGCGAACGCTTTGACCTTGACCCATGGCTCAGCCTGGGCGGCGGCGATGCCGGCGGCAACTGGCCGCCGCTGACGGTCAACCTGAAAGCCGCTCAGTTGTTCAGCCAGGGCCGCCGGCTGGCACAGGTCAAGGCGCAGCTGCAAGCCAGCCATGGCGAATGGAGTGGCCAGGTCAGCGCCCAGGAGCTGGCCGGCACGCTGCGCTGGGAGCCCGACCACGGCGGACGGCTGAGTGCCCGGCTGGCGCGGCTGACCCTGCCACTGCCAGCCACCGACAGCAGCAGCGAAGTGGGCGCGGGCCAGCTGGCCAGCAATCTGCCGGCACTGGCCATCAGCGTGGACCGGCTGGACTACCAGCAACACGACCTGGGCCAGCTGCAACTGAGCATGCAGCCGCGCCCGCACGGCTGGCAGCTGGACCAGCTGTCACTGAACAGCCCAGATGGCCGGGTGCAGGTGACTGGCGTCTGGCAAAACGATGGCAAACAGGGGGTAACCGCGCTGCGCGGCCAGCTGGACAGCCCCCATCTGGATGGCCTGCTCACCCGGCTGGGCTACCCGGACGCCATTCGCCGGGGCCAGCTCAAGGCCAATGGCGCGCTGCAATGGCAGGGCGGGGTGTTCAGCCCGGTACTGTCGTCGCTGCGCGGCGAGCTGACCGTGCTGGCAGAAAACGGCCAGTTTGAGAAGATCAACCCCGGCATGGGCCGGCTGCTGGGCGTGTTCAGCCTGCAATCGCTGCCCCGCCGGTTTCAGCTGGATTTCCACGACATTTTCAGCCAGGGCTTTGCGTTTAATTCCGCCTCAGGCAAGATCAACGTCGATAACGGCCTGGTCACCATCCGCGACATGAAAATGATTGGCCCGGCGGCCAATGTGGCCTTGTCCGGACGCGCCGATCTGGGTCGTGACCGGCAGCAGCTGCGGGTAACCGTCGAGCCGCATCTGTCAGAAAGCGTGGCGCTGGCCACCGGCGCGGCGCTGCTTAACCCACTGATCGGCATGGCGGCGCTGGCGGCGCAAAAAGTGCTGCAAGACCCGGTGGGCAAGCTGTTCGCCTATGATTACGAAATCACCGGCAGCCTGAGCGCGCCGGTCATCCGCAAACTTGACCGCTTTGGCGGGGATTCCACTTCCGAGACAAAATGAGCGTTTCTTCCCTGATTGCGGCCTCCATCCAGATGGTGTCGGCCCCCGACGTGCCGACCAACCTGACCTACGCCGCCCGGCTGGTGGCCGACGCCGCCAGCCGGGGTGCCCAGCTGGTGGTGCTGCCCGAGTATTTTGCCCTGATGGGCCTGAACGACACCGACAAGGTGGCGGTGCGCGAAGCCTGGGGGCACGGCCCGATTCAGGACGCGCTGGCCGCCATGGCCCGCCGTCATCAGATCTGGCTGGTGGGCGGCACCCTGCCGCTGGCTGCGCCAGACGCCAACAAGGTGTATAACAGCTGCCTGCTGTTTGCCCCGGATGGCAGCGTGGCCGCGCGTTACGACAAGATTCATCTGTTTGGTTTTTCCGGGCTGGGCGAGCGCTATTGCGAAGCCGACACCATCACCCCAGGCCAGCAGCCGGTGGCGGTGGACACCCCGCTGGGCCGCATCGGCCTGTCGGTATGCTACGACCTGCGCTTTCCCGAGCTGTTTCGCGCCATGGGCGAGCCAGACATCATTGTGCTGCCGGCGGCGTTTACTGCCATTACCGGCCAGGCACACTGGGAGCCGCTGCTGCGCGCGCGCGCGATTGAAAACCAGTGCTTTGTCATCGCCAGCGGCCAGGGTGGCACCCACGCCAGCGGACGCACCACCCACGGCCACAGCATGCTGATCGACCCCTGGGGCGTGATTCTGGCCGAGCAGGCGCACGGTGAAGGCATGGCACTGGCCGAGCTCGATCTGCGCCAGATGGCGTCGGTACGCACCCGGCTGCCGGCGCTGGCCCACCGTATTTTCTGATTTGCGTCACAAGGACACTATGATGAACACCGATTTGCTGATCCAGGCTGACGCCCTGTTGCTTGCCCCGGCGGGCCTGGACGAACCGGCGCTGTCCGGCGTGCTGGCCGACATGCTCACCCATCAGGTGGACTACGCCGACCTGTATTTTCAGTACACCCGTGGTGAAGGCTGGAGCCTGGACGAAGGTATCGTCAAATCCGGCAGCTTTCACATCGACCAGGGCGTAGGCGTGCGCGCCGTGGCCGGCGAAAAAACCGCGTTTGCCTATTCCGATGAAATCTCGCTGCCGGCGCTGCGCCGGGCTGCGGGCGCAGTGCGGGCCATTGCCGCCAGCGGCGGCAGCGGCCAGACCGCCAGCCCGCGTGTGGTGGGCGGACGCGGCCTGTACCTGCCGCAAGACCCGATTGCCAGCCTGGATGCCGCCGCCAAGGTGGCCACCCTGGAAAAACTCGAACGCCTGGCGCGTGCGCGCGACCCGCGTGTGGTGCAAGTAATGGCCAGCCTGGCCGCCGAATGGGACGTGGTGTACATCGCCCGCCACGACGGCGTGCGCGCCGCCGACATCCGCCCGCTGGTGCGCCTGTCGGTCACGGTGATTGCCGAGCAAAATGGCCGGCGCGAACAAGGCAGCGCTGGCGGCGGTGGCCGCTGTGACTTTGCCTACTTTACCGACGCCGTGCTGGCCGACTACGCCGCCCAGGCGGTGAATCAGGCGCTGGTCAACCTCGACGCCCGCCCGGCCCCGGCGGGAGCCATGGCGGTGGTGCTGGGCAATGGCTGGCCGGGCATTCTGCTGCACGAAGCCATCGGCCACGGCCTGGAAGGCGACTTCAACCGCAAGGGCAGCTCGGCCTTTGCCGGCAAGGTGGGCCAGCGCGTGGCCGCCCCCGGCGTGACCGTGCTGGACGACGGCACCCTGCCCGACCGGCGTGGCTCGCTGTCGATCGACGACGAAGGCAACGCCACTCAGTGCACCACGCTGATTGAAGACGGCATTCTCAAGGGCTATTTGCAGGATGCGATGAACGCCCGGCTGATGGGGGTAGCCCCCACCGGCAATGGCCGGCGCGAAAGCTACGCGCATATTCCCATGCCGCGCATGACCAACACCTATATGCAGGGCGGCGCGCACAGCCAGGAAGAGATTATCGCCTCAGTGAAGGACGGCCTGTACGCGGTGAACTTTGGCGGTGGTCAGGTGGACATCACCAGCGGCAAGTTTGTGTTTTCTGCCAGCGAAGCCTGGAAAATCGAAAACGGCAAACTCGCCTACCCGGTGAAAGGGGCCACGCTGATTGGCAATGGCCCGGACGTGCTCAACTACGTGAGCATGATCGGCAACGACATGAAGCTGGACACCGGCATTGGCACCTGCGGCAAGGAAGGCCAGAGCGTACCGGTGGGCGTCGGCCAGCCCACCTTGCGTATTGACGGCGGGCTGACGGTGGGAGGCACGGCGTAAACCGGGCTGAGGGGGTGGCCCCCGCTCTGGCAACGGCGTTCTGCCAGTCAGCAGGTACCCCGCCGCACCATGCCCGACGGCCCGGTTACACCGGGTCGTGCACCTTGGCGTAAGCCGCCAGCAGGCGCTGGTGCATCTGGGTGTTGGCCAGATCCATACCCGGCGAGCACGCGCCAAAAAAGCGCAGCGAGCCATCCAGCAGCCCATGCGCCTGGGCCAGGGTATCCGCCGGATACAGCCCGGCCAGCGCGGTCTGGTAGTTGGCCGCCGGGTCGAGGTTAAGCAGGGCTTCCACGCAGTGGTACACCTGCCGGCGCGCCGGGTCGAGCTGGGCAAAGTGGCGCACCCATTCGCAGCCTTCGCGGGCGGCATCGGCATCGCCGGCAGCCAGCGCCAGCAGCGCCTTGAGCTCGCCCACGCGCAAGTCGGCCCACAGCGTACCGGGGTCAACCGCCAGGCCAATCAGGCCGGCCACCGGGCGGTGTTCGGCAATATTGAGCTGATTGAGCGTGTCCAGCGTGTCGGCGCAGGCGCTGGGGCTGAGCTCGGCCAGTTGCAGCAGCGCCGGGCGCAGCAGATTGCCCACGCTGTTGTTTTCGTATTCCAGATCGTCCACCGGATAAATTTCCGACATGCCCGGCACCAGAATCCGGCAGGCGTACACCCCCAGGTGGTCAAAGTCGGCCACATAAATCTCGTAGCCGTCGTCGTGAATGCGCTGGCACAGCCAGGCGTAGTCGTCGGCGGTGGTCTGGCTGAAATCCCAGTCGGCAAAGGCAAAATCCGGGGTCTGGCCAAGGAAGTTCCAGGCAATCACCCCGCTGGAATCAACAAAATGGATTTCCAGATTGGGCGCGCTGGCCACTTCTTCCAGGTCAAAGCCCGGTGCCGGAAAGCCATCCAGCGCGTCCAGGGCACGGCCCTGCAGCAGCTCGGTCAGCGCCCGCTCCAGCGCCACTTCAAAGCGCGGGTGCGCGCCAAAGCTGGCAAAGCAGCCTTGATCGCGCGGATTGAGCAGGGTGACGTTCATCACCGGGTACTGCCCGCCCAGCGAGGCATCACGCACCAGCACACCAAACCCGGCGGCACGCAGCCCGGCAATGCCAGCCACCACACCCGGATAGCGCGCCAGCACCGCTTCCGGCACTTCCGGCAGACACAGCCCTTCGGCAATCACCCGGTATTTGACATGGCGTTCAAGAATTTCCGACAGCGCCTGCGCCCGTGCTTCGGCCAGGGTGTTGCCTGCCGACATGCCATTGCTGACGTACAGATTGCTGATCAGATTCACCGGAAACCACACTTCGGCCCCGTCGCGCTGGCGCACATACGGCAGCGCGCACACGCCGCGTTCGGCATTGCCGGTGTTCAGGTCAATCAGGTCACTGCCGGGAATCAGCTGGTCAGGGTTGTAAAACGCCTGCAGCTCGGGGGTCAGCAGTGCCTCAGGCCAGCGATTGTCTGCCGGCACGGCAAACCAGCGCTCACGCGGGTAATGGGCAAATCCGGCCTGGGCGCGGGCCTGGCCCAGATAGTAGTGGTTCCAGAAATAATTGCACGACAGGCGTTCAAAAAACTCGCCCAGTGCGCTGGCGTGGGCGGCCAGTTGGGTGGCGCCCTTGCCATTGGTAAACATCAGCGGGCAATCGCGGTCGCGGATATGCACCGACCACACCGCATCTACCGGGTGCAGCCACGAGCATTCTTCAATGACAAAGCCTTTGGCGGCCAGTTTGGCCTGCATGGTGGCAATTGAGTCTTCCAGCGCGGCGTCTTTGCCTGTAATAAAGTGTAGGGTTTGCATTGGGCATCCTGGCAAAAGCGTGTTCAGAAAAAAACCAAGGACGGCAGTGTACGCGATGCGGCGCTTGGAATCGGCTGAAAAATCGTCACCCCCGCACTGGCAGGGATGTACGGGTCACGTTTTTTCGAACATCCTGATGGGACGTCAAACGTCAGATGATGGCCTGCAGGCCCTTGTCGGCGATAATGTTGAGCAGTTTAAGCGCCGGGCCGGTGGGGTGAGTCTCGCCTTGCTCCCACTTGCGCACGGTCGACGCCGTGGTGTGCAGGTGAAGCGCAAACACCGGCTGGCTGAACTGCAAGGCTTCGCGCAGACGTTTGATGTCGGCAGCGCTGAACTTCCGCACCGGCGGTGGGCAGATCGCGTCGAAGTTGCGCATCGTCACCTTATTGATCGCTCCCGCTTCGTGGAGTGCGGCCAGGTCGCCACGCAGGGATTCAATAATCTTGCTCACAATGCACCTCCAATAACACACCCGACAACAGCGCCTTCGACAAAGCTTGGGCGGACAGTTCCAGGAACACCTTGCCGGCAAATTGCAGTGCCTTCTTCTCATCCTGCGTGATGTTCGCCTTGTCGCTCTTGGGGAACCCATGCAGGAACACATAGCGGCTGCCGATCCGTGCCGACAGCAGCGTGCGGTAGCCGCCGCTCTTGCCACCACCAGGACGGGCAACCCGCTTCTTGTAGAGGAAGCCGCCCAAGTCGGCATCAATTAAACCGCTTTCCATCTCCTGAACTGCTTTGCACAAAGCAGCATCAGACAGCTTTTCGACCGCCTGCCATCGTGCAAAATCTTTTCGCTTAAGGATATGCGTCATCTTGACCTCCAAACCATACCCGAAATGGGCATGGTTTTCCAGTGCTTAGCATGATAGGCGGGCGGGAAAGACCGCTGCGCCAATTGCCATGGCGGCGATACGAAAACCAGTTAATCATGTGGTCATCTCCTGGTTATTTTTTTCGGTTCTTGGTGCAGGCTGACAACCGATTGGTGCCGATTTGCTCCCAGTTTGGTGGCTTCCCGCACCGGCTTGTCTTCGGTGTGTTGGCGTGGTCTTCCATGAATTTTGTGCACAACACCTCGACGGTGAGTGCTCACGAAGTACTGGGCTTGGGTCAGGGTAAAATAAAAAACCGCCCAGGGCAGGCGGTTTTTTTATCGGCTGGCGCTCGGGTAGCGAACGGGCAGCACAATCAGTCTGGCAGGCTTTGCCGGCCCAGCACTTCCCGCACCGATTCGGCAATATCCCAGACCATTTCCACCGCTTCCTTGCTCTGGTAGCCCAGGTAGGCAGCCGCCTGGCGACCGCACCATACCCATTCCGGGTCTTCCAGCTCGCCCAGTGCATGGCGGGCGGCTGACGAGGCAAAAAAGCCCATGGCGGCCAGGGTGCGGATTGACGGGGCCACTGAGCCGGTATTGTCGCCAAACAGGGTGGCGTCGTGCTGATGGCGGATGGCCAGCACCAGATCGTCGGGCATTTTCCAGTGGCGGGTAATCAGGCCGCCCACCATGGCGTGGTGGGTGCCATAGCGGAAGTATTCCAGCTTGGTGGAGGGCAGGTTTTCCGCCAGCGCGTCCTGCACGGTTTGTTCGTAGTCCGGATAGTGCAGCATCAGCAGCGGCACACCGCAGTCGCGGAACAGGCCATACAGGTAGGCGTCTTCTTCGGCAGGGCCGGGAATCCGCTTGGCCACCTGGCGGGCGGCTTCGGCCATGGTGCGCGACAGCCGCCAGAAGCGTTCGGCCACCTGTGGCGGCAGCGGAAACGCACCCGGTGCGGCAATGGCGCAGGCAATGCCCAGCACACGGCGCACGCCCAGCTTGGTGACTGCTTGCAGCGGGTCGCGGAACGAGGTGTGGATGCCTTCTGCCGCGCTGTTGGCGGTGCGCAACACGGCACCGCAGATGGCCGGGTCGGCGGCAATCAGCGAGGCGACTTCGCGCAGATCGTGGTCACGCTGAATGGCTTCAAACAAACCAGCCAGCACCGCCGGGCACGGCGGTAGCACCAGGGCGGTATTTTCGGTGGGGGCGTCTGGAATATCCGGAATGGGGTGGGACATGTGTTTCTCCCTGCGTTTTATGCCACGCAGATGGCAAGTATTTTTGGCCGCGCCATGATGAAATTCGGGTGTGCTGACCTGGCTGGACGCAACAGGTGCCAGCGTGCGCAGCGGATTGGCAAGCCCGGAGAATCAGGGGCATCTGGCTGGTCAGCCCAGGGCGGCCTGCTTCATCATGGCCAACAGCGTCGATATGTCGAGATATCAAGGCGTCCAAGCGTGCCACAGCTCACGTTTACACTGCAAGCACCATAGCGGAAGATTTAACCAAGCGTTTGATGTGCATCATGAAACCCTTGTCATGCGTTGCTGGCGCAGCGAGAACCTTTTACGATGGCCGTTTTACTTTAGACGGTTTTTTGCCCATGCGCCGCGCACTCTTGCTGTTATTGTCTGCTTTTTTGCTGCTGCCCGCCCACGCCGCCCCGCCAAGCTGCCTGGATGCGGTGCGCGCAGTGAATGCCAAATTGGCTGATCCCATCCAGGATGTGCGCATCCTGGCCGACACCCTGTTGGCGCTTAATCGCAGTGGCGAGCTGCCGGCTGACCGTTATGTCAGCAAGCAGGCCGCCCGCGCCGCCGGCTGGACCCCCGGCACGCCATTCAACCAGATTGACGCGCTCAAGGGCAAGCGCATGGGGGGCGACCGGTTTGCCAACCGTGAACGCCGCCTGCCTGCCGACCGCTGGACCGAAGCCGACCTGGACTATCGGGGCAGCAAGCGCAACGCCAAACGGCTGGTGTTTTCTGCCCAGCGCCGTTTTGTCACCACCGATCACTATCAATCCTTTGTTGAGGTTCCAGCATGCCAGTAAAGTGTGAATTATCGCGTATTGATTCCCTGAAAACCTTTTATGCCCAGATCAGCCAGGGGCTGGCGCTGCCGGCGCATTTTGGCCACAACCTGGATGCGCTGGAAGACGCGCTGAACGACGTGCCCGGCCCGGTGGAGCTGTTCTGGCACAACGCCATCAGCGCCCGTAACGACATGGGCGAAGAGGCATTTGAGTCGCTGACTGCCGTGCTGCATGCCGTGGCCAGCGAGCGGGACGATTTCAAGGTGTGGATCGGGCTGTCCTGAGCGTGCAATGGCCTGTCTGACGCAGGCAAGCCGGGTGGATGGGTGACGGAATGTGATTTTGTATTACACTGCGGTGTATTCAAACGGTTGTTTACCCTTTCCGGGCCATCCCCCCCACGTCTGACAGGTGATCCATGCGCGACATTCTGCATTTTTCCCACGCCAACGGCTTTCCTGCGCCGGTTTACCGCAAGCTGTTTGCCGCCCTGAGCGACCGCTACACCATTGGCTATCTGGATATGATTGGCCACGACCCGCGTTTTCCGGTGACCGACAGCTGGCCGCATCTGGTGGAAGAAACCCTGCACACCCTGGATACCCGCTATGGCCAGCCGGTGATTGGCGTTGGGCATTCGCTGGGCGGGGTCATCACCCTGCTGGCTGCCCTGCGCCGGCCACAGGCGTTTCGGGCGGTGGTGTTGCTGGACGCGCCCATCTTCAACCCGTGGCGCAGCCGGATGATCTGGCTGGGCAAGCGCCTGGGCCAGACCCATCGCATCACCCCGGCGGGTGCGGCGTTTCGCCGCCGCGCGCACTGGCCAGACGCCGCCAGCGCGGTGCGCCACTTTACCGGCAAGGCACTGTTTGCCGAATTCGACCCCGAGGCGCTGCATGATTATGTTGAGTTTGGCACCACGCCAGGGCCGCAGGGCGTGCATTTGCGCTTTCAGCCGCAGATAGAAGGCCAGATTTTTGCCACCCTGCCGCACAGCTTTGCCCGACCCGCCGGATCGTTGCGGGTGCCGGGGGCGTATATTGCCAGCGCGCGCAGCGATGTCATCACCCCGGCGGATCTGCGCTTTATCCAGCGCCGCTTTGGCCTGACCATGCTGGAGCATCCGGGCCGGCATCTGTTTCCGCTGGAACAGCCAGACAGCACCGCCGCCCAGCTCAAAACCGTGCTGGATGGCCTGCTGGGCACCGCCTGACGCGGGCATGGGCCGGGGCGCGGCTTTAATAATTGCCAGAAAGCGCTTATGCTGGGTACATTGCGCTGCAGCAGCGCCCATGCAGTGCGGCTGTGGCGCTGTATTTGGAGCGGCTCACACAACAAAAAACACGGCAAGGCGGCACAACAATGCCAGGCGCGTTGTGTGAACCAACCTTAATCTTGCCGGGCAGGCCGCCCGGCCCATTTTGCCTGACGACACCCAAGTATGACCCAGCCCCGACACTACGACCTGAACCACACCTCGATCTGGGCCAAGCTGCACCAGCACCAGCGCGCCACCCGGCACATGCACATGCGCGAACTGTTTGCCGCCGATCCGGAACGGTTTGCCCGGTTTTCCCTCAGCCTGGGGCCCTTGCTGATGGACTATTCCAAGCACCGCATCACCGAACGCACGCTGGAATTGCTGTTTGAACTGGCCAACGCCGCCCGGCTGGGCGACTGGCGTCAGCGCATGCGTGCCGGCGAGCGGATCAATGTCAGCGAACAGCGCGCCGTGCTGCATATGGCGCTGCGCGGCCAGGCCGAGGATGAGTTTGACGTAGCAGGCCAGCCGGTGATGGGGCTGGTGCTGGCGGTGCGCGCGCGCATGGCGGCGTTTGCCCGTCAGGTACGCAGTGGCGACTGGCGGGGCTTTGATGGCCAGCCCATTCGCACCGTGGTGAACCTGGGCATTGGCGGCTCCGACCTGGGGCCGATGCTGGTATGCCAGGCGCTGCGCCCGTTTGCCGGCCCGCTGGACGTGCGCTTTGTGTCCAATCTGGACGGCCAGCATCTGGCGCAAACCCTGGAAGGGCTGGATCCGGCCACCACCTTGTTTATTGTGGCGTCAAAATCGTTTACCACGCCAGAAACGCTGATGAACGCCGAAGCCGCGCGCGCCTGGCTGCTGCAGGTGGCCAGCCAGGCCGATGTCGCCCGGCATTTTGTGGCCATTTCCAGCCAGACCGAGCGGGTGCGCGCCTTTGGCATCGACCCGGCCAATATGTTCGAGTTCTGGGACTGGGTGGGCGGGCGCTATTCGGTGTGGTCGGCGATTGGCCTGTCGGTGATGCTGGCCATCGGCCCAGAGGCATTTGAAGATTTTCTGGCCGGCGCCCGGCAGATGGACGCGCATTTTCTGGAAGCGCCGTTTGCCCAGAACATCCCGGTGATCCTCGCCCTGCTGGGGGTGTGGTACAACACCTTTTACCGCGCCCACACCCACGCCATTATGCCCTACGACCAGGGCCTGGGCCGGCTGCCGGCGTATTTGCAACAGCTGGACATGGAATCCAACGGCAAGCGGGTGGGCCGCTATGGCGAAACGCTGGACTTTGACACCGGCCCGGTGATCTGGGGCGAGGTGGGGGTGAACAGCCAGCATGCGTTCTTCCAGCTGCTGCACCAGGGCACCCGGCTGGTGCCGTGTGATTTTATTGTGCCAATGCGCAGCCATTACCCGATTGACCACCACCATCAGGCATTGGTGGCCAACTGCTTTGCCCAGACCGAGGCGCTGATGCGCGGCAAGACCGAAGCCGAAGTGCTGGCCGAACTGGCCGGGCTGGATGGCGACAGCATCGACCTGCTGCTGCCGCAAAAACTGTTTCCCGGCAACCAGCCATCCACCACGCTGGCGCTGGACGCCATCACCCCGCACACCCTGGGCATGCTGCTGGCCATGTACGAACACAAGGTGTTTGTGCAAGGCGTGATCTGGGGCATCAATTCTTTCGATCAATGGGGCGTGGAATACGGCAAGCAACTGGCCCGGCAAATCCAGCCCGAGCTGGCCGACCCCGCCCAGCCGCTGGCGCACGACGCCTCGACCAATGCGCTGATTGCCCACTACCGCCAGCGCGCCACCGCCGCTTCTACTCTTCCGGAGCCCCAGCCATGACCCCTACCGCCCGTCATCTGGCCGCCCAATTGGGCGACGCCTTGCGTCAGCGCCAACAGCAGGTGGCCACCGCCGAATCGTGTACTGGCGGCCTGATTGCCGGCACACTGACCGCCATTCCCGGCAGTTCGGACTGGTTTGGTTTTGGCTGGGTCAGCTACGCCAATGACGCCAAACAGCAGATGCTCGGCGTCAGCGCCAACACCCTGGCCCGTCACGGTGCGGTCAGTGCCGACACCGTGGGCGAAATGGCCGCCGGCGCACGCCTGCACAGCCACGCCGACTGGGCCATTGCCGTCAGCGGTATTGCCGGCCCTGGCGGTGGCAGCCGCGACAAACCGGTGGGCCTGGTGTGGTTTGGCCTGGCCGGCCCACACGGCGTGGATACCTTTAGCCAGGTGTTTGCCGGTGGCCGCGACCAAGTGCGTGAACAAACCGTCGAAACCGCCCTGCAACACCTGCTGCAGGCGTTGGGCCAGGCTTGACCCGCCCGACGCTTGATCGCCCCGCCGCCGGCACATCCCCCCGGCGGGGCAACACGCCACCCGCCAGCCACACTGGCCATTGAAGTTTTCCCCGCCCAGGCGCTACCATCAGCAATTCTCCCCCCGCGCCACCTGGCCACAAGCCGGGCTGGCCCTCCGTTCAGGCCCATCCTTACCATGTCGATGTCGAATCAGGAAACCCGTCGCGGCGTGCTGTACGCCGTTGCTGCCTTTTTTATCTGGGGCTTGTTCCCGCTGTACTGGAAACCGCTGGCACATGTGCCGGCACTGCAGATTTTGTGTCACCGGATTGTCTGGTCCGCCGTGTTTGTTACCGGCATCCTGCTGATTCAGCGCAACTGGGCCTGGCTGGGCGACAGCCTGCGCCAGCCGGCGCGCTTGCGGGTATTCGCCCTGTCGTCCTTACTGTTGTCCACCAACTGGCTGATTTATATCTGGGCAGTGAATGAAAACCGGGTAGTGGAAGCCAGTCTGGGTTATTTCATCAACCCGCTGGTGAATGTGCTGCTGGGCCGGGTGTTTCTGGGCGAGCGGCTGACCCCGGTGCAAGCCAGCGCCGTGGGCTTGGCCACGCTGGGGGTAGGCTGGCTGACGCTGTCGCTGGGCAGCGTGCCGTGGGTGGCGCTGAGCCTGGCCGGCTCGTTTGGCGTCTATGGCCTGCTGCGCAAGCGC
The DNA here is from genome assembly GCF_002002905.1 of Aquaspirillum sp. LM1. Taxonomy (NCBI): domain Bacteria; kingdom Pseudomonadati; phylum Pseudomonadota; class Betaproteobacteria; order Neisseriales; family Aquaspirillaceae; genus Aquaspirillum; species Aquaspirillum sp. LM1. The sequence continues at coordinate 898,891 of NZ_CP019509.1, read as the reverse complement.
GCGCCGCTGCCCTCGCTGGAAGGCCTGGCGCTGGAAACCTATCTGATTACCCCCTTTGCCCTGCTGGCGCTGCTGGTCTTGCACTGGCAGGGCGCGGGCGCATTTGGCCACGGCAGCGGGCTCAGCGATGGGCTGCTGATGGGGGCCGGCGTGGTGACTGCCGTGCCGCTGCTGCTGTTTGCCAGCGGCGCGCGCCGGCTGACCCTGGCCACCCTCGGCCTGATCCAGTATGTCGGGCCAACCATGCAGCTGCTGCTGGGCGTGTGGCTGTACCACGAGCCATTTGGCGCGGTGCGCGCCATCGGATTTGGCCTGATCTGGGCCGCGCTGGCGCTGTATTCCGGCCACGGCCTGCTGGCGTACTGGAAAACCAGGCGCTAGCGTGCGCCACTACCGGCGTGTGCCCCGGCTGGCCAGTTGCACCGCCAGCACACTGCCCAGCGTGATAAGCCAGCCAAGCAAGGCCCAGCCGTGCAGGGTTTGTCCCAGCCAGTATGCGCCCAGCAGCGCGGCGCACAGCGGGCTGAGCAAGCCCAGCGACGACACCGCCACCGCCGGCAGCCGGCGTATGCCGCGAAACCACAGCGCATACGCCAGCAGCGCGCCGCACAGCGACAAATACCCATACGCCAGCCCCTGGCCCACACTGAGCGGCGGCAGCGCCGGCTCCAGCCGCCAGGCCAGCGGCAGCAGGCACAGCCCGCCCAGCGTCAGTTGCCAGCCGGTGAGCGCCAGCACCGGCAGCCCCACCCCCTGCCAGCGCTGGGTGAGGTAACAGCCCAAGGCCATTGCCGCTGCGCCCCCGGCGGCAGCGGCCACCCCCACGCCATCCCATGCCGTTCCCGGCGCATACAGCAATGTGGCCATGCCGCCCACCCCCAGCCACGCCGCCAGCGCCACCGGCCAGCGGGGCCGACGCTGCTCCAGCAGCCACACCCAGCCCAGCACCATCAAGGGCTGAGTCGCCCCCAGAATGGCCGCCACCCCGCCCGGCAGCCGGTACGCTGCTACAAACAGCAGGGCCTGAAACACGCCAATATTCAGCACCGACACCCCAAGCAAACGCCCCCAGCTGGCGCGCGCCGGCCAGCACCGCGTCCAGCCCAGCAACAACAGCCCGGCGGGCAACACCCGCAGCAGCGCAGCGGTAAAAGGCCGATCCGGTGGCAGCCACTGGCTGGTCACCCAATAGGTAGACCCCCAGATCAACGGGGCCAGCGCCGTCAGCAAGGTATCGCGCAGGCTGGCGGGAAAGGCGAGAGTCATGGTAATTTGTCTTGGATTGAAGATAATGACAGGCTATCCGGTTTTTATCTTGAATTCAAGCTAATTAACCAGGACCGACCCCATGCCCCCCACCCCACCCCCGGCACACGACGCCGTCAGCGTCATCCTGCAGCAATGGCAGCAGCAGCGCACCGACCTGGACGTCAGCCCAATGGGCCCGGTAGGCCGACTCAAGCGCTGCGCCGCCCACATGCAAAAACGCCTGGACGCCGTGTTTGCCCAACACGGCCTGAGCAGCTGGGAATTTGACCTGCTGGCCACCCTGCGCCGCAGCGGAGAACCCTACCGCCTGGCCCCCACCGTGCTGTTTTCCTCGCTGATGCTCACCTCCGGCACCATGACCCGGCAACTGCAACAACTGGAAAAACGCGGCCTGATCCAGCGCCAGATCAACCCCGACGACGCCCGCAGCGTGCTGGTGCAACTCAGTGCAGATGGCTTAGCCCTGATTGATAGCGCCGTGGGTGAGCATGTGGACAACCTGCACCGGCTGACCGCCGGGCTGGAGGCGGAGGAACTGGCGCTGTTGGATCGGCTGTTGGGGAAGTGGATGGTGGGGCTGGAGGGCGAGGGCGGCAGGGCACTGCCGCGAAAATAGCCACATCGCATGACCCTGCCGTCATTTATAAGCCCGGTGACGGCGTGGTTTCTTCCGGTTCGGCTTACGTGGCGGTGCGGGCTTGCCAGGCCGTCGTTTGCTGATCTGCCCAGCAATTCCAGCAAACAAGGCCGGCCCAATCCTATCGATTGATGCCGGGTCTTCCAGCAACTGAGGCAGATACAAACGCACCAGATGTGTGGCATGAGTCAGGTTTGGCACCAGCGTGGCCGCATCCAGCTCCTGTTCCGCCAACACATCCTGCGCAGCAATGATGGCCAGATTGTGCAACAGGATTGAGGCGTGGAACTCCTGACGAATCGCCTGTGGCGTCTCCCCGCCAAACTGCTCCAGTTGCAAGCGACATTTGAGATGCCGGAACGCCTCTTCGATGCGCCAGCGTTGCTGATACAGCGCTGCAAAGTCTACTGCGGGCCAGCGTGACGCATCCAGCAGCGACGTGGCCAGAATTTCAATCTGGCCTGTTTTGAGCGGAACACGCACCAGGCGCACCGAGAATGCATCCATCGGCAGCTGGTGCTGGACAAAATCCTGGCGCTGCCCGTGGCCAGGCTGCATCCTGATGACAGCACAAGCCTGACCAGACGCCACAAAAGCCTGAACCTGTGGCGAAAAACTCTGTGGCAGACGAATGCAGAAATGTTGCTGGCGCGCCAGCAACAAGGCAAACAGCCAATAAGCCGGATACCCGCGATCCAACACCAACAAATCGTCAGGGCGCAGATGCTCAAACTGTTCGGCCAACATGCTGCGTTCGTCACGGGTGTCGGCAGCCAGACTGGCGTGCAGAATCAGACCTGAACTGGTTTCACACAAGGCGCTGGCGCGGGCAAGACTGTAGATGCCGCCCTGCGAGTGGTAGCAGTTGAATCCATCTGGGCCGCTGCTGATGGTGTCAGGGTGTGTGGTGGGCAGATAAAGCGTGGTGCCATCGCAGGCAACCACACGCAAGCCGTGCCAATCTGGTGCGGGATGGAGGTCTGCCAGAACCGCCTGGTTAAGTTCGACAAAGGCTTGCCAACGCAACTTCTTGCGCGCCATGCGGAAAGCATCGTCATGAGCGCGACGGCCCAAGGGCAAGGAAATCCGGGAGAAGAACTGATCAAGCTCGACTTGCAGCGAGCGCATCAGATTGACGAGCAAGACGCCGACGACACGCTCGAAGGTGAAAACGGCGCGGCGGGTAAAGTCGCGAGCAGCCTGGCGATGTCGGGCAATGAAGTCCACGGACGTGATGAGGGTGTGAATTTTATGGATTGAACTGGAGTATTGAGAGGGGCGGTTTTTTTGTCATTTTTACATACTGATCAATGGGTTGTGTGCGCTATTCTACCGTAAGGGAAGGTTGCACGGTGTATGATTTTTAGCTAATTTCGCGGCAGTGGCCTGCGAGGCTGGCGCAGTCAGTCGTGCCAGCCTTGATTGAAGCCGCTCGGCCAGCTGGCTGGCTGACCACCATGCAGTTTGGAGCTCACCATGCAAATCGACATTGGATCCCTCTTATCCAGTTACCCCAGCAACCCCAACTACGTCGGCAGCCCGGAGCAATTGGCGGCCAAGGCTGAATTGGATAAATTCTACAACGAATCACCGAATGCCGGATTTTCCTTTACTTTCGATCCGGCCTTGGCTAATACCACACATAATAATATCCGCTATATGCTCTTACCCAAGCCAACCGAGGAAGAGCAAGCCGCTTTTCTGAAAATGGACAAGCTGCTTAAAGAGTTGGACGCACATAATGAAAAAGTCTTGAAAGAACACCATTCACCAGCGGCGCTTGAAAAATTTTTTAGCCGGGAAGCTGACAGTATTTTTCGCAGTCCTGCTGGTGAGATTCTGGCCGTAGTGTACAAAGATGGCTCCATATATAGCCATGGCGGCATCGATCTGGACGCCATTAACCGGGCAGGTCAGGGCCTGAGCCAGCACGAATACCGGGCAATGGCCCGTAATGCTGTTGCCACCGCGCTGGGTAGCCAGGCAGTGGCTTCCTACTACGACTACCATAAGCCGGCACCCACGATCAGAGACATTTCCCTGGAAGAAAAAGCCTATTACCGCCGTGCCTGATGCCTGCCTGCGAGGCTGGCGCAGTCAGTCGTGCCAGCCTTGATTGAAGCCGCTCGGCCAGCCGGCTGGCTGACCCCCATGCAGTTTGGCGCTCACCATGCAAATCGACATTGAATCCCCCTTGTCCTGTCCGATCAAGCGCCAGGGCTGAACGGGTGAAAATCGATCCGGACCGGCAGCCCGCCATGCAGGGGCATCCGCACATTCTTCCTGCACATTCGCCTTGCCATCCCGGCAAACAGTGACGATAATCCGGGCACCATGCAGGAGAGAGTGGCCGCAATCAGGCCGCCGCCGAAGGCGCAAGCGCACCCGCAATCGCTCAGGCTAAAGGACTGTATGGTATCCGGCCCGTGTCACGGGCCGACCAACTCTGGAGAGCGCCGGCTTGGGCCGGACACCGAAGGGGCTAACGGCATCCTGCGGCGGCACTGCGCCGCCCGTGCCGGAAAATCTCAGGTAATCAGGACAGAGGGGTGTTGCTTGCTGCCCATACACCCCGCTAGGACCCTGAACCATGGCCGATACCGCCCTGCACACCCCGCTTTACGCCGAACACGTCGCCGCTGGCGGCAAGATTGTTGATTTTGCCGGCTGGGCGTTGCCCATTCATTACGGCTCGCAGCTGAAAGAACATGAAACCGTGCGCAGCGACGCCGGCATGTTCGACGTGTCGCACATGACCGTGGTGGACCTCACTGGCGCTGACGCCAAAGCCTATCTGCAAAAGCTGATCGCCAACGATGTGGACAAGCTGGGTTTTGTCGGCAAGGCACTGTACGCCGGCATGCTCAACCCGCAAGGCGGCGTGATCGACGACCTGATTGTCTACCTCACCGACTGGGGCTACCGCGTGGTGGTCAACGCCGCCACCCGCGCCAAAGACCTGGCCTGGATGCAAGCGCAAACCGCCGGCTTTGCCGTTGAGCTGACCGTGCGCGACGATCTTTCCATGCTGGCCATCCAGGGGCCGAACGCCCGCGCCAAGACCGCCGCCGCCCGCCCGCAACTGGCCGAGCTGATCCAGTCGCTGAAAGTGTTTCAGGGCGTGCCGGTCGGTGACTGGTTTATCGCCCGCACCGGCTACACCGGCGAAGACGGCCTGGAAATCATGCTGCCCGACGCCGACGCGCCGGCCTTCTGGCGCGAGCTGCTGGCCGCTGGCGTCGCCCCCACCGGCCTGGGCGCGCGCGACACCCTGCGTCTGGAAGCCGGGATGAATCTGTATGGCCACGACATGGACGAAACCATCAGCCCGCTGGCCGCCGGCATGGGCTGGACCATTGCCTGGGAGCCGGCCAGCCGCGATTTTATTGGCCGCGCCGCGCTGGAAGCCGAACGCGCCGCCGGCCCGGCCATGCAGCAGGTGGGCCTGGTGCTGGAAAGCCGTGGCGTGCTGCGCGAAGGCATGGCCGTCACTGCCGCCGATGGCAGTGCTGGCGTGATTACCAGCGGCACCTTCTCGCCCACCCTCAAGCTGTCGATTGCCATTGCCCGCGTGCCGGCCAGCACTGGCGACAGCGTGCAGGTGGACCTGCGTGGCACATCCACCACCGTGCGTGTGGTCAAGCTGCCATTTGTGCGCAATGGCAAGCAGGTTTACGCCTGATTCATTTATCATCACGAGAGCGAGGCGTGTGCGCGCCGCGTTCCGGGTCACCCCATCTGAACTGATTTGCCAAGGAGTAATTCATGAGCCTGATTCTCAACGACCTGAAGTATAACGACAGCCACGAATGGGTGCGCGTTGACGCCGATGGTCAGGTCACCGTGGGCATTACCGACCACGCCCAGGAAGCCCTGGGTGATGTGGTGTTTGTTGAACTGCCGACAGTGGGCAGCGAACTGTCCACCGGTGCCAGCGCTGGCGTGGTGGAGTCGGTCAAGGCCGCCTCCGACATCTATAGCCCGCTGGATGGCGTGGTGACCCAGATCAACGAATCGCTGAGCCTCAATCCGGAACTGGTTAACAGCGACACCTACGGTGAAGGCTGGATGTTCCGTCTGCAACTGAGCAACCCGGCCCAGCTGGACAGCATGCTTGACGCAGCCGGCTACACCCAAGCCATCGGCGGCTGATCGCCCTGCCCGCCCCCTGCCGGACGGCAGGGCGGCGGCCCCCCTTGCACTCCCCCGGAATTTCGCACACATGACCACGCTGACTGCCCTGGAAAACCACGACGGCTTTATCGAACGCCATATTGGCCCGTCGCACGCCGACATTGACGCCATGCTTGCCACCATTGGCGCGCAATCGCTTGACCACCTGGTGGCGCAAACCGTACCCGCCAGCATTCTGCTGGAACAAGATATCCCGCTGCCGGCGCCGCGCGCCGAGCACGAAGCGCTGGCCGAGCTCAAAGCCCTGGCCCAGCAAAACCGCCTGAGCAAGACCTTCATCGGCATGGGTTACGCCGACACGCTGACCCCGGCGGTGATCCTGCGCAATGTGATGGAAAACCCCGGCTGGTACACCGCCTACACCCCGTATCAGGCCGAAATCGCCCAGGGCCGCCTGGAAGCGCTGCTGAACTATCAGCAAGTGATCATCGACATGACCGGCCTGCCACTGGCCAATGCCTCGCTGCTGGACGAAGCCACCGCCGCCGCCGAAGCCATGACCATGGCGCGCCGCGTGTCCACCAGCAAGAGCAACCGCTTTTTTGTTGACAGCCAGATCTGGCCGCAAACCCTGGATGTGCTGAAAACCCGCGCCGAGCCGTTTGGCTTTGAGCTGGTGCTGGGTGAACCAGCCGACGCCGCTGGTGCCGAGGTATTTGGCGCGCTGTTCCAATACCCCAACGCCCGGGGCGAAGCGCACGAGCTGAGCGCAGCCATTGCCGGCGTCAAGGCGCAAGGCGGCGTGGCCGTGCTGGCCGCTGACCTGCTGGCGCTGGCGCTACTGAAGTCGCCGGGCGAGCTGGGGGCCGATATTGCCCTGGGTTCGGCGCAGCGCTTTGGCGTGCCGCTGGGCTTTGGCGGCCCGCACGCGGCTTTCTTTGCCTGCCGCGACGAATACAAGCGTGCCATGCCCGGCCGCATCATCGGCGTATCCATCGACGCCAACGGTGGCCAGGCCCTGCGCATGGCGCTGCAAACCCGCGAGCAACACATCCGCCGCGAAAAAGCCAACTCGAACATCTGCACCTCGCAAGTGCTGCTGGCCAATATGGCCGGCCTGTACGCCGTGTACCACGGTGAAGCCGGCATCCGCCGCATCGCCGGCTATGTGCACCGTCTGGCCGACCTGTTTGCCGCTGGCGTGCGCGCCCACGGCGGCACCGTGGTCAATCAAAGCTGGTTCGACACCGTGCTGGTGGCCACCGGCCCGCGCACCGATGCCGTGCTGGCCGCAGCCGAAGCCGCCGGTTACACCCTGCGTCGGGTAGACCACACCACGGTGGGCGTGGCTTTCCACGAAGCCGCCAGCCGCGCCGACGTGGCGGCGCTGGTGCAACTGCTGACCGGCCAGCCGGTGGACATCGACGCCCTGGACGCCAGCGTCACCGATGCCATCCCGGCCAGCCTGGCGCGCACTTCGCGCTACCTGACCCACCCGGTGTTCAACACCCACCACAGCGAAACGGAAATGCTGCGCTACCTCAAGCGCCTGCAAAACCGCGACCTGGCGCTGGATCATTCGATGATCTCGCTGGGCAGCTGCACCATGAAGCTGAACGCCACCAGCGAGATGATTCCGGTCACCTGGCCAGAATTTGCCGGCCTGCATCCGTTTGCCCCGCGCGAACACGCCGCCGGCTACCTGGCGATGATCGACAGCCTGTCCGAACAGCTCAAGGCCATCACCGGCTTTGACGCCATCTGCATGCAGCCCAACTCTGGCGCGCAGGGCGAATACGCCGGCCTGCTGGCCATCCGCCGCTACCACGCCAGCCGTGGCGACGCCCAGCGCACGGTGTGCCTGATCCCCAAATCCGCCCACGGCACCAACCCGGCCACCGCGCAGATGATGGGCATGCAGGTGGTGGTCGTCGCCTGCGACGATAACGGCAATGTGGATGTGGCTGACCTGAAAGCCAAGGCCGAGCAATACGGCAACACCCTGGCCTGCCTGATGATCACCTACCCGTCCACCCATGGCGTGTTTGAAGAAGCCATGCGCGACATCTGTGACACCATCCACGCCCACGGCGGCCAGGTGTATATGGACGGTGCCAACCTTAACGCCCTGGTGGGCCTGGTGCAGCCGGGCAAGATTGGCGCGGATGTGTCGCACATGAACCTGCACAAGACCTTCTGCATCCCGCACGGCGGCGGCGGCCCCGGCATGGGCCCGATTGGCCTGAAAGCCCATCTCGCCCCGTTCATGGCCAACCACAGCGTGGCACCGATCGCCAATGGCAGCGAAGGCCAGAGCGCGGTGTCGGCGGCGCCGTTTGGCAGCGCGTCGATCCTGCCGATTTCCTGGATGTACATCCGCATGATGGGTGCCGCCGGCCTCAAGCGCGCCACCCAGGTGGCGCTGCTGAACGCCAACTATGTGGCCACCCGCCTGCAAGGCGCGTATCAGGTGCTGTATACCGGCAAGAATGGCCGCGTGGCGCACGAGTGCATCATCGACCTGCGCCCGCTGAAGGCCGCCACTGGCGTGACCGAAGTGGACGTGGCCAAACGGCTGATGGACTACGGCTTCCACGCCCCGACCATGAGCTTCCCGGTGGCCGGCACCATCATGATCGAGCCGACCGAGAGCGAATCCAAGGCTGAACTCGACCGCTTTATCGACGCGCTGCTGAGCATCCGCGCTGAAATCGGCAAGGTCGAAGCCGGCGAATGGGCCGCCGACAGCAACCCGCTCAAGCACGCCCCGCATACCCAGCGCGACGTGATCAGCGGCGAATGGACGCGCAGCTACGCCCGCGACACGGCGGTGTTCCCGCTGGAATGGGTGCGCGACAACAAGTTCTGGCCGTCGGTCAACCGCATTGACGATGTGTATGGCGACCGGAATCTGATGTGCTCGTGCCCGGGGATGGAGAACTACCAGTAAGCCTTGTCCAGGCTGCGTTGAGCGCTTGGCACCAGAGCAAAACCGCCCACCGGGGATGACCGGGTGGGCGGTTTTTTGTTGATGGGGTCAGCAGCGTTCACCATATCCCTGTCGCAGCGTTCCTGTTCTGGCATGCAGAAAATTTATCTGACATACTGTTGTTTTTCAATCCTGCTCAGAAAGGCTCAATCATGAAAATAGCTCACCGCTTTCCCCGTCAATGGCGCTTCCTGGTCGCAAGCTTGAGCTTGCTCGGCATAGGGCTCTCTTCCCCAGCGCTGGCCGCACCCTGCCGTGATATCCCTTCGGTGCAGCAAAGTGCCAATGCCGACCAGAATACTGCCATGGGCGGGCATGTCACCCAGCATATTTATGGTATGACCCCACCACCAGGCACCTCGCAACAAGGCAAAACCCTGTTTGAGGCAAGAGGCAAGTACGATGCGGCCTGGCGCCAGTATCAATATATTGCCAACCCCGTTGCCTGCTCGGGCAACGCTCCGTTCCAAGTGGTTTCGCTGACCGCGTTGGGCATGGGCAACCTGGGGGCCTACTCGTGCAAACAGGCAGATGCCCAAGGGCGATGCACCCAATGGGACAGTTACATGGTCAAGGAAATTTCGTTTGGCTTCATCATGAGCAATGGCAAATGGATTGTGAACACCATTTACCCGGTAGCACTGAATTAAGGACGCGCTGAAAAAATCAGCATTTCACCAAAGAAGACCGAAGCGGGCCGCATCGATTCGGCATGAGCGCTTGGGCGAGTAAAAAATGCCTGCTCACCGTCATTTTCGGTCAGTCTTCACCCTGTCAGGCGGCAAATTTCCTCATTTCCCCCTTTCAGGACGCACCTTGGGTGTTCAGCGCAAACAGTCGCCGCCTGGCCGTCAACAGATTCGCCAACCCAAAAAGGGTGTGCAGCCGCGCCGTGTTCTTCGCCAGCCCACGGTAGGACACCTTCTTCATGCCAAAGAGGTTCTTGATGATCTTGAACGGATGTTCAACCTTGGCCCGGATCCTGGCCTTGGCCTGTTCGATCCGCTCCTGCAGTCGTCCGACCGGCGTATCCGGCAACGCCTTGCGCTTGCCCGCACGCATGGCAATTTCCCATTCAACCCGCCTGCCCCGGTTCTCTTCCCGCTTCTCAACCCCCTGGTAGCCTGCATCGCCAAAGGCAAGCCGCTCTTCGCCATGCAGCAAGGCATGCGCCTGGGTGACATCGCTGACGTTGGCTGACGTGGTGACCAGGGTATGCACGATGCCCGTTTCAGCATCCACCCCAATGTGTGCCTTCATGCCGAAGTACCACTGGTTGCCCTTTTTGGTCTGATGCATTTCAGGATCACGCTCACCGCTTCGATTTTTGGTCGAGGACGGCGCAGCAATGATGGTGGCGTCAACAACCGTGCCTTCCTTGAGGATCAGGCCCTTCGCAGCCAGTAGGGCGTTGATGGTCTCGAAGATGCGCTCGGTCAGCTGGTGCGTTTCCAGCAGGCGGCGGAACTTGAGCAGGGTGGTGGCGTCTGGTGCAGACTCCCGCGACAGGTCTATGCCAACAAATCCCCGGATGGCCTGGCTGTCATAGATGGCGTCTTCGATGCCTTCGTCTGAGAGTCCGAAGCATTGTTGGGCGATGTACATTCGCAGCATCCGCGCTACGCCAATCGGCGGTCGGCCCCGGCCTGTTCCTTTCGGGTAGAACGGCTCAATCTGCGCGACCAAGGCGGCCCATGGCGTGACTTTGTTGATTTCGTCAAGAAACCGGTCGCGCCGCGTGACCTTCTTCTTTGTCGCGTATTCCAGTTCGGAAAAGCTGGCTTGCGTCTTCATGTGACCACCCACGTTCAATGTGCTGATGTTCGCAGATCAGGAGGCTTAGATCCAGCTGTTGGGGAATAAATCAGCGCGTCCTTAACTGTAGCGTTGTCGTGATGGGTGGGGGGCTGGCAGAGCCCCCCCTCACGCTTGCAAGCTTTCCCTACGCCTCGCCGCGATGGCGCAGCGTTTCAATATCGGTGTGCTCTTCCAGATACTCAGCCAGTTGCAAGAAATCGGTACGCGGATAGCTGCGCCCGGCCACTTCGCGAAACGCCAGCTGCGGCGGGCTGCCGTCGATGATGTGGTAACCCCAGTACAGCAGGGCGCTGCTGTAGCGGATTTTGGCCTGCGATGGATGAATCAGCCGGCACTTGGGGTCGTGCCTGGCGTAGTGGTCGATTTCCTTTTGCAGATGGGTCAGCAAGGTGTCGTTTTTCTTTTCTACCGCTTTGCCCACATCAAAACTGTTGATCAGGCAGAACATCTCGGCTTTCTGATTGATCTGGCGGATATGCGCAAAGGTACGGGTAATCACATTGGCGTTCTTGGCAATCCCCAGTGGATTCAGCGTGGTCGGGATAATGCAGTAGTCAAATTTTTCAATCAGTTCAGGCAGGTTTTCAGACAGCACTGGCGAGCAGTCGCAGATAATGATTTTGGCGTCCAGGTCGGTGTGGCCCGCCTGGCGGGACTTGTCCCACTGTTCATGGCTGAGTACGGTAATTGTCGTTCCCATCTGGCCTTTGACCATGGCCGGCACAAACAGGCTGGCATCGCTTCCTGGGTCGTCAAGATCAGCGCGAAACAGCTTATGCAGGTTCTGGTCGGGATCGAGGTCGAGCAGCACCACATCGTGGCCCATCAGGGCAAAGGCACCCGCCAGATGGGCGGCTGTGGTGGTTTTGCCCACCCCGCCCTTGCAGGTGAACACGCCGATATAACGGACCCGCTCCACCGGGGGTACCTCGGCGGCACTGCTTTCCAGCGAGGGAAACTCCAGCTTGCCGTTGCGGTAATTCACCAGCACCAGATTGGCGCTGGCATTGGCGCGCGGCAGTGTTTCATCCTGGGCCGGGGCGGGTTGGCCGCCTTGCTGGGCCAGCGCGTCACGCTGTGCTTTCTGTTCCTGACGCTCGCGCCGGCTGGCTTCGGCATCGAGCAGCACGTTTTTGGAAAAACCGCTGGCCGACACAAAAAAGGCGTGGGTGAACTTGGCGGCGAGGGGCAGTTCCAGAAAGCTCTTGAACTTTTCAAGATCGGCAAAGCTGCATTTGCGCGTGTAGTTCTTGATTTGCACCGCCACGCACAGTTTGTCCCGGCGCAGCTCCAGATCATAGCCTCGGGTATTGGCTGGCGGCACAATCACTTCCCAGTTGCTGTTTTGAAACAGCGTGCCAATGTGTTTTTCAAACGAGCTGGGGTCTTGAATGGCCAGCGGGTCGTGGGTTGCCATGGAGATCCTTCAGATAGGCGGCGGTATTGCATGCCAGGCCAGCCTGGCCGATGACATGCCTCTCTCAATTCGTTTGTCACATTTGTATCATGAAATCCGCCAGGCTGTCTGCCTGCGCCAGCAGGCCAGCCGGGCGTGGCGATCACCCGCAAAAAAACCGCCGAAGGGCGTCCCCCACGGCGGTTCTGGCGCGATCGGGTTGCCCCGTCATGCTTACGGACGCAGCAGTTCCAGCCCGCCCATATACGGACGCAATGCTTCCGGCACGGTCACGCTACCGTCGGCGTTCTGGTAGTTTTCCAGCACCGCCACCAGGGTACGGCCCACCGCCAGGCCAGAGCCGTTCAGGGTGTGCACCAGCTCATTCTTGCCCTGTTCGTTCTTGAAGCGCGCCTGCATGCGCCGGGCCTGGAAGTCGCCCATATTCGAGCAACTGGAGATTTCCCGATAGGTGTTCTGCGCCGGCAGCCACACTTCCAGATCGTAGGTTTTGCACGCGCCAAAGCCCATGTCGCCAGTACACAGCACGATGGCGCGGTAGGGCAGGCCGAGCTTTTGCAGGATGGCTTCGGCGTGGCCGGTCAGTGCTTCCAGCGCATCGAACGACGCTTCCGGGCGCACGATCTGTACCATTTCCACCTTGTCAAACTGATGCTGGCGGATCATGCCACGGGTGTCGCGGCCATACGAGCCGGCTTCCGAGCGAAAGCACGGGGTGTGCGCGCAGTAGCGCATCGGCAGCTGGTCGGCCTTGACCAGTTCGTCGCGCATGAAGTTGGTCACCGGCACTTCGGCGGTGGGCACCAGATAAAAGGTGTCTTCGCCGCGCGGCACGCGGAACAGATCTTCCTCGAACTTGGGCAACTGGCCGGTGCCGCGCATCGAGTCGGCGTTGACCATGTACGGCACATACACTTCGGTGTAGCCGTGTTCGCTGACATGGGTGTCCAGCATGAACTGCGCCAGCGCGCGGTGCAGGCGGGCCATCTGGCCCTTGAGCACGGCAAAACGGCTGCCCGACAGCTTGGCGGCAGTGTCAAAGTCCAGGCCCAGCGCGGCACCCAGATCAACATGGTCTTTCACCGGAAAATCAAATGCGCGCGGCTCACCCACCCGGCGCACTTCCACGTTGTCGCTTTCATCGCGGCCCACCGGCACCGATTCGTGCGGCAGGTTGGGGATGGTCATCAGCAGCGCCGACAGGCGGTCTTGCAGCAGCGCCAGCGCGGTTTCGTTGGCTTTCAGTTCATCGGCCAGACCGGCCACTTCGGCCATGATCGCCGAGGCGTCTTCGCCCTTGCGCTTGGCTTCGCCCACCTGCTTGGACAGCGCATTGCGCCGTGCCTGCAGGTCTTGCGTGCGGGTTTGCAGCGACTTGCGCTCGTGTTCCATCTGGGCAAAGGCGTCGGTGTCCAGGGTAAAGCCCCGGCCAGCCAGGCGGGCGGCCACGGCAGGCAGGTCGTTGCGAAGCAGTTGAATATCAAGCATGAATTAATCCTGATCGGTGTTTTTGGCGTGTTCGTCTAATTGGTGCAGAAACTGCAATTTATCGGCGATTTTCGCTTCCAGCCCGCGTGGCGTCGGCTGATACCAGCCGGGCGCGGCCATGCCGTCGGGCAGATACTGCTCGCCGGCGGCGTAGGCATGCGGTTCGTCGTGGGCATAACGGTAAGCCTGGCCATGGCCAAGGGTTTTCATCAGCGCGGTCGGCGCATTGCGCAAATGCACCGGCACCGGACGCGAACGGTCGCTGGCGACAAACGCTCTGGCGGCATTATACGCCTTGTATCCGGCATTGCTCTTGGCACCTTCGTCCAGCGCCATCATCAGCACTGCCTCAAGGCGGATATGGACAGTGTCTCTACGCGCCAATGCTCCAGCGTGGCGACAGAAATGCTCAATTCGGGTCCCACCATTTCAGTTGATGCACTCTCCGATGGCAACAATCTTGCCTCTGCTTTGTCTTTGAATACCTGGCCGTATCTTGCACTTTGTTCTTCCGTTATCACCCCTGAGTTTGGGATTCTATCGAGGCGACAGATACCAGATACCTGCAGATGCTTTTCTTATTCATTCAATAGCCTAAATAAGTGCTTTGCAATAACTTCAGATAACTTGACTGGTACAGCATTACCAATCTGTCGCATTGCTTCACCCCATGCACCTGTGACGATGAAATCCTTTGGGAAGGTTTGAATCAACTTTGCTTCATAAGTAGTGAAGTATCTTACTGATCCATCTTCAAAGCGAATCATGTTCTCACCACCGGGGACTCCGTGGCCACCTGCCTTGATTGTCTTAGAGGGCTGATCGATTTCACTGCCAGTATGTCCGGGGTAGGCTCTAGCACCATCCTTAAAAATATGATCTGGAATGTTGTGTTTGTCATTTGGGTGAGGAACATCAAACAGAGCATCACGAACAGTCTGCCAAGGAGCTTCTTCAGGTGGAAAAATTCCATACCTGTTTTTCAATACTCTGGAAATGGTAGTGTTTTCTTGAGCTGGAATATTGTACCTTTCCCAATACTCACCAGTCACAAATTTATCCCAATTTAGCCTATCTTCAGTGTGAGTTGGCTCAGGAAACTTCCATTCTTTCTTTAAATCAGAACGAATTCCAATAATAACTACCCGCTCCCGTTTTTGTGGCACGCCATAGTCGGCAGCGTTTAAAACTTTAAACGAAACATCATAATTAATTCCTTTGTATTCATTATAACTTAACTTTTTCAGTCTATGCAGATGATTTTCCCAGTTTTCATTATCACTGATGGTGCAATGGGGGTAAGTTAACCGTTGAATAATGTAGTCAAAATATTCAGAAAATGAAGTTCTTAAAAGCCCTTTTACATTTTCAAATAAAAATGCTTTAGGTTGAAGATGTTCTATGCAGCGGATTGCATAAGGAAACATATCTCTACTGTCTTGATGTGCCTTGTGCTTGCCACCTAAAGAAAATGGTTGACAAGGGGGGCCACCCGCAACGATGTCCACGCCCGCTAATGCGCTTAAGTCAAAGTCTGCAATATCGCCTTCAAAAATAATCTCTGGATTAAAGTTATTCCTAAGTGATAAGCATGCATCTTTGTTAAATTCAACGAAAGATGCATGTTCAAAGCCGGCAATTTCTAGTCCCTTGGCTAATCCGCCAGTTCCAGAAAAAATCTCTAATGATTTCACTATTACTTCTTCAGTTTCTTCAGATGGTTTGTAATATTTGCAACAACATCACTCTTGCTATTCGGAACCCCATTCAAGCGATCAGCCCATACTCTACCGGTGTGAATTACGTCCCAATCTGAACGAGCTTGTTCATATCTACCACTACCTGGATCATGGTTGCCAAAACCATCTACACACGAATTCCAGAGCGGTCTATTCAGCTTGATAAGTGCAGCCTCAATTGAACCAATCATGTCTGATCCTTCTCTTTCAAAAATTACAAATCGACATGAAAAGTCTGAAAGGTTTAAGCCATCACCGGAAGAAATGCTTCTGCTGTGTTCACTCAAGCGACGATACAACTCGTTTGATTGTGTGGATTCAGAATCTGAAATTCTTGATTGCCGCCAGCCGCCGGGAACTGCTTTTCCTACATAGATAGGAAAGTCATACGATAGGCGATTTAGCTCTTTATAACGCGTATAAAGAGGATGATCACCAGTGTAGTAAAGTGCATAAACACCTGTTCCCAAAAATTTCTCTGGTGGTGAAAGTTCGTGAACTGGTGTGCCATTAAAAAACCTAATAGCATCTTTTACCAATTCAACGAAAGCAGCGTTGTGGTAAACATGCTTATTTCTATCAAACGGTTGCCTAATCATTTCTCACCTTATTTCTTACCAACTTCTTTATCCCACTTTCGCAGGAGTGCAAGCTTTTCAGTAATTTTAATCTCTAACCCTCTTGGTGCTGGCTGATACCAATCTGGTTTTTCTATCCCATCAGGTAAGTATGTTTCACCCGCTGCATAGGCATTGGGCTCATCATGAGCATATCGGTACTCATGCCCATAACCCAGTTCTTTCATGAGCTTTGTCGGCGCATTGCGCAAATGCACCGGCACCGGACGCGAACGGTCGCTGGCGACAAACGCTCTGGCGGCATTATACGCCTTGTATCCGGCATTGCTCTTGGCGGCAACCGCCAGATAAATGGTGGCTTGCGCCAGCGCCAGCTCGCCTTCCGGGCTGCCCAGCCGTTCAAAGGTTTCGGCGGCGTTCAGGGCAATCTCGGCGGCGCGTGGGTCGGCCAGGCCAATATCTTCCCAGGCCATGCGCACCAGCCGGCGGGCCAGATAGCGGCCATCGGCACCGCCATCCAGCATGCGGGTCAGCCAGTACAGCGCAGCATCCGGATGGGAGCCGCGCACCGACTTATGCAGGGCAGAAATCTGGTCGTAAAACCCGTCACCCCCCTTGTCAAACTGGCGGGCGTTCAGCGTCAGCACCTCGGCCAGAAATGCCGCGTCGATGGTTTGGCGTGGGCTGGCCTGGACGGCATTGCGGGTTTGTTCCAGCAGATTGAGCAGCCGGCGGGCGTCGCCGTCGGCGTGGCCCACCAGCAGGTCGCGTGCAGCATCCTCCAGCGTCAGCCCGACCATGGCCTTGTGCCAGGCGCGCTGCAGCAGGGTGGCCAGCTCGCTGTCGGACAGCGCTTGCAGCACGTATACCTGCGCCCGCGACAATAAGGCGGCGTTGACTTCAAACGACGGGTTTTCTGTGGTGGCACCGATAAAGGTCAGCAGCCCGGCTTCCACATAGGGCAGAAAGGCATCTTGCTGGCTTTTGTTGAACCGATGCACTTCATCCACAAACAGAATGGTGCGCCGCTGGTGCATGGTCAGCGCCCGTTCGGCCTGCTCCACCGCCGCGCGGATTTCCTTCACCCCGGCAAACACCGCCGACAGCGCGATGAACTCCGCGTCAAAGCTGTGGGCCAGAATCCGCGCCAGTGTGGTCTTGCCCACCCCCGGCGGCCCCCACAGGATCATCGAATGCAGGCTGCGCGAGGCCACCGCCAGCCGCAGCGGCTTGCCGGGGCCTATCAGATGCTGCTGGCCCACCACCGCATCCAGCGAGGCCGGGCGCAAGGCTTCGGCCAGCGGCGGGGTGGGGGCGGTATGGAACAGGTCGGTCATGGGGTGGCCAGTTGAGGGGGTGAGCGGATTTTACCTGTGCAGCGGGGGAGATGCATCCGCCGGATGGCGTCGGGTAGACATCGGTTTGCCTGGCGCGGCATGATTGCCGCTGGAGATTTCTTCTTCCAAACCCTGCTTACCCTGGAAAATCCCCGATGCCACTCTCCGCCTGGGCGCTGGTGTTGTCTGGCGCGTTGTGCCATGCCTTATGGAACCTGGCCGCCAAACAGGTGGCCGGCGGCGCGCCGTTTGTCTGGCTGTATGGCCTGGTCAGTCTGGCCGGGCTGCTGCCGCTGGCGCTCTGGCAAGCACGCGACCTGACATGGTCGGGGCCGATGCTGCTGGCGGTGCTGGCCAGTGCCGGGCTGCACAGTTTGTATTCGCTGGTGTTGCAGCGCGGCTATCAGCGTGGGGCGTTTTCCGTGGTCTACCCGCTGGCGCGCGGCAGCGGGCCGCTGCTGGCGGTGCTGGGTGCAATTGCCCTGCTGCAGGAATGGCCCAGCGCGCAGGGCTGGGGTGGAATTGGCGCGCTGATTGGCGGCATTGCCCTGCTCAGCCAAGGCGGCATCGCGCCGGCAGACCGCGCCCGTCAGCGCGCCGGGGTGGGCTGGGGGCTGGCCACTGGCGCGTGCATTGCCGCGTACACCGTGGTGGATGGCCTGGCCATCAAGGCACTGGCGATGCCGCCGCTGGTGTTTTACGGCTTCAGCCTGCTGGCGCGCAGCCTGTTGCTGGCCCCACTGGCCTGGCGGCAGCCGGCGCAGCTGCGTCGGCAGGCCAGCCAGCATGCCGGTGCCATTGTGCGGGTGGGGGTGCTGTCGCCGCTGGCGTATGCGCTGGTGCTGTTTGCCCTGCAGCAAGCGCCGCTGAGCTATGTGGCACCGGTGCGCGAAGTGTCGATGCTATTGGCCACCTGGCTGGGCGCGCGTTATCTGGGCGAAACGCTGACCCCAGCGCGGTTGATGGGCGCGCTGCTGATGCTGCTGGGGGTGAGCCTGCTGGCCGGCGCATCGCTATCCGGCGGATGACTTGGCGCGCTGGCGGGCGTGTTCCACGCGAAACCCGCGCAGCAGCAGGTACCCGCAAGCCAGAAACACACACATGCCCAGCGCCAGGGTCAGCGGCGAATCCCACAGCAGTGGGGTGATGGCTCCGGCCACCACGCTGGAAAACATGGTCTGGGTAAAGCCCTGCATCGACGAGGTGGTGCCGCGCAGGCTGGGAAAGAAATCCATCAGAAACAGGGTGATGGTGGGGGCCACCAGCGACATGCCTACAGTATAAATCGCCAGCGGCAGCACGCTCCACGGCAGCGCCGGCGGCCAGAACAGGCAGTAGCCCAGGTTCAGCAGCGCTGCACAGGCCATCAGGCCGTACCCCAGCGACACCATTTGCCTGGCCGAATAGCGGCCCGCCAGCCGCCCGGACAAGAACGCCCCAAGCATGATGCCGCTGACCGCCGGGCCAAACATATAGATGAACTCATGCGCGTTCAGGCCGAGATGGCGCATCAAAAACACCGGGGCCGACGGGATATACAGAAAAAACCCGCTGAAATTGCACGCCACCGCCAGCGCGAGCAACTGAAACTCGCGCCGGCCCCCCACCTGTCGGTAATTGGCCAGCAAGGCCCTGGCTTGCAGCGGCTGGCGGCGGCTGACTGGGTGGCTTTCGGCCAGACCCAGCCAGGCCACCATGGTGAGCACGCCGCCAATCAGCGCCATGAAAATAAAGATCGAGTGCCAGCCAAACGCGCCAAACAGCCAGCCGCCCACCACCGGGGCAATGGCGGGCGAGAGCGAAAACAGCATGGTCACATGCGACATCAGCCGCTGCGCCGCCGCGCCATCCAGCCGGTCGCGGATCACCGCCCGGCCCACAATCAGCCCGGCCCCGCCGGACAAGCCCTGTAAGGCGCGAAAAATCAGCAGCTGCGGCAAGGTTTGCGCCAGCGCGCAGCCAACCGACGCCAGAGTGAATACCAGGGTGGACGCCACAATCACCGGCTTGCGCCCCAGTGCATCGGAAATGGCGCCGTGCCAGAGCATCATCAGCCCGTAGCAGAACAGATACACGGTCAGTGCCTGCTGCATCGCCACTTGCGACGCGCCCAGCGACGCGCCAATTGCTGGCATGGCCGGCAAAAAGGTATCAATCGAAAACGGCCCGAGCGTGGCCAGCGCAGCCAGCATCAGGGCCAGGCCAAAGTGGCCGGAGCGGGTTTGGGGTATGGGGGTCATGCGGCATCATACGCGCCTGGGCGCAGAAAAAAATCCACCGCCGCACAGAGGCGGCGGTGTGGTTGCGGATGGAACACGCCGGCCAGCCTCAGCTGGCGCTGGCTTCCTGCTCGGCAATCTCGGCACGCACGGCGTCCATATCCAGCTCGGCTACCTGTTGCAGCAGCGCATCCAGCTGCCCGGCTGACAACGCCCCGGCCTGGTTGAACAGCAGAATCTGCTCGCGGAACACCATCAGGGTGGGAATCGAGCGGATATTCAGCTCGCCGGCCAGTTGCTGCTCCACCTCGGTATTCACCTTGGCAAACACCACATCGGCATGCTTGGCCGATGCGGCTTCAAAGGTGGGGGCAAAACTGCGGCACGGGCCGCACCATGGTGCCCAGAAGTCCACAATCACGGTTTGGCCGGGCAGGACCGCGTCGTTGAAAGTGTCTGCAGTCAGTTCGATAACGGCCATGGGGAATCCTTTCCTGAGGGGCGCCGATGCGCAGTATGAGAAGCAACACATGCAATATGGCTTCAGCTTAGCCGAATGCAAGTTAGCGGGTGATGGTATTTATCTGACGCGCCGTAAAACACCGTCTTTCAGGGCGGTGATATAAAGCGCGGACACCGCAGGCGTCCTGTCGTTAGAAACACCCTTGCGCCGTGAAAGATTGCCCGGCGACGCAATGGCTCACAGACTCGCCATCGCAAACCTTGCAGCAGTCACTCAAGGACCTGGAACGCGCCTACAGCAACTTCTTCGCCAAACGGGCGGCGTTTCCCCGTTTCAAGAAGAAGGGTAAAGGCGACAGCTTCCGCTATCCGCAAGGCTGCAAGCTCGATCAGGCGAATGATCGCATCTTCCTGCCGAAACTCGGCTGGCTGCGCTACCGCAACAGCCGCGAGGTGTTGGGTGCGATCAAGAACGTCACCGTCAGCCTGCATGCGGGTTTGCCGTGCCGCAAAGGATGCTCACCGGCGAGCAACAGCGCAACATGCGCCGCTTCGCCGGGTCGTGCAGGGTGAACGGCGCAAGTCAACATTGATGTGGGGATGACCCGTTTCGCCACGCTGAGCGATGGCAGCTATCTGGCGCTTCAAACGGCGCGAAACCGCCTTGCGCCGTGCGCAGCGGGCGATGAGCCGTAAAACCCAGTTCAGCAATCCGAAGCGACGAGACAGCTCAACGTCTTGCGCCGCGAGGCGTCTCCCACTTTTAAGCGGGGAAGGGTGTCAAGCCAATTAATTGCAGCTCGGTCAGATTGCCAATTGCCGCCAGCGCTTCGGCCAGATCCAGCTCCACATAGCCGCTGCCGGCGGCGCTGCTGGTGCCGGCCACTTCACCGCTGGTGTTCATCGCATTGGCGGTAGCCTGCAGCAGCAACAGCGATTCATCCACGCTCAGTTCACGGCCATACGTGGTGTAAAACACATCCTTGACTTCGGCAATGGCACCCGCCACCAGCGGTGCGCTAAAGCTGGTGCCGGACACGTCTTCTCCGTTGGCGCTGATATCCACGCCATCGGCCACCAGGTCGGTCAGGTCGGCATCGCGGTTGGAAAAAGACGCAAAATTTCCGCTGCCATCCGATGCCGAAACAGCAATCACATGGCTGTCCGACGCCAGCGAGGTTACCCCGTTTTTCACGCCGGCATTGCCAGCGGCCACCACCACTGCCACATCCAGCGCATCCAGGGTGGCAAACTCATCCGATAGCGTGGTGCTGGTGGCGCGGTTCACCGCGCTGTTGGCACCAAAGCTGAGGTTGACGGCGGCAATATTCAGCGTGCTGGCGTACTTGGCCACCCAGTCCAGCGCAGCGTCCACCGCGCTCAGGCTGATGGTGTCCGACCCATCGGCAGCCACCTTGAGCATGACGATATTGGTGTCGCTGCTGGCCGCCAGCACCTGGGATGCGACAATCGAGCCATGGGTGGCCGTGCTGCTGGCATTGCTGTCGTTGGCGTAAAAGTCGTACTGATAAATCAGATTATCCACACTGCTGCTGAGGCCGGTGTCCAGAATCACCACGGTTTGCTGGTCTGCTGCCACGCTGAGCGTGCTGGGCAGGGTGGGCGACACCACGGTGGGCGTGCTCGGGGTGGTGGGTGCAAAGCGGATGCTTGGCACCGCGCTTGCCCATCCGCCGCGCAACGCGGCCAGCTCGCTGCTGTCGGCAGACACGGCACAGTCTTGTAACGGTGAGCGGAAGGTGGGGGCATCGCTGTCTGTTGGGGAGAAGGGCGACGAGTGAGCAAAATGCGGGCGGGCAGACATGGCAGACTCCTGAATAACCATCAATTGATAGCCTCAAGCCTACAAAACATCCGTGTAAATGCGTATGGGCGCACGGGTAAAACTATGTAAACCTGATTGGCCACCCCACCCCACCCTACCAGGCGGGGCAAGGCCCTGAACGCCACCGTCAGCCAGTCAGGCGGCAAGTGGTGTGTGTCGATCCAGACGGAACGTGAAGTCGATCAGCCGTTGCCGCATGGCGAAGCCGTCGGCATTGATATGGGCATCGCCCGTTTCGCCACGATGAGCGACGGCAGCTACCTCGAACCGCTCAACAGCTTCAAGAAGCACCAAAAGCGCCTGCAGTCGGGCCGCTCAATGAAACAGGAACCCACCGAAGCGACTCAGGCGATTGCCGCCTGAGCACCGTAGGAATCGCCATCCTTTAGGGGGGCGAGGATGTCAAAGCGGTACGCTGCCCACTGCGTCGGGCATGTCCAGAAAACTTTGCAAAATCAGCTGGGCGGCCACTTGATCCAGCGCCGGTTTTTGCCGGCGGCCACGCAGGCCGGCGTCGTTGAGCTGGTGTTCGGCCACCTGTGAGGTGTGGCGCTCGTCCACCAGCCACACCGGCAGGCCAAAACGGCCATGCAGACGCTGGGCAAACTTGCGCGCCAGGCGGGTCATCTCGTGCGGCGTGCCGTCAGCGTGTACTGGCAGGCCCACAATCAGCGCCGCCGGTGCCCATTCGCCAATCAGCGCGGCAATTCGGGCAAAGCGCTGGTCGTTGCTGTCGCTGGCAATGGTTTCCAGCGGGTGGGCAATCGCCACTTCGGTATTGCCCAGCGCCACGCCAATGCGCGCCTGGCCAAAGTCGAAGCCCAGCAAGGCTCCACGCGGCAAGGCGGTGGCGTCAGGCATGGCCGGCCTCGCCAGACAGGGCCAGCGGGTCAAAGCCCAGCAGTTGCATGGCGGCGGCAAAGCGCGCCTCGGGCGGCTGGCCATAAATGCAGTCGAGATTGGCCGGCACGGTCAGCCAGGCGTTTTGCGCCAGCTCCTGCTCCAGCTGGCCTGCGCCCCAGCCAGCATAGCCCAGGGTAATCAGCATGCGGTAGGGGCCATCGCCCTGGCTGACCGCCACCAGCACATCGCGCGAGGTGGTCAGCCCGGTATCGTCGTTGATTGCCAGGGTGGCGTTCCAGTTGTCCAGCGGCTGGTGCAGGACAAAGCCCCGATCGGTTTGCACCGGCCCGCCCAGATACACCGGGTGGCCGGCCTGCTCGGGGTTGAGCAGTGGCAGGTCGATCTGGTCAAACAGTTCACCCAGCGTGACCTCAGCCGGTTTATTGACCACCACTCCCATCGCCCCGTGCTCGGAATGTTCACACAGGTAGACCACCGCCCCGGCAAAGTGCGGGTCGGTCATATTGGGCATGGCAATCAGGAAATGGTCAGTCAGCGAAAAAGAGTCCATTTCAGCATTATCGCATAGGCTGTTCAGCTGCGGCGCGCAAGGCGCGGGATTTCGTTACAATCGCCGATTATTTCTTGTTGTACTGCGAAGCTTTTGTGCGCCTGACTCATCTGAAACTGGCCGGGTTCAAATCGTTTGTTGACCCGACCACCATTCCTGTACCCGGCCAGCTGGTGGCGGTGATTGGCCCCAATGGCTGCGGCAAATCCAATGTAATTGACGCCGTGCGCTGGGTGCTGGGCGAATCGTCGGCCAAGCAGTTGCGCGGCGAATCGATGCAGGACGTGATTTTTAATGGCTCGTCCACCCGCAAGCCGGTCAGCCGGGCCTCGGTCGAGTTGGTTTTTGACAACAGCGAAGGCCGCGCCAGCGGGCCGTGGGGCCAGTTTGCCGAAATTGCCATCAAGCGCGTGCTCACCCGCCAGGGCGATTCCAGCTACTGGATCAACCAGCAGCAGGTGCGCCGCCGGGATATTGCCGACCTGTTTCTGGGCACCGGCGTGGGCACCCGTGGCTATGCGGTGATTGAGCAGGGGATGATTTCGCGCATCATTGAAGCGCGTCCGGAAGAACTGCGTGCCTACCTGGAAGAAGCCGCCGGCGTGTCGCGCTACAAAGACCGGCGCCGCGAAACCGAATCGCGCCTGTCCGACACCCGCGACAACCTGGCCCGTATCGAAGACATCCGCCAGGAACTGGCCCGGCAAACCGAAAAACTGCTGGAACAGGCCGAAGTGGCCCAGCACTACCACACCCTGCACGACACGCTGACCCACCGGCAAAACCTGCTGGCCATGGTGCGCCGGCGCGATGCCCAGCAGGGCGAGGCCAAGGCCAGGGCCGAGCTGGCCCGGCTGGAAACCGAGCTGGAAGCGATGAGCCGCCAGGGTACCGAACTGGACGCCCGGCTGGAAACCGCGCGTGAAAGCCATTTTGCCGCCACCGACGCCGTACACCAGCGCCAGGCCGAACAGGCCGAAGCCAGCGCCCAGCTGGCGCGGCTGGAAGAACAGCAGCGCCACCGCCGCGACACCGCCGCCCGCCTGCAGCGCGATCTGGACGGCGTGCGCCAGGAACTGGCCAGCGTAAGCCAGCAAGACCAGCTGATTGACAGCGAGCTGGAACACTGGGAAGACCAGCGGGATCTGGCCCGGCAAAGCGCCGAAGAAGCCGCCATGGCCGCCGACAGCGACGACGACGGCGTGCCCGCCGCCGAAGCGCTGTTTCGCCAGCATGATGACGCACTGAACACACTGACCCGCCGCCAGGCCGAACTGACCCGCCAGCGCGATCTGGCCCGCCAGCACAGCCAGCACGCCGAAGCCGCCCTGCGCCGCCAGGACGAACGCCGCGCCCGGCTGAATGACGAAGCCCGCCAGCTGAACGCCGCCGACAGCGCCGAACTCGACCGCGCCCGGCTGGCGCTGGCACACGCCAGCCTGCACGCCGACACCCTGCGCGAGCAACTGGGCACAGCCGAACAACACAGCGAACAGCTCAGCCGCCAGCGCAGCGAACAGCAGGCGCTGTTCAGCCGCCAGCACGACAGCCACACCCGGCTGGGTGCCGACCTGGCCGCGCTGGACAAACTGCTGGCCCAGGCCGCCCACGCCGGGCGCAGCGAAGCCTGGCTCAAGCAGCACGGCCTGAGCCAGCAAGCGCCGCTGTGGCAACAGCTGGACATCGCCAGTGGCTGGGAAACCGCAGTGGAAGCCGCGCTGGCACCGATTTTGTCCGCCCGCTGCCCGACAGACTGGCCCAACGCTGCCCCTCCGGCCCGGCTGGCGCTGTTTGCCGCAGGTCAGGCCAGCCAGCCAGCGGCCAGCCTGGCACTGCCCACGCTGGCCAGCCGGCTGACCCTGCGCGCGCCCGCACTGGCGGCGGGCCTGGCCGACTGGCTGCACGGCGGCCACACCGTTGACAGCCTGGAACAGCTATTGCATTGGCAACCCAAACTGGCCGATGGCCAGTGGCTGGTGTGCCCGCAAGGCCATCGCGCCACTCGGCACAGCGTGGTGTACTGGGCCCCGGATGCCGACAGCGGGGTGATGGCCCGCCAGGCCGAACGCCAGCGGCTGGCCACGGCACTGGAGGAAAGCCAGCCGCAGCTGGACAGCCTGCGCGAGCAACTGGCCGAGCTCGACGCCACGCTGAGCGCGCACAGCGAGCAACTGCGCCAGCTGCGCCAGCAACTGAGCAGCGCTGACGCCGCACGCAATCAGGCCGAACTGGCCTGCGCGCGCCAGGAACACACCCAGGCCCAGCACAGCGCCCGCCGCGACGCCATTGACGAAGAACTGGCCCGGCTGGACGAAGAAGCCGAGCTGGAACGCGCCAGCATCGAACAAGCCAGCCTGAACGCGGAAGAAGCCGAGCTGCAGCTGGACGAACTGGCGCTGGCGCTGGACGACGCCCAGTTGCACCGACTGGACGCCGAAACCGGGCTGACCCTGGCGCGGGCACGCAGCCGCGACCTGGAGCGCCAGGCGCAGGAAGCGCGCTTTGCCCTGACCACCGCGCAAAACAAGCTTAACGACCTCAACCGCCGCCGCGATGAACTGGACGAACGCCGCGAGCTGCTGGTCGAACGCCAGGAAACCCTGGTCACCGAGCAGGACAACCTGACTGCCACCGACCTGGACGAAGTGCTGCAACAGGCGCTGATCATGCGCGACCAGTGCGAAGAAAACCTGAACGCCGCCCGCGACGCCGCCAACCACGCCACCGAGCTGCTGCGCCAGCTCACCGCCTCGCGCCAGCAAGTGGAAGGCGCGCTCGACCCGCTGCGCGATGCCATCAACGACTGGCGGCTGAAAAGTCAGGAAGCACTGCTGACTGTCGAGCGCTTTGACGAAGAACTGCGCAACGCCCAGGCCGACGAAACCGCCTTGCTGGCCGACCTGACCGACGCGGTCAAGGCCTCGGCGCTGGTCAGTGAAATTGGCCGGCTCAGTCAGGCCATCAACGGGCTGGGCGCGGTCAACCTGGCCGCGCTGGACGAACTGACCGCCGCACGCGAACGCCACGACTACCTGGCCGATCAGGCCGCCGATCTGACCGAAGCCATGGCCACGCTGATGCAGGCCATCGAAAAAATGGACGGCGAAACCCGTGGCATGCTGCAAACCACCTTTGATCAGGTCAATGCCTCGATGAGCGAGCTGTTCCCGCTGCTGTTTGGCGGGGGCCGTGCCGAACTGGTGCTGACCGGCGAAGACCTGCTCGATGCCGGCATTCAGATTATCGCCCAGCCGCCGGGCAAGAAAAACGCCACCATTCATCTATTGTCCGGTGGCGAAAAGGCACTGACCGCCATGAGCCTGGTGTTCTCGCTGTTCCGCTTGAACCCGGCACCGTTCTGCCTGCTGGACGAGGTGGACGCGCCGCTGGACGACGCCAACACCGGACGCTTTTGCGAGTTGGTCAAGCGTATGGCCGACCGCACCCAGTTTCTGTATATCAGCCACAACCGGCTGACCATGGAAATGGCCGAACAGCTGATTGGCGTGACCATGCAGGAGCAGGGGGTGAGCCGGATTGTGGCGGTGGATATGGTCGAAGCGCTGAAAATGCGCGAGCAGTAGGGCGCATCACCCCGACGGGGCGACGCAGCAAAAGGGCGGACGGTGTATTTTGCCTGCCCTCAACTCAGCCAGACATGCCCCAGCGTGCGCAGGGCAATCCCGGCCAGCGCGCCCAGCACTGCCGGCTTCCACACCTGTGCCACCCGCTTGCCCGCCGACAGCAATACCGCCAGGCCGGGCAGGTCCAGTGGATGAATCAGCCAGCCGGCGCTGGCGTTCAGCAGCGTGGCACTGACCACACCCTGGCGGCGCATCTCGTCCATCACCGCAAACATGGCATTGCCGCCGGCCAGGTATTTGGTCAGCGAAGGCAGAATCAGCAGCGGATCGATTCCGGCCTGGCTCAACAGCGGCCCGAGCAGCCGGGTCAGCCCACCTACCGCGCCAGCAGCGGTCAGCGCGGTGACCGCCACCAGCGACAACACCAGCATCGGCATCGCCCCCAGCGCAATCCGGAACGCCTCGGCCCCGGCGCGGTTGATCACATCAAGCGCGCCCTTGGGCGTTTCTGCCTGCGGATGCGGCAGCGATTCATCCTGGGTCTGTTCACAACCGTCCAGGTGGCGGCCAAAGCCATGGTAAGTCAGCGCCGCCGCCAGCAGGCCGCCCAATAGCGACAGCAGCAGCACGGTTCCCAGCTGCAGGCCACGCGCCGCCAGCGGAAACGACGCATTGGCCTGCGCCATTGCCATCACCATGGCCAGAGTAGCTGCCAGATGCCGGCTGGACACCCCGCGCTGTTCCATCATGCTCAGCGTGGCCACCGGCGCAGCAAAGCTGACAAAGTTGATCTGCAGCGCGGCAAACACCCCCAGGCCGGACAAGCCAACAGGCCGCAGCCACGGCGTCAGCCGCGCCACCAGCCAGTCGAGCGCGCCCCAGGCTTCCAGCAGGCGCATCAGCGCCAGCATCACCACCATCACCGGCAGCAGCACAAACAGGGACAGCTCAACCGCCGAGCGGCCAGCCTTGAGAATGATGTCGATCAGCAGGTCCATGGCGGCAAATTATGACATTGTTTGCGCTGGGCAGCTGGGCAGAAAAACGCTGCATGGCCGACTGGCTGGCGGCCAGCACAAAGATCTTGGCCGACACCGCCGAGCACTTGCCAACCCCCCACGACGCACGATGTGGCACCGTCTGGGTTCCCGCCTGCGCGGGAACGACAAGTGAAGTGAGGCTCATGCGGAAAGAGATCGAGTCGTCAGTCACGCTGAAATGGCGAGCGAGCTGACGTCGGGCATTTCAGCCCCGCCAGCACCACAGCTGGCGCTCACGCCAGCCCAGCGCCAGCAAGGCCAGCAGATTGCTCAGCGCCACCAGCAGGAACAGCAGGGCAATGCTGTCCAGCCAGGCCAGCAGCAGCCCGCTGAATGCCGCTGCCGCCACCATGAACAGCCCATTGACAATATTATTGGCGGCAATCGCCTGGGCGCGGAATGTCTCCGGGCTGGCGGTTTGCAGCCAGGTGTACAGCGGCACGGTGAACAGGCCGCCAAATGCGCCCAGCAGGGCAAAATCGGCAATCACCCGCCAGGCCTGGGGACGGGCCAGAAAGGTGCCCATGTCCAGCAGCGCGCCAGTGTGGCGGGCGTGGCTGGCGGCAAACAGGTCCAGCCCGGCTACGGTCATGCCCAGCAGGCCGACGCTGACCCAGCCCAGCCGCAACTGGTGATGTGACAGCCGGGCGCACAGCAGCGACCCGGCACCAATCGCCAGCGAGAAGGTGGCCAGCATCAGCGTATACACCTGGGCGTCTCCCCCCAGATGCAGGCGGGTAAATGTGGGCAATTGGGTCAGGTACACCGCGCCCAGCAGCCAGAACCAGGAAATCCCCAGAATGGCCGTCCACACCGGCGGCAGCTGGCGTGCCTGCGCCAGCAGGCTGCGGGTGTCGCGCCACAGGTTCAGGTGCAGCGGCAAATCCGGCGCGCTGGCCGGGGCCGGAGGAATCTGCCGGCTGCTGAACCAGCCAGCCAGCGCCGCCGCACCCAGCAAGGCCACGGTGACCCACACCGGCTGCCCGACCAGCAGGCTGCCGGCCATCTGCCCGAGCAGAATGGCAATGAACGTTCCCATCTCAATCAGGCCATTGCCGCCAATCAGCTCATCGCGGCGCAAATGCTGCGGCAGCATGGCGTACTTGATCGGGCCAAAAAAAGTGGAATGCACGCCCATCAGAAACAGCGCCAGCAACAGCAACGGCACGTTGCGGGCATAAAAACCCATGGCGGCCAGCAGCATGATGCCCAGCTCGCTAAGCTTCACCCAGCGGGCAATGCGCGCCTTGTCCAGCCGCTCGGCCAGACGCCCGGCGGTGGCGGAAAACAGAAAAAACGGCAGGATGAACAAGCCAGAGGCCAGATTGACAATCTGCGCCGCCGGCAAGCCGGCAAAACCCAACCCGGCGTAGCTGACCATCACCAGAAACGCGGTTTTCAGCAGGTTGTCGTTAAATGCGCCAAGAAACTGGGTGATGAACAGCGGCAAAAACCGTCGGCGTGGAAAAAAGGCAAAAGTAGCAGACATGGATGGGCAGCGCCTGGGCAAAAGAGAAGGGGCGGGCCAGGATACCCGCCCAGCGTGACAGCCGGATGCCGGCTTGCGGCATCAGTCAGCGTGGCGGGCGCTGGCGGGCCGGGTCGCTGGGCGGCGCGGGCTTGTCGTCGTCCATCAGAATGCGATGACCGGGGCCTTCCAGATCGTCAAACTGGCCAGACCGGGTGGCCCACCAGAACAGTCCGCCAATAATGAAAATCAGCAGAATGGAAAACGGAATCAGCAGGTAGAGGCTTTCCACAACACAATCCTTTGCTTGAAAACGGCGGGCGCACAACAGCCCCGCCCGCCATCAGGCCAGCTTATTCACCGCGCTGGGCCGGAATGCGCGGGGTGTCCACCCGCACATCGCCGCACTGGGCGCGGTGGCGCAGCGCGTGGTCGATCAACGTCAGCGCCAGCATGGCTTCGGCAATCGGCGTGGCGCGGATGCCCACGCACGGGTCGTGGCGGCCATGGGTTTCGATCAGAATGGCTTCGCCGGCCTTGTTGATGGACTGGCGCGGCTGGGCAATCGACGAAGTGGGCTTGATGGCAATCGAGACTTCGATATCCTGGCCGGTGGAAATCCCGCCCAGAATGCCGCCGGCGTGGTTGCTGGCAAAGCCTTCCGGGGTGAGTTCGTCGCCGTGCTCGCTGCCCTTTTGCGTGACACAGCCAAAGCCGGCACCGATTTCCACGCCCTTCACCGCGTTGATGCTCATCATGGCGTGGGCGATGTCGGCGTCCAGGCGGTCAAACACCGGCTCGCCCCAGCCCACCGGCACATTCTCGGCCACCACACGCAGCCGCGCGCCAATCGAATCCAGGCTTTTGCGGATGCTGTCCATATAGGTTTCCAGCTCGGGCACCACGCTGGCGTCGGCAGCAAAAAACGGGTTGCTGTTCACTTCGTCCCAGCTGGCAAACGGAATGGTTTTTTCGCCGATCTGGGTCATGTGGCCACGGATGACAATGCCGTACTGCTCGGCCAGCCATTTTTTGGCAATCGCCCCGGCAGCCACGCGCACGGCAGTTTCCCGCGCGGACGAGCGCCCGCCGCCGCGCGGGTCGCGGATGCCGTATTTGTGCCAGTAGGTGTAATCAGCATGGCCGGGCCGGAAGGTGTCGGCAATATTGCCGTAGTCCTTGCTGCGTTGGTCGGTGTTGCGGATCAACAGGGCAATCGGCGTGCCAGTGGTCTTGCCGTCAAACACGCCGGAGAGAATCTCCACCTCGTCCGGCTCACGGCGCTGGGTGACGTGGCGGCTGGTGCCGGGCTTGCGCCGGTCCAGCTCGGCCTGAATCCAGGCAGCGTCCAGCGTCAGGCCGGGCGGGCAGCCATCCACCACACAGCCAATGGCCGGGCCGTGGCTTTCGCCAAATGAGGTGACGGTAAACAACAGGCCGAAGGTATTTCCAGACATGGCAGGCTCGCACAGACAGGCAAAATTGAACACGGGGCAAAGTGTATCACAAGGCGGGGAGCGGGTTTTGGAGGGGGGCCACCCAGTCAGGGCAAGCGCATGAATTCAAACAGGGCAAAGAGGGAAGAGTGGCTCGCGGTAGTCATCAGAGGCCGCCGCAATCAGCCGGCGCACCTCTGATGCCCCCTTTGCAGGGTAGAAGTCGCAACCTGATCTGACAGCTCTCCGTTCTGAATAGTCAAGATCAGGTTGCGACTTCTACATTCTACAGGTCATGAGATGTGTTTGGATCGGTGTTTACCAGTTAGCGCGGAAAGCCCCGGCGTTCAGGCCGGGGATGGATAGCGCGGAGTCCGCAGGACTCCTTTTCAGCCGTTAAGTTGGAGTCGCCTGCTGCTCAATGTATTGGCGAATGATGCTGATCGGAGCGCCGCCGCAAGAGGATGCAAAGTAGGACGGTGACCACAGCACACCCTTGTAGTCGAAGCGTTTGGCGATGTCTGGCCTTTCTTTTCGCAGCACACGACTGGATGCACCTTTCAAGCTATTGACCAAGGCAGACACCGGCGCTTTCGGCGGATAGCTGACCAATAAATGCACATGGTCGCGCTCGCCGTCCATTTCGACCAGTTGCGCCTCGAAGTCGTTGCAAACCTTGGTAAACAGTTCGCGCAGCCTGTAGTTAGCTGCCGAGTCGAATACTTTGCAACGATACTTCGCCACAAAGACCAAATTGACGTGCATGTTAAAAATATAGTGCTGTCCGTGCTAAATGTCGTTGTTTTCTTCCATAGACCAAAATACACTATGCGACATGCAACGTCTTCAAGCCTACCGATTCGAGCTAAAGCTCAACGGCGAACAACAGCGCCTCATGCGCCGCTTTGCCGGTTCGTGTCGGCACGTCTACAACAAGGCGCTGGCGTTGCAGCAGGCGCGGCATGAGGCGGGAGAAAAGAAGCTCGGCTACGCCGCTCTATGCAAGGCGCTAACCGAATGGAAGGCGCGACCGGAAACGCTCTGGCTGAACGAAACGCCAAGCCAAGCATTGCAACAGGCACTCAAGAATCTGGAACACGCCTACAAAAACTTCTTCGAGAAACGTGCCAATTTTCCGCGCTTCAAGAAAAAAGGCCAGTCGGACAGTTTCCGCTATCCGCAAGGCATCAAACTCGATCAGGGCAACAGCCGCATCTTCCTGCCGAAGCTGGGTTGGCTGCGCTACCGCAACAGCCGTGACGTGTTGGGCGAGGTCAAGAACGCGACCGTCAGCCAGTCAGGCGGCAAGTGGTTTGTGTCGATCCAAACGGAGCGCGAAGTCGATCAGCCTTTGCCGCAAGGTGAGGCTGTTGGCATCGACATGGGTATCGCCCGTTTCGCCACTCTGAGCGATGGACGCCATATCGAACCGCTCAACAGCTTCAAGAAACACCAGCAACAGCTGGCGCGCTACCAGCGAGCCATGAGCCGCAAAGTCAAATTCAGCAATAACTGGAAGAAGGCGAAAGCCCAGATCCAGCGCATTCACACTCGCATCGCCAATACCCGGAAAGACTTCCTGCACAAAGCTTCGTGCCAGATCAGCCAAAACCACGCCATGATCGCCATCGAAGATTTGCAGGTTCGGAATATGTCCAAGTCTGCCAAGGGCAACAGCGAACAGCACGGCAAGAGGGTGAAGCAGAAGTCCGGCCTGAATCGTTCGATTCTCGATCAAGGTTGGTGCGAGTTTCGCCGACAACTGGAGTACAAGGCTGCGTGGAATGGCGGTTTCGTCGTCGCCGTGCCGCCGCAATACACCAGTCAAACCTGTCCGTGCTGCGGCCACGTATCGAAAGACAACCGTCAGGTACAAACGAAATTCGCCTGCGTCGAGTGTGCCTACGAAGAAAACGCCGATCTAGTCGGCGCAATCAATATCCTAGCGCGAGGGCATCGCGTTTTAGCCTGTGGAGAGTCGGTGCAGTCGGGCCGCTCGGTGAAGCAGGAACCCACCGAAGCAACTCAGGCGATTGTCGCCTGAGTGCCGTAGGAATCGCCGTCCTTCAGGCCGGCGAGGATGTCAAAGTTCAGTCACGACCATCGGCTTCTCGGAAGTGGATGCCGGCATGATCTTGATGTTTCCCGCCTTGGCCAGACTGATCAAGCCATCGGCGATCTTGACCCCATTGGTGACCTGCCCGCTGACCGAGCCGACGGCCTCTTTCAGGTTAACCAGCTTGGGTGCCAACATCGGGTTGCTGCTCACGCCGCTGACCAGACTGGTGCTGCGCTGGGCCAGTTCCTTGTCTTTCATCAGGCCAAGCATGAAGTTGAAGGCGGAAGCAGCCAGGTTTTTGCGTTGTGCTGCATTCATCTGGTTGATGGTCTTGACCGTTTCCTGGTTGTTCAGCGTTTTTTGCAGGGCGGTTGCCGTGTCGGCATTAATTTGATCAAGTTTGGCCTTTTTTTCAGACACATCGCTGATTTCGTTGGCCGCCTGTATAGCGGCTTCGTGCTTGGCCTTTTCTTCTTGGCTGGCCAGCGCCAGATAAATCAACCGGGCCGACTGGTTGATGAGTTGGTCAGCTTGACGGGCGGTCTGGATGAATGCGTCCACGTCGTTACCGGAAACGTTGCTGCTGGCGCTGCTGCCGGTCACCGCTTTGGCCAGGTCGCCCGTGCCGGCGCCGGTGACCGCTTTAGTCAGATCACCCAGGCCAAATGCATAAACTTGATGGCTCGTGGCCATGGACAGGGCCAGCAGGGTTGCTGCAATTTTTGCTTTTTTCATGGTGTGCCTTGATTTGCTACTTGGTTTGAAAAAGGTTTTTTGCGGTCTGGGTGAGCAACTCGTCAGCGTCCTTATACAATTCTGCGTGTTGCAATTGCCCAAGCTGGGTGCTGTCGATATTTTGCTGGTAACCGCTGGTCTTGAACGTATGTTCAAGAATCATCTGTTTACTGACCGTTTCGCCCTGCTTTTGCCGGAATGCCGTTTTGACTTTGTAACGGGTGTGGCAGGCGTCGCCTTCGCATGGGCTATCGACCCGGTCGATCCGGTACAGTGATTCCAGGCATTGATCAAATGCCGCTTCCGGCAGCTTGATGTTCGTCCTGAAGCCACTGGCGCTGCCGACCCTGCGTTCAACCAGGCCTTTGAGCGAACGGTTGACCATATTGAAGCCCGCCTGGGTGGCAACTGCGTAGGCCAGTTCGTCGTAGCGGGGCACAAATTGGCTGCCGACCTGGTTTTTGGGGTTGGGGCAGTACGCCAGTCGCATGGCACCGCCAGCCGGGCTGTTGATCTGGTCGATCAGGATCTTGTCGCCTCTGGTCGGGGCGGGGGGCGAGCCGGCAATTTCCAGTTGGGTTCGCAGTGCAATACGGCTGCCCTCACGCGTCTCAACCCGCGCTTCCCAAGTGGGCACCAGGACGTCTTTGCTGATTTCCCGGTAGATGCGAACGGCCTGCCCGGATTGCAGCACCTGGGCCGTATCGTTCACCCAGAGTTGGCCACTTTCTGCATCGGTGATTTCAAGCGTGGTGGGCTTGAATTTGACTTCCTTGGCAAACTTGTCGGCCAATTCAACCAGCACGTTTTTCAGCACCACTTCACGGCGGTCAGCCGCCGCAATGCCGATGCCGTTAGTGACGATGTCCTGAAGGTCTTCGTCTGCATGGCGGGCGAAGAGCACCTGGCCATTTTTTGCCAGCAGTTCGGCAAATGCCCACGATTTGTAATGGCGCTGTGTTTTGTAAGCGAGGTTGGTCGGTTTTTCGTACTCGACCACATCTGGGACAACCAGCCGGATAAAGTAGTCGGGCAGTTCACGTTGCCCGCTGACGGCTGAGCCAATTTGGGTGTTCGAGTCGATCGCGGACTGAACCTTGCCATAGTTTGTATTGAGCGGCAGCACGGCAAACTGGGCGTCCGCCCCCAATTGATCGGCAAACAACTGGCTCATCACGGCGTCCGGAAGATTGGCGTTGCCATCGCTGACCACCACCAGCACACGCGGCTTCTTGACGTCAGACAGCTTCATCATCGACGTTCTGGCATAGCGGTTGCCAGAGGAGATTTTGCCGCCAATCGGCGTGGCGACGGCGTAATCCTGTCCAGCGTGCTCGATCTTGATCTCGTTACCATCGGCATCCAGCAAAATATCGTCCTTGCCAATCCCAGCCGCATAGCCCTTGTCCAGAATGCCGTAGCCTTTCCAGGTGTCCTTGACCGCTGCTTCAACCACATAGGGCTTGAACTGGCTGGCAGCATGGGTCAGCAGTTCATCCAGCGTACGCTCGAAGCCCTGCTGGGTGTACTGGGCGATCTTGGCGGCAATGGTGTCGGGCGTGCTGGTAAAGGTGGTGACCCGGGTCTGGTTGAACGATTGCAACACCTCGCCGGTCATCGGGTTGCTGAAGTACAGGCTGAGCGTTAATGGCAGGTAGATGTCACGGGTGCCGTCTTTTTTATTGACTTCAAAACGTGACGCCCGGGTAACCTGCACCGACACCGCCAGCGTGCGGTAGCGGTTTTTGGCATCGATCTGCTGGGTCAGGTTGCTAAAGCTTTTAGAAATAGCCTGGCCTGCGTAACTGACGTTCTGCCGGATGTTGGCCTTGAGAATCTTGCCGATTTCGGGACTGATCTTGCTGGCAACGCCTTTTTGATTTTCCGCGCCTTCATCGAAAAAAATACCGGGAACCGGGTAAACATGGATGGTCTCCCCGGCGCTTGAAAACATGGGGGCCAGCGCAAGAAATAAGGCGCTGGCAAGTAATTTTTTACGCATCACTTGCCTTTGCCGCAGCCATTCATGCACAGCGTGATGATGTTGCCGTCTGTTCTGGAGTCGAGACGGGAAAATTGCTGATCCGACGCCAGCGCCATGGCGATGGCCTGGTCAATGGGGTCACTGCCCTTGTACGCCGCGACAATTTCGATCTGCCGGTCGTTGGCTTGGCGTTGCACCTGATTTTGAAGTGCGGGCACATTTTTCAGCGCCTGACTGAAGGCAACGCGCGTCATCAGCGGAATGTTGTTGCCGGTCAGGCGGACGATGTACTCACTACCGTACATCGTGCGGCGCTTGTAGTAGTCTTGCACGCGCTGGCCAACCTGGCTGGCCAGGCTTTGCGACAGTTTGATCGCCAGTTTGGCGCGGCAATCGTCCGAGGTCTGGCCAACCGCGTTTTCAGACTGGGTGCTCGATCCGATGTCTTCGCCGGTCTTGGTCGAGAAGTTCTTGGTACTGGCCACCCCGGTACAGGCGTGCATGCCGGAGTTGCTATCAATGCCGCGATCGTAGATAACCGAGGTGCCCAGCATGAAGTAGTCGGCAGTGGCTTCTTTTCTGGCAAAGCTGACGTATTTTTCCAGTTCTGCGCTGTTTTCCAGCTTATCAAGCGTCATCGGCTTGTTGCCGAAATACCGGCTGCGGAACAGGGAGTTGTCGATGACCTTGATGTCCAGGTCAACAAACTGGCCTTTCAACTCGTTGTACGTGTAGTTCTTTTTATCCGGGCCGGTATTTTGCGGCTGGTATTTGACCAGCTTCTTGAAGTAGGTGTTGTCGTGTTCTTCCGCATTGACCTGACGCGCGTAGGCCGAGCTGCTGGAAGAGGCTGCGGCGACACTGATGTTGCGCGCGCCGACAGCCTGATAGGTGCTGCCAGTGGCGGCAGAATAGTGCCCACTGTCACGTGCGGCGACCGCAGCTTTACCGCCCTGCCCGTTGTTTTGGGCGGCGGCCACCCTGGTATCGTATCCGGCGTTGACACTGCTGGCAGACGCACCCTTGACGGCATAGGCGGACTTGTCAGAGGCAGCGTACGCCGATTTACTTGAACGGGCTGCTGCCTCTTTCTCTTTGTAAGAGTTGCCGACGTCGTGCTTGTATTCGATCAGCTCTTCAAGCGGTGCGCGCAGGTCGGTCGGCGTGGTAAAGAATTCATCCATCAGCACGAGGAAGGACTGGCTGCGCACCGTATTGGTGTTGAGGGCAAGGCCAAGGTCGCTGATCACGCCGCGCAGTTGCTTGTCGTCCATGCGCAAGGTGATATTCATGCGGTAAGTGTCGCCAACCATTTCCGGCATTGGGTCGTAGAACACCTGTTCGCCGACCTGGACGATCAACTCTTCCAGTTGTTCCTGCACCTTGGGGTTGTTGCGGGTTCCTGCGCCGACAACTTTGTCCAGCGCGGCCAGCACGGCGTTGCGTTTTGCCTGCTGCATGGCTGCGCCGCGGATATCGGTTGCGCTACTGAACAGGCTTTTCTGGGCAGAGCCCACGCCCCGTGCTTCAATTTCAAGGGCGTTGGCAAGGGTGCTGGTAAATATCGCGATGAGGGCCAGCGCCAGTGTTTTCTTGTTCATGCTAAATCCAGTATTTAGTCAGGGAGTTTTACGGAAACATCGCCAGCACGCACTTCGGTCACGCCGCCACCCTGCACGATGGACACTTCACCGGCGGCGGCCTGGGTCGTGCGGGTTGGCAGACCAAAGCGATTGAGCAGCTTGCGATATTCTTCGGCATTGCGAATGTCGGCGAGGTAGCGGCTCTGTTCGATCAGGCTGATTTCGCGCAAGCCGTGGTTGAAGGCCTGTTCAAGCGCGGCCAGGGCGGCAAGGCGGTTCTGGTTGGCGGCCTTGGCTTCGGCTGCCACGATCCAGGCTTCGATCAAAGTAGGAGAGGCCGCCGTCAGTTGGTCAGCAAGCTGGTTGGCCTGGCCGAAGTTGTGCTTCATCAGTTCATTGCGAACCGTGTCGAGGGTGACCTTGTTTTGGCTGGTTTCGACTGTGGGCACCGGACTGGCCTTGTTGGACTCATTGCAGCCCGCGAGGCAAATCAGCGAGATCAGCAGTGCGCTATACGTGTTCATGTTTCTTCTACTGCCTATGAATTGATGCGGGTTGTTCATTGAGGCCCCAGGCTAGCTGGCGGGGCACCCAGAGTGGGGCGTATTCGCCTGGGCGCGCAGGCTTACCCATTTTGCAAAAATGGGTGTCATTTTGCGCCGGTTGGGCATGCTTTCCTATCCGTAGAAATACGCAAATGCATGATAAAAGCATTGGTGCGATGGCCCTGACCCACCCGGATGATCTTGTCCTGGCGCACGCCGCCGTGGCGGATGGCCGTCCAGGGCGCGGGCACCACGCTATAATCCCGGCCTGACCGCCATCTTCTTTCGCCGCCATGTTGCCGCTCCCCCCTACCGCCCAGGCTGTGCTCTACACGCTGGCCTGTGTACCCGAAGGCCTGCCCGAGCGGGTGTTGCTTGCCGTTGTCCCACCGCTGTTTCCCCCTGACGCCCCCGGCAGCCTGCCGCCGCGTCCGCAGGCGCTGTTGCGCCGGCTCACTGAGCAGGGCTGGCTGGATACGATTCCCGGCGGTTGGCGGCTGGCCGAGGCGCGCCTGCTGGCGGTGTGGACAGATATCGCCGGGGCGGCCTGGCTGTGGCCCTTGGCGCAGATGGCCATGACGCAGCTGCATCAGGCACCGCCCAGTCCGGCGCAGGCACAAAGCCGCGACTGGCTGGCGCGGCTGATGCGCGGCGAGCGGGGGTTTCTGGCAGCGCTGGATCAGTCGCAGCAGGCACTGGCGCAGCTGAATGCGCAGGCCGATGCGCCATCCGCACCAGAAGCCCCCTGCCGGCTGGCGTGGTGGCTGACGGTCAGCGACGGTGGGGTAGAACTGGCGGCGCGTGAGCAAAAGCGCAGCGCGTCAGGCTGGAGTCGGGGGCGGGTACTGAGCTGGAAACGTTTGCGTGCCGATCCGCCCACCTGGCTCAGCGCGCAAGACCGCACGGTGCTGGCCCAGATCCGCGTCAGCGAGGTGTATTACTACGGTGGCGAAAGCTGCCAGCTGGAGGCCGATGCCGCCTTGCCCCGGCTGATTGGCCATCCGGCGCTGTTTGACGCCCAGACCGGACAACCGGTCAGCCTGCAGGCCGGCCAGCCGGCCCTGCTGCTGCAACAGCAGGGCGACACCGTGCAGCTGGCCTTGTCGCCAGCGGGGCTGGCTCACGCCCAGGGGGTGTGGCTGGAGCAGATCAACCCCGGCTGCTGGCAGGTGTACCCGGTTAGCGCCGAGCTGACTCGGATCAGCGCCATCATCGGGCACGGGCTGCGCGTACCGCGTGCGGCGCGGGCGCAGCTGCTGGACGTGATCACCCAATTGGCCCCGCTGCTGCCGATTCACAGCGACATGACCGACCTGGCCGGCCAACTGCCCGCCGTGCCAGCCGACCCCACCCTGTATGTGCATTTGCGCCCGGAAGGCGACGGCCTGCGTGTGCAGCTGCGCGTGCGCCCGTTGGCGCAAGGCCGTGATTACCGTCCGGGTCAGGGCATGGTCACCGTGGTGGGCTGCGTGGACGGGCGCACCGTCCACACCTGCCGCCTGCTGGACCACGAACGCAGGCAGGCCGCCCGGCTGTTGCGCCAGTGCCCGACGCTGGCGGCGTGCGCGCATGAATCTGGCGACCGGCTATGCACCGACCCGCAGCAGGCGCTGGCGGTGCTGGCCGAGCTACAGGCGATTGAAGACGACCAGTTGCGCTGCATCTGGCCCGCCGGCCAGCGGATGCGGCTGGCCGGTCCGGCCAGCTTGCGCCAGACATCACTGGGCATTCAGCAGCAAGGCAATTGGTTTGTGCTGTCGGGCCAGTTGACCCTGGACGATGGCCGGGTGGTCCAGCTGCGCGAGCTGCTCACCTTGCTGGCGCAGCAGTCGGGCCGCTATGTGGCGCTGGGCGAACAGGATTGGCTGGTGCTGGATCAGCGCTTGCGCCAGCGGCTGGAAGCCCTGGCACTGGCGTGCGACCACTTGGGTGCCGACGGCGGCGCACGGATCAGCCCGTTGGCTTTGCCGCTGCTGGCGCAGTTGGCCGCCGAGGTAGGCGACTGCCAGGCCGATGCCGCCTGGGCTGCCCAGCAGGCGCGCTGGCGGGAGGTGTCGCAACAGGCCGTCAGCCTGCCGAGCACGCTACAGGCCACCCTGCGTGACTACCAGCTGGCCGGCTTTACCTGGCTGGCGCGGCTGGCACACTGGGGGGCGGGGGCGTGTCTGGCCGACGATATGGGCCTGGGCAAGACCATGCAGACGCTGGCGCTGTGCCTGCTGCGCGCCGGGCAGGGGCCGCAATTGGTGGTGGCCCCCACCTCGGTGGCGCAAAACTGGCTGGCCGAAGCCGCCCGCTTTGCCCCCGACCTGCGCCTGCGTCCGTATCAGCAGCAGCGCCATCTGCGCGGGCTGGCACCGCACGATCTGGTGGTGGTCAGCTACGGGCTGTTCCAGCTCGATGCCGAGGCCTTTGCCAGCGTGCGCTGGACCAGCGTGATTCTGGATGAAGCCCAGGCAATCAAAAACCCCGACACCCGCCGCGCCCAGGCGGCATTTGCCTTGCACAGCGACTTTCGCCTGGCGGCCAGCGGTACCCCGGTGGAAAACCATCTGGGCGAGCTATGGAGCCTGTTCCGCTTTATCAACCCCGGCTTGCTTGGCAGCCAGGCGCGCTTTGCCGAGCGCTTTGCCACGCCAATCGCCCAGGGCGACCACGCCGCCCGCGAGACGCTGAAAAGCCTGGTGCAGCCGTTTATTTTGCGCCGGACCAAGGCGCAGGTGCTGACCGAGCTGCCGCCGCGTACCGAACTGGTGCATCGAGTGGTGTTGTCCGACGATGAGCGGCATCTGTATGAGGCGCTGCGTCAGGAAGCGCTGGACCAGGTGGCCCAGGCCGCCGAGCATGAACGCGCCATGCAGGTGCTGGCGCAGATTACCCGGCTGCGCCGGCTGTGCTGCCATCCTTCGCTGGTGTTGCCCAACAGCACCCTGGCCGGCAGCAAGCTGGGCGCATTTGCCGGCCTGATGACCGAGCTGCTGGACAATGGCCACAAGGCGCTGGTGTTCAGCCAGTTTGTGGACCACCTGGCGCTGGCCCGGCACTGGCTGGAACAGCGCGGCATTGCCTATCAGTATCTGGATGGCAGCACCCCGGCCCGTCAGCGTCAGGCGCGGGTCAAGGCATTTCAGGCGGGCGAGGGCGAGGTATTCCTGATCAGCCTGAAAGCAGGCGGCACCGGGCTGACGCTGACCGCCGCCGACTATGTGCTGCATCTGGATCCCTGGTGGAACCCGGCAGTGGAAGACCAGGCCAGCGACCGCGCCTACCGCATGGGCCAGCAACGCCCGGTGACCATCTACCGGCTGATTGCCGCAGACACCATTGAAGAACAGATGATTGCCCTGCACCACGCCAAGCGTGATCTGGCCGATAGCCTGCTGGAAGGCGGTGACCGCAGCGCCTTGCTGGATGCCGACGCCTTGCTGGCGCTGTTGCGCGGGGAGGCAATCGGCTAGTCGCCAGTCACGTTGAAACACGAGGGTGTATGCGAGCAAGCCAACGTCGGATGTCTTGCTTAATTTATTTCAATACAACAGCTTGATTTGACACGGCGAACCATCCGCCGCACCCCACCGCGTCATTCCCGCGCAGGCGGGAATCCAGTGGCATCCACAGCGTGCCGGCCATCCTGCAACGCTCACCCCCCACAGCGCACGCTGTAGCGCGGTCTGGGTTCCCGCCTTCGCGGGAACGACACGTCAGATGAAACTCATGCCGAAAGCAGTCGAGTCGCCAGTCATTTGGTTCATATCATCGTGACTGGCTACTAGGAAACCCGGCAGGGCGACGGGCAAGTCCATCGCTGCCGCGCCGGGCCAGATGCGGTGGCGCTTACAGCACGCTGGCTGGCCGGGTCAGCCCGGCCACCACAAACGGAATCATGTGGCGCACCACGGTATCCGGGTCGCGGGCCGAGACGATGTCGCTCTTGACAAAAATTTTCAGCACATCGTTGCCGGCAAAGGCATTGAACATCATGCCAAACGCCAGATGCAGCCGCCAGGCCAGTTCTTCGCCCTTCAGCTCGGGCAGCACCCGGGCAAACGCCTTGCTGTAGCGGCTGACAAATTCGCTGTATTGCTGTGGCAGGGTGTCGCGGATCAGCCGGTGGTTTTCCACAAAGGTGCGCGACAGCAGGCGGACAAACATGGCCCCGCCACGGTTGGGGTCTTTGGACAGCGCCAGACAGGGGCGGATGAAGGTCATCAGCACCGCTTCCACGGTAACGGGCGTGCCGGATTTTTCCAGCACATCCAGCTCGGCCACGCATTGCTGGTTCAGGGGGGCCAGCCGGCGCACCAGCACCGCCTGAAATAGCGCATCCTTGGAGCCAAAGTGGTAGTTGACCGCAGCCAGATTGACCTCGGCCTGCTGGGTAATGGTCCGCAGCGAGGTGGCCTCGAAGCCGTGCTCGACAAACAGCCGCTCTGCTGCATCCAGAATGCGGGTGGCGGTGTCCTTGTTGGCGCTATCCATGGTATTCCGTTGGGGGGGAGTAGAAGTATTGGGCTCGGACATTATATTTTTATAAATGGTTGTTTGAAACTTTTGTTTATGCCAGAGGGGGGCTCTGGCAGCGGTTTGCCAGCGCGGCCCAGGGGCGGCAGGCGGCAAGCCCCGTGTATGCTTGCTTTTTATCACGATCCGAGCCGTTTGCCCATGGGCTTGGATTGTTGACTGAACAAGCACTTAGCCATTTTTTGGTCAAATGGGCAGCGCTTGCACGCAGCCAATGCGCCGCAAAAGGGGAACAAGGGTAAATTCTGCCACAGTTGCCGCCAATTCCGACAGGCGGAACAAGTTGATTCAGGGCAAGGGCATACGCTGGGTAGCGTGGGTGAAGTTGCCCACAGAGCAAGGGGGTATGTCACAATATTGGCATGAGCCAAACCTGTTTCCATTGCGGCCTGCCGGTGCCGCCAGGGGTTGATTTCCCCATCCGTGACCGGGACACCACTCACCCTGCCTGCTGCGCCGGCTGTCAGGCCGTGGCGCAGACCATTCTGGACAGCGGCCTGGGCGAGTATTACACCCACCGCACCGCCGAAGCCCGCCAGGCCGACCCGCTGCCGGACGAGCTGCTCGAACGCCTGCGCCTGTACGACAGCCCAGCCTTGCAGGCCAGTTTTGTCCGCAGCGAAGACGGCGATATCCGTGAAGCGGCGCTGATTCTGGAAGGCATTACCTGCGCGGCCTGTATCTGGCTGAACGAACACCACCTGCAGCGCCTGCCCGGCGTGCTGTCGGTAGATATCAACTACACCAGCCATCGCGCCAGGGTGCGCTGGGACAATCAGCGCATTGCCCTGTCCAGCATCCTGCAAGCCATTGGCGACATTGGCTACCACGCCCACCCCTACGATGCCGACCGCCAGGAAAAACTGGCCCAGCAAGAGCGCAAGCAGGCAATCAACCGGCTGTGGGTAGCCGGGCTGTCGATGATGCAGGTGATGATGTACGCGGTGCCGATTTATCTGGCCCCCGCTGGCGAGATCGACCCGCAATGGCTGTGGCTGCTGCACTGGTCCAGCCTGATTCTGACCCTGCCGGTGGTGCTGTATTCGGCGCTGCCGTTTTACCGCGCCACCTGGCGCGACCTGAAAACCCGGCGGGTGGGGATGGACACCCCGGTGACCATCGGCATTCTGACGGCGTTTTTTGCCAGCCTGTGGGCGCTGCTCAACCACATTGACCACGGCATTTACTTTGATTCGGTATCGATGTTTGTGTTCTTGCTGCTGGGCGGGCGCTACCTGGAAGGCATTGCCCGGCGCAAGGCTGGCGCGGCAGCGGAAAGCCTGGTCAAGCTGGTGCCGGCGTTTTGCCACCGCCTGCCCGACTGGCCGGACGCGCGCACCGAAGAAGCCGTGGTGGCCACACTGGCCGCCGGCGACGTGCTACGGGTGAACGCGGGCGAAACCGTGCCGGCGGATGGGGATATTCTGGCCGGACAGAGCGCGGTCAACGAAGCGCTGCTGACCGGGGAAAGCCGCCCGCTGCCGCGCGCGCCCGGCGACACGGTGATTGCCGGCAGCATCAATCTGGACAGCCCGCTGACCGTGCGGGTCACCCACACCGGGCCAAACACCCGGCTGGCCGGCGTGGTGCGCCTCTTGGATCAGGCGCTGGCCGACAAACCCCGGCTGGCGGTGCTGGCCGACCGCTTTGCCGGCTGGTTTGTTGCCCTGCTGCTGCTGACCGCCGCCGCCAGCTATCTGGGCTGGTGGTGGATCGACCCGGAGCGGGCGCTGTGGATCATGGTGGCGGTGCTGGTGATTTCCTGCCCGTGCGCCTTGTCGCTGGCCACCCCGGCAGCGCTGACCGCCGCCACCGGCCATCTGGCCAGCATTGGCCTGCTGACCACCCGTGGCCATGCGCTGGAAACCCTGGCCAAAGTTACCGACGCGGTGTTCGACAAGACCGGCACGCTCACCCATGGCGACATGCGCCTGCTGGCCACCCTGAGCCTGGATGCCACACCACCAGCCCAGGCGCAGGCGTTGGCCGCCGCACTGGAACAACACGCCCATCACCCCATTGCCCGCGCTTTTGCTGCTGAAGCGCCCACCAATGCGCCAGCGTTGCCGACCATCGACGCCGTGGGCTATCTGGCTGGTCGTGGCTTGCACGCCAGCATCGACGGCCAGGCCTGGCGGCTGGGCAAGCCAGACTATGTGGCCGAACTGGCGGGCGCGCGGCCAGCGGCGCTGGCGGGCTGGCATGACGACGCCACCGTGGTGGCGCTGGGGCATGCCGGCGGCTGGGTGGCGGCGTTTGCGCTGGGCGATGCCCTGCGTCCGCAAGCGCGTACGCTGATTGACGCGCTGCGCGCCCACGGCGTGCGCAGCCATATCCTGTCGGGTGATGCGCCATCCACCGTCGCCGCCGTGGCGGCGCAGCTTGGCGTGGACAG
The DNA here is from genome assembly GCF_002002905.1 of Aquaspirillum sp. LM1. Taxonomy (NCBI): domain Bacteria; kingdom Pseudomonadati; phylum Pseudomonadota; class Betaproteobacteria; order Neisseriales; family Aquaspirillaceae; genus Aquaspirillum; species Aquaspirillum sp. LM1. The sequence continues at coordinate 854,194 of NZ_CP019509.1, read as the reverse complement.
CGCCCAGGGCGGCCTGCTGCCAGAAGACAAACTGGCGCAGGTGGCCGCCTGGCAGGCCGAAGGCCGCCGGGTGCTGATGCTGGGCGATGGGGTGAACGATGCGCCAGTGCTGGCGCGTGCGGATGTGTCGGTGGCCATGGGCGGCGGTGCCGACGTGGCGCGGATGAGCGGCGACATGGTGCTGGTAAACGACCAGCTGACCCGGATCGACCAGGCCATTGTGCTGGCCCGGCGCACGCTGCAGATCATCCGCCAGAACCTGTGGTGGGCGGTGGCGTACAACCTGATTGCCCTGCCGCTGGCCATCAGCGGCCATATCACCCCATGGCTGGCCAGCCTGGGCATGGCCAGCAGCTCGCTGCTGGTGGTGAGCAATGCCCTGCGGCTGGTCAGGCGCTGAGGGGGACTGAGCCGACCCTCATAACAGCCTGGCCCCCGTCGCTGGCGGGGGCCAGGCTGGCTTGCGGCTAAAACGCTTTCTGAAGCAATCCGCGTCAGTGCGGGCGCACCCGGCCCAGCGCCAGCCCGGCAAACACGGCGGCAATCCCGGCCACATGCCAGGGGTGCAATGTTTCCCCCAGCAGCAGGCAGGACAACACCGCGCCAAACGCCGGCACCAGATGCAGGCAGGCGCTGGCCCGTTCGGCCCCCAGCTCGGCAATGGCCCGGTTGTAGCACAGGTAGGCAATCACTGACGGAAACACCCCCAGATACAGCACCCCGCTGATTGCCGCACCAGACAGCGAGGGCAGGCCATGCTGTTGCGTCTCCCATAGCGCCAGTGGCAGCAGCATCAGCCAGCCCAGCAGCATGCACAGGCTGGCCAGGGTCAGCCGGTCAAGCTGGGCGGGCAGACGGCGCATCAGCAAGGTGTAGGCCGCCCAGCAGCAGCAGCCGGCAAACACCCAGGCATCGCCGCCACTGGGTGTCCAGGCGTTCAGTTGCCAGGGCTGGCCACGGCTGACCAGCACCAGCACCCCCAGCAGCGACACCCCCAGGCCGAGCAACTGACGCGAACCAGGCCGCCGCCGCGCCGCCAGGGCGCTGAAGGCCAGAATCAGCACGGGCGTCAGCGCATTCAGCAGCACCGCCTGGGTGGCCGGCGTGGTTTGCAGGCCCTGGTAAATCAGCGTATTGCACGCCGCCACCCCGGTCAGCGCCAGCGCCAGCAGCGTGCCGGTCCAGGGCACAAAGCTGCGCCAGTGCTGGCGCACACGCGGCCAGACCCAGGGCAACAGGCAAATCAGCGCCACGCTCCAGCGGCCAAAGGCCATGTGCAATGGGGTAAGGCTGTCGTGCAGCGCCCGGCCAGCCACAAAATTGCCCGCCCAGAACAAGGCGGCCAACCCAGCCAGCAAGGGGCCCAATGGCCAGTCGGCCAGACGGGGGAAAAAAGAAAAAGGCGCACGGGGGTGACCCGCTGCCGTAAAGTGCAGGGAAAAAGACATGGCGGTTCTTTTCGGATAGAAAAGTTCATCACTGCTGCCCGCTTGTGGCGGACAACCGGAACAGGCCAGTCGGCCAGCGATGCAGCGGGTAAGCTGAACCACGGGCCGGCTGGGCCTCTCGCGCCGGTCGGGCCATGGCTGGGTGAAGCCGTGGCGGCCCGAAGGTGCGCAAGCGAAAGACAAGCAAGCATAATGCCTGCTGATTGGGGCTGGCCAGCGCCGGGAGGGCCGGCTGCGCGCCAAACCGCCGCCAGACTGGCCAAAGCCGCCGACATGCCGGACAATCCGCACCCCATGAGGGATGGCAGATGCCGTCGATCCGATTATGCTGTGTTTTTTGTTGGCCAGATTGCCGTGAATATTGCCCTGAATATCGACATTGATACCGCCCGTGGTGCCCGTGAGGGCTTGCCGCGCCTGCTGGAGGTGTTGCAGCAGCACCACGCCCAGGCCACCGTGTGCATCCATCTGGGGCGCGATGCGGGTGCGCCACGGCTGGAGGGGGCCAGCTGGCGCTTGCGTGGACGCTGGTATGGCTGGGGCAGCCTGTTGCGCGGGCGGCTGTGGCCCGGTGAGGCGCTGGGCCCGTATGCCGCGCCATCCTGCCTGGCTGCTGCGCGTCAGGCCGGTTGCGAAACCGGTCTGCGCCTGGCGGCATCACGCGCTTGGCGCGGCGAGCTGCCAGCAACTGGCCTGAAGCAGCGGCTGAGCCGGTTTCGCCAGCTGACCGGCCTTCAGCCGGACAGCCCGCTGGTGGTATCGCTGCCACAGGGCTGCGCCAGCTGGCCGCTGCTGCGTCTGGCCCAGCAATGCGGCATCAGCCTGCTGACCGGGGTGGCCGGGCAGGCACCGTTCATGCCGGTTTACCGGGCCGAACAGGTGGAGGTGGCGGTGGCACCGATTACCCTGCCCAGCCTGTGGCAGGCACGCGGCAAGGACGCCCAGCCTGGCGACGATGCCGTGGCCGCCTTGCTGGCGCACACCGAGCCATCCAGTGCCACTGGTCAGCTGTATTGCGCGTCAGCCGAGCTGGAAGGTGGGCCATGGCTGGCGCAGTTTGACCAGTTGCTGGCCGGCTGGCGGGCGCAGGGCCATCAGTTGATGGGCCTGACCGACTGGCTGAACCAGGCCCCGGCGCTGCCGCACCATGCCTGGGAGATGCACGGGCCACGGCATGCCGCCCGTCAGGGCACGGCGCTGTTTCAGCTCGCGGCGGATACTGCTGACTGAAGGCTGTCCAGCGGATGCAGCCACGCCATGCCGGCTGCCAGCCCAAACAGATAGACCACGCAGCCCAGCCCAATCAGCCAGGCCAGCGAGCGCGGCCGGGCCAGGTCGGCAATATAAAACAGGCCATGGGCAATGCGCGCCAGCACAAACAGCAGCGCGGCATTGTCGATCTGGCTGGCGTCTGCCTGGCGAATTGAAGCCACCAGCACGGCGGCAATGAACAGTGGCAGTGATTCAAATGCATTGGCCTGCGCCCAGTTGGCCCGCTTGCGATGGCCCTGCGCCTGCGCCAGCACGTCACGCGGGCAATGATTGTCGTAAGGCGCGCCCAGCTTGGCCACCAGCGCCCACACATAGGGCAGCAGGCCAGCAATCAGCAGGCACCAGTAAGCAAGAGACATGCAACCTCCGGAAAGTCTGATCGGCCACCCCGGCCAATACGCCGGGTGACAGCACCGCTGAACGCTGGTGCGTGCTGCGCGTGCAGGCGCGCCGCCCCGGTGGCGGGGCGGAGGCGCTGGCCAAGACTATACCGGTTTGCCAATCCGGATAGCGAATAAAACCCTGTTGGCTGGAGGGGTAAACAAGACAGCGGGGCGGTTTGCTGCCCGTCCGCCTTAGCCCGGTGGCTTGGCGTACAAATAGCGCTGGTCGTCAAAGGTGGCCACCCAGTGTGGCTTGTACACCACGAAAATGGCCAGCACCAGGCCGGTGGTGAATGCTTCTGACCACGACAGCAAAAAATAAAAACTCAGCGCGTCGCCAAACAGATAATCCGGCGGATAAGCATCGGCCAGCGCCAGCGCGCACACCGCCAGCAGCCCGGCACAGAAAAAACTCAGCCAGCCGGTCAGAAATGCATTGAAAAAGATATAGACAAAGTAATTGGCCGGCAGCCGCCGGGCCAGGCGCAGGGTCAGCCCGGTCAGCGCCACCGGCAGGGCAGCCATCACCAGATAGTTCACCCCGAACGCCGACCACTCGGCCATGCCATAGGCGCTGACCGCCGCCAGCACAATGGCCAGGCCAATCAGCGCCAGCCAGGGGCCGGCCATCAGCGCAAACGCCGCGCCGCCCAGCAGGTGAAACTCCAGCCCCGGCTTGAAGCCGCCCTTGAGCGACCAGAACAGCATCACCACCACGCACGCCCCCATCCAGGCATTCAGCGCCACCGGGTTGAGCGTGCGCCAGGGCGTGCGCCGCACCGCCTCCAGCAGGAGCAACACCACCATGGCCAGGGTGAGCCACAGGGTGGCCGGGGCAAAAAACTGGGCGGGGAAGTGCATGGTCACATCCTGAGCGAAAAACAATCTATCCGCTATGATAGCAAAACCGCACCAGACGTTTGTGCGACGCAATGTCGCGCCATGCCCCTGATCTGGCAGGGGGGAAAGCCTGCATGGTGCAAAAGGCGTGTTAACCCATCACCAGCGCTGCTTTTATCTGAACTCACCCTCCGGCACCACACTCACCGCCACCGACAGGGTATGGCTGCCGCCGCCCTGAATCACCCCGCGCAGCGGGGCCACGTCGGCGTAGTCCCGACCACAGGCAATGACCGCATGGCTGGTGCCGGCCAGCATATTGTTGGTGGGGTCAAGCTCCACCCAGCCGTGTTGTGGGCAGTACACCGCCACCCAGGCGTGGCTGGCGTCCACGCCCAGCAGGCGCGGCTGGCCGGGCGGTGGCTCGGTGAGCAAATAGCCGCTGACATAGCGGGCAGGCAGGCCCAGGCTGCGCAGGCAGGCAATCATGATATGGGAAAAATCCTGGCACACGCCGCGACGCTGGTAAAACGCTTCCAGCGCCGGGGTGGCCAGGTCGGTGCTGGCGGTGGCGTAGGTGAATTCACGGTGAATGCGGCTGGTCAGGCCGATGGCGGCCCCCAGCAGGGAGCGGCCAGGCCAGAACTCCAGCAAGGCGTAATCGGCAAAGGCCGGATGCAGCGGCACGAACTCAGACGGAAACCCATACTCGGCGGCCGCCTGAAACGGCTGGCCAGCCTGAAAGCGCATGGCCTCGCGCACCGATTCCCACGACGGGCTGTGCTCGGCTTGCGGGCAGGGCTGGGGCAGGCGGCGCACCCGGCTTTCGGCGCGCACGCTCAGGCTGTGGTGCGGGGTGTGCAGGGTGAGGTGATGCTGCGGGTTGCCAAAGTAGTCGAGCGAGGCAATGTTGCGGGTGACAGGTGGGTCGATGTCCAGGCGAAACGCTTCCAGCTGCTGGTCGGCGCGGCGCAGCGGCTCCAGGTGCAGCAGATGCATGGCCAGATCCACCCGGCTGGCGTAGCGGTAGGTGGTGACGTGCGAGATATGCAGCACGGTGGGCCGGTTGTCGGTGAAGTTCAGCATCGGCTGCTCGGCATCAGGTCGTCCGGCTGCCAGGCCGGATTGTGGTTGAAGTAGTGCAGGCCGATTTCGTCGGACAGTCTGGCGCTGACATGCTGCAGATGCTGGGTGAAACAGCGCAGGGTGTCCAGCTGGCCAGAGGGCGTGCGCTGGCACAGCGCTTCCAGCGTCGGGCATTGTACCGGCAGCAGGGTGGCCAGTTCGGCGGTGCCAGGCAGGCTGGGCAGCGCGCCCAGTTCGCTGCGCAGGCTGGTCAGCACGGCATTGAGCGCGCGCGGGTTGCCGTCGTCGCACACCAGCAGGTCGAGCAGGGCGGGAATTTCCTGGCGGCACTGGTAGTAGCTGCGGTAGGTCAGCGAGCTGTCAAACAGTGCCAGCAGCAGCTCAAATGCCGCACCGTGCGGTGGCCAAAGGCCGGCAAAGCTTTGTCCCAGCTGCATCGACAGCAGGTTCAGCCGTTCCAGATGGCGGCCAATGGCCAGAAAGCGCCAGCCGTCGTCGCGGGTCATGTGGTCGGCCTGTTCGCCGGCAATCGCCACCAGCTCGACGGCCAGTTGTTCCAGGTCGGCCAGCGCTTCGGCGTTGCTGTAGTCGCCCTGATGGGCGCGCTGCGCCTGCTGGCCGGAAAAGCGCCGGCTGGTGGCCAGCACCAGACGCGAATAGGTGGGCGACAGCCGGTCGCGCACGGGCGAGGCGGCGGCGGCCAGTGCGGCCAGGGTGTGCGCCACACTCCAGGCGGCGTCGGCATCCACCAGGCCAATTCGGATGGCGTGCGCCAGCGCGCCAGGGGTGGTGTGGGTGGGTGCTGGGCCGGGCAGCAGGCTCATATGCCAGCACAGCCGTGCCAGCAGCGGCAGGTGTTCGCCGCCGGGGCTGCTGGTGTGGTTGACCGCCAGCCATTCCAGCGCCCAGTGCGCCAGACGCACGCGCTGTTCGGCGCGTTCGGCATAGCGCCCCATCCAGAACAGATTTTCGGCAGCGCGGCTGGTCACCAGCCGGCGCTTGTGGCGCAGGTCGATCGGGCGCAGCTGGCCGGGCAGCAGGGAAAAAGTGTCCACTTCGCCGCTGGTCAGCACCCAGGTGTCCAGGCTGCTGCCACCGCGCTGCATCGACACCACCGGCTGGTCGGGTTCGTCGGCAATCCGGGTCAGGCCACCAGGCAGCACTTGCCAGCCGCCTTCGCCGTCGGCAATGGCAAACACCCGCAGCATGGCCGGGTGGGCGGCAATATGGCCATGCCGCCAGATGGGCGCTTGCGACAGCGGGATATTCTCCTGCAGGGTGTACGCGCCTGGTTGCTGCAGAATGCGTGCGCGCCACTGGGCCAGGCTGGCCGGATCGAGCTGGCTGCACAGGATCGGCTCGTTGCCATGGTAGGGCGGGCCGGGCGGGTAGGTGGGCTTGATGATGCGCTGGTCGAGTTCGCTCAGTGCCTCGGCACAGGCGGCGTCCTCGCCACACCACCAGGAATGCAGTGACGGCAGTTGCAGCGGCTCGCCCAGCAGCGCCTCGCACACGCCAGGCAAAAAGCCCAGCAGGGCGGGGGATTCCAGAAAACTGCTGCCCAGCGCATTGGCCATCAGCACCTTGCCGGCGCGCACCGCCTGCAGCAGGCCGGGAATGCCCAGGGTGGAGTCGGTACGCAGTTCCAGCGGATCGCAGAAGTTGTCGTCCAGCCGGCGCAGCACCACTTGCACTGGGGTCAGCCCGGTGAGGGTTTTCAGGAACAGCTCATCGCCACGCACGGTCAGGTCGCTGCCTTCGACCAGCGGTATGCCCAGATAGCGCGCCAGGTAGGCGTGTTCAAAGTAGGTTTCGTTATACGGGCCAGGCGTGAGCAGCACCATGCGCGGCGCCGTCTGGCGCGGCGCGGGTGGGCTCAACCGGGTGAGGGTGGCCAGCAATTGCCGGTAGCTGCTGGCCAGGTGTTGCACGCGCAGCTGGCGGAAAGCCTCGGGAAACAGCCGCGACACAATCAGCCGGTTTTCCAGCGCATAGCCCAGCCCGGACGGGGCCTGGGTGCGCTGGGCCATCACGCTCCAGCGGCCATTGGGGTGGCGGGCCAGGTCAAACGCCACAATATGCAGAAACACCCCGCCAGCCGGCTGATGGCCGCTGAGCGCGCGCAAATAGCCCGGATGGCCCAGCACCAGTTCGGTGGGCACCAGGCCACGATGCAGCAGGGTTTGCGCACCGTACAGGTCGGCCAGCATCTGGTTGAGCAGGCGCGCGCGCTGGCTTACCCCGCTGGCAATCTGCTGCCAGTCGGCCTCATCCAGAATAAACGGCAGGATGTCCAGCGACCAGGGCCGCGCCGGGCCGCTCTGGGTGTCGGCGTACACATTGTAGGTGATGCCGTTGTCGCGGATTTGCCGGTCGGCGTCGCCTTGCTTGCCGGCCAGTTCCACCGGCGATTCCAGTTGAAAAAACTGCTGCCAGTGCGCACGCACGCCGTGGGCGTCGTGCCACTCGTCAAAGTGAGCAGGGGACGGCAGGCTGCCATCGTCCAGGGACGACGCAACTGCCGCTTCCCCGGCGAAATCCGTGTCCATGCCATGCGTCCAGAGGTGAAGGCCCTGACTGCGCCGCCACCGGGTAAAGGGGGAAAAAACGCCCGAACCAGGGGGCCGGGTTCGGGCGCATCAGGGCGGTAGTCTAACGCGGCTGTCGTCGCAAATCGAGGGTAAATGGCAATTCGCGGCTTGGCGCAGCCGGGCTGACCGCCATTGGCCCTGGCGTATGGCCCAGGGTAAAGAAGCGGGCCAGCCGGCGGCTTTCGGCTTCGTAGGCGTTAACCGGGAAGCTGTCGTAATTGCGTCCGCCGGGATGGGCCACATGGTACTGGCAGCCGCCCAGCGAGCGTTCCATCCAGCGGTCCACCACGTCAAACACCAGCGGCGCGTGTACGTCGATGGTCGGGTGCAGCGCATTGGGCGGGTTCCATGCCCGATAGCGCACCCCGGCCACATACTCGCCGGCGCGCCCGGTGGGGTGCAGCGGCAGCGCCTGGCCGTTGACGGTAATCACATGGCGGTTGTCGTTCAGCCCGCTGACCTTCACTTCGATGCGTTCCAGCGACGAATCCACATAGCGCACCGTGGTGCCGGCCATGCCTTCTTCGCCCATCACATGCCAGGGCTCCAGCGCGTGATGCAGTTCCAGATGCACGCCGCGCACATCCAGTTCGCCCATCCGGGGGAAGCGGAAGGCAAAGTGCGGGGCAAACCAGTCCAGTTCAAAGCTGTAACCCGCGTCATTCAGCTCGGCCAGCACGTCTTCAAAGTCCATCTGCACAAAGGTGGGCAGCATAAAGCGGTCGTGCAGCGCAGTGCCCCAGCGGGTCAGGCTGACGTGGTAGGGCTGCTGCCAGAAGCGCGCCACCAGCGCACGGATCAGCAGTTGCTGCACCAGGCTCATCCGCGCATGGGGCGGCATTTCAAACGCGCGCAGTTCCAGCAGGCCCAGCCGGCCCGTGCTGGAATCTGGCGAATACAGCTTGTCGATGCAGAACTCGGCACGGTGGGTGTTGCCGGTGACGTCCACCAGCAGGTTGCGCAGAATGCGGTCGATCACCCAGGGCGAGACATCGCTGCCCTGCTTGGCCACGGCCTTGCGCACTTCCTGCAGGGCGATGTCCATTTCGTACACTTGATCATTGCGCGCCTCGTCCAGCCGGGGGGCCTGGCTGGTCGGGCCGATGAACAGGCCGGAGAACAGATAGCTCAGCGACGGGTGGTTGTGCCAGTAGGCAATCAGGCTGGCCAGCACATCCGGACGACGCAGGAAGGGGCTGTCAGCCGGGGTGGCCCCGCCCAGCACAAAGTGGTTGCCGCCGCCGGTGCCGGTGTGGCGGCCATCCAGCATGAATTTTTCGGTGGACAGCCGGGTTTCGTGCGCGGCCTGGTACAGAAATTCGGTGCGTTCGACCAGCTCTTCCCAGTGGCTGGCCGGGTGGATGTTGACTTCGATCACGCCGGGGTCGGGGGTCACTTGCAGCAGAGTCAGACGCGGGTCGCGCGGCGGCGGATAGCCTTCCAGCACAATCTTGACCTTCAGCGCTTCGGCGGTGCGTTCAATGGCTGCCAGCAGGCCCAGGTAGTCTTCCACTTCGGCCAGCGGCGGCATAAACACATACAGCACGCCCAGCCGGGCCTCCACGCACAGTGCGGTGCGCACCACCTCATGCGCCGAACTGAACTTGGCTGGCGCAGGGGTGTTGAATTCGGCATTGCCGGTGCTGACCGTTGTGCTGCCAGGCAGGGCTTTTTGCTGGGCCGGGGTCAGCGGGGCCAGGTAGGGATACTGGGCGCGCAGTTCGGCCGCTGCCGGCAGGGTGTGGCGGGCGGCAAATGGGTCAACTTCAATCAGGTAGGGGTAGTCGCGCTTGTCCACCCACGGCAGCGAATCCAGCGGCAGGCGCAGGCCCATTGGGGAATCGCCGGGCAGCAGATACAGCCGCTCGTCGCGCAGGAACCAGCGCCCGGTGCACCAGCGCCCCAGCTGGCGGGCAATCGGCAAGGTGTACCCTACCGCCTTGTCCAGGCCGTGGCTGAAAATCCGCCGCAGGCGGGTGCGTTCGAGTTCGTCGTCCAGCCGGGCGTCAAAGGGATCGACGTTGACCGGCAGCTGGCGTTCACGCCACAGGTAGTACCAGGTGTCTTCGTAGGCGGGCAGGATGCAACTGCTGTCCAGGCCCAGGGTTTCGCTCAGGCGGTGGATAAAGCGGCCTGCGTCGTCCTCGGTGTAGTGCGAGGGCAGCCGTTCGTCGGCAAACAGCGCCGGGTTGTGCCAGCACGGCTGGCCGTCCTTGCGCCAGTACACCGACAGCGCCCAGCGCGGCAGCGGTTCACCGGGATACCACTTGCCCTGGCCAAAGTGCAGAAAGCCGCTGCTGCCATAGCGGGCGCGCAGTTTTTGCACCAGCTCGGTGGCGTAGCCGCGCTTGGTTGGGCCGATGGCGGCGGTGTTCCATTCTTCGGCGTCGCGGTCGTGGTCCGCCACAAAAGTGGGTTCACCGCCCATGGTCAGCCGCACGTCCTGGGTCATCAGGTCGGCGTCTACCTGCTGGCCCAGTGCGTCGATCTCGGCCCATTGCGCGTCGGTGTACGGCAGGGTAACGCGCGGCGATTCGAGAATCCGGGTAACGTCCATTTCGTGGATAAAGCTGACTTCGCATTTGTCCACGGCACCGGTTACCGGGGCGGCGCTGCTGGGCTCGGGCGAGCAGGCCAGCGGAATATGCCCTTCGCCGGCAAACAGCCCGGAAGTGGGGTCCAGCCCAATCCAGCCGGCGCCAGGCAGGTACACTTCGCACCAGGCGTGCAGGTCGGTAAAGTCGGCTTCGGCCCCGCTGGGGCCATCCAGCGATTTGACGTCGGGCTTGAGCTGGATCAGGTAGCCGGAAACAAAGCGGGTGGCCAGGCCCAGGTGGCGCAGCACCTGCGCCATCAGCCAGCCAGAATCACGGCACGAGCCGCTGGCCAGGGTGAGGGTTTCTTCCGGGGTTTGCACCCCCGGCTCCAGCCGGATCAGGTAGCGGATGGCGTGGTGGATTTTCTGGTTAAGCGCCACCAGAAAATCCACCGTACCCACCGGGGTCAGGTCGAGTTCGTCGATGAACGCCTTCAGCGCCGGGGTCAGCTCGCCCTTGACCAGGTAGGGCTGCAGTTCTTGCGCCAGCGCCGGGTCGTAGCCAAACGGAAATTGCTCGGCGCTGGGTTCGAGGAAGAAGTCAAACGGGTTGAACACCGACATTTCTGCCACTAGATCGACGGTGATCTTGAAGTGGTCGGTTTTCTCGGGAAACACCAGCCGGGCCAGGTAGTTGGAAAACGGGTCCTGCTGCCAGTTGATGAAGTGGGTTTCCGGCTCGATCGTGAGCGAGTACGACAGAATGGGGGTGCGGCAGTGCGGCGCCGGGCGCAGGCGCACCACTTGCGGTGACAGGGTAACCCGCTGGTCGTAGCGATAGTGGGTCACGTGACGCAAGGCAACGTGAATGGACATGGAGCTCTCCGCAGTGAAAGCCCCTGCCAGTGGGCAGGGGCAGGATGGTTCAGCGTTCGCCAACCAGGAAATCCTGGCTGATGCGTGCGCCCAGGTCGTTGATGCGCTCCAGGAAATCGGTCAGATAGGCGTGCAGCCCGGTGTGCAGAATGTCGTCGATGCGGCCAAAGCGCAGCTCGGCGTGCATCATGCCGGCGCGGCGTTCGGTTTCCTGCGATTGCTTGTTGGCCACCACGCTGAGGTTGCTTTCCACTTCCACCAGGCAGGCGCGCAGCGAGCGCGGCATGTCGCCGCGCAAAATCAGCAGCTCGGCCACTTTGTCCGGGGTGATGGCGTGACGGTACACCTTACGGTAGTTTTCAAACGCCGACAGCGAGCGCAGCAGCGACGCCCAGTGGTAGTAATCGCGCTGCAGGCTGTCGTTTTGCTCGCCTTCGCTGATTTGCACCGCGTCCTGCTCGGCCTGGCGGCGGAAGTTCACGTCCAGAATCCGCGCGGTATTGTCCGCCCGTTCCAGAAAGGTGCCCAACCGGGCAAAGCGGAAGGCTTCGTCGTTGAGCATGGTGCCAATCAGCACGCCGCGCGACAGGTGCGAGCGGAATTTCACCCATTCAAAAAACTCGCCGGGGCTTTTCTGGTGCATGCCCTCCTTGAGCTGCTGGTTCATTTCCAGCCAGGTGGTGTTGAAGGTTTCCCACAGCTCGGTGGTCAGCGCGCCGCGCACGGCGCGGGCGTTTTCGCGGGCGGCGCGAAAACTGCAATAAATGCTGGACAGATTACTGGTGTCGCTGACCATGAAATCCAGCATGCGATCAGAGCGCACCTGGTCGTGGCGGGCAAAATAGGCTTCTTTCAGCTCGGACAGGCTCAGCATGGTGTGCCAGACTTCGCCCGGTGCCGCGCCGGCCTGGGGCAGCAGCGAGCTTTGCAGGTTGGCGTCCAGCATCCGTGCAGTATTTTCTGCCCGTTCCACGTAACGGGCCATCCAGAACAGGTGGTCAGCGGTGCTACTCAACATGGTGTGTTTCCTCTTGTATTGCGCCGTATCCGTTGCCGACGCCTGCGCGATGGCGTCGGTCATTGCGGTGTGATCCATCTCTGCTGCAGGCCAGGCTTATTCCAGCACCCAGGTGTCCTTGGTGCCGCCGCCCTGTGAGGAATTCACCACCAGCGAGCCTTCTTTCAGTGCCACGCGGGTCAGCCCGCCGGGCACCACGGAAATCCCCTTGCCCGACAGCACAAACGGACGCAGGTCGATATGGCGTGGGGCAATGCCGGACTCCACAAAGGTGGGGCAGGCCGATAGCGCCAGCGTGGGCTGGGCGATATAGTTGTCGGGCGAGGTTTTCAGCAATGTGCGGAAGTGCTCGATTTCAGCCTGGGTGGCTGCCGGGCCCACCAGCATGCCGTAGCCGCCGGCACCGTGAACTTCCTTGACCACCAGCTCGGGCAGATGGGCCAGCACGTAAGAAAGGTCTTCCGGCTTGCGGCACTGCCAGGTGGGCACGTTGTTCAGGATCGGTTCTTCGCTCAGGTAGAAGCGCACCATATCGGGCACAAAGGTGTAAATCGCTTTGTCGTCGGCCACCCCGGTGCCGATGGCGTTGGCCAGTGTCACCCGGCCTTCGCGGTACACCGACATCAGTCCCGGCACACCCAGCGCCGAATCTGGGCGGAAAGCCAGTGGGTCGAGAAAATCATCGTCCAGCCGGCGGTAAATCACGTCCACCCGCTGCGGGCCCTGGGTCGTTTTCATGTACACCGTGTGGTCGTCAACAAACAGGTCCTTGCCTTCCACCAGCTCCACGCCCATCTGCTGGGCCAGGAAGGCGTGTTCAAAGTAGGCCGAGTTGTAGATGCCTGGGGTGAGCACCACCACCGTGGGATCGTCCACCCCCACCGGCGCCACCGCGCGCAGCGAATCCATCAGCACATCGGGGTAGTGGGCAATCGGGGCAATGCGGTTATTGACGAATAGCTCGGGAAACAGCCGCATCATCATCTTGCGGTTTTCCAGCATGTAGCTCACACCGGAGGGCACGCGCAGATTGTCTTCCAGCACATAGTAAGCGCCGCTGCCATCCGGGTTGCCGGCGCGCACCACGTCCACCCCGGCCACATGGGCGTAGACATCGTTGGGCACATTGATGCCGCGCATTTCCGGGCGGTACTGGCTGTTGCCCAGGATGTATTCCGGCGGCACCACGCCAGCCTTGATGATGGCCTGATCGTGGTAAACATCGTGGATAAACATGTTCAGCGCGCGCACCCGCTGCTTGAGGCCGGCTTGCAGGGTTTTCCATTCGTCGGCGGGAATAATGCGGGGAATCTGGTCAAACGGGATCAGGCGCTCGGTGCCGGCGTCATCGCCGTACACGGCAAAGGTGATGCCTACCCGGCGAAAAATCAGGTCGGCTTCCTGGCGCTTGCTGGCCATGAAATTGTCCGGCTGCTGCTGTAACCAGTTGTGAAACGGCTGGTAATGCGGGCGCACTTGCTGATCGGCCGTGAACATTTCATCGAAGAGTACGGGCATTCATCGGCTCCTTTGTGGATGGTAAAGGTCTGGCTTGCGGGTCAGTAGTGATTTAGCAAGATGTGAACCAGGCCATGACGAGCTGCTGGCAACAGGCGAATACCGACACAAAATGCCAGCGCACTTGGCCAGTCAGCACGAAATCAGAGCCAAATAGCCTCAGACTGGGCAAAAAAGGTGCACGCCAGGCCGCGCATGCGCGCCAGTCATGCACCACAGTACAGCATCATGCCCCATGGAGTGAGTATGAATGGTGCACGCTGCCGATGCGTGGCCGTGCCGGGGCCACTGGCACAGGCCATGGGCCGGAGGCATCCGATAGCGGATGGGGAGATGATGGGAGGCGGCCAGTGCCACATTGTCCGTATTGTCCGACAAGCACGCTGACAGAATGGGGGACGGTAAAAGCCAATAGACTGATTTTCATCCAGATTTTTCCTGGTCTTGTCCTTGCTTGCACTCCGGGCATTTATTCGGCGTGCCGGGACGGGCCAGCAGGACCACACCGCGCCGCCAGCAGACGGCAAAGGCATGCAATGAAGCATCATCTGGATTGGTCCAGTTACGAAACCGCCGGCCAGGGCGACGCCTACGCCGGGATTCCTGCCATGGGCGGTGATTTTGCCAAGGCGGTGGCGGTGTGCATTGGCGACCGCCTGTGCCAGCGCACCCCCAAAGGGGTGATGTGCCCGAGTTTTCGGGTGACCGGTGACGTGGCCCATTCGCCGGGCGGGCGGGTGCAGGTGCTTAAGGCGGCGCTGAATGGCGAATTTGGCGACCAGCCGTTTGCCGACCCGCGTCTGGCCGAGGCCATGGCGCTGTGCGTGGGTTGCAAGGGCTGCAAGCGCGAATGCGCCAATCAGGTGGACATGGCCGCCATCAAGATCGAGTACCAGGCGCAGCGCAATGCTGCACTGGGGGTGTTGTGGCGCGAGCAGCTGTTTGCCGGCCTGCCGCGCTTGCTGCGCCAGCGCCCGTGGCTGCGCCGGCTGACGCTGTGGCGCAATGCCAGCCCTGTGTTGTCCCGGCTGGGCGAGCGCTGGCTGGGCATTGCCGCATCGCGCACCTTGCCGGTGCCGGCGGCACAGGCCTATCAGCCGCCGCCTGTTAGCAGCGCCCCGTCCGAGCGGCGGGTGCTGTTGCTGGTTGACACCTTTGCCGGCCATTTTGAACCGCGCATTGCCGAAGCCGCCTACGCCGTGCTGCACGCTGCTGGCTATCAGGTGGAGGTGCTGCGTCCACTGGCCGACGACGCCGAGCCCAACCGCAGCCTGTGCTGTGGCCGCACCTATCTGTCGCTGGGCCAGGTGGAGGCGGCGCGGGCCGAGGCGGCGCGCCTGCACGCGGCGCTGGCCCCGGCGCTGGCGTCGGGCACGCCGATCATTGGCCTGGAGCCATCGTGCATTCTGTCGCTGCGCGATGACCATCTGAAGCTGGGCCTGGGCGAAGCGGCCCGCCAATTGTCGCGCCAGGTGTTCTTGTTTGAAGAGTTCATTGCCCGCGAACATGAGCGCAAACGCTTGCGCTGGCAGCTCAAACCGTGGGCGCAGCCGGCGCTGCTGGTGCACGGCCATTGCCACCAGAAGGCGGTGGGGGCGATGAAGTCGCTGCGCAAGGTATTGCGGCTGATTCCGGACTGTCAGTTTGAGTTTATTGACGCCAGCTGTTGCGGCATGTCTGGCAGCTTTGGTCTGGAAGCCGAGCATGCCGATGTGTCGCGGGCGATGGCCGAGCTGGACCTGCTGCCGGCGTTGCGCGCGGCACCACACGCGTCGGTGCTGGCCAACGGCTTTTCCTGTCGTCACCAGATCCACGAAGGGGTGAGCCGTCAGGCCTGGCATGTGGCCGAAGTGCTGCAGCAGGCGCTGGCGTCGCCCGACCCGCTTTCCCCTGAAGCCTGACCTCTGAAAGGTGCCACCATGGCCGAGCCCATTGAAGACCATCACGGCATGCAGCTGGCCGAAGTCCGCAATTATCACCTGCGCAGCAAACACCATCTGCAGCGCTACGCCGAAGGGCCGGGCCAACTGGACTGGGACGCCCAGCCCGCACCGTTCCGTCACTTTGCCGGCGCGCCCCAGCTGGCATTGCCGCTGTGTGGACCGGCGCAGGACCGGCCATTTGCCGAACTGAGCCAGCCGCATCCGGCCCCATTGCCAGTGACGCTGGCCAATCTGGCCGCGTTGTTGCAGCTGGCGCTGGGCCTGTCGGCCTGGAAAACCTGGGGGCCCAGCCGCTGGGCGCTGCGCTGTAACCCGTCGTCGGGCAATCTGCATCCGGTGGAAGCCTACCTGCTTAGCCAGGGCGTGGCCGGGCTGGCCGATGGCGTACACCACTACGACCCGCTCAACCATGTGCTGGAAAGCCGGGCACTGTGCCCGCCCAGCGCTGGCGGTGAGGCCTGGCTGGCCATCGGCTTGTCGAGCGTGATGTGGCGCGAGGCGTGGAAGTATGGCGAGCGGGCGTTTCGCTATTGCCAGCTGGACATCGGCCACGCCATGGCCGCGCTGGGCTACGCAGCCGCCACGCTGGGCTGGCAGCTGGAAGTCTGGCCGGTGGGCAGCCGCAGGCTGGCGCACGCGCTGGGCCTGGACCGGGAGGCGGATTACCCGACTGGCCGCTATGCATTTACCGAAGACGAAGAACCGGAAGTGCTGCTGGCCGTGCGCGCCAGCGGCTTGGGTCTGCCGCCTGCTCCCGATGCGCTGGCTGAGCGCAGCGGGCTTAGCCAGTGGCATGGCCAGCCCAGCTGCATCGACCCCAGCCCCGGTTACCGCTGGCCAGTGGTCAGCCGGGTGGCGGTGGCCAGTCGGGTGGCCGATGGCGTCAGCGCCTGGCAGCCGGATGCGCCCCTGCCGGCTGCACCCGCACCCCATCCGGCCAGCCTGAGTGCGCACACGCTGATTCAGCAACGGCGCAGCGGCCAGCGCTATCAACCCAGGCACACGCTGGCCGCGCCGGCATTTTATCGTGTGCTGCAAGCGCTGCTGCCACACGCCGGCGCGCCCTGGCTGCTGGCGGTGAATGCGCCGCATGTGCATCTGCTGCTGTGCGTGTTGCGGGTGGAGGGGCTGGAGCCGGGTTTGTACCTGTTGCCGCGCCAGCGCGGCGTGGTGACCCGCTGGCCGGAGCTGGCGCTGCAGTTTCCCGAGCGTGCGCCGGTCAGCACGCTTGATCCGGCCTGCCCGTCGGGGCTGGGGCTGTTGCGCCTGAATACCTTGTCATTGCAGGACGCCCAGCGTTTCAGCCGCACGCTGTGCTGCCATCAGGACATTGCCTCGACCGGCGCATTCTCGCTGGCCATGCTCGGGGAGTTTGACCAGGCACTCAGCCAGGGCGCGCAGGGCTACCGCCATCTGCTGCGCGAGGCCGGCCAGATTGGCCAGGCGCTGTATCTGGAGGCAGAGGCCATCGGTCTGCGCGGCACCGGCATCGGCTGCTTTTTTGACAATACCCTGCACGCCACGCTGGGGCTGAACGACACCCGGCTGCAAAGCCTGTACCACTTTACCGTGGGCTTGCCCGTACTTGATGCACGCATCGACACCGAGCCCCCTTATCCCGATTTTTCCGAAAGGCCGTCATGACCCCCGAACTGCAGGCATTTTTGCTTGAACATGGTTTTCCGCTGGACCAGCCGGACGCGCCCGGTGCCAATGGCCTGACCCCCCTGATGCGCGCGGCCAAGCTGGGCCGGCTGGATTTGATCGACCCGCTGCTGGCGCACGGTGCCAGGGTGGAGGTGCTGAATCAGGACGGCTGCAATGCGCTGTGGCTGGCGTGCTACCACGGCGACCACGCGCTGATCCGCCGGCTGGTGGCCGCCGGCACGCCGATTGACCAGCAAAACGGCAACGGGGCCAGCTGCCTGATGTATGTGTCGTCCAATGGCAAGGCGGATGTGGTGGAACTGCTGCTGGAACTGGGGGCGGACCCGACGCTGAAGAATTTTGACGACTGGACCGCGCTGGATCTGGCGTCGTCGGCGGGGTGTTTGCGAGCATTGCGGCGGGCCGGAACCCGCGCCGGTTAACGCTTTAACGCTGACCGAAGCGCGGGCGGGCAAGGCACACGGGCCACTTGGCCATCAGCGTTTGCCGTGCAGGCTGCGGCGCGGCGCGTGATGAAAATCGTCGAAGGTGCGCTGTTGCGTCGGGGTCAGCCCGGCATAGAAGGTCTTGAGCACCACCAGGTATTCGGCCAGCGTGGCTTGCTGGGTTTGCATCCGCGCCTGCATGCGCTCCACGCGTTCCGGGGTGGACAGGGCGTCCCAGTCCACCGCGCGGTCCGGAGCGCTGCGTGCCATTGGCCGCTCGGCGTCCACCAAGTTGTTCCAGGCGGTTTCCTGTTTGCTGTCCAGGTTCAGTGCGGTGTGCAGTTTTTTGTGGTGCGCGGCAAGGCGGGTGCGGTGGTGCTCAGGAAAATAGCCGGTGCCGTCCATCGGGCTGCAGGGCGGGCTGGCCACAGCGGGCAGGGCAAACAGGGTGAGCGAGGAGGCCAGAAACAGCGAGGGCAGCAGGCGGCGGGAACGCAACATGGTCAGACTCCTGGGCGCGCAAGCGCCGGATGACACGACAAGCAGATAAGATCAGCCGGCCCCGCCCCGGCGTCGGAGCGGTGGCCGCGTCATTCGCGGGTCAGGCGTGACAGCGGCTGATCATCAGGGCTTGCCCACCTGATTGCCAATCACCCCGCCCACCACGGCACCGCCAATGGCCCCTGCCGTGCCGCCGCCGGTCAGCACCGAGCCGGCCACCCCGCCGACGGCAGCGCCAACGGCGGTGTTTTTGTCGCGCCGGGTCATCGAGTCACACCCGGTCAGCCCAAGCAGTACCGCAGCCAGTAGCGCACTGGCGGCGTAATTCTGGATCGTGTTCATGGCAATTCCTGTCGCATGTGAAGGGGCGGTCATGCCCCTGCCGGGTGGCAGCCCGACGGGGAGACACCCGCTGGGGTTTCAATTAACCGGGAATGGATGACTTGCTGGCCGGCGTCTGCTGTTCAGGGGCCTGGTAATAGGCGTGGATGGCGTCTGCCCATGACGGGTCGGCCATGTCCGGCCATTTGTCTTTCTGGAAGCCGGGCGCATCCTGCAGGCGGTCTTTGTCCACGTTCAGCACAAAGCGCTTGTTGTCGGTATCCAGGCTGAGCGCGGCCCACGGCACGGCAAACAGTTTTTCGCCCAGGCCGAGAAACCCGCCAAACGACAGCACGGCGTAGCCCACCTTGCCACTGCGCATGTCCAGCATGATTTCCTTGATGTCGCCCAGTTCTTCGTCTTTCGAGTTGAACACATGGTTGCCAATCAGGGTGTCGGCCCCCATCAGTGCCGGGCCGGGGCCACGCACCGGGTCCGGGCCGGGGCTGATGCCCGGTTTGGTCTGGTACATGCCGTAGGTGTCGCGATCTTCGTAGTTCATGGCGTTCTCCTTGCTAGCGGTGTGCAGCGTCGGGACGGCGGCCTGGCCAGGGCTGTGGCGGCGGCTGTCCCGTTTGGCGGCGGCGTGCGGCAGGCCGCCGTGTGCCCTAACAGCGGTCAGGGTTGGGCAAAACGGACTTTGGCGTCCTTGATACAGCTGTCCTTGACTGCGCCGGCCAGGGCATCGCACTTTTCCTTGGCCACGGCGTAGTCGGCATTGCGCTTGTCGCTGGCGGCATCCTTGCGCGCATCGCTGGTGGTGTCGGCCAGTTTGGCGTTGGCTGTGGCAGTGACATGGGCAGCCTTGGCTTCTTTGCGGCACACGTCTTTGGCGTTACCCGCCTTGTCGTCACACTTTTCCTTGGCCACGGCGTAGTTGCCGTCAGCCTTGGCCATGCGCAGGGCAAAGTGGTGTTTTTCTGATGGGCTGTAGTTGGCTTCCAGCTCGGCCATGGCGATTTTTTCGCTGGCCTTGGCTTCTTCCACACACACATCTTCGGCATTGCCCTTCAGGGCCGAGCAGGCGGCCTTGTCGGTCTGGTACTTGGTCGACAGCATGGCCTTGGTGGTGCCGTATTCGTTTTTGCTCATCGGCGGCGCGGCCAGCACGCTGGCGCTGAGCAGGAGGGCGGCGGATAACAGGGAGAGGGAGCGGTAGCGCATGGGATGTTTCCTGAGGTGGGCTGTTGCAGCGGCCTGGCCAGTGCAGCAGTGGAGGAGAGAGGAGAAAGGGCATGGGGCCGGCGATTGCCGCATCCGGCCCCACTCGGTGCGGGAAGGCTTACTTCAGGCGCATGTCGTTGGCCACCGAGGTGACGCCCTTGATGTTGCGGGTCAGCGTCACGGCCCGGTCGATATCGGCCTGGGAGCGGACAAAGCCGCTGAGCTGCACCCGACCCTTGAAGGTTTCCACATTGATTTCTGCCGACTTCAGCCGGGAATCGCCCAGCACGGCGGCTTTTACCTTGGTGGTGATGGTGGTGTCATCCACGTATTCACCCGTGCCTTCGCTGTGCGCGGTAGACGCGCAGGCGGTCAGGGAAACGTAGCAGGCAAACAGGATCAGGGCCGCAAGACGGCGCAGGGACAAGCTGAACATGGTGAACTCCTTGAAGGGATCGGCGGCGGCAAGCAATGACCGGGTGGCCGCCTGGGGCGCCGGGTCGTCACCTCGGGCCGGAGCGGCCTGCGGTTAACGCTGATCACAGCATGCGCGCACTGACAAGGGGCGTCGGTGTGCTGGCGCACCCAGTGTGCCGGCAAATAAAAAAACCCGGCACCAAATGGCGGCTGCCGGGTTGAGGACGCTGAATCGGATGGACACAACAGAAGCTTCAGGGGGTAGCTAGTAGCCAGTCACCATGATCTGAATCGACTGACAGGCGATTAGACCGCTTTCGGCATGAGTTTCACCTCAGGTGTCGTTCCCGCGAAGGCGGGAACCCAGACCGCGCCACAGCGTGCGCGGTGGGCATGGCGCAGGTAGCGCTGATGAGCGCTCACCCCGCTGTACGCTGTGGACACGCCTGGATTCCCGCCTGCGCGGGAATGACGCGGTGGGGCGCGGCGAGTGGTTCGTCGTGGAACGTGAGCCATCGTGTTTCAACGTGACTGGCTACTAGGCGTTCAGCTTTTGGCAAAGAAGCGCTTGACCTGCAGCAGGGCTTCATCGCGGGTGATGGCGTAGCGCTCCTGAATCAGTCCGGCCAGTTCCTGCACCCGGCCTTCGGTTTTGAGTAGCTCGTCTTCGGTGAGCTTGCCCCACGCCACCTTGGCGGCGCCAATGTACTGCTGCCACTTGCCCTTGAGGGCGTCCACGCTGGGCAGGCTCATGATGCCGCCGGTTCTGCCGGGCCAGGCTCGCTCAGTGCGGCAGGCAGGGCAGCCACGCCATTAAGCGGCGTGGGCGGGGAAACCGACACGCTGGCGCGCCGTCCCGGCAGCGCCGGGCGCTGGCTGGCGTATTTCAGCAGGCCACGGGTGGCCTTGTATTCGATGGACTTGTTCATGTTCGCCTCTCGATCACTCGCCGCGCCCGCCCGATTGGCGGGGGGCCGAGTGTTGCAGGATGACGCTTGCGCCAGCGCTTGTCGGTACGCTGGCGCACCTTGCGCGCGCCAGCCGCCGCCCAGGGCACTTACCCGGTGGCGGTGTCCCAGCGCCAGTCGCGGATTTCGGCCAAATCTTCGCCATGGCGGGCGATGTGCTGCTTGTGCTCAATCAGCTTGTCGCGAATGGCCTGCTTGGCGTAGGCCGCGCGCGGTGCCAGTAACGGCACGCGGTCGATCACGTCGGCCACCAGATGAAAGCGGTCCATGTCGTTCATCACCACCATATCGAACGGGGTGGACGTGGTGCCCTCTTCCTTGTAGCCGCGCACATGCAGGTGAGCATGGTTGTGGCGGGCGTAGGTCAGCCGGTGAATCAGCCAGGGGTAACCGTGGTAGGCAAAGATGATGGGCTTGTCGCGGGTGAACAGGTCGTCAAAGTCGCGCTCGCTCAGCCCGTGCGGGTGTTCGTGCGGCGGTGGCAGGGTCATCAGGTCCACCACATTGATCACGCGGATTTTCAGCTCGGGGCAGTGCTGGCGCAGCAGTTGCACGGCGGCCAGGGTTTCCAGCGTAGGCACGTCACCAGCGCAGGCCATCACTACATCAGGTTCGCTGCCCCGGTCGTTGCTGGCCCATTCCCAGATGCCAATGCCGGCGCTGCAGTGCTTGACCGCCGCGTCCATGTCCAGCCACTGCGCTTCCGGCTGCTTGCCGGCCACAATCACATTGATGTAATTGCGGCTGCGCAGGCAATGGTCGGTGACGGCCAGCAGGGTGTTGGCGTCCGGCGGCAGGTACACGCGGATGACCTCGGCTTTCTTGTTGATCACATGGTCGATAAAGCCGGGGTCCTGATGGCTGAAGCCATTGTGGTCCTGACGCCAGACATGCGAGGACAGCAAGTAGTTGAGTGAGGCAATGGGCCGCCGCCAGGCAATTTCATTGGCCATTTTCAGCCACTTGGCGTGCTGATTGAACATCGAATCGACGATATGGATGAACGCTTCGTACGATGAAAAAAACCCGTGGCGACCGGTCAGCAAATAGCCTTCCAGCCAGCCCTCGCACTGGTGTTCGCTGAGCATTTCCATCACCCGCCCTTCGGCGGAGACGTTTTCATCGCCGGGCAGGATTTCCGCCGTGGAGCAGCGCTGGGTCACTTCAAACACCGCGCCCCAGCGGTTGGAAGCGGTTTCGTCCGGGCTGAACACCCGGAAAGTGTGCGGGTTGAGCCGGATCACATCGCGGATCAGCTCGCCCTGGCAGCGGGTGGCCTCGGCCTTGACGGCGCCGGGATGGGGCAGGTCGATGGCGTAATCGCGAAAGTCTGGCAGGCGCAGGTCGCGCAGCAGCAGGCCGCCGTTGGCGTGCGGGTTGGCGCTCATCCGCCGCTCGCCCTTGGGGGCCAGCGCCGCCAGGTCGGCGCGCAGACGGCCATCCGGGTCGAACAGCTGCTGTGGCTGATAGCTGAGCAGCCAGTCTTCCAGCAGGGTGAGATGCCCTGGCCGGTTCATTTCGCCCATGGGCACCTGATGGGCGCGGAAGGTGCCTTCGCTGGGTTTGCCATCTACCTGCTTTGGCCCGGTCCAGCCCTTGGGCGAGCGCAGCACAATCATCGGCCAGGCGGGCCGCTGGCTGAAACCATGGGTGCGGGCGTCGTGCTGGATGGCCTGGATATGCGCCAGCGCGCGGTCCAGCGTGCCGGCCATATTCTGGTGCATGAGCTCGGCGTCGTCGCCTTCGACAAAATACGGGGTATAGCCGTAACCGCGAAACAGCGCGTCCAGCTCGACATGCGGAATCCGCGCCAGCACGGTGGGGCCGGCAATTTTATAGCCGTTCAGATGCAGGATCGGCAGCACCGCGCCATCGTGTACCGGATTGAGAAACTTGTTCGAGTGCCAGCTGGTGGCCAGCGGCCCGGTTTCGGCTTCGCCATCGCCCACCACACAGGCCACAATCAGGTCTGGGTTGTCAAATGCCGCGCCGTAGGCGTGCGACAGCGAATAACCCAGCTCGCCGCCTTCGTGGATTGATCCTGGCGTGTCTGGCGACACATGGCTGGGAATGCCCCCCGGAAAGGAAAACTGCTTGAACAGCCGCTTCAGGCCGGCTTCATCCTGGGAGATTTCCGGGTACACCTCGCTGTAGCGGCCTTCCAGATAGCTGTTGGCCACCAGCCCCGGCCCGCCATGGCCAGGCCCGGTCAGGTAGATCATGTTCAGATCATGCTGGCAGATCAGCCGGTTCAGATGCACATAAATAAAGTTCAGCCCCGGTGTGGTGCCCCAGTGGCCCAGCAAGCGCGGTTTGATGTGCGCCAGCTCCAGCGGCTGCTTCAGCAGCGGGTTGTCGTACAGGTAAATCTGCCCAACCGACAGGTAATTGGCCGCCTGCCAGTAAGCGTGCATGCGCTGCAGCAGCGCGTTGCTAAGCGCTGGCAGGATAAAATGGAGGGGTTGGCTGTGCACAGGAAATCTCCGGCTAGAGGGTGGGTGCGCTGCGCGAATCGCAGGGAGAGGATGCTTGGTGGGTGCGGTAGTAGTCAATCAGCGCCAGGGTTGCGCTGTCCAGCCGGACCGACGCCGATGCACTGGCCAGTTCGGCCTGCATCTGCCTGGCCAGTGTCTTGCCCAGCTCCACTCCCCATTGGTCAAACGGGTTGATCTGCCACAGGCAGGCCTGGGTAAACACACTGTGTTCGTACAGCGCGACCAGGCTCCCCAGGCTGGCCGGGGTCAGGCGCTCGGCCAGCAGGGTGTTGCTCGGGTGGTTGCCAGCAAAGCGGCGGTGCGGCAGCAGCCAGTCCGGCACGCCGTCGGCGCGCTGCTCGGCCAGGGTGTTGCCAAACGCCAGCGCCTGGCCTTGCGCCAGCAAATGGGCCACCAGCAGCTGGTGCTGGCCAGTGTCTGCGGTCAGGCCATGGCAAAAGCCGATCAGGTCGCACGGAATCAGCTGGCCGCCCTGGTGCAGCAGCTGATAAAACGCATGCTGGCCATTGGTGCCCGGCTCGCCCCAGTACACCGGCCCGGTGGGATAATCCACCGGCCTGCCGGCCAGGGTGACGCTTTTGCCATTGCTTTCCATGGTCAGTTGCTGCAAGTAGGCCGGAAAGCGTTTCAGATCGTGGGCGTAGGGCAGGATGGCCACGCTGGGGGCGGCCAGGAAGCTGCTGTACCACACCGCCAGCAGCCCCATCAGCACCGGCAGATTGTCCGCCAGCGGCGCATGCAGAAAATGCTGGTCCATGGCATGAAACCCGGCCAGCATGGCGTGAAACTGCGCCGGGCCAATCGCCAGCATGGTGGACAGCCCAATCGCCGAATCCAGCGAATAACGCCCGCCATCCCAGTCCCACAGGCCAAACACGCAGTCAATGCCAAAGCCCTGAGCGGCAGCGCGATTGGCCGACACCGCCACGCAATGCCGGGCCACCGCGCGCTCGTCGCCCAGCCCGGCCACAATCCACGCCCTGGCGCGCTGGGCATTGACCAGGGTTTCCTGGGTCTTGAAGGTTTTCGAGCAGACAATCACCAGCGTTTCCGCCGGATTCAGGCCATCGGTGGCGGCGCGGAAGTCGCAGGGGTCGAGGTTGGAGACAAAACGGCAGTCCAGCCGGCTGTGCCGGTAGTGGCGCAGCGCCTGATAGACCATTTCCGGGCCAAGATCAGACCCCCCAATGCCGATGTTCAGCACATGGCGAATCGGCAGGCCACTGTAGCCACGCCAGCGGCCCTCCACCACCTGCCCGGTAAACGCCGCCATGTGCGCCAGCACGGCATGCACCTGCGCGGCAATATCCTCGCCGTCCCGCCACAGCGCCACCCCGGCAGGCAGGCGCAAGGCCGTGTGCAGCGCCGCGCGTTGCTCGGTGACATTTACCGCCTCGCCGGCAAACATGGCCTGGATGCGCGGGCGCAGCTGGCAGGCGTTGGCCAGTTGCAGCAGCAGGGCCAGCGTGGTGGCGGTGATGCGGTTTTTGGCGTAATTCAGATACCAGCCACAGGCTTCGGCGCTGAAGCGCTGGCCGCGTTGCGGATCGTCGGCAAACAGCTGGCGCAAATGACACGGGGCCAGTTGGATGGCGTGGGCCTGGAGCGCCTGCCAGGCCGGCAATTGGCTGTGTGACCGGTTCATTGCCCAGGGCTCCGGGGCGCGGGGCTGGCATACGGGCAGCGCACCGACACCGCATGGGTGTGGCCATCGTCGTGCAAGGCAATCCGGCCATCGGGCTGGAGCACATCGTCCACGATCACCTGCATCGGCAGTAACGACTGCTGCACGGCAATGCAGTACAGACTGCGCCGGTAACGGTAACGCAGGGTAAAACCCGGCCAGTCGGCGGGCAGGCAGGGGGTGAAGCGCAAGTACCCGGCCTCAACGTGCAAGCCGAGCAGGGACTCCATGATCAGCACCGACATCCAGCCTGCCGAGCCGGTATACCAGGTCCAGCCGCCCCGGCCCTGATGCGGGGCAGAGGCATACACGTCGGCGGCCATCACATACGGCTCCACCTTGTAAGTGGCAATCGCCTGGGCAGAATCAGCGTGATGCAGCGGGTTGATCATGCGGAACACCTCCCAGGCGCGTGGCGCATCGCCCTGTGCGGCAAACGCCATGCTGGCCCACACCGCTGCGTGGGTGTACTGCCCGCCGTTTTCCCGCACGCCGGGCCCGTAGCCACTAATATAGCCGGGGTTAAGCGCCGAAGTGGCAAACGGCGGTGCCAGCAGCTGCACCAGTTTCAGGTCGCGGCGCACCAGCCGGGTGTCTACCGCCGCCATGGCCTGCCGGGCGCGTGCCGGGTCGCCGGCACCGGACAGCACCGCCCAGCTTTGCGCAATCGAGTCAATCTGGCATTCCGGATTGTGCTGCGAGCCCAGCGGGCTGCCATCGTCAAAAAACGCCCGCAGATACCACTGGCCATCCCAGCCATGCTGCTCCAGATTCTGCTGCAACCTGGCCGCCTCGCTCAGGCAACGGTCGGCAAAGCGCTGGTCATGGCGGCTGCGCGCCAGCCGGGCAAACTGCTGCAGGGTGTCGTACAGGAAAAACCCCAGCCACACACTTTCGCCCTGGCCATGAATGCCAACCAGATTCATCCCGTCGTTCCAGTCGCCCGACCCCATCAGCGGCAGTCCGTGCGCGCCAAAGCGCAGGCCGTGCAGCACGGCGCGCATGCAGTGCTGGTACAGGCTGGCCGGGGTGTCGGCCTGGCCGGGCAGGTCGTAGTACCCATCGTCGCCGGGGTGCACGGGCCGGCCATGCAGGAACGGCACTTCCTGATCGAGCACGCTGTGGTCGCCGCTCACCTGCACATAGCGGCAACTGGCCTGCACCAGCCAGAGAAAATCGTCAGAGCAGCGGCTGCGCACGCCCCGGCCTGACGGCGGGTGCCACCAGTGTTGCACATCGCCTTCGGCAAACTGGCGCGCCGCGCAGCGCAGCAGGTGCTCGCGCAGCAGCTCGGGCCGGGTGTGGACCAGCGCCATGCCATCCTGCAATTGGTCGCGAAAGCCATAAGCCCCGCCCGACTGGTAGTAGCCGCTGCGCGCCCACAGCCGGCTGGACAGCGTCTGGTAGGTCAGCCAGCCGTTGGCCAGCAGGTTCAGCGCCGGATCGGGCGTGTCCACTTGCACGCTGTCCAGGGTGGTGCGCCAGGTGTCATGCACAGCCGCCAGCGCATGGTGGGCGGCATCGGGGGCGCGCTGGCGCGGCGACAGCGCGTCGGCCAGGGTGTGGCCGGCAGGCAGACGCACGCCCAGGCGGAAAATGATTTCCCGCGCCTGGCCATCGGCCAGTTCAAATGGCACCTGAATCGCCGCGCATGGGTCCAGTCCGGCCCCCAGCCGGTTGGACAAACGGGTGTGCCGCATGGCGGCTGGCTGGCTCAGGCTGCCATTGCGGCCAATAAACTCACGGCGGTCACCGGTGACGCTGACCTGGCTGGCCAGGCTGGCACCGTCGGCGTCAAAAAATGCCACCCGGTCGGCAAAGTCGGCGCTGTATGGGTTGCGGGCACAAATTGCCCCGCTGGCCGGGTCAAGCTCGGTCAGCACATGCATGGCCGATTTCGGGCGCAAATCGCCCAGCACCCACTCCACATAGCCGGTGGCCGACAGCTGGCGGGCGCGGCCAGAGTGGTTGCGCACCTGCAACACAGAGAATTTCACCGCAGCGTCCACATCCACGTATACGGTCAGGTCGGTGCGGATGCCATCTTCGTCGTGCTCAAACACACTGTAGCCAAAGCCGTGGCGAATCACATACGGCGTGCGCCCGGCGCAGGGGTGCGGCGTGGGTGACCAGAACGTGCCGGTCACTTCGTCACGCAGGTAAAAGGTTTCCCCGCTGCTGTCACTGACCGCGTCGTCGCTCCACGGGGTCAGGCGGAATTCATGGGCGTTGTCGCACCAGGTGTACGCCGCGCCGCTGTCGGCCACCACCGTGCCAAAGCCGGCGTTGGCCAGCACGTTCACCCACGGAGCCGGCGTGGGGTGGCCATGGGTGCGGGTAATCCGGTATTCGCGGCCATCCTGACTGAAGCCGCCCAGGCCATTGAAAAACTGCAGCGCCGGGGCCGGCGGGGTGATGGCCGCCGCCGCGCCAATGCGTGGCGGCGCGCTGGCCGGACGCGACAGCAGCCGGGGCAGGGCCGGTGGCCGGGTGTCCTTGGACCCGCGCTGGATTTGCTCGGTCAGGCTGCCACGGCTGTCGCTGAGGATCACCCTGGCCACGGTCTGGAACAGGATGCGGTCATCGCCAGACATCTGCTCGGCCACCCGGACAAAAATGCCGCCGGGCCGGTCGGTAAGGTTGGCTTCCACTCCGGCGGCAATCAGGCCCATGATCTGCTCATGCAGCAACTGGCGGTAGCCGGCGTGGTCTTCGTTCCAGATCACCAGATCCACCGCCAGGCCTTTCAGCCGCCAGTAGGCGTGTGCCTGCACCAGCTGGCGCACCAGCTCGATATTGGCCGGGTCGCGGATGCGCAGCAGCACAATCGGCAGGTCGCCGGATACGGCATAGCCCCACAGTCCGGACTGGCCGCGCTGATTGCGCGCCAGCACGCTGGCGTCGGCGCGCAGTGCCGGATTGGCGTAAATCACTGAGCCGGCCAGCTGGCCATACAGCTGGGCATCGGATTCGCTGGCGTTGATTTGCTGCAGATTCACCCAGCTGTGGGTCCAGGCCAGGTCAAACACCCGGTCGGCCAGATGGCGGTCGCGGTATTTGCCCAGCAGCGCCAGCACCGCCTCGCGGCTGTCGCCCACCCCGGTGACCACATCAATGGTGGTGCTCTGTTCCGGGTCGAGGGTAATGCCATAGCGAATGGCCACAATCGGGTCGAGCACCGCCCCGGCGCTGCCAGACAGCGCCGCCTCGCCATACATGGCCTGCGGGTCGTTCAGCCCGCGCTGGCGGCCAATAAAGCGCAGCCGGTCGGTTTCGTAAGAGGCCGGCCCGACCTCGCCGCCATGCACCGCCATCAGATGCACCATCCACAGCGTGGCTTCGCCCTGGGCGCGTGGGCGGCGGGTGCAGATAATGGCTTGCAGGTCGGCCAGAATTTCGGTGTCGATGAACAGATTGCTGAATGAGGGATGCAGCGCATCGGCCATGGCCGGTGCCAGCACCACTTCGGCGTAGCTGGTGATTTCAATGGTGCGCTGCACCTGCGCGCAGTTGGTGATGCGCACCCGGCGCAGCTCGATATCGTCCTCTGGCGACACCACAATTTCGGTGTGCGTGTCGTAGCCATGGTCGCTGCGGCGAAATTCCACCCGGCCTTCGGAAAAAATCGCCTGATAGCGGTCGGCTTCCTTCAGGGTGGGCTGGTGGGCGGTAGACCAGAAATGCTGGCTGGCCAGATCGCGCAAATAGCAAAACGCCCCCCAGTGGTCGCGGGCACCATCCTCGCGCCAGCGGGTGACGGCCTGGTCTTTCCAGCGGCTGTAACCGCCGCCGGTGTGGGTCACCATCACATGGTAGCGGCCATTGGACAACAGCTGGACTTCCGGCATGGGCGAATCGGGGCGGGTGAACACCCGCATCGGCATTTCCGGGCCAGACAAGGTGGGCGACACCTCTTCGGCGTCCGGCGCATGAAAATGGCTGGCGGTGGCCGCCGGAATGCGCTCCTGCAACAGCAGGGTGGTGGCCTGAAAACATGGGTCGGATTCAAACCGGCGCTGCATGGGCCGGTTCAGCAACAAATAGGCCAGCGCCAGCAGGCCCATGCCCTGATGGTGGACCATGAACGAGCGCACCACCGCCGAGGACTGGTCCCGCGACAGCCGCGACGCAGTGTAATCCACGGCTTCATACATGCCGTACTGGCCGAGCATGCCGGACTGGGCCAGCCGCTGCAGGTTCTGGCAGGCGGCGTCGGGTGCCACCATCAGCGCCAGCATCGACGCATAGGGTGCCACCACCAGGTCATCGGCCAGCCCGCGCTTAAGCCCCAGCCCCGGCACGCCAAACG
Organism: Aquaspirillum sp. LM1; assembly: GCF_002002905.1. Lineage (NCBI taxonomy): Bacteria > Pseudomonadati > Pseudomonadota > Betaproteobacteria > Neisseriales > Aquaspirillaceae > Aquaspirillum > Aquaspirillum sp. LM1. The sequence continues at coordinate 824,671 of NZ_CP019509.1, read as the reverse complement.
CCCGATACTGGTAGTTGAGCCGGGTGTCCACCGCGTTGTAGCCAGATTCGGAAATCCCCCAGTGCGGCAGGCCGCGCTGGCGGGCGTAGCGGATTTGCCGGCGCACCACCGCCTGACAGGTGTGGTCGAGCAAGGTGTGGTCGTAGCTGGGCATCACCAGCAGCGGCATCAGGTACTCAAACATCGACCCGCTCCACGACAGCAGGATGGTCTCGCCATCGGTGGCGGTCAGGGTGCGGCCCAGGGCAAACCAGCTTTCCTGCGGCAAGGCACCCTGGGCAATCGCCACAAAGCAGGACAGCCGGGCTTCCGAGGCCAGCAGGTCGTAGTTGCCGCTGTCGCAGCGGCGGGATTCAACATGGTAGCCCACCGCCAGCAGATGCCGGGCCGGGTCGTACAAAAAGTCATACTCGACACGGGCCAGTTCGCCCACCTGCTGCGCCAGTTCCGCCAGGCTGGTCAGCCGTTCGCTGGCGCGCTGGCCAGCCAGACGCACCAGCGCGGCCAGTTCGGTCTGGCGGGTGTTCAGGGCAAAGCTGGCGCGCGGGGGCTCGGGGTCGGCCTGGGCATCACCGGCAGCCAGCGCCGCCAGGTCGCGCAGAGTGGGCAAACTGGCCCAGCCCGGCAGTGCCTCCAGCCCGCTGTTGTCGCCGGACAGGCGTGCCCACGGCAGCAAGAATACCAGGTCGTCCAGCGCGTCCTGACACTGGCGCTGCAAGGCCTGCGCCCACACCGGCCATTCGGCGTTGGGACGCGGACCGTCGTCTGGCGGTGCCAGCGTCGCCACCGCCAGCGCCGATACATTCAGCGCATCCAGCCAGTACAGCACGGTAGCCAGGCTATTGGGGGCCGTATCATTGGCCCATTCGATATCGTGGCACAGCTGGTCCAGTGCGGCGGGGCGGTAGTCGCCGGCGCTGTCCAGCAGCAGGGTCAGGGTGTCGTCCAGCCCGGCAAAAGTGCGTGCGCCCAGCACCGGCTGGTCGGCCAGCGCCAGCAGGCCGGGGCGCAGGGTGAGCAAATGGCCGGACAAATTGCCGCTGTCCACCGACGACACATACAGCGGCATCAGCGGCAGCAGGGTTTGCGTGTCGTACCAGTTGTAAAAATGCCCCCGGTGGCGTTCCAGGCGATGCAGGGTGGCCAGGGTGTGCCGGGTGCGGGTCAGCAGGGTGCCAATGGCAATATAGCCAAAGTCGCAGGCGGCCAGATTGGCCAGCAGCGACAGCCCGATATTGGTGGGCGAGGTACGATGGGCAATCAGCGTCACCGGGTGTTCCTGCATATTGTCCGGCGGCAGCCAGTTTTCCTGGCGGGTGACAAATGTCTCGAAAAACCCCCAGGTTTTGCGCGCCAGGGCGTGCAGAAAGCGGGTCTGCCCGGCGCTGAGCGGCGAGGTGGGCCGGCTCAGTGGCCGGCTGAGCCACCACACCAGCAACGGCCCGGCTGTCCACAGCGCCAGCACCGGCCACGCCGCCAGCAGGGCCACCGGGCGGTAGCCGCCCAGCGCCAGCAGCAGGGTGAGCGCCAGCAACGGCCCCACCCATAGGTTGGCGCAGGTGTGCGCCAGATCGCCCAGACCGCCGGGGTCGGGCTGGTGGGCTGCCTTGCGCTCAAACGCCTGCTGCAGCTCGCCGGAAGGGTTCCATTCCAGCAGCCGGGTGTGGCTGATGCCCAAGCGAATCAGCGTGCGCGCAATGGCGTCCAGGCTGAACAGCGCCTCATGGGGCAAACAGGCCAGGTGCAGCCCTACCTGCGCCAGTTGCCGGCCCAGCCGGGTAAGCACCGCCCGCCCATGCTGGCCGAGACTCACATCCCTGGGCCGGCTCAGCCCGTCCAGGCTGCTGCTGGCCAGCACCGGCAGGGTGAGCATGCCCACCAGCGCCAGCGTCCAGCCCAGATACGATGGAATAGAAGTCCAGCCCAGCACAAACAGCCCGACCAGCGTGGCCGGGGCCAGGCTGCGGCGCAGATTGTCAAACAGCTTCCAGCGCGACAGCAGCGACAGCGGGTTGGCCAGCCGGGTGCCATCGGGGCCGGGCACGGTTGGCCACAGCCACTGGGCAATCTGCCAGTCGCCGCGAATCCAGCGGTAACGGCGGCTGACATCGGCGCTGTAGCGGCCAGGATAGTCCTCGTACAGCATCACGTCGCTGACCAGCCCGGCGCGGGCATAGCAGCCTTCCAGCAGATCATGGCTGAGAATGCGGTTTTCCGGAAAGCGCTGGTCAAGTGCCTGTTCAAAGGCGTCTACATGGTAAATGCCCTTGCCAATGAACGAGCCTTCGTCAAACAGATCCTGGTACACATCAGACACCGCCCGGGTGTAGGGGTCTATTCCGGCTTCGCTGCCGCACAGACGGGCATAGCGCGAGCGGTTGGTGCTGGGCAGGTTGACTGCCATGCGCGGCTGCAGGATGCCGTACCCGGCGGTGACCCGCTGGCTGACCGGATCGTAGTGCGGCTGGTTCAGCGGGTGGGCCAGGGTGGCGGCAAACAGCCGGGCGGCGTCGCGCGGCAGCTGGGTGTCGGTGTCCAGGGTAATCACATAGCGCACCTCGGACAGTATCGCCGTATCGCCAACAATCCGCGAAAATGCCGCGCCGGCCCGGCCACGCAGCAGGGCATTCAGCGCGCTGAGCTTGCCGCGTTTGCGCTCGTAGCCCATCCAGCAGCCTTCCTGCGGGTTCCAGCAGCGCGGGCGGTGAAACAGGAAAAACCCGGCCTGGCCGGTGTCCGGATATTTGCGGTTCAGCGCGGCAATCCGGCTTTCTGCCCGCTGCAGCAGCGCGGCGTCGCCCGGCAGATGTTCGGTTCCGGCGTCGGCAAAGTCGGTCAGCAGGCCAAAGTGCAGGCAGGGGTCGCGGTTGGCCAGAAAGCGCACTTCCAGCGCCTCCACCAGCGCCTCCACGCCAGGCAGGCTGGTCAGCAAGGTGGGCACCACCACCAGGGTGCGTGCCGAGGGTGCCATGCCCTGGGTAAAGTCCATTCGCGGCAGCGCATGCGGCGTGGCCAGCCGGGTGGCCAGCCAGTTCACCAGCGCCAGCGCCGGCTGGCTGCTCACCAGCAAGGCCAGCCCGGTGACCAGGCCAATCACCCAGTCGGCCAGCCCGTCAGCCAGCGCCATCAGCAGCAGGCCGCTGCTCAGGCTGCTGGCCAGCAGCGCCACTGCACCCAGATAGCCCAGCAAAGGCGGGGTGCGACCCAGATGCCGCCAGCGTTCGCGCAGCGATGGACGTACTTTGGCGCGTGCAATCAGCGCCATCTGGCCCTGGTCAATCAGGTAAAAGCCGACATGGCCGCGACGCGGCAATGGGCCGTTCAGCCCCTGCTGCGCCAGTTCGACTGCCAGCCCGGCAATGGCCACCTCGGACAACGGGCTGCGCCGGGCCAGCGTTTCAATCACATGGCGGTAACGGTCGCGGGTGGCAAAGTCCATCTGCGCATACACCCCACCTGGGTCCTGGCGCAGTTGCTGGTCAACCCGGCTCATGTTTTCCACAAATTCACGCCAGTCGATGGCAGCCAGCAAGCGCAGGCTGCCAATACTGTTGCTGATCGACACCTGATTGGCCGCCTGGCTCTGGGTTTCTGACTGCACCAGCTGGTCGATGGTCTGTCCGCATTCGGACAGGCGCTGCTCAATCCAGGTCAGCGGCAGCGCCAGCGCCGAGCTGTGCCCCTGCAGGCGGCGCACCAGCGCCGCCACAAACGAGTTCACCAGCGGCGGATTGGCCCGCGCCATGTCGGCAATCACCAGAATCAGGCTTTTCGGGTCGGATTCGGCGGTCTGGATCATCTGGTCGGCCCAGCTATCAGCCAGATTGCGGTGCAGCATGCCCTGCGCCACCCTGGCCCCCACCCGACGCAGGTTTTCGATCAAGGCCAGACGCAGCATGATCGGAATGGCCCACAGCTCGCCCAGCTTCAACTCGGCAATGCCCTGATACGCGGCGACAAAGCGGTTCAGGCTTTCCGGATCCAGCCGGCCATCGCCGTGGGCGATCGCCTCCAGGGCAATGTCGTACACCCTGGGCAACCCCGCCGACGCGCCGCTGGCCAGCACCGGCAGCTCACGGCTGTAACCTTTGGGAAAATGCTGCCGGGCGGTGCGGATGTGCTCTTCAATCAGATAGGCGTTGTCCAGCAGCCATTCACCCGCCGGGGTCAGCCGTCGCTTGGCCTTGACCGCCGCATTGAGCAGGCCGTAGCCACTGAGCAGCAGGCCGGCGTTGTCATCCAGCCGGCCCAGCAGCAGGTCCGGGCAGTGGCGGGGATGCAGGGTGTGCTGCCCGGCCAGGGTGTGGCCGTGCAGCTCCATCTGGTCGGCGCTGAACAGCTCGGCGCGCAACGGCAGGTCAAGCGGGAGGCCATGGAGGAAAACCCGGCCAGCATCAGACCGGGTGCGCCACTGTCGTAGCCAGGTGGCCAGGGTGGAAATGCGCGCTGTCACAGGATGAATTCTCCAGAGTGGGCCGCGGCTTGCCGGCCTGGTGATCGGATGGCCAGACACAACCGGGGAAGCTGCCTGCTGGCGAGTGCCGGAAGGACACACCGCACAGGCGGGCAAGGGGGAATGCCCTACTGTAATCGCAAGGCGCGGGCGCGTATGTGGGCTGACGCACGGAGGGAAACCCGGCGATGGGGGGATAGTCGGCAGCAATGCAGGCTGCGGGCGAGGAATGGACCCTGTCAGGGCGGCATGATTCCGGAAAGGCTGATTATGAATCATCGAATCGTCGTGGCGCTGGTGCTGGCCGTGGTCATGGGCAGCGCCCCACTGGCATATGCCGAACCCGGTGGCCCACCCGAACGGGGCTGGAACCAAGACCGCAGTGAATCAGGCCCGCGCAGTGATCCGCGTGACCGGGGTTACCGGGGCGACCACCGCGACCGTTATGACCGCTATGGGCCACGCGGGCGGGGGGTGGGTGCCAACCACAATTATTACCGGGGTGACCGTCTGCCCAGCCGTTACCGCCAGCGCAGCCATGTGGTCAACGACTGGCGCGGCCATCGCCTGAGCGCCCCGCCGCGCGGTTACCACTGGGTGCAGAACGGCCCGGACTATGTGCTGGTGGCGATTGCCACCGGGATTATTGCCCAGATCTTGCTCAATCACTGAAGCCCTGGACAATCGCATGAATGCCCTCATAACGATTTTTCTGAAAAAATCAGCGCGCTTGTAGGGATACGCTGAAAAAATCATCATTCCCGCGAAGGCGGGAATCCAGGATTTTGATTTTGCTGGGTTTTGCTTCTGGCAAACACGATTTTTCTGAATAAACCAGCGTATCCTTAACCGATTTGCGTCCTTGGGCTGGTTTGACATCCTCCCCCGCCTAAAGTCGGGGGATTCCTACGGCGCTCATCCCGGCATCGAGCCGGCATGAGTCGCTTCGCTGGGTTCCTGCTGCTGGCGGCATGACCGCACCGCTCACTTCACAGGCTAACCGGGCGTGTCCCGCCCTTAGCACATTGATCGCGCCGACCAGATCGGCGTTTTCCTCGAAACCACACGCCACACACTCGAACTTGGCCTGCGTCTGGCGGTTATCCGCCGACACATGGCCGCAACACGGACAGGTGCGGCTGGTGTTCTGCGCCGGCACGGCGATGAGATGCCCGCCGTTCCACGCCAGCTTGTAGTCCAGTTGGCGACGGAATTCGAACCAGCCTTGATCGAGGATGGACTTGTTCAGGCCGGACTTGGCCCGAACGTTCTTGCCCGGTGTTTCGGGTGTACCTGCCGCCGACCTGGACATATTCCGCACCTGCAAGTCCTCAAGACACACCATCGCGTGGTTTTGGCTGATCGTGGTTGTGGCTTTGTGCAGATAATCGCGGCGGGCGTTGCCGATGCGGGAATGGATGCGCTGGACGCGGGCTTTGGCCTTCTTCCAGTTGCTGCTGAATTTGGTCTTGCGGCTCATGTGCGCTTTGCGCAAGCGGGCTTCGTGCCGCCTGAAGCTGTTGAGCGGCGCGTAGAACGCGCCATCCGAGAGCGTGGCGAACCGTGCAATACCCATGTCGATGCCGACTGTACCGCCCTTTGGAATTGGCTGCTCGACCTCGCGTTCGGTCTGGATCGACACGGACCATTTGCCGCAGGACTGGCTCACGGTGATGTTCTTCACCGCACCCAATACTTCCCGGCTGTTGCGGTAGCACAGCCAGCCGAGCTTGGGCAGGAAGATTCGGCTGTTGGCCTGGTCGAGCCTGATCTGTTTCGGGTCTGGATAGCGAAAGCTGTCGGACTGGCCCTTCTTCTTGAAACGCGGAAAATCAGCGCGTCTGGCGAAGAAGTTGGCGTAAGCGCGCTCCAGGTCCTTGAGCGTCTGCTGCAGCGGATGAACCGGCGCATCGGCCAGCCACGGCGTTTCAGATCCATTGCGCCACTCGGTGAGCAGCTTGCACAGCCCTGCGTAGCCGAGCTTCTTCTTGCCTTGCTCGTAGCGCTCCTTTTGCAAGGCCAATGCCTTGTTGAACACGAAACGGCACGAGCCAGCAAAGCGGCGCATGTCGCGCTGCTGTTCACCGGTCGGCATCAGTTCGTATTTGTAGGCTTGAAGGCGTTGCATACCAGTTTTTATACAACCCACCCCCATCGACGGCAAGGACGGCTACGCCGTCCGCGCCATCCTTCCCCGCCCTGAACGGCGGGGCTTGCCGCGCACCGGGTCAAGGCATTCAAGGCAGCCGCGCCGATTTTGCTGGAAGAAGAACTGGTGAAAAAAGGCACCGACCTGAACAAGGTGATCGACGCGCTGGTGGAACCGGCGTTTGCCAAAGCCGTCGTGCGCTAAGCCGCCGGCCCACCGCCTGATCTTCACGGAGCCCGCCTCATGCCGATTCATCCTCCTCTCTCCGCCGTGGCACCAACTCCCGCCAACGGCCCCGGACTTGACCTGGCCCGCCTGCGCCACAGGGCACAAGGGCTGATTGTGCCGCTGACCCTGCTGGCGCTGTGGGAAACCGTGGTGGCCCTGGGCTGGGTCAGCGCCCATCTGCTGCCCCCGCCCAGCGAGCTGCTGCTGACGCTGACCGACCTGAGCCAGAGCGGCGTGCTGGCGGCGCATATTGGCGTCAGCGTGCTGCGCGTGCTGGCCGGCTTTGCCATCGGCGCCAGCCTGGCGATTGTTGCCGGTGCCGCCGTCGGGCTGTCGCCCCGGGTGGAAGCCTGGCTCGACCCCACCTTCCAGGCGCTGCGCGCCATTCCCTCGCTGGCCTGGGTGCCGTTGCTGCTGCTGTGGCTGGGCATTGACGAAGCGCCCAAGCTGACCTTGATTGCCATTGGGGCGTTTTTTCCGGTGTACCTGAACCTGGTGGCGGGCATTCACAATGTTGACCGCAAACTGGTGGAGGTGGGTGGGGTCTATGGCCTGAGCGGCAGCAAGCTGGTCCGGCGGATTTTCCTGCCGGCAGCGCTGCCCAATCTGTTTACCGGCCTGCGCAGCGGCTTGTCGCTGGCCTGGATGTTTCTGGTGGCAGCCGAACTGATGGCGGCCACCCGTGGCCTGGGCTATCTGCTCACCGATGGCCGCGAAACTGGCCGGGCCGACCTGGTGCTGATTGCCATTCTGACGCTGGCGCTGCTGGGCACGCTCAGCGACAGCCTGCTGCGCCGGCTGGAAGTGCGCCTGCTGGCCTGGCGTGATGTATTTGACCGTCGTTTTGCCTGAGGTGCCCATGTCGACCCCTTTGCTTGAACTGGCTATCCAGGCCAAATACTTTGCCCAGCGTCAGGTGATCGACCAGCTGGCATTCAACGTCGCGCCGGGCGAGGTGGTCAGCCTGGTCGGCCCCAGCGGCTGCGGCAAAAGCACCCTGCTGCGCCTGATTGCCGGGCTGGACCGTGACTACCAGGGTCAGCTGCGCATCCACGGCGAAGCCCCCACGCTGCATTCCCGCCATGTGGGCTTTATCTTTCAGGAGCCCCGGCTGCTGCCGTGGTTGAGCGTTGCCGACAATGTTGGCTTTGAGCTGGGCCGTGGCGGCGGCCAGCACCCCAGGGTGCAGGAATTGCTGGTCGAAGTGGGGCTGGCCGACTTTGCCGATGCCTACCCGAAACAATTGTCCGGCGGCATGGCTCAGCGGGTGGCGATTGCCCGCGGGCTGTTCACCCAACCCTCGCTGTTGCTGCTGGACGAGCCATTCAGCGCGGTGGACGCCTTTACCCGCATGCGCTTGCAGAAACTGCTGTTGTCGATTGCCCGGCATCACCAGATCACCCTGCTGCTGGTCACCCATGATGTCAACGAAGCCGCTTATCTGAGCGACCGGGTGATTGTGCTGGGCAGCCATCCGGGGCGGATTCGGGGTGAAGTCACGCTGGACCTGCCACGCCCGCGCCAGCGCCATGACCCCCAGCTGGCAGGCCTGGCGGCGCACATCCTGCAACTGCTTGACCATGCCGCCGCCGACCCGCTTGAAGCAGCACACGCCACGGCGGCCACCGATCCGACCCCATCCACTGCCACGCTGTCGTTCAGCCGGATGCATTTTGCCATTTAGCCGGATATTTCCAGCATGCGTTCATCTGGTTATATTGTCTGACCGCTGGCCGTTTTTGCCCCAGACCAGCAAGCGGCGGGCGGACACACTCACCATCACGAGGAAGACAACAATGAACGCAGAGCAACTGAAAGCGCGTCAGGCACCGCTGAAAGCCGCCTACCAGCAAGACCCCAGCCTGGCCCAGCTAACCTTGTCCAGCGTGGGCCGGCTGGCCCCCACCGAACAGACCGTGCGCCTCGAAACCGGCCACGGCAAGGTGCTGGCCGGCCTGCACCAGGCGGCGGGCGGCAGTGGCGAGGATGCCTGTTCCGGCGAAATGCTGCTGGAAGCGCTGGCTGCCTGCGCCGGGGTGACCCTGCAGGCGGTGGCTACCGCCATGGGCATTGTCCTGCGTGGTGGTCAGGTGTGCGCCGAAGGCGACCTGGATTTTCGTGGCACGCTGGGACTCAGCAAGGACACCCCGGTGGGATTCACCGCCATCCGCCTGCGCTTTACCCTGGACACCGACGCCAGCGACGAACAACTGGCCACCCTGCTGCGCCTGTCCGAACGCTACTGCGTGATTTTTCAATCCCTGAAACAGACGCCCCAGCTGCTGCTGGAGCGGCAGAGACCCACATGACCTCGTCCACCGCCCCCACGCCCGCCCTGCACCCCGCCACCCTTGCCGCCCATGGTGGCAGCAGCGTGGCTGATCCTTACCGCGACCTGGCACCGCCGCTGCACCTGTCCACCACCTTCGAGCGCGCCGCCGACGGCAGCTACCCTGGTGGCCGGGTGTATTCGCGTGATCAGAGCCCGGCTTACGATGGCGTCGAGCAGTTGCTGGCCCAACTGGAAGGCGGCAGCCAGGCGCTGCTGTTTGCCTCCGGCATGGCCGCCGCCAGCGCCGTGCTGCAGGCATTGCGCCCCGGTGACCGGGTGCTGGCCCCGCAGTCGCTGTACTGGGCCTGGCGCAACTGGCTGCACGAGTTTTGCGCCCACTGGGGCATCACCCTGGTCGAGTACGCCAATACGGACCTGGCCGAGCTGGAACATCAGCTCAATGCCGCGCCCACCCAGCTGCTGTGGATTGAAACGCCGGCCAATCCGACCTGGGAAATCACCGATATTGCCGCCGCTGCTGCACTGGCCAAGGCGGCTGGTGCGCGCACCGTGGTGGACTCTACCGTAGCCACCCCGGTGTTCACCCGCCCGCTGGAACTGGGTGCCGACATCGTGCTGCACTCGGCCACCAAGGCACTGAACGGCCATTCTGATGTGGTGGCTGGCGCGCTGATCTGCGCCCGGCAGGATGATTTCTGGCAACGCATCCGCCGCGCCCGCAGTCTGGGTGGTGCCGTGCTTGGCCCGTTTGAAGCCTGGCTGCTGCAACGCGGCCTGCGCACCCTGTTTGTGCGCGTGCGCGCCGCCGCCGCCAACGCCGACCAGCTGGCGCATTTTCTGGCCAGCCACCCGGCGGTGCGGGCGGTGCGCTACCCCGGACTGGCCAATGACCCAGGCCATGCGGTGGCGCGCACGCAAATGCACGGCGGCTTTGGTGCCATGCTGTCGCTACAGTTGGCCGGCGGTGCCGAGCATGCCAAAGCCGTGGCCGGCCGGCTGCGCCTGTTCCGCCAAGCCACCTCGCTGGGTGCGGTGGAGAGCCTGGTAGAGCATCGCGCCAGCGTGGAAGGCGTCGGCACCCGCGTGCCGGACGATCTGCTGCGGGTGTCGGTGGGCATCGAAGCCGTGGAAGATTTGCTGGCGGACTGGGCACAGGCGCTGGCTGAATAAGCCTTGGCGCGTCACCACCCCAGGATGGCCGCATCACGGCGGTCTTGTGCATCAGCAAAAACCCCCTGCCGGCCAAGCCGGACAGGGGGTTTTCAGGGTACAGCGCGGGTGACTCAGGCGCCGAACGGGTGACGCAATACGATGGTTTCTTCGCGGTCCGGGCCGGTCGAGATGATGTCGATCGGCGCTTCGCAGAATTCGGAAATCCGCTGCAGATAGTTGCGGGCGTTTTCCGGCAGGTCTTCGTAGCGCTTCACCCCAAACGTGGTGTCGCTCCAGCCCGGCCAGGTTTCGTAAATCGGCTCGCAACCGGCAACGTTTTCCGCGCCAAACGGCAGGATATCGTAGGTCTGGCCGTCTTTTTTGTAGCCCACGCACAGGCGGATTTCGTCCATGCCGTCCATCACGTCCAGCTTGGTCACGCACAGACCGGACACACCGTTGATCTGGATCGACCGCTTGAGCAGCGCAGCGTCAAACCAGCCGCAGCGGCGCGGACGGCCAGTCACGGCGCCGAATTCGTTGCCGCGCTTGGCCAGGCCAGCGCCCACGTCGTCAAACAGCTCGGTCGGGAACGGGCCGGAACCCACGCGGGTGGTGTAGGCCTTGACGATGCCCAGCACGTAGTTAAGCATTTGCGGGGCCACGCCAGCGCCGGCAGAGGCCGCGCCGGCGACACAGTTGGACGAGGTGACAAACGGATAAGTGCCGTGGTCCACATCCAGCAGGGTGCCTTGTGCGCCTTCAAACAGGATGGATTGGCCAGCCTTGTTCATCTCGTACAGCGTGCGCGACACATCGGCCACCATCGGCTTGATCCGCTCGGCCAGCAGCATGGTCTGTTCCAGGGTGTCCTGGAAGTCCACGGTGTCGGTCTTGAAGTATTCCTTGAGCAGGAAGTTGTAGTAAGCCAGGTTTTCGCCCAGCTTGGCGGCAAAGCGCTCGGGGAAGAACAGGTCCTGCACGCGGATGGCGCGGCGGGCGACCTTGTCTTCGTAGGTCGGGCCAATGCCACGGCCTGTGGTGCCGATCTTGTTTTCGCCCTTGGCGGCTTCACGCGCCTTGTCCAGCGCAATGTGGTAGGGCAGGATCAGCGGGCAGGCTTCGGAAATCTTCAGGCGGCTGGCCACGTCAATACCGGCAGCTTGCAGTTCGTCAATTTCCTTCAGCAGCGCTTCCGGCGACAGCACCACGCCATTGCCGATGAAGCAGTTTTTGCCAGGATGCAGCATGCCGGACGGAATCAGGCGCAGCACGGTTTTCTTGCCGTTGACCACCAGGGTGTGGCCGGCATTGTGGCCGCCCTGAAAACGCACCACGCCCTCGGCATGATCGGTCAGCCAGTCAACAATCTTGCCCTTGCCTTCGTCACCCCATTGGGTGCCGATCACGACTACGTTCTTGGACATGAAGAAACCTCTTTACACAATACAGTTCAATGGGAAACGAACGGTGCGACTTGCCAGCCGTCCGTCCGCCAGACCAACTCGCGGTCGCAATTGAGCGCCGCTGCCGATTCGCCGAGATAATCCACCACCACCACCTCGCCCGCAGCGCGCAGCGCCGCCAGCTCGACAGCCGCTGCCTGCGCCTGATCGGCGGCCACGCGAATGCCCATCACCAGGCTGCGCTGTGGCAGGATGCGAATCAGGTCGCGCAGATCCAGGCTGAAGCCGGTGGCCGGGCGGGCGCGGCCAAATTTGTCGCCAACGTTGTCGTAGCGTCCGCCACGCGCCAGCGCGTCAGACCAGCCCGGCGCATAGGCGGCAAACATCAGCCCGGTGTGGTATGCCGTGCCGCGCAAGTCAGCCAGATCAAAATTGACCGCCACCTGGCCTGCCAGCCCAGCTGCCACCTGCGCCATATCCGCCAGCGCCTGGGTGATGGCCGGCAGCGCCGGCAGACACTGGGCAGCCCGGCTAAGGGCATCCGGACCATACAGACCGGGCAAGGCCAGCAGGGCGGCGCGGTACGGCTCGGCCACGCCTGTCAGCAAGGCTTCGGCGCTGGGGATATCCTTGGCTTGCAGCACGTCGAACAGCTCGCCGGTCAAGCGTACCGGCAGGGCCGCCGCGCTGGCCAGGGCGCGGAAAATCCCGGCGTGGCCAATGTCCAGCGTCAGGCTGGAAACGCCCACGCCTTCCAGCGAAGCCAGCATCAGCGCCACGATTTCCTGGTCAGCACCAATGTCGGCGCAGCCGTACAGCTCGGCACCCACCTGTAGTGGTTCGCGCGAGCGCATCGCACTTTCCGGCACGGTGTGCAGCACGCTGCCGGCGTAGCACAGCCGGGTGACACCCTGGCGGCTGGACAGCAGATGCGCGTCGATCCGTGCCACTTGCGGGGTGATGTCAGCGCGCACGCCCAGCTGGCGACCGCTCAGCTGATCGTCCAGCTTGAAGGTTTTCATCGCCAGGGCAGCGTCACCGTCGTACACCAGCGAGTCGACGTATTCAATCAGGGGAGGACAGACCAGCTCGTATCCGTAAGTCCGGAACCGTTCGAGCATTGCCGCCTTGGCCGATTCCACCTGCCGCGCAGTGGCGGGCAGGATATCGGCAATGTTTTCAGGGAGCAGCCAGTTTCGCATGGGAGAGATTCACAGCAAAAAGCGGGGAAACGTCCCCGCTTAATGGTCAAACCGCTATTGTAATCCTAAATTGTCCTACTGGGTGGCCTTTGCGCCCGCACCCGGATTCTTCAGGTACTTGAAGAACGACGAACTCGGATCGAGCACCAGCACATCGCTCTTGCTGCGGAAGGTTTGCTTGTAGGCGTCCATGCTGCGGTAGAACGCATAGAACTCAGGATTTTTGCCGTAAGCCTCGGCGTAGATGGCAGCAGCCTTGGCATCGCCCTCACCCTTGATCGCCTGGGCCTTGCGATAGGCTTCCGCCAGGATGACTTCGCGCTGGCGTTCAGCGTCGGCGCGGATGCGTTCGGCCTCAGCCGCCCCTTCCGAGCGCAGCTGGCTGGCCACGGCACGGCGTTCCGACTGCATGCGGTCGTACACCGACTGGCTGATTTTCTCGGGGAAATCCACCCGCTTGAGGCGAACGTCGAGAATCTGCACGCCAATCTTGCGCGCATCCAGGTCAGCGCGCTTGCGCACCGACTCCATCACTTGGTCGCGCTGGCCGGAAATCACGTCAGCGACGGTTTTCTGGCCAAACTCGGCGCGCAGGCCATCGTTGATGGTCTGGCGCAGGCGCGACACGGCGGCCACATCATTGCCGCCTACTGATTTATAAAACTGCTCGACATCGACCACGCGCCATTTGACAAAGCTATCGACCAGCACGTTTTTCTTCTCGCGGGTGTTGAACAGCTCGGGCGAGTCCGGGTCGATGGTCTGGATGCGCTGGTCAAAGTAGCGCACGTTCTGCAACAGCGGAATCTTGAACTGGATGCCCGGCGACTTGATGATGCGCACCACTTCGCCAAACTGGAACACCAGGGCAAACTGGCGCTGATCCACGGTGAACAGCGACAGGCTGAGCACCAGCAGGACGGCCAGGATGCCGATAATACTCGGGATGATACGGTCCATGCTTAACGCTCCTCAAAGTCACGACTGCGCACCACTTCACGGCTATTGCGCGTGCTGGGCGGGGCGGCGCTGGCCGGTTCGGTCACTGGCGGGGGCGGCAGGCTGTTTACCGAAGGCGAGGCGGACGGCGCGGCAGTGGTAGGCACATTGGCTCCCGGCGACGCCTGCTGGATCAGTTTGTCCAGCGGCAGGTAAAGCAGATTGCTGCCGGATTTCTGGTCAACCAGCACCTTGCTGCTATTGCTGAGGATCTGTTGCATCATATCCTGATACAGGCGCTCACGCATCACGCCCGGTGCCTTGCTGTATTCAACCAGCACCTGCTTGAAGCGGGCGGCGTCACCTTCGGCATTGGCCACCACGCGCTGCTTGTGGCCTTCGGCTTCTTCCATCAGCCGCGATGCCAGGCCACTGGCCTTGGGAATCACGTCATTGGCGTAGGCCAGACCTTCGTTGCGCAGTTTTTCCCGGTCCTGTCCGGCCTTGACCGCATCGTCAAACGCGGCCAGCACCTGTTCTGGCGGCTGCACGTCGTTGATGTTGACCTTGCTGATGCGCACCCCCAGATTGTAGCGGTCCAGGTTTTGCTGAATCAGCGTGGCGGTGTCAGAGGCCACCTGGGCGCGACCTTCGTTGAGCACGAAGTCTACCTTGTTGCGGCCCACCACTTCGCGGATCGAGGTTTCCGTGGCCTGCTTGACCACGTCCTTGGCGTCCTTGTCAGCCGCAGCATTGCTGAACAGAAAGGCTTTCGGGTCTTTCACGTCGTACTGCACCGACAATTGCACGTCGATGATGTTCTGATCCTGGGTCAGCATCAGCGATTCTTCCGGAATGCGGTTCTTGGCATTGCCGCGATAGCCGACTTCCACACTGCGCACTTCGGTCAGGTTGACGATTTCCACTTTTTCAAACGGATATGGCGCATGCCATTGCAGGCCGGAATCCGAGGTGCGGTTGAAGCTGCCCATGCGCAGCACCACGCCCACTTCGCGGGCATCAACCACATAAAAGCCGGAAGCCAGCCAGACGCCGGCCAGAATCACCAGCAAGATGGACGCACCGCCCCGGAACAGCGAACGCCCTTCCGGGCTGCCGCCTGGGCCATTGCCCGGACCGCCGCCCAGCAAGCGCGAGAGTTTCTGGTTCAGCGAACGGAAAATTTCATCCAGATCCGGTGGGCCGTCGTTGTCTTTTTTACCGCCGCGCCAGCCATTGTCATTCATTGCCATGTGTTTTCCGAAGTATCGTGAACGGATTCGGTTAAGAAGGTGGGGGCGGGTGCCAGTTCCACAAGTGCAGCACGCAAGGCGTCCAGCCCCTCGCCGGTCAGGGCAGATACCCGAACCGCATTGAGCTGTCCATTCTCATCCCGCTCAACCCCGGCGGGCAAGCCCTTGAGGTCGGTCTTGTTCAAAATCAGCAGCTGTGGAATGCCATCAGCGTCGATTTCGGCCAAAACCTTATTCACATCTTCAATCTGTCGGTCACGCTGGTCGTTGGCGCTGTCCACCACATGCAAAAGCAGGTCGGCGTGCACGGTTTCTTCCAGCGTGGCGCGAAATGCCGCCACCAGTTGGTGAGGCAGGTCGCGAATGAAGCCCACGGTGTCTGACAGCACCACCGAGCAGTGTGCGTTCAGGTACAAGCGCCGGCTGGTGGTGTCCAGGGTGGCAAACAGCTGGTCGGCAGCGTAGGCACCGGCCTTGGTCAGCGCATTGAACAGGGTGGACTTGCCGGCGTTGGTGTAGCCAACAATCGACACGCTCATCACCCCGGAACGCGAGCGGCTGCGCCGCTGCACCTGGCGCTGCTTCTGCACCGTGGCCAGCCGGTCGCGCAGCAGCTTGACGCGCTTGCCCAGCAGGCGGCGGTCGGTTTCCAGCTGGGTTTCACCCGGGCCGCGCAGGCCAATACCGCCTTTTTGCCGCTCCAGGTGAGTCCAGCCGCGCACCAGCCGGGTGGACAGATAGTCCAGCTGGGCCAACTCCACCTGCAGCTTGCCTTCATGGCTTTGCGCACGCTGGGCAAAAATATCCAGAATCAGGCTGTTGCGGTCAACCACCCGGCATTCGAAGGCCCGTTCCAGATTGCGTTGCTGGGCCGGGGAAAGCTGATGGTTGAAAATCACCACGCTGGCCTCCACTGCCCGCACTTCGGCGGCGATTTCTTCCACCTTGCCCTTGCCGGCAAACAGCGCGGCATCCGGGCGGGCGCGACGGGCCTCGATCACTGACAATACCTGCACGCCAGCACCCTTGACCAGTTCCACGCCTTCGGCGACGGATTCCGCAAAATCCGCTGCCCCAAAATCAAGACACACCACGACCGCACGGTCGCCAAACTCATGACGTTCAAACACGAAATAGCCGCATCCAGGAAAGAAAATCGACCGGGCCACGCCTGGGCGGCGGGTTGCCGGGCTGAACATTTTGCCCTGTATGACAAAACTTCAGGTCCGACAAGCCACCACGACGCAGCAACCGGTCGAAGGATTCAGCGCCACACGTCAATCAGGCACCAGCCTGGGTGCCGGCGCTCGCCGCCGGATTTTCGTAAGGCACCGAGACCGGGCGCGCGGGCACCACGGTGGAAATGGCGTGCTTGTACACCATCTGGGTGACGGTGTTCTTCAGCAGCACCACGTACTGGTCGAATGATTCGATCTGACCTTGCAGCTTGATGCCGTTGACCAGGTAGATCGACACCGGAATATGTTCTTTCCGCAAAATGTTCAGAAACGGGTCTTGTAGCATTTGCCCTTTGGCGCTCATGGAATGACTCCAGGTTAAGTTAAAGTTGTTATGTTGTCGAACACCGGATAGACACTCTGCCTAGTTGTAGCAGAAAACCGTTGCTCCCTGCTGCTTATTTCTTTTTCTTGAACTGCCGCCCCGGCTTGACCGCGTCGCGTCGCCCCGGATGCACGCTCACCTGCTTGCGTTCGGCATACGGATTGTCCGTCGATTTGTACTGAACCCGCAATGGGGTGCCTTCCAGTTTGAACAGCTTGCACAAGCTGTGTTCCAGATAGCGGGTATAGCTTTCCGGCATATTGGTCAGATTGCTGCCGTGAATCACCACCACCGGCGGGTTCACCCCACCCTGGTGGGCGTAGCGCATCTTGGGCCGCGACATGCCATTGCGCGGCGGAGCCTGGCGTTCGGTAATCACTTCCAGCGCACGGGTCAGGCGCGGGGTGGACAGCTTGGCCATGGCCGCCTGATAGGCCTGGTCAATCGAGCGGAACAAGTCAGCCACCCCTTTGCCTTGCAGGGCCGAGATGAAGTGGAACTTGGCAAAGGCCAAAAAGTTCAATTTACGGTCGATTTCCCGGCGAATGCTGTCTTTGGCATAGTCGTCCAGTCCATCCCATTTGTTCACCGCCACCACCAGCGCCCGGCCCGCTTCCAGGGCAAAACCGGCCAGGGTGGCATCCTGTTCGGAAATATCCAGCTGCGCATCCAGCACCAGCACCACCACATTGGCATCTTCAATCGCCTGCAAGGTCTTGATCACCGAGAATTTCTCGATCATCTCGTCCACCTTGCCGCGCCGGCGCACCCCGGCGGTATCAATAATGGTGTACTGCTTGTCCTCGCGTTCAAAATCGATATAAATACTGTCGCGCGTGGTCCCGGCCTGGTCAAAGGCAATCACCCGCTCTTCACCCAGAATGGCGTTGACCAGGGTGGATTTCCCCACATTGGGACGGCCAATCACGGCAAATTTCGGGTGATGGCGCTCGGCGTCTTCCTCGGCGTCGGGGAAATGCTCCAGCACCGATTCAATCAGCTCGCGCACGCCATCGCCATGTGCGCCGGAAATCGCCCACGGCTCGCCCAGCGCCAGTTCATGGAACTCGGCACCGGCCATATCCTGGCGCATGCCTTCGGCCTTGTTGACCACCAGATACACCGGACGGCCCAGCTGGCGCAGCTGGTTGGCGATGATCTTGTCGTGCGGAGTGGCCCCGGAGCGGGCGTCCACCAAAAAAATCACCGCGTCGGCTTCGTCCACCGCCTGCAGGGTTTGCCGGGCCATTTCGTGCATGATGCCATCGGTGACAATCGGCTCGAAACCGCCGGTGTCCACCACCAGATACGGCTTGCTTGCCCCACGGCCATGGCCATAGTGGCGGTCGCGGGTCAGGCCGGGAATATCCGCCACCAGCGCGTCACGGCTACGGGTCAGACGGTTGAACAGCGTCGACTTGCCGACATTGGGGCGTCCGACCAGCGCAATAGTTGGTTTCACTACGTTTTTTCCTTGCTGGCTGCGCGATATCGCTCAGGCAGAAACGCGAGACGACCCGGACGGGAAGATCTCCCTCCCGGCGGGCCGTGGCCAAAAACCTGTACACCGGGTGAGATCCGGCGCGCAACAGGGGTCAAGCGCGCTACTCGCGTCCGCGTCATGCAACGGACAGCCAATTTCAATTCAGTTTGCTTACAGGCCCAGCGCCAGCACACGGCCATTCTGGGTTTGCACCAGCACACGGTCGCCCAGGCTGACCGGCTGGGTCAGGGTCTTGCCGCTGGCCACCGGCAGGCGGCCAACAAAATCACCGGATTCATTCGACAGCAGATGGGCAATGCCCTCGCCGTCCATCACCAGCACAAAGCGGTCCAGCATGGCCGGGGCGCTGACCTGGCGGAATTTCAGCCCGTTCTGCGTCCAGGCCGAACGACCGGTACCCCGGTCAAACGCCCATACCGTGCCATCGTCGCCGGTCACATACACATTCACCGCGTCCACGGTCAGGCCACGGCTGGAGCCGACATCGCGCGACCACATCGGCGTGCCCGAGCGGCCATCAAAGCAGGTCAGCTTGCCCTGAAACGCCACCGCACACACCTGGCCACGGTCGAACACCGGGCGGCTGGCCACATCGGCCATGCGTTCCAGTTCCGACGCGCCACGCGGGCTGGACACCGATGCTTCCCAGAGCAAATCACCCGTGGCGCTGCCCACGGCGGCCAGCTTGCCGCCCGGCAGGCCCACCAGCGCCGCTTCGTTGCCCACCAGCGTGGTCGAGCCATAGTTGCGCACGGTCAGCGTCGGCTGCGGACGCTGGAAGGTCCACAGCGACTTGCCGCTGTCCACGTCAAACGCCGACAGGCGGCCATCGTGGGTGCGCACCAGCACGCGCTGGCCATCGCTTTGCGGCGACTCCAGCGCCTGGCTGGTCAGCCGGATGCGCCAGCGCGGCTTGCCGTCTTCGTTCAGCGCCACCAGTTCGCCTTCGCTGGTGGCCACATACAGCACGCCATTTTTTGCCCCCACCCCGCTGGACAGCGGCAGGCGGGTATCCAGCCGGCTGACCTGGCGGCCAGTGTTCACGTCCACCGCCACCAGCTGGCCATCACGACTGCCAGCCCAGACGATATCGCCCATCAGCGCCGGGCTGAACGCATAATCCGCCGATGCGCCCAGCGAAGCGTCCCAGCGCACCTTTGGCGTCACGCTGTTTTGAATAGCCTGCAGCGGCGTGGGTTTGGGCGCGTTGTCACTGCCGGAAAACCAGTCGGTCATCGTGGCGCAGCCGCCCAGCAAGGTGGCCGCCACAGCCAGGGTCGCCACACGGCGCATAGCGGGGATGTTCATCAGGATTCGCCTCCCAGCGCATCAAGCTTGATTTGGAGATAAGGCCGGTTGGCCGCGTCTGCCGGGGTTTTGGCCAGCGCATCGCGGTAGGCGCTGCGCGCTGCCGCGCTATCACCCTTGGCACTGAGGGCATCGCCCTTGGCGTCGAGGAACAGGCCGGCAAATGCCGGGTCGTGCTCGGTAGTGAGCAGCGCCAGCGCTTCATCGTATTGTTTGGCGTCAATTGCCAGCGTGGCCAGACGCAGGCGGGCCACCGCTTTCAGGCTGTCTTCGCTGGCGTGCTCCACCACCCAGCCCAGCTGGGCGCGGGCGGTTTTAGCGTCGCCGGTTTCATAGGCGGCGCGCGCTGCTGCCAGCGCGGCGCGGCTGGCGTAGGCGGTGCGCGGGTAATCCTGCTTGATCGGCTCGGCGGCGGCCACCAGCTTGGCGGTGTCGCCCTTGGCCGCCAGCGCTTCCATCTGGCTGTACAGCGCGGCGGCGGATTCGGCCTGGCGCTGCTGATACCAGCGCCAGCCCTGCACGCCGGTCACGCCGAGCAGGGCAGCCACAATCACCGCCGTGACCGTGGTGCCCCAACGCTGCCAAAACGCCTTCAGGGCGTCAATCTGTTCCTGTTCCTGGAGGTCAAACGCCATGCTGTCCTCTTTTTACCGATTGATCAGGGCGGTGACGGCAGCCAGCATGGCCGTCCGTTCCACCACCACTTGTTCGCCATCGCCACGCAGCGGCTTGACCACCACCTGGCCATTGGCCAGTTCATTGTCGCCCACCACCACGGCCACCCGCGCGCCGCTGGCGTCGGCTTTTTTGAACTGCGACTTGAAACTGGCTTCGCCGCAATGCTGAATCACCTTCAGCCCGGCCGCACGCAACGCTTGCGCCAGGGTCAGCGCGTAACACCCGGTACCGGCCCCCTGGTTAACCAGGTACACATCCGGCGCGGGGGCGGCGGGCAACAAACCCTTGTCCTGCAGCAGCAGCATCAGCCGTTCAACGCCCATGGCCAGCCCCACTGCCGGTGCCGGCTTGCTGCCCAACTGTTCGATCAGGCCATCGTAGCGGCCACCGCCGCACACCGTGCCCTGCGCGCCCAGCTCGGTGGTCACCCATTCGAACACCGACAGATTGTAGTAGTCCAGCCCGCGCACCAGACGCGGGTTTTCCACATACGCGATGCCAACGGCCTGCAGCATGGCGCGCCAGTCATCGTAATGCCGGCGCGAAGCTTCACCCAGAAAGTCGATCAGACGCGGGGCATTGTCGCAGATTGCCTGCATCGACGGGGTTTTGCTGTCGAGCACGCGCAACGGGTTGGTGTACAGCCGGCGCTGGCCGTCTTCATCCAGCGCGTCCTTGTGCTGCTCCAGATAGGCAATCAGCGCCTGGCGGTGCTCGGCGCGCTCGGCGCTGGAGCCCAGGGTATTGATCTGCAGCGACAGGTACGGTGCCAGGCCCAGGCGTTGCCATAGGTCGGCGGTCATCAGGATCAGCTCGGCATCCACGTCCGGGCCATTGAAGCCCAGCGCTTCCACGCCAATCTGGTGAAACTGGCGATAACGGCCTTTTTGCGGGCGCTCGTGGCGAAACATTGGCCCGGTGTACCACAGCCGCTGGGTGGTGTTGTACAGCAGATTGTGCTCGGCCACCGCGCGCAGGCAGGAAGCGGTGCCTTCCGGACGCAGGGTGAGGCTATCGCCGTTGAGGCTGTCGGTAAAGGTGTACATTTCCTTTTCGACAATATCGGTAGCCTCGCCAATCGAACGGACAAACAGCCGGGTGTCTTCGACAATCGGCATGCGGATATTGCGGTAACCGTAGTCGGCCAGCCAGGTGCGCACGGTGTGTTCGAGGTATTCCCACTGATGCGATTCATCCGGCAGGATGTCGTTCATGCCGCGAATTGCCTGGATTTTTTCTGCCATAAGTAATGTATTCGGTATCGTTTTATTTTTGGAAAAATGCTCGGGCCGGACGCAGGGCCAGCCACTACACCGGCAGGATGGCCACGGTTTTGCGCCGCTTGCTGCCGCCTTCGCCATACCGGCTGGCCACATACTCAGCCACAATGGCCTGGAATGCTTCGGCAATGCCGTCGCCCTTGAGGGTAACGGTTTTTTCGCCATCCACATACACCGGACACACCGGCACCTCGCCAGTGCCCGGCAGGCTGATGCCCACGTCAGCCAGCTTGGATTCACCTGGCCCGTTGACCACACAGCCCATCACCGCCACATTCAGTGTTTCCACGCCAGGATACTGCGAGCGCCAGGTGGGCATCTGCTCGCGCAGCCACGACTGAATCCGTGCCGCCAGCTCCTGGAAGAAAGTGCTGGTGGTGCGGCCACAGCCCGGACAGGCGGTCACCAGCGGGGTGAAGGCGCGCAGGCCCATGGTCTGCAGCAACTCCTGGGCAACGATCACTTCCTTGTCGCGCGGCGCGCCCGGCTCGGGGGTCAGCGAAATACGGATGGTGTCGCCAATGCCCTCTTGCAACAGCACGGCCAGCGCCGCGCTGGAAGCGACAATGCCTTTCGAGCCCATGCCGGCCTCGGTCAGGCCCAGGTGCAGCGGAAAATCACAACGACGCGCCAGATCGCGGTAGACGGCTATCAGGTCCTGCACATGGCTGACCTTGCACGACAACAGAATCTTGTCAGCAGACAGGCCCAGCGCCATGGCTTTTTCGGCGCTGTCCAGCGCCGAGACAATCAGCGCCTCGCGCATCACCGCATCCGGTGGCAAGGGCTGGGCGCGGCGGCTGTTTTCGTCCATCAGCCGCACTGCCAGGCTCTGGTCCAGGCTGCCCCAGTTCACGCCGATGCGTACCGGCTTATCGTGCTCGATGGCCTGCTGGATCATGAAGGCGAACTTCTCATCACCCTTGACGCCCTTGCCGACGTTGCCGGGGTTGATCCGGTATTTGGCCAGCGCACGCGCGCAGTCCGGGTAGTCGCGCAGCAGACGCTCGCCATTGAAGTGAAAGTCGCCCACCAGCGGCACACTGCAGCCCAGGTCGTCCAGGCGCTGGCGGATCTCGGCCACGGCGGCGGCAGCTTCGGCGCTGTTGACGGTGATGCGCACCACCTCCGAGCCGGCCAAGGCCAGCTCGAACACCTGCTGCGCGGTGGCAGCGGCATCGGCGGTGTCGGTGTTGGTCATCGACTGGATCATCACC
This sequence comes from Aquaspirillum sp. LM1, assembly GCF_002002905.1. NCBI lineage: Bacteria > Pseudomonadati > Pseudomonadota > Betaproteobacteria > Neisseriales > Aquaspirillaceae > Aquaspirillum > Aquaspirillum sp. LM1. The sequence goes on along the minus strand of NZ_CP019509.1, from coordinate 802,046 downwards.
GGGGCGTCGCCGCCCACCGGCACGTGGCCAATCCAGACTTGCCGCGCAGCGCGGCGCACAATTGGGGTTAAGCTCATGGTATGTTCAAACCGCCCTGGTTATTGCAATTCCACCCGGGCGGTGCTGCCCTTGGTCTTGTCGGCCAGCGCCACGCCCTGGCCCTTGTACTGCAGTTCCACTTGCTGGGCGTTGCCGACGATCAGCTTGTACGGCGGCGTGCCGCTCACCCGTTTTTCGCCAGTGATCTGGCCATACACCAGTTTTTTGCCCTTGGCGTCGATCACGGAGATCCAGGCGGCCTCCTTGGCGCGCAGCACCACTTCACCCGCACCGCTATCGCTGACCGCCGCCTGTGTGGCCGGGGTGGCCAGTTCAGCCGGCTTGGCTTCTGGAGTCGGCGCAGGCGTCACAGGGGCAGGCGTGCTGACCGGCGCAGGCGTCACTGCGGCTTGCGGGGCTGGAGCCTCGACCACCGGCGCACTGACCGCAGCCTGGCTGGCCGGTGGCGGCAGCGTGGCCGGCGAGGGGGTGGGTGACACGCTGCCGCCCTGGGTGACCACGCGGTAGCCAATCATCAGCAACAGCACGAGCACCGCCACGGCAATGGCCCCCTTGATCAGCAGGGGATTCATCGGCTGGCGCGGGCGCGGCGGCGGCGCGGGCTCAACCGGCCTGGCCGGTTCGCGGCTGGGCGCCTCTACGGGCACCGGGCGTGGATTGATTGCCGGCATCGGCACATAAGCCTCCAGCGCGGCGTTCAGCAGCGCGGCGTCCAGCCCCAGCAGCTTGGCGTAATTGCGCACAAAGCCCCGGGCAAACGCCGGGCCGGGCAGTTTGTCGTATTCGTCGTTTTCTATCGCTTCCAGTTGCTTGCGGGACAATTTCAGCTGGTCGGCCACTTCCTGCAAGGACAGGCCGCGCTTGACCCGTTCGTTGGACAGCAGGATGCCGGGAGAAGCTGTAGGTGTAGCCGATTCAGCGCCGTGCGTAGGGATATCGCTCATTCAGTACAATCCGCTTGCAAAAAGAGTTTCAGAAAAGGTCATTCACCTTGGCAGACCCGACGGGCCAGCCAGGGTTCAATCCGGTTCCAGCGGAGTCAGCCAGCGCAGGGTGCGCCGGGTCTTGTCTTCAACCTTGCCCGCCAGCTGGCCACAGGCTGCATCGATATCGTCACCACGGGTCTTGCGCACCGTCACCACATACCCGGCTTCCTGCAGGATTTCGCGGAACACGCGAATCGAACCGGAAGTCGAGCGCGCATAGCCGGAATCGGGAAACGGGTTGAATGGAATCAGGTTGAATTTGCACGGCACATGCTTGACCAGGGCCACCAGTTGCCGTGCATGTTCCGGCGTGTCGTTCACGCCGTCAAGCATCACATATTCGAACGTCACGAAATCACGCGGTGCGCGCTGCAAATAGCGTTCGCAGGCGGCCAGCAGGTCACGTAACGGGTATTTTTTATTGATTGGGACAATCACGTCGCGCAGGGCGTCATTGGGGGCATGCAGGCTGACTGCCAGCGCCACTGGACAATCCTCGCGCAGACGGTCCATCGCCGGCACCAGACCGGAGGTGGACAAGGTCACCCGGCGACGGCTGAGGCCGTAGCCGTGGTCGTCGAGCATGATCTGCATCGCTGCCACCACGCTGTCGTAGTTGGCCAGCGGCTCGCCCATGCCCATCATCACCACATTGGACACCACCCGCTCGTTTTTCGGGGTGACGCCCATGGATTTGTTGGCCCACCACAGTTGGCCAATGATCTCGGCAGTGGACAGGTTGCGGTTGAAGCCCTGGCGGCCAGTGGAACAGAACGTGCATTCCAGCGCGCAGCCCACCTGGCTGGACACGCACAGCGTGCCACGGTCGTCTTCCGGAATGAACACGGTTTCCACGCCATTGCCCGTGCCCACGTCCAGCAGCCATTTGCGGGTGCCATCCGTGGAGGCCTGCTCGGTCATCAGTTGCGGCACGCGCACTTCGGCGCAGGTTTCCAGCTTGGCGCGCAGGGTTTTTGCCAGATCGGTCATTGCGGCAAAATCGGCGCTGCCCATCTGGTGCATCCAGCGCATCACCTGCTTGGCACGAAAGGGTTTTTCGCCCATTTCAGCAAAGTGGTCGGTCAGTTGCGGCAGGGTAAAGTCGAGCAGATTGGTTTTCATGGGGGCGGGGCTCGGCCCGGGCCGGGCGGGCAGATCAGGGCTGCACGCCGGCCCGGACAACGGGATCAACGGGCGTAAACTTCCGAAGCCGGGAAGAAATAGGCGATTTCAATCGCGGCATTTTCCTGGCTGTCCGAACCGTGTACGGCGTTGGCGTCGATGGATTCGGCAAAGTCGGCGCGGATGGTGCCAGCGTCGGCCTTTTTCGGGTCAGTAGCGCCCATCAGGTCGCGGTTTTTCAACACAGCGCCTTCGCCTTCCAGCACTTGGATCATCACCGGGCCGGACACCATGAAGCTGACCAGATCGTTGAAGAACGGGCGTTCCTTGTGCACAGCGTAAAAGCCTTCGGCTTCAGCGCGGGACAGGTGCTTCATCTTGGCGGCAACCACTTTCAGGCCAGCAGCTTCAAACCGGCTGTAGATTTGGCCGATCACATTTTTGGCGACTGCATCGGGCTTGACGATAGACAGTGTACGTTCGATTGCCATAAAAACTTCTCCAGGTGAAAAGACAAATGGTTACACTAGTAACCTGTTCCATTTTATGAACCTGCTCACGGTCCTGCTGAGCGTCGGCCTTGGGCGTGTGGCGCATTGCGCCCCCCGCAGCCAGACCAATACGACAGAATCCCTGGCAGATTCTACGTGACGAGACCCAAGAACGCTGCCCGGGTCTTTTCACGAAGAACCTTGCATTCTAACAGCTTTTCCGCCTTTTGCCGCTTTTGGCCGCGATGACGACATGAACGACACGACTAAACCGGATAGCAATCCCTCCAAACCTGGCGTTGCCGCTGCTGGCAGCAAAGGAAAACCCACTGCTGCGCCGGCCAAACCGGCCGCACCAGGCAGCGCCAAACCCGCTGCCGCACCACCAGCGGACAAGCCTGCCGCACCAGGCAACCGCAAACGGCTGATTATCGCTGGCGTTGGCATCGCCGCCGCGCTGGCCGCCGTGCCGGCGTTCAATCACTTCAATAAACCCGCAGCCACCAGTACAGCTGCGCCGGCTGACATTGGCCCGACCGTGGCCTCTGGCAAGATCAAGGACGCGCCACCGCCCGCCCCACCGGAAGCCGCCGCGCCCAGCCCGGTGGCCCCTGACGCGATCAGTCCGGAAGAAGCCGACAAGATCAGCAGCCCACCGCCGCCGGCCCCGCCGCCCGCGCCGGCAGTGGCACCTGCGCCAGCCCAGGCACCGGCGGCCAAACCCGCCAGCCCGGCCCCCGCAGCCAGTACGCCAGCGCCGGTGAAAAGCGATAAACCTGCCGTTGCGCCTGCCCCGGCCAAACCGGCAGAAGCCAGCAAGCCAGCCCCTGCAGCCCCGGCTCCAGTAGAAAAACCGGCTCCGGCCAAGGCAGAAAAACCGGCTGCCCCGCCGCCGCCAGCCGCACCGAGCAAGCCGGAGAAACCCGCGCCCGCCGAAAAACCTGCCCCGACCACTGCCGCCAAGGCCGACAGCAAGCCGGCCCCGGCGCCTGCCGCCGAAGCCGAACGGCCCAAGGCATTCAAGCCGGAAGTGGCCCTGCCGGATGGCAGCTCTGCCGGCTACCGGGTGCAGCTAGGTGTGTTCAGCAATACCAGCAATGCCGACAAAATGGTGGCCAAGCTGAAGGAAGCCGGCGTGGAAGCCCACACCGAAACCCGCGTGCATCTGGGTCCGTTCAAGAGCCGCGCCGAAGCCGACGAAGCCACAGCCAAGCTCAAGAGCCTGGGTTTCTCGCCTTTGCTGGTGCCGTTGAGCAAGTAAATCCGCACCGGAGCGGGCATATGCCTGCCGTGGCAGTGCGTCGCCCCCTTGGGTGACGCCCCCAAGCGAACCTCCGCCTTCCGCCTGGGTGTGTCAGCGGTGCGATGCGTAAAAAAAACCGCCTGGAGGTCACCCTCCAGGCGGTTTTCATGTCGGCGGTTCAGCCGGCGCTCAAGCCTGCGTAGCCAGCAATGCGGCGGCCTCGCGTGCCATCTGGCCTTCTTCGTCGGTGGCAATCACCCAGGCCGACAAGCGGCTGTCAGCACGGGTGATGCAACTGGCGTTGCGCTGATTGGCGTCGGCGTCCAGCTCAAAACCCAGCCAGGCCAGGCGGGCGAGGATTTTTTCCCGCACCGGCGCGCTGCGCTGGCCGGTACCGGCGGTGAACACCAGCGCGTCCAGCCCGCCAGCCTGCACCGCCAGCGCGCCAATTTCACGGGCAGCACGGTAGCAATACAGCTCCACTGCCAGCGCGGCGGATGGCTCGCTGGAAGCCAGCAGCTCGCGCATGTCAGCAGAAATGCCCGACACGCCCAACAGGCCGCTGGCCTTGTACAGCTCACGGCGCACGGCGGCGATGTCCATGCCGGCGTTTTCCATCCACCACAGCACCACTTCCGGGTCGAGATTGCCAGGGCGGGTGCCCATCATCAGCCCTTCGACCGCACTCATGCCCGTGCTGTTGGCCACACTTTGCCGGCGATGCAGGATGCACGCCGACGAACCACTGCCCAGGTGCAACACCGCCACCCGGCCTTCGGCGCGTTCGCTGCCCAGCACCTCCGGCAGTTTGTGGGCAATGGCCGCGTAAGACAGGCCGTGGAAACTGTAGCGGCGCACGCCAGCATCGTGCCAGCGCTGGGCGATGCCAAAACGGGTGCCCAGCGGGTCTTGCGTGGTATGGAACGCGGTGTCAAAGCAGGCAATCTGCACCACGTCCGGATCGACGCTGCTGACGGCGGCAATCGCCGCCAGACCCACCGGCTGATGCAGTGGTGCCAGCGGAATCAGCGTTTCCAGCTTGGCCACCACCTCAGGGGTCAGGCGCACCGCCTGCTGGAAGAACGGCCCACCATGCACAATCCGGTGCGCCACGGCAGCCAGGCTGTAACCATGCTCGCGGGCAAAGGCAAACACCGCCGCCAGCGCGTCGGTATGCGCCGCCGGTTGCAAGGTACGCTCCAGCACGCTGTCGCCATCGGCCACCCGGTGGATTTGCAGCCGGGCCGAATCGCGCCCGATGCCATCGACCATGCCGCGATAACGCGGCACCGGGCCGTGTTCGCCCAAGGCAAAAAACTCGAACTTGAGCGTGGCCGAGCCAGGGTTGAGGATCAGCAACACGCGCATTATTCGCCGGCTCCTGCGCCAATCACCAGACGGTGGCCGACCACGTTGGCCACTGCCGCCGAGGCCAGACGGCCCTGGGCGTCTTCAGCACGGCTGGTCAGCACGATCGGCACGCGCGCACCCATCACAATGCCGGCAGACGCCGCCGCTGCCAGATACGACAGCTGTTTGGCCAGCATATTGCCGGATTCGAGGTCTGGCACCACCAGGATGTCCGGATCCCCCGCCACGGCAGAGATGATGTGCTTGGTGTGCGCCGCTTCGGCGGAGATGGCGTTGTCGAAGGCCAGCGGGCCATCAAGGATGGCACCGGTGATCTGGCCACGGTCGGCCATCTTGCACAGCGCAGCGGCGTCGAGGGTGGACTGGATGTTCGGCGTGACGGTTTCCACTGCCGAGAGCAGTGCCACCTTCGGGCAGGCAATCCCCAGCGCGTGGGTCAGGTCGATGGCGTTCTGGGTGATATCCACCTTGGCCATCAGATCCGGCTGGATGTTGATGGCCGCATCGGTGATGAACAGGTAGCGCGGGTAGCTGTCCACTTTCATGATGAACACGTGCGACAGACGACGTCCGGTGCGCAGGCCGCCGTTTTTCTTCAGCACTTCACTCATGAACTCGTCGGTGTGCAGGCTGCCCTTCATCAGGGCGTGCGCCTCGCCGTTTTTCACCAGTTCCACCGCCACTTCGGCGGCGGCGTGGCTGTGCGGCACGTCGATGACGCGAAAACGCGACAGGTCAACGTTGAATTCGGCGGCCACCTTTTCCAGCTTGGCCAGCGGCGCAATCAGGATGGGCGAAATAATGCCATGGTCGGCGGCTTCCACCGCCCCCATCAGCGATTCCTGGCTGCACGGGTGGGCCACTGCCATCGACAGCGGGCCAAACTGCTCGGCTTCTTCCAGAATATCGGCAAAAGCGTGTTCATCACGGGTCATGGGCGTGTCCTCAGGCCATGTTGTGGAAGCCGCCATCGACGTAGATGGTGTCTCCCGTCAGGGCGCGCGCGCCACCGGATACCAGGAAGGCGGTGGTCATGCCCACGTCTTCGATGTCCACCAGGCGGTGTTCCGGGGTGCGGGCGATGGCTTCTTCGATCAGCTTGTCGAAGTGGGCAATGCCGGAGGCGGCGCGGGTTTTCAGCGGCCCCGGCGACACGGCGTGCACGCGGATTTTCTTGCTGCCCAGCTCGGCGGCCAGATAGCGCACGGTGGATTCCAGCGCAGCCTTGACCGGGCCCATCACATTGTAGTTTTCCACGACCTTGTCAGCGCCGTAGTAAGTCATGGTCACCAGCGCGCCGCCGTCTTTCATCAGCGGTTCGGCCAGGCGGGCCATTTCAATCAGCGAGTAGCACGACACGCGCATGGCCTGCAGGAAGCCATCCTTGGAGCAATCGGTCACGCGGCCATGCAGGTCGTCCATCGGGCAGAAGGCGATGGAGTGGATGACGAAATCCAGCTTGCCCCATTTTTCTTCGATGGCCTTGAACGCCGCTTCCAGCTCGCCCGGTGCTTCCACGTTCATTTGAAGGATCAGCGGGCTGTCGAGTTCTTCGGCCAGCGGACGGACAAAGCGGTCAGCTTTTTCGTTCAGGTAGGTAACGGCAAACTCGGCGCCCAGGTCGCGCAGCACGCGGGCACAACCGTAGGCAATTGAATTGTCGTTGGCGATCCCTACGATCAGGCCTTTTTTGCCTTGCAGCATGGTTTTGAGATTTTCCATGGTCGAGCTCCGTGTGTGTTTAAGTCATTCACCCGGTGGGGTGAAGAGGGTGGTCGTTAAATCTGTGCCCACGCCTGGATTCAGGGGGCACAGGGTGGTCACTGCTGGCGTAGGCAGAAGATGAAGATCCCGCCAATTCCGCCATGTTGCCGTGCAACATAACCTGAATGCAAGTGAGGTTATCGCCCTGCGTTATCCCATATTGTCATGACAGTGCCGTGAAAGCAGACAGGACAAGCCCTGGCAGACCCTGAACAGGTGACGCAGCCAGGCCAGCGTCATGCAAAAGAAACCGAAATGTAATATAAACCGACCCGTCTGCCCATGCCTGCGGCGCGGTTTCTGGCCGGCGCGGCAGTGGATGGGTCCTGCCCGGCTTGTGGCACATTCTCACGCCTTGACCAGCACAACACAGGGAGGTGCGGGTCAGCCAGAGCGTGCGCCAGCCTTGCCCCAGGCACACACCCTGTTTTGGTTTGGCGCAACGGTGAGATATACTTTCATGTTGCGTTGGACTGGCCATGCCGCCGTCCGACCCCCGGGCTGCCTGAAAAGTTCGGCATTGCCCGTCGTTGACACCTGTATTGCGGAGGCTTTATTCCATGCCGATCTATGAATACCGTTGTGAAGACTGTGGTCAGGTCAAGGAACATTTGCAAAAGCTCTCGGACGCCCCGATTGCCGCCTGCCCGGCGTGTGCCAGCACGTCGTACACCAAGCTGCTGTCCGCCGGCGGGTTCCAGCTCAAGGGCTCGGGCTGGTATGCCACAGACTTCAAGAACGCCCCCAAACCGGCGCAACCGCCCTGCGCGGCCAGTGGCTGCGGCGGTTGCGCATGAACCAGGGCAAACTGACGCTCAAGGCCTGCCTGCTCACCGGCGTGCTGATCTGGCTGCCTTTTGCCGTCACCCTGTGGGTGCTGGACATGGTGATTTCCACCATGGACAGCATGATCAACTGGCTGCCCAATGCGCTGCAGCCCACCCACTGGTTTGGCATGCACATCCCCGGCAGCGGGCTGGTGCTGGCGCTGCTGATTGTGCTGATGACCGGTTTTCTGGCGGCCAACATGCTGGGCCAGAAAGTGGTGGGCCTGTGGGAAGCCCTGCTCGGGCGCATTCCGGTGGTGAAAACCATCTACAGCAGCGTCAAGCAGGTCAGCGACACCTTGCTGTCGGGCAGCGGCCAGGCGTTTTCCAAGGCGCTGCTGGTGCAGTTTCCGCACCAGGGCGTGTGGACCATTGCCTTTCTGACCGGCAAGCCCGGTGCCGGGGTGGCCGAGCATCTGGACAGCGACGATTTTGTCAGCGTGTACGTGCCCACCACGCCCAACCCCACTTCCGGCTATTTCATGCTGGTGCCGCGCTCGGCCACCCGTGAACTGGACATGAGCGTGGACGACGCGCTGAAGTACATTATTTCGATGGGTGTGGTGGCTCCGGCCAGCAAACCCGTCCCACCTCCTACCTCTTGTTGAAAGCAGAGCATGCGAACCGACTACTGCGGACTGATTGACAAAAAATTCCTCGGCCAGACGGTCACCGTCAAAGGCTGGGCGCACCGTCGCCGTGACCATGGCGGCGTGATCTTTATCGACCTGCGCGACCGTGAAGGTCTGGTGCAGGTGGTGATTGATCCGGACACCCCGGAAGCCTTCCAGACCGCCGACGCCTCGCGTAACGAATACGTGCTGGCCATCACCGGCATCGTGCGCGAGCGCCCGGCCGGCACCGCCAACGCCAACCTGATTTCCGGCGAAATCGAAATCCTGGCCAAGGACATCGAAGTCCTCAACACCGCCGCCACCCCGCCGTTCCAGATCGACGAAGACAATCTGTCGGAAAACGTGCGCCTGACCAACCGGGTGATCGACCTGCGCCGTCCGGCCATGCAAAAGAACCTGCGCCTGCGCTACCGTGTGGCCATGGGCGTGCGCAACCACCTGGACAAGCAGGGCTTCATCGACATCGAAACCCCGATGCTGACCCGCTCCACCCCGGAAGGTGCCCGCGACTACCTGGTGCCCTCGCGCGTGCATCCGGGCGAATTTTTCGCCTTGCCGCAATCGCCGCAGTTGTTCAAGCAGCTGCTGATGGTGGCCGGTTTTGACCGCTACTACCAGATCACCAAATGCTTCCGCGACGAAGACCTGCGCGCCGACCGTCAGCCGGAATTCACCCAGATTGATATCGAAACCTCGTTCCTCAACGAGGACGAAATCATGGACATCACCGAAACCATGGCGCAGGAAATCTTCCGCGACGTGATGCAGGTCGAGCTGGGCAAGTTCCCGCGCATGAGCTACAACGACGCCATGTTCTACTACGGCTCGGACAAGCCCGATCTGCGCGTGTCGCTCAAGTTCACCGAACTGACCGACCTGATGAAGACCGAAGAATTCAAGGTGTTCCGTGGTGCCGCCGACCAGGCCAATGGCCGCGTGGTGGCCCTGCGTGTGCCGGGCGGCGCGTCGATCTCGCGCAAGGAAATTGACGAATACACCCAGTTTGTCAGCATCTACGGTGCCAAGGGCCTGGCCTACATCAAGGTGAACGACAAGAGCAAGATCACCAACGACGAAACCAGCGGCCTGCAGTCGCCCATCGTCAAGTTCCTGTCGGTCAACGCGCTGAACGAAATCATGAGCCGCACCGGCGCTGACAACGGCGACATCATCTTCTTTGGTGCCGACAAGGCCAAGGTGGTGAACGAAGCCATTGGCGCACTGCGCATCAAGATCGGCCACGAACGCGGCGAAGCCGGCGGCTATTTTGTGCGCGAATGGCGTCCGCTGTGGGTGGTGGACTTCCCGATGTTCGAGCACGACGAAGAAGCCGACCGCTGGACCGCCTGCCACCATCCGTTCACCAGCCCGAAGCCGGGCCACGAAGACCTGATGGACACCGATCCGGGTGCCTGCCTGGCGCGTGCCTACGACATGGTGCTGAACGGCTGGGAAATCGGCGGCGGCTCGGTGCGTATCCATCGCGCCGAGGTGCAGGAAAAAGTGTTTGCCGCGCTGAAGATCAGCCCGGAAGAACAACAGAACAAGTTTGGCTTCCTGCTGGACAACCTGAAGTTCGGTGCCCCGCCGCATGGCGGCCTGGCCTTTGGTCTGGATCGTCTGGTCACGCTGATGTGCGGTGCCGAATCGATCCGCGATGTGATTGCCTTCCCGAAAACCCAACGTGCGCAGTGTCTGCTGACCAACGCGCCGAACGCGGTGGACGAGAAGCAGCTGAAGGAACTGAACCTGCGTTTGCGCCAGAAGGCAGAAACCCCGGCAGCGTGATGCGCTAAAGGAAACGCGCCCGCCTGAGGAATAAGGTGGGCGCACAGCGTCATGCAGAAAACGGCATGCCCGCACTGGTGTTTAATTCCATTTCTATTTATAAATTGAATTAATTATCCATTCCCAGCCGGTGAGGCTCTGCATCTTTCCCGGCTGGTTTTCCAACTGAGCAAGGCCCTGTTCCAAGTGGGCTTCCAAGGCCTCCAGGCTATCGAAGGCTCGGTTGTGGAAGTACTTCTCGCGCAACTCATCCCACACGTGTTCTTGCGGGTTGAGTTCCGGCGCATAGGGCGGAAGGAAGATCAACCTCAAGTTGTCCGCCAGCTGAAACGGACTCTTGTGCCAACCGGCTCCATCCAGCACCATCACGATGTTTTCGTCGGGGTAGCGCCGGGCAACCTCATCCAGAAACAGCTGCATGCACTTGCCGTTCACCTGCGGCAGGATCAATGAGTCGAAACGCCCATCAGCCGGACTGATCGCGCCGTAGGCATAGACATATTGCTGTGTCACCATGGCTTTCACCACGGGCCGATGCGGCTTTTTCTGCCAGCAGTGGCGAACGTCGCTGATGCGGCCAAATCGAGCCTCGTCCTGGAACATCAATCGCAGCGGACGCGCTACGGCAAATCGGGTTCTTTCTTCTGCCAAGCGCCCCTGCAGTTTTTTTTCCAGTCTTCCTGGGCGTCGGGGTCGCTTTTCGGATGAATCTTGTCCGGAGCCACTTTCCGCCAGCCATGGCGCGCCAGCATCGCATAAATGGTGGAGAGCGCCAGCGGTTTGCCCAGCTTGGCCTCGATGACCGGCTTGAGCGGCGGAACGATCACCACTCCGCCGGTAGCCGCCTCGGTGAGTGCCTCATCCAGAATCTTGGCCTCTTGCTCCAGGCTGGCCTTGGCCCGGTTGCGCAGTTCGCGCTTGCTGCGCTTGGGCCTGGCTTCGCCAGCCTGCTCCCGGCAGAAATTCGTCCGCAACGTACAGGTTGCCCCGACCGAACGACCAATGATTTGAGCCGTCTGCTCGATGCTGAGGTTGAACAGCAGTGGCAGCGCAACCGCCTGAGCGGTGCGCAACTCTTCTACTGTCTTTGCCTTTTTCAGCAAATCTTGAGCCTGTGCCAGATGTTCCATCCCGCCCGGAAGCCGTGCCATGTTCATCTCCATCGATAGGGTGGAGATATTATTTCATTTTATATCTGTAATTGGAATAAGACAGGTGCGGGCATGTCGTTTTTTATCGAGCCAACCTGTATCGACCCTGCCGTTTCTGCCGTCCCCATACCGCCAAGGACACGCAAAAAATCGTGATCTCCGCGCACAGTGGCGTTAGCCGGTGGATTTTTCCGGATTTTCCTGTGTCAGTCCAACAGGCTGACGCCCTCACAGGCCAAGCACGACCCTGCCCTTTGCGGTATGCTTGCCGCCTGACTGTTTTCCCAATTCTGACCCATCATGCATATTCACATTCTTGGCATTTGCGGCACCTTCATGGGCGGCATTGCTGCCCTGGCCAAGGCGGCCGGCCACACCGTCACCGGCTGTGACAGCAATGTTTACCCGCCGATGAGCACCCAGCTGGAGGCCATGGGCATTGAGCTGATCAGCGGCTTTAACGCCGAACAAACCCAGCTGGAGCCCGACCTTTACGTGATTGGCAATGTGGTCAAGCGTGGCATGCCGCTGATGGAGGCGATTCTTGATCAAGGCCTGCCGTATGTATCCGGCCCGCAATGGCTGGCCGAGCATGTACTGGCCGGACGCTGGGTGCTGGCAGTGGCCGGCACCCATGGCAAGACCACCACGGCGTCGATGCTGGCATGGATTCTGGAAGACGCCGGCCTGGCACCGGGTTTTCTGATTGGCGGCATTCCCGAAAACTTTGCCGTGTCCGCCCGGTTGCCGGGTGCGCCGCGCGCCGAGCCGGATGGGCAAAGCCCGTTTTTTGTCATCGAGGCCGACGAGTACGACACGGCATTTTTTGACAAGCGCAGCAAGTTTGTCCACTACCACCCGCGCACCGCCGTGCTGAACAATCTGGAATTTGACCACGCCGACATCTTTGCCGATCTGACGGCAATTGAAACCCAGTTCCACCACCTGGTGCGCACCGTGCCGGGCAAGGGCCGGCTGGTGGTGAATGGCCGTGAGGCCAGCCTGGACCGCGTGCTGGCACGCGGCTGCTGGACGCCGGTCGAGCGCTTTGGCGAGCAGGGTGAGTGGAGCTGCGGCCCGGTGGACAGCGCCGGCAGCTGCGACATCCTGCTGATTGACATGCCGCAAGGCCGGCTGAACTGGAGCCTGCTGGGCGAGCATAACCGGATGAACGCGCTGGCGGCGATTGCGGCTGCCCGCCATGTTGGCGTACCACCGGCGGTGGCCATTGATGCGCTGAGCCGCTTTGCCAACGTCAAGCGCCGCATGGAGGTCAAGGGCGTGGCGGGCAGGGTGACGGTGTACGACGACTTTGCCCACCACCCCACGGCGATTGCCACCACGCTGGCGGGATTGCGCGCCAAAGTGGGTGCGGCGCGCATCCTGGCGGTGCTGGAGCCGCGCTCCAATACCATGAAGCTGGGCACCATGAAGGCCGAGCTGCCCGGCAGCCTGGCCCAGGCGGATCAGGTGTACTGCTACAGCGCCAACCTGGGTTGGAACCCGGCTGAGGCGCTGGCTCCGCTGGGTGAGCAGGCACGCACCTTCGACCAGCTTGACGCGCTGGTAGCCACCGTGTGCGCCGATGCCCGCCCTGGCGACCATGTGCTGGTGATGAGCAATGGCGGCTTTGGTGGCGTGCATGGCAAATTGCTGGCGGGGCTGACCCGGTGCGCGGCAAGCCCCGCCGTTCAGGGCGGGGAAGGATAGCGCGGACGGCGTAGCCGTCCTTGCCGTCGATGGGTGTGGGCTGTATAAAAACCAGTATGCAACGCCTTCAAGCCTACAAATACGAACTGATGCCGACCGGCCAACAGCAGCGCGACATGCGCCGCTTCGCTGGCTCGTGCCGGTTCGTGTTCAACAAGGCGCTGGCGTTGCAGAAGGCACGCTACGAGCGTGGAGAGAAGAAACTGGGCTATGCGGGCCTGTGCAAGCTGCTCACCGAGTGGCGCAATGGATCTGAAACGCCGTGGCTGGCCGATGCGCCGGTTCATCCCTTGCAACAGACGCTCAAGGATTTGGAGCGGGCCTACACCAACTTCTTCGCCAAACGCGCTGATTTTCCGCGCTTCAAGAAGAAGGGGCAGCATAACAGCTTCCGCTATCCCGACCCAAAACAGATCAAGCTTGATCAGGCCAACAACCGCCTGTTCCTGCCCAAGTTGGGATGGCTGCGCTACCGCAACAGCCGGGAAGTATTGGGTGCGGTGAAGAACATCACCGTGAGCCAGTCTTGCGGCAAATGGTTCGTGAGCATCCAGACCGAACGCGAGATTGAGCAGCCCATCCCGCAGGGTGGCGCAGTCGGCATCGACATGGGCATTGCACGGTTTGCCACGCTCTCGGACGGCACGTTCCATGCCCCGCTCAACAGCTTCAAGCGGCATGAAACGGCCTTGCGCCGCGCGCAGCAGGCCATGAGCCGCAAGACCAAATTCAGCAGCAACTGGAAGAAGGCGAAAACCCGCGTCCAGCGCATCCATTCCCGCATCGGCAACGCCCGCCGCGACTACCTGCACAAGTGCTCCACCACGATCAGCCAAAACCACGCGATGGTGTGTATCGAGGACTTGCAGGTGAGGAACATGTCCAAGTCGGCAGCAGGCAGCCCCGAAAAGCCGGGGAAGCAGGTTCGGGCCAAGTCCGGCCTGAACAAGTCCATCCTCGATCAAGGCTGGTTCGAATTCCGTCGCCAACTGGACTACAAGCTGGCGTGGAACGGCGGACATCTCATCGCCGTGCCGGCGCAGAACACCAGCCGCACCTGTCCGTGCTGCGGCCATGTGTCGGCGGACAACCGCCAGACGCAGGCACGGTTTCAGTGTGTGGAATGCGGTTTCGAGGAAAACGCCGATCTGGTCGGCGCGATCAACATCCTGTCTCGCGGGATGCAACGATTGCGAGACGAAGGGCAGGACACGGCGGATGCTTCCGCCGGGCGGGAAACCGCAGCCCGGATCGCCTGTGAAGTGAGCGGTGCAGTCATGCCGCCAGCAGCAGGAACCCGCCGAAGCGATTTATGCCAGCTCGATGCCGGGATGAGCGCCGTAGGAATCCCCCGACTTTAGGCGGGGGAGGATGTCAAAAGGTAACGCCATCTAGGCCATACCTGGGCGGAACCTCCCAGGCGCACCCATGAAAAAAGCTACCCGATATCGGGTGGCTTTTTTCACTCTGGCGTGATGCCGGCCATAGCCGGCAGTCGCGCAGGCTTACAGCATGCCTTTTTCTTTCAGCAGGGCCACCAGGGTGCTGCCCAGTTCTGCCGGGCTGCGGGTGTAGCGGATGCCGGCGCGGTCGAAGGCGGCAAACTTTTCTTCTGCGGTGCCTTTGCCACCGGAGATGATGGCACCTGCATGGCCCATGCGCTTGCCCTTCGGTGCGGTCACGCCAGCGATGTAGCCGACGATCGGCTTGGTCACATTGGACTTGGCAAATTCAGCGGCTTCTTCTTCGGCGGTGCCGCCGATTTCACCGATCATGATGATGGCTTCGGTGGCCGGGTCGTTCTGGAACAGTTCCAGCGCGTCGATGTGGCTGGTGCCCGGAATCGGGTCGCCGCCGATGCCGATGCAGGTGGACTGGCCCAGGCCGGCAGCGGTGGTTTGCGCCACAGCTTCGTAGGTCAGGGTGCCGGAGCGCGACACGATGCCGATCTTGCCCGGCTTGTGGATGTGACCCGGCATGATGCCGATCTTGCATTCGCCCGGGGTGATGATGCCGGGGCAGTTCGGGCCAATCAGGCGCACGCCGCCGGTTTGCTCGATGTAGCGCTTGGCCTTGAGCATGTCGATGGTCGGCACGCCTTCAGTGATGGTGACGATCAGCTTGATGCCGGCGTCCACGGCTTCAACGATGGAATCCAGCACAAACGGTGCCGGCACGTAGATCACCGAGGCGTCAGCCTGGGTTTCACGCACGGCTTCGCGCATGGTGTTGAACACCGGCAGGCCCAGATGCTGGCTGCCGCCCTTGCCCGGGGTCACGCCGCCTACCACCTGGGTGCCGTAGGCCAGCGCCTGTTCGGAGTGGAAGGTGCCGTTCTTGCCGGTAAAGCCTTGAACGAGGACTTTGGTGTCTTTATTAACGAGTACGCTCATTGTGTAACCTCAAATTGGGTGTCAGGCGTGTCATTCAGGAGGAGGCTTGATGCGGCGCACGCCCGTCGCCGTTGGCCTCGCTCCGCATTAACCGTTGACGGCAGCGACGATTTTCTCGGCGGCGTCATTCAGGCCTTGTGCCGAGGTCAGCTTGAGGCCGGATTCATCCAGCAGCTTGGCACCGGCTTCGGCGTTGTTGCCTTCCAGGCGCACCACCACCGGCACGGTCACGTTCACTTCCTTGACGGCGGCAATAATGGCTTCGGCAATCATGTCGCAACGCACGATGCCACCGAAGATGTTGATCAGCACGCCTTGCACCGACGGGTCGGCCAGAATCAGCTTGAACGCTTCGATCACGCGTGCCTTGGTGGCACCACCGCCCACGTCCAGGAAGTTGGCCGGCTGGCCACCCTTGAGCTTGATGATGTCCATGGTGGCCATGGCCAGACCGGCACCGTTCACCATGCAACCGATATTGCCTTCCAGTGCCACGTAGTTCAGTTCGAACTCGCTGGCCTTCAGTTCACGTTCGTTTTCCTGCGACTTGTCGCGCAGGGCGGCCACAGCCGGCAGGCGATACAGGGCGTTGGAGTCGATGCCAACCTTGGCGTCCACGCAGGCCAGGCTGCCATCGCCACGGATGGCCAGCGGGTTGATTTCGAACAGGGCGAAATCGTTTTCCACAAAGGCGTTGTACGCGCCGGTCATCAGCTTGACGAATTCGCCAATCTGCTTGCCTTCCAGACCCAGCTGGAACGCCACGTCACGCGCCTGGAACGGCTGCAGGCCAACCAGCGGATCGACGGTGACTTTCAGGATTTTTTCCGGGGTGTTGTGAGCAACTTCTTCGATTTCCACGCCGCCTTCGGTGGAAGCCATGAAGGTCACGCGGCGCGACGAGCGGTCTACCACGGCACCCAGGTACAGTTCGCGCTGTACCGGGTACATGTCTTCGCATACCAGCACGCTGTTTACCGGCTGACCATTGGCGTCGGTCTGGTAGGTCACCAGGTTCTTGCCGATCAGGCCATTGGTGATGTCAGCAGCTTCTTCGCGGCTCTTCACCACTTTCACGCCGCCGGCCTTGCCGCGACCACCGGCATGCACCTGGGCCTTGATCACGGCAAACTTGCCGCCCAGCTTGTCGAAAGCAGCGGCAGCTTCTTCGCCGTTGGTGGCGAGGACGCCTTGTTGCACCGGCAGGCCGTATTTGGCCAGCAATTCTTTTGCTTGGTATTCGTGCAGGTTCATGTGTCTGTCTCTCTTTTTTTCAGGGGCGAGGTGTGGGCCATGCGGGCAATTCCGCGTGGCCCACTGAAAAATCATCAGCCGTGCAGGGCGCGCTTGTCAGCGGCCAGGCAAGCTTCATGCACCACTTCCGACAGGCTCGGGTGGGCATGGACGATGCGGGCAAGGTCTTCGCTGCTGGCGGAGAATTCCATCGCCGCCACGGCTTCGGCCACCAGTTCGGAAGCCATCGGGCCGATGATGTGTACGCCCAGGATGCGGTCGGTCTTGGCGCAGGCCAGCACCTTCACCGTGCCCTGTGTCATGCCCAGACCCAGGGCGCGACCATTGGCGGCAAAACCGGAGGTGCCTTTTTTGTAATCGACGCCTTCGGCCTTCAGTTGCTGTTCGGTCTTGCCTACCCAGGCAATTTCCGGGTGGGTGTAGATCACCCACGGGATGGTGTTGAAGTCCAGATGCGGCTTCTGGCCGGCAATGCGCTCGGCCACGGCCACGCCTTCATCGCTGGCCTTGTGCGCCAGCATCGGGCCGCGCACCACGTCGCCAATGGCCCAGACATTGGGCAGGTTGGTGTGGCAGTGGTCGTCCACCACGATAAAGCCGCGTTCGTCGATCTGCAGGCCCACGCCTTCGGCGTTCAGGCCGGCGGTGTTGGGCACGCGGCCAATGGCGACAATCAGCTTGTCCACCACCAGTTCCTGTGCTTCACCGTTGAGTTCGTACTTGACGGTGACGGCGTCGGCACCGTTTTCAATCGAGCCGATCTTCACCCCGTTGTGGATCACCAGACCGGTGTCTTTGGTCAGGTACTTGTGCGCTTCCTTGGCGATTTGCTCGTCCACGGCAGCCAGGAAGGTGGGCAGGGCTTCCAGCACGGTGACTTCAGCGCCCAGGCGCTTCCATACGCTGCCCATTTCCAGGCCGATCACGCCCGCGCCGATCACGCCCAGGCGGGCCGGGATCTGATCCAGCGCCAGTGCGCCGGCATTGTCCAGCACGCGAACATTGTCCACTTCCACGCCCGGCAGCGGGCGCGGGTTGGAGCCGGTGGCGACGATCACATGGGTGGCTTCGATCTGCTGGGTTTCGCCGCCTTCGCTGACTTCAATCAGCCATTTTTCGTTCTGGCGACCCACCAGCTTGCCCAGGCCATGCACATTGGTCACTTTGTTCTTCTTGAACAGGAAGGCAATGCCGGCAGCGTTTTTGGTGATGATGCCGTTTTTGCGTTCGAGCATCTTGCCGATGTCGATCTGGGTGTTGGCCACGGTAATGCCATGATCGGCAAAATCGTGCTGAACGGCGTGGTAGTTTTCCGAGGATTGCAACAGCGCCTTGGACGGGATGCAACCGACGTTCAGGCAGGTGCCGCCCAGGCTGGGCTTGCCCTGCGGGTTCTTGAAGGCGTCCACACATACGGTGCTGAAACCCAGCTGGGCAGCGCGGATGGCCGCCACATAACCGCCGGGGCCACCGCCGATGACGGCGACGTCAAAACTTTGGCTCATTCGAGATACTCCTGAAAACAGGCAGAGACGGCAACGGCGCACCCGCCGGCTGGGCCGGTGCGCCGTGACGAAAATTACAGGTCGAGGATCAGGCGGGCCGGATCTTCAATCACGTCCTTGATCGCCACCAGGCTCATCACGGCTTCGCGGCCATCGATGATGCGGTGATCGTAGGATTGAGCCAGGTACATCATCGGGCGGGCCACGATCTGGCCGTTTTCCACCACCGCACGTTCCTTGGTGGCGTGCATGCCGAGAATGGCCGATTGCGGCGGGTTGATGATCGGGGTGGACATCATCGAGCCAAAGGTGCCGCCATTGGAGATGGTGTAGGTGCCGCCGGTCAGTTCGTCCAGGCCCAGCTTGCCTTCCTGGGCGCGCTTGCCGAAGTCGGCAATCTGCTTCTCGATGTCGGCCAGGCTGAGCTGGTCGGCGTTACGGATCACCGGCACCACCAGGCCGCGCGGGCTGCCCACGGCCACGCCGATGTCGAAGTAACCGTGGTAAACGATGTCGGTGCCATCGACCGAGGCGTTCAGGATCGGGAATTTCTTCAGGGCGTGCACGGCAGCCTTCACAAAGAAGCCCATGAAGCCCAGCTTGACGCCGTGGGCTTTTTCGAACTTGTCCTTGTACTGGTTGCGCAGGTCCATCAACGGCTTCATGTTGACTTCGTTGAAGGTGGTCAGAATGGCGTTGGTTTGTTGCGACTGCACCAGACGCTCGGCCACCACCTTGCGCAGGCGGGTCATCGGCACGCGCTGTTCCGGACGCTCGCCCACTGCCACCACCACCGGCGCAGCTGCCGGCTTGGCTGCCGGCTTGCTGGCGGCAGCGGCCACGTCTTCTTTCAGCACCCGGCCATCACGACCGGAACCCGTCACCGACGACAGATCCACGCCGGCTTCAGCGGCCAGTTTCTTGGCTGCCGGCATGGCCAGCACTTCGTTGTTGCCGGCCTGGGCCGACACTTCGGCCACTGCCGGGGCAGCAGCGGCAGCCGGCGCAGCGGCAGCAGCCACGCTGGCGGCGGTGTCGATCTTGCCAATGATTTGCTGGCTGGTTACGGTGTCACCAGCGGCCACGCTGAGTTCCACCAGCACACCGGCTTGCGGAGCCGGCAGTTCGAGCATGATCTTGTCGGTTTCGATGTCGGCAAGGTTTTCGTCACGCGCCACGGCGTCGCCCACTTTTTTGTGCAGGGCGGCGATGGTGCCTTCGGTCACGGATTCGGCAAACACCGGGATTTTGATTTCGATCAGCATTGAGGGTCTCCTCGTTGGGCAGCCAGTGGGCTGCCCTTCATTGTATTGGGGTGGGCACAGCGCCCCGATGCCTTCCGGCACCGGGGTTCACATCCGCTTACTTGGCTACCGCTTCGGCCAGCAGCGCCTTGAGCTGGGCCACGTGCTTGGACATATAGCCGACGGCTGGCGAGGCCGACGACGGACGACCGGCAAACTGCAGGGTTTGCTTGCCGCTGAGCAGTTTTTCCAGACGGTGGCGGATCTGGTACCACGCCCCCTGGTTTTTCGGCTCTTCCTGCGCCCACATCAGTTCGCGGGCATGCGGGTACTTGGCCAGTTCGGCGGCCAGTTGTTCGGTCGGGAACGGGTAGAGCTGTTCCAGGCGCACAATCGCCACTTCGTCGTTGCCGGCTTCCTTGCGGGCATTGAACAGGTCGTAGTACACCTGACCGGCGCACACCACCACGCGCTTGACCTTCTTGGCGTCCAGGTCGGTGGTGTCGCCAATCACCGGCTTGAAGCTGCTGGAAGTCAGGTCGGCCAGCGGCGACAGCGAATCCTTCAGGCGCAGCAGACGCTTGGACAGCATGATCACCAGCGGCTTGCGATACGGGCGCAGCACCTGACGGCGCAGCATGTGGAACATCTGCGCGGCGGTGGACGGCATCACCACCTGGATGTTGTGCTCGGCGCACAGCTGCAGGTAGCGTTCGACACGGGCGGACGAGTGTTCCGGGCCCTGGCCATCGTAGCCGTGCGGCAGGATCATGGTCAGGCCGCACAGACGGCCCCACTTGGTTTCGCCAGAAACGATGAACTGGTCAATCGCCACCTGGGCACCGTTGGCAAAGTCGCCAAACTGGGCTTCCCAGATCACCAGCTGATCCGGTGCCGAGCAGGCATAGCCGTATTCGTAGGCCAGCACCGCTTCTTCGTTCAGGATCGAGTCGATCACCAGGAACTCAGCCTGGTTTTCCGACAGGTGACGCAGCGGCACATAGTTGCCCTGGTCCCAGCGTTCGCGGTTCTGGTCGTGCAGCACGGCGTGGCGATGGCTGAAGGTGCCACGGCCCGAGTCTTCGCCGGAGATGCGCACGCCGTAGCCGTTTTCCACCAGCGAGGCGTAGGCCAGGATTTCCGCCATGCCCCAGTCCACCGGCTGCTCGCCAGCGCCCATGGCGCGACGGGCGGCCAGCACCTTGTCCACGGTCGGGTGCAGCTTGAAGCCTTCCGGCACGGTGGTGGCTTTTTCTGCCAGACGCTTGAGGTCGTTGGCCGGCAAGGTGGTGTCGGTCGGGTGTGCCCAATGGGTGCCCAGGAACGGCGTCCAGTCGAGTTTGTGCGAGCGGGTGTAGTTGGTCAGCACGGTCTGTTCAACGTGCTCGCCCTTGTCCAGCGCGTCGCGGTAGGCGCGAATCAGCCCTTCGGCTTCATCTGCCGGCACCACACCCTCGGCCACCAGACGCTCGGCGTACTTGGCGCGCACCCCCGGATGCTTGGCGATTTTCTTGTACATCATCGGCTGGGTCAGCATCGGGTCGTCGCCCTCGTTGTGGCCCAGTTTCCGGAAGCAGACAAGGTCGATCACCACATCGCGCTTGAACTGCATGCGGAAGTCCATCGCGGCCTGCATCACGTAGCAGACGGCTTCCGGATCGTCGCCGTTGACGTGGAAGATCGGGGCTTCCACCATCTTGGCCACGTCGGTGCAATACAGCGTGGAGCGCATGTCGCGGGTATCGGAGGTGGTGAAGCCCACCTGGTTGTTGACCACCAGATGGATGGTGCCACCAGTGCCGTAGCCACGGGTACCCGACAGGTTGAAGGTGCCCTGGTTGACGCCCAGGCCACCAAAGGCGGCGTCACCATGAATCAGTACCGGCACCACCTGACGGCGCTCGGTGTCGTGACGGCGCTGCTGACGGGCACGTACCGACCCTTCCACCACCGGGTTGACGATTTCCAGGTGCGACGGGTTGAACGCCAGCGACACATGCACCGGGCCATTGGCGGTCGGGATGTCGGTGGAGAAGCCCATGTGGTATTTCACGTCGCCGGACGGCAGTTCCACCGCCGGGCGGCCTTCGAATTCGGCGAACAGGTCGCGCGGCAGCTTGCCCAGGGTGTTGACCAGCACGTTCAGCCGGCCACGGTGGGCCATGCCGATGATGATTTCCTGCACGCCGACTGCCGAGGAGTTCTGGATCAGGTTGTCCAGCGCGGCAATCATTGATTCGCCGCCTTCCAGCGAGAAGCGCTTCTGGCCGACGTATTTGGTGTGCAGGTAGCGTTCCAGCGTTTCAGCGGCAGTCACTTGCTTGAGGATGCGCTTTTTGGCTTCCTTGCTGAAATTCGGGGTAGACAGATCCGCCTCGAAGCGCTGCATGATCCAGTGCTTCTGTTCGGAGTTGGTGATGTGCATGTACTCCAGGCCAATATTGCCGCAGTACGTTTGCTTGAGGTTTTTCAGCAGCTCGGACAGCGGCAGCTTTTTCTGCTGGCCGACCAGCGAGCCGGTGTTGAATTGCACGGCCATGTCGGCGTCAGCCAGGCCATGGGTGGCCGGGTCGAGTTCGCGCACCGGGGATTGGTCCATGCGCTTGAGCGGGTCCAGATTGGCCCAGCGCGAACCCAGCACGCGGTAAGCGGAGATCAGCTTGAGCACGCCCACTTGCTTTTGCAGCGAGGCACCATCGGCGGCGGCGCTCGGGGCGACGCTGCTGCGCGGCTGCTTGGCCAGCTGGATGAACGACTCCTGAATCGGCTGGTGCGGCACATCGCGCACCGACCCGCCCAGCTGCTGCTGGAGCTTGTCGAAGTAGTCGCGCCATTCGCCCGACACGGCGTTGGCATCAGCGAGGTACTGCTCGTACAGTTCCTCAATAAACGGTGCATTCCCACCAAACAGGTAGGAATGGCTTTGCAAGGTTTGCATCATGATATGTGGTCGACCCTTTGTTGACTGCCCGTGCAGCGGGTACGATCCGCGTCCTGGGGCACGCCGGCGTTGTCTCAATTATCAGGGCAGCCGGCGCCCGAGAGCGTTTCGTGCCTCATTTTTATTGTTTTACTGCAGCTGGTAAGGACCGGCAGCCTGCGCTGCCGGCCATCTGCCCCTGGCGGGGCGGAATACATGCGGTGCCAGGCACCGCGTGGAACGCACCATCCGTCGCAACTGACAGGCACTGCGTTCCGGTATGGCTGGGTGTATCAGCCGCGATTTTGCACTTGCTCATAGTCGCGACGCGGCGAGCCGGTGTACAGCTGACGCGGACGGCCAATCTTCATGCCCGGATCGGAGATCATTTCGGTCCAGTGGCTGATCCAGCCCACGGTGCGGGCCAGGGCGAAGATCGGGGTGAACATCGACACCGGGATACCAATGGCAGACAGCACGATGCCGGAGTAGAAGTCCACGTTCGGGTACAGCTTGCGCTCGATGAAGTACGGGTCGCTCAGGGCGATTTCTTCCAGCTTCATCGCCAGCTGGAACTTCGGATCATCGCGCAGACCCAGTTCGTTCAGCACTTCGTCGCAGGTTTCCTTCATGATCTTGGCGCGCGGGTCGAAGTTCTTGTACACGCGGTGACCAAAGCCCATCAGCTTGTGGGTCTTGGCTTTCACGCCTTCCATGAAGGCCGGCACCTTGTCCACCGAACCGATTTCATCCAGCATTTTCAGCACGGCTTCGTTGGCACCGCCGTGGGACGGGCCCCACAGGCAGGCGATACCGGCGGCAATACATGCAAACGGGTTGGCACCCGACGAACCGGCCAGACGCACGGTCGAGGTGGAGGCGTTCTGTTCGTGGTCGGCGTGCAGGATGAAGATGCGATCCAGCGCCTTGGCCAGCACCTTGTTCACCTTGTACTCTTCGCACGGGGTGGAGAACATCATGTGCAGGAAGTTCTCGGAGTAGGTCAGGCCGTTCTTCGGGTAGCTGAACGGCAGGCCCTTGTTGTAGCGATAAGCCTGGGCGGCGATGTTCGGCACCTTGGCAATCAGGCGGTGTGCCGACACTTCGCGGTGGTGCGGGTCGTTGATGTCCAGCGAATCGTGGTAGAAGGCGGACAGCGCGCCAACCACACCCACCATCACGGCCATCGGGTGGGCGTCGCGGCGGAAGCCCTTGAAGAACGACATGATCTGGTCGTTCAGCATGTTGTGGCGCATGATCTTGCGGTTGAATTCAGCAAACTGCTCGGCGGTCGGCAGTTCGCCGTTCAGCAGCAGGTAGCAGCTTTCCAGGAAGTCGGAGTGCTCGGCCAGTTGCTCGATCGGGTAACCACGGTAGTACAGCTGACCGATATCACCATCAATGAAAGTGATGCTGGATTCGCAGGCGGCAGTTGCCAGGAAGCCAGGGTCAAAGGTGAACATGCCGGTCTTGGCGAAAGTCCGGATGTCAACGACGTCCGGGCCCAGGGTGCCGGACATCACCGGCATCTCGAGGGTTTTTCCTTCGTCGTAGGAAAGGGTGACTTTGCGATTCGTTTCCACAGCAATACTCCCAGGTAGGGTTTTAACGGCGCCCCTGTCCGCACCACACGGACGGGGCGTCTTCTTTACGCGCGACGCAAGCGGTTGATCACCGACTGCAAATGCGGGGCATCCACGTCAACTTTGCCATTCACCAGATCGTGCAGATCGGTGTCTTCCCACGTCAGCAGCTCACGGTAGGCGTGCAGCTCGTCAATGCTCAGCGTGTCAAAGTCACGGTCGAGGAAGCGCCCGATCACGATATCGAGTTCAAGCAGCCCGCGCCGGGAACGCCAGCGCATGCGCTTGAGCTCGATTTCATCGAACGGTTGTCCGTTGTCACTCATACGGCGCGGCGGACCATCAGGTCCTTGATCTTGCCGATTGCCTTGGTCGGGTTCAGACCCTTCGGGCACACATCAACGCAGTTCATGATGGTGTGGCAACGGAACAGGCGGTACGGGTCTTCCAGGTTGTCCAGACGTTCGCTGGTGATGGTGTCGCGGGTATCGGCAATGAAGCGATACGCAGCGAGCAGGCCAGCCGGGCCAACGAATTTGTCCGGATTCCACCAGAACGACGGGCAGGAGGTCGAGCAGCAGGCGCACAGGATGCACTCGTACAGGCCGTCCAGCTCCAGACGGTCTTCCGGCGATTGCAGGCGCTCGCGCTCCGGTGCCGGGGTGTCGTTCACCACGTAAGGCTTGATCGAGTGGTACTGCTTGAAGAACTGGGTCATGTCCACGATCAGGTCGCGGATCACCGGCAGGCCGGGCAGCGGACGCAGGGCAATCGGCTGCTTCAGGCTGCGCAGGTCGGTCACGCAGGCCAGGCCGTTCTTGCCGTTGATGTTCATGGCATCGGAACCGCAAATCCCTTCGCGGCAGGAACGACGGAAAGACAGGGTGTCGTCCACAGCCTTGAGTTTGACCAGCGCATCCAGCAGTTTCACGTCGGTGGGATCGACTTCCACCTCGATGTCCTGCATGTACGGCTTGTCATCCTTGTCCGGGTTGTAGCGGTAAAGGGAGAAACGCATTTTTTCCATGTTCGACAACTCCTTAGTACACGCGTTTCTGCGGGGCGATGTAATCCACCGTCAGCGGCTGGTTATGCACCGGCTTGTAGGTGAGCTTGAAGCCCTCGCGCGAGTACATCGTGTGCTTCATCCAGGTTTCGTCGTCGCGATCCGGGTAGTCATCGCGGGCGTGGGCACCACGGGATTCCTTGCGCGCTTCGGCGGAGATCAGGGTAGCCAGCGCCACTTCGATCAGGTTGTCCATTTCCAGCGCTTCGATGCGGGCGGTGTTCCAGACCTGGGACTTGTCCTTGATCTGGGTGCGCTTGACGCGCTCGGCCACGTCCTTGATCTGCTTGACGCCTTCGGCCAGCACTTCCTGGGTGCGGAACACGCCAGCGTGACGCTGCACCACTTGCTGCATGGCGTTGCGCACGTCGGCCACTTCTTCGCCACCGGTCTGGTTTTCCAGACGGGCAACCCGGGCCAGCGAGAAATCAGCGGCGTTGGCCGGCAGCGGCTTGTGATCCGGGCGTTCGCTGCGGATGAACTCCACCATGCTTTCGCCAGCCGACTTGCCAAACACCACCAGATCGAGCAGCGAATTGGTGCCCAGACGGTTGGCACCGTGCACCGAGGCGCAGGCGCATTCGCCAGCGGCGTAGAAGCCGTTGACACGGTCTTCCGGGTTGTCGCCCTTGGGCGAGACCACTTCGCCCTTGTAGTTGGTCGGAATGCCGCCCATCTGGTAGTGGCAGGTCGGCACCACCGGGATCGGTTCCTTGATCGGGTCCACGCCAGCAAATTTGATGGCGATTTCGCGAATGCCCGGCAGACGATGGTTGATGATTTCCGGGCCGAGATGGTCCAGCTTCAGCAACACATGGTCCTTGTTCTTGCCGCAGCCGCGACCTTCGTAGATTTCCACCGCCATGGCGCGGGACACCACGTCGCGCGAAGCCAGATCCTTGGCGTTCGGTGCGTAGCGTTCCATGAAGCGTTCGCCATTGCAGTTGAGCAGAATCCCGCCTTCACCACGCACGCCTTCGGTAATCAGCACGCCAGCGCCGGCCACGCCGGTCGGGTGGAACTGCCAGAACTCCATGTCTTCCAGCGGAATGCCAGCGCGGGCCGTCATGCCCAGGCCGTCGCCGGTATTGATGAAGGCATTGGTCGAAGCGGCAAAAATACGCCCGGCACCGCCAGTGGCAAACAGCACAGCCTTGGCATGCAGGATGGAGATTTCGCCGGTTTCCATTTCCAGCGCGGTCACGCCGACCACGTCGCCATCGGCGTCGCGAATCAGGTCCAGCGCCATCCATTCGACAAAGAACTGGGTATTGGCGCGCACATTGCGCTGGTACAGGGTGTGCAGCATGGCGTGACCGGTACGGTCAGCCGCCGCACAGGCGCGCTGCACCGGGGTCTTGCCAAAGTCGGCCATGTGGCCGCCAAACGGGCGCTGGTAGATCTTGCCGTTTTCCAGACGGTCAAACGGCATGCCGAAGTGTTCCAGCTCGATCACCGCTTCCGGGGCCTTGCGACACATGAATTCGATCGCGTCCTGGTCGCCGAGCCAGTCGGAACCCTTGACGGTATCGTACATGTGCCAGTCCCAACGGTCTTCCTGCACATTGCCCAGCGAGGCGGAAATACCGCCCTGAGCTGCCACCGTGTGCGAGCGGGTCGGGAATACTTTGGAGAGGACAGCGGTCTTCAGACCCGCTTCGGACAACTGCAGCGCCGCGCGCAGGCCGGCACCGCCGCCGCCCACGATCACTGCGTCAAAACGACGAACTGGGACGCTCATTACATACCCCACACGACTTTAACCGAGTAAACAAAGGTGCCCACCAGCCAGACAAGGGTGAACATGTGCATGGTCAGGCGCAGACCAACCGGCTTGATATAGTCCATCCACAGGTCGCGCATGCCAACCCAGACGTGGGCAAACACAGCCAGCAGCGTCACCTGGGTGACCACACGAACAGCGGTACAGGCAAAGAATGCCTTCCAGCCTTCATGCGTGCCGGGAATGGCCAGCAGGGCCAGCACGATGCCCACGGTATAGACAGCCATGATGACGGCAGTCACACGCTGCATGATCCAGTCGCGCAGGCCGTAATGGGCGCCAACAACGATGCGGTTTACCACAGCATACCTCCGATCAGCAGGGTCAATGCGATGCTCACCACCAGCGTGGCCTTGGCCGTGGCGCGGGCGGTTTCCAGCTCAAGGCCCTTGTGGACGTCAAGCAGCAGGAAACGGATGCCGGCACACAGGTGGTGCAGGAACGCCCACAACAGGCCAATCAGCACAAGCTTCATCAGCGGATGCGAAACGACGGCCCGGTAGGTGTCGAAATCCGCTTCAGAACTCAGCGAGCCGGACAGCAGATAAATAAAGAGAGGGAGGGAAAAGAACAGGGCAACACCCGAGATCCGGTGCAGGATCGAGACAATGCCGGGAACCGGCAGTCTGATTTGACCGATATCAAGGTGTTTTGGTCGTTTCTTCTGCATAGCGCTTCCTTGATGAAACAAGACACCTGAGGTTGACATACATCGGGGCCAGGCGGCCCCGAACCTTCCGTGTTGATTTGCCGTTTTCGCCACTCATGGCGGCGAGAATCTGGCTGCAGATGCCCGTTTGGCACAACACAGCCAGAGCAGCCAGGCGTCATGAAACCGGCTGCCTGCCACGGCAATCCCTTGAAAAACAAGGGCAACACATTGCTTTCTGGTCCGCCACCGCCCAAGCGACAGCCGGCCAAACCTGCGAATTCTAACAAAAACTGCGCCATCCCTACAGAACGACGACATCAAATTTCAGTTTTGCGTCACACGGGGCCGGTGCTGCCTGTCCCGCTGCTTTCGTGTCAAATGGCTGCCGGTCGGTCGGGCTGCCTGGCGCAAGGCCAGATCAGCCCGATCCGCCGGGCCTGGTTTTATCGCCTGACCGGGTGAGCCCGGTTCTGTTGTATGGGTCTTGCGACCTGTCTCACTGCGCTCCATCCACTTCGAGTTCTGTCCTGCTTTAGCACGTTGAATCGTGCCTTCATGCATTGCGCTGGAAGGCCCAGCGCGCGCTGCGACATAGCCGCTTGCGCCATTCCACCGGCTCGCCGGTCGGGGTGTGCGCCAGCCGGATCACCGACAACAAGGGTTCGATATCGGTCAGCCCAAGCAGCACCGAGGTTTCCCGGTCTGGCAGCGTGGCGCGCAGCT
This sequence comes from Aquaspirillum sp. LM1, assembly GCF_002002905.1. Lineage (NCBI taxonomy): Bacteria > Pseudomonadati > Pseudomonadota > Betaproteobacteria > Neisseriales > Aquaspirillaceae > Aquaspirillum > Aquaspirillum sp. LM1. Next base: position 773,775 of record NZ_CP019509.1, on the reverse strand, counting down.
GAATGGCCCCCAGCTTGATGCGCACTGCATCACGGCGCTCCAGCAAGGCGTACAGGCTGTTGCCATACTGGCGCAGCCGGCGGGCGTCAATTTCTTCAAACCGCTCAGCCGACACAAAGGCATCGTCCAGTGCCACCGCCACCCCGGCAAACCGCCATAGCTGACGAATGCGAAACAGCGGCGCGGCGCGGCGCAAGCCCAGCGCCTCGGCCATGTCTTCACTGGCGTTGGCCTTGCCGCAGGACAACAGCTCAGCCACCGGGATGGTGGGCGGCTCGTTGAACTGGCCGGGGGTCACCATCACGCCATCACCCCACTCGCTCAACCCCGGCGACACAAACGTGCCCTTGCCCTGCTGCCGGTACAACCAGCCTTCGTCCACCAGTTTGGTCAGCGCTTTGCGCACCGTGCCCTGGCTGACTTGCAGCGCTTCGGCCAACGCCCATTCACTGGGCAGGGCTTCGTGGACGGCCCATTCCCCGTGGGCAATCCGCTCGGCCAGCAGTTGGCGTATTTGCTGATACAGCGGTTGAAAACTGGGCTTGTCCGTTGTCATTGCCGTGTTTTTACACCTTTTCGCCAGGGCTGTCTATGCATGTCTTATATAAGACACAAGAGTTAAACACCCCCGCAAGATTGCTCATGGCAAGTCACTCACCTTTGGTGTTACACTCAGCCATGCATCTGAACGGCGCAACACCACGAGAACCGGCGCATCTCACGCCGACATGCCGGCCCGTTTGCCGGCCGTCACCCGTGTTCGCTCCGTTGATGCTTCAATCCCGTTCCGATTACAAATGGAGAGTCAATCGATGAAAGCCCCCGTTCGTGTTGCCATCACTGGTGCTGCTGGTCAAATTGGTTATGCCCTGCTGTTCCGTATCGCCTCTGGCGAAATGCTCGGCAAAGACCAGCCGGTGATCCTGCAACTGCTGGACCTGCCGCAAGCCCAGGCCGCTGTGAAGGGCGTGATGATGGAACTGGAAGACTGCGCCTTCCCGCTGCTGGCCGGCATGATCGCCAGCGACGATCCGAACGTGGCTTTCAAGGATGCCGACTACGCCATCCTGGTGGGCGCACGTCCGCGTAGCAAGGGCATGGAGCGCAAGGATCTGCTGGAAGCCAACGGTGCCATCTTCACCGTGCAGGGCAAGGCGCTGAACGACCACGCCAGCCGCAATGTCAAGGTGCTGGTGGTGGGCAACCCGGCCAACACCAACGCCTACATCGCCATGAAGTCGGCCCCGGATCTGCCGGCCAAGAACTTCACCGCCATGCTGCGCCTGGACCACAACCGCGCCCTGTCGCAACTGGCTGCCAAAACCGGCAAGGCCGTGGCCGACATCGAAACCATGGCCGTGTGGGGCAACCACAGCCCGACCATGTACGCTGACTACCGCTTTGCCACCATCGGCGGCGAGAGCGTCAAGCAAATGATCAACGACGACGCATGGAACAGCGACGTGTTCCTGCCGACCGTGGGCAAGCGCGGTGCCGCCATCATCGAAGCCCGTGGCCTGTCCTCGGCGGCTTCCGCCGCCAACGCCGCCATCGACCACGTCCGCGACTGGGCGCTGGGCACCAACGGCAAGTGGGTGACCATGGGCATTCCGTCCGACGGTTCCTACGGCATTCCGGAAGGCGTGATGTTTGGCTACCCGGTGACCTGCGCCAATGGCGAATACACCATTGTGCAAGGCCTGGAAATCGACGAGTTCAGCCGTGGCCGCATCAACATCACCCTGAACGAGCTGGAAGAAGAACGCGCTGGTGTGGCTCACCTGCTGGGTTGATTGACCCACTGTCCACCTGGAGTGTATTCCGGGTGGCTGAATGAAAAAACGCACCGTTGCTGACGGTGCGTTTTTTCATGGCTGTCGCGCAATGTGCGGCATGGGTTTACCCGCGAGCTCACACCGCAAAGCGTGCTCCATGCGCTACACTGCGCCATCTTCACCCGAGCACACCCATGGCCGACCTCAGCTTTTTCACCCTTATCGCCCCCGCCCTGTTCGGCCCGTCGTTAGGCGGACTACTGGATGCCGACAGCACCACGCCGCAGCAGCGTCAGGCGTATGAACTGGTGCAATGCGCGCAGCAGCTTGGCCAGGGCCAGGGAGGCGCGTATCTGCAGGCGGCCACCCGGCTGAGCTCGCCGGCATTTGTGCAGGATGCCATCAAGGATGTGCAGTATCGGGAGCAGAATGCCCAGATGCGCGCCAGCCCTGGCCAGCCCGCTGCGCCACGACAAGCCGACCCGCGCGTGCTTTACCAGTGCCAGCGGCTATTGCTGGCGGTGCCGCCGGGGCAACGCTGACAACGCGCGGCCCGTGGCGGCTGAATCAGCGTCGGGTGCGGCGCGGGTTGGCTTCGCGGCCCAGATAGACTGTCACTTCCTCGCGGTCGTGGTACAGCTGCTTGACTGACAAGCGGTAGCGCACGCCGTTGGCCTGCATGATGCTCTCGATGTCATTCAGCGCGCTTTCCAGCGCCTCCAGCCGTTTTTTCATCGGCAGCTTGAGGTTGAACATGGCGTGGCGCGCGTGTTCGCCCACCAGCCAGTTGGCCATCAGCGTAGCCACCCGCGACGGTTTTTCCACCATATCGCACACCACCCAGTCCACCGGGCGATCCGGCCGGAAGCGAAAGCCATCGGTCCGCAGGTGATTCACCCAGGGATGCTCGGCCACAATGCCTTTCAGCGGGCCGTTGTCTACTGCCATCACCCGCAGGCCACGGCGCAGCAGTTGCCAGGTCCAGCCGCCCGGTGCCGCGCCCAGGTCCACTGCGCGCAGGCCATCATGCAGATAGCGCTGCTGGTCTTCTGCCGACAGGAACATGTCAAACGCTTCGGCCAGTTTCAGCGCCGAACGGCTGGGTGCGTCGGGCGGCATGCGCAGGCGCAGGATGCCCATAGGCCACGGCGCGCTTTGCGTCGGGTCGGCCACGGCCAGCCAGGCGCGGCGCTTGTCAGGGAAAAACACATGCAGGCGCGGCAGCTCATCGCGGCCACCCAGACGGCGGCGCTCAACCAGCGCATCGGTCAGCAGCGGGGCAAAGCGCCGGGTGAACGCCGACAGCTCCTTGCCGTCGTTGGTGTCGGGCATTTCCAGCCAGACATCAGAAAACACTGCCGGATGGGCCGGCAGCGCATCCAGAATCGGCGTCAGCCGGTCACGATCGGGCAGTGGGTCGATCATGGCCACCAGTGACAGCACCTGGCGGGCAAACACCAGGCTGCCCCAGTGTGGTGGCCGGGCCTGGCCACTCAGGCGGACGTAGCCGCTGTTTTCCTGAGCTTCGGCAATGTGCAGGTCAGCGCCCTGGGTCAGGGCGCGCTGGTAGGCTTCCTGGGCGCAGTCGCGCTCAAAGCCGGGGCGGCAGTACAGCACCCAGCCGGAGGCCGGGCGCACAATCGGGTCAGAAACGGTCATGTAGGGTCTATCTGTTCCAGTTCGGGGAGGGCGTGGGCTCGGGCTGTCTTAGCTGTCGGCGGGTTCGCCGCCCAGGGCTTCGATCAGCGCAGCAGTCAGCAGCGCCAGCTCACCGGTCATCAGCGCAAAAGTGGCTTCAAACAATGATTCAGCATCGTCGCCAGCCTGTTCGGCTTCCTCCTGCAGCACATCCAGAAACTGCAGGCGGCGCACGGTCAGGTCTTCGGTCAGCACAAAGCGGATGCGCTCCTGCCAGATCAGCCCCAGCTTGGTGACCTGCTTGCCGGTTTCCAGGTGCGCGCGGATTTCGCTGGCGGTGAGATCCTGCCGGGTGCAGCGAATCACCGCGCCATCTTCGCCCGGCGCCTTCAGTTCGCAATCGGCATCCAGGGCAAAGCCTTCTGGCGCGCTGCCCAGCAGCCAGCTGGTCATCTGGGTGGCCGGTGCCAGCTGGGTACGCGGCAAGCGGGCCGGAAACGGCGGCAGCGCGTCACGCAGCGCGCCCAGCAACGCTTCGGCCTTGCTGGCCGAGCCCGCGTCCACCGCCAGCCAGCCCTGCGCCAGATCCAGCCAGGCGCGGGTGTGGCTGCTGCGCGAGAAGGCCCGTGGCAGCAGATCGTCGGCCACTTGTTCACGCAGCTGCTGTTTTTCCTTCTTGCCCACCTTGCGCAGCTCGCGGGCTTCGATTTCCTGCACCTTGTCTTCGGTGAAGTCGCGGATCACGCTGGTGGGCAACACCTTGTCCTGCCGGCGCAAGGCCACCAGCGCCATCGGCCCCTGGCGAAACAGCATCAGGTCGGGCTGATGGCGCGCCGCCGGGGCAAAGCCCTGGGAAAACCAGTCCAGCCCGCTGCAGGGCACAAACGGGCGTTGCTGCAGCGCCGCTTCCAGATCGTTCAGATCGGGCAGCTTGCTGGGGTCAAGACGATAAAGGGTGAGTTGTTTAAACCACATGACGGCAATCAGAGTAAAAGGCTTGGCCCCGGATTGTAGCCGACAGACTGCGTGCTGCCACGGCTTGCCGGAAAAAACCTTTGCCCGGTCAGACAGCAAACACCACAAGTGCCTGATTGACGGTGGTTTTGTGCCGGATTGCCCGGTGTGCTGTAAAAAAAGCTTGCCATAACGGCAATCTTACTCTAACATGCGCATCTCTCGACGACGCAATCGCGTCAAGGGATACACCAACGGGGTGTAGCTTAGCCTGGTAGAGCGCTACGTTCGGGACGTAGAGGCCGGAGGTTCGAATCCTCTCACCCCGACCAGGATATGAAAGCCAGATCAAGTCATGCTTGATCTGGCTTTTTTCATTGCACTTCCCGTAGATCAAGTTGATCTACGCTTTCCCCGGTAGATTTCCCACCGGGGAGCCTCTTGCTGTTTACCCCGTCTGCCGCCCATCCCACATGCTGTGCAGCGCAGTTTCCATCTGCTCGGCAAAACGCTGCGCCTGACGCAGCGGGCTGCTTTCCATTTCCACCCGCAGGCCCAGGCGGATGCGGTTCAAGCGGGCCAGGTCGCTGGCCAGGGTTTTGGCAATCCGTACGTAATCCACCTTGCTGTGGGCAATCCATTGCGGATAGCCCAGCGTGCTCAGCAGGCTGGCACCGCTGCGCGAGGCAGCGCGGGGGCCGGGCAGGGTAACCAGCGGCACGCCCATCCACAGCAGTTCGCAGCTGGCCAGCCCGGCGCTGACCGGAAAGCTATCCAGCGCAATGTCCATATCGTGGGCGCGCACCGCCTGGCGGCCCGGCGTGCGGGCCACCAGCTGCAGGCGATGGGCACCAATGCCGCGTTCGACAAACTGGGTGGTCAGCGCCACATGCAATGGGCCATCGCCGGCTTCCAGGCCATCCAGCTCCAGCAGCAGGCGCGAATCCGGCACCGCGTGCAGCACTTGCGCCCACAGCGCAATCACTTCTGGCCCCAGACAGGCGGCGTGCTGGCTGGCACCAAACGTGACATAGCCGCGATGCAGCGCCGGGGTGGCGCATACGGCGTAGTCGCTGGACGGGCGCTGTTGCAGCACATGCCACAGCGGCTGGTAGCACCAGGCGCTGTCGGGCAGTCGCCACAGTTGTTCGCTGTAGCGCGTTTCCACGCCTGGCGGGTCGATGAAGGCGTCGGTCAGCCGCCAGTGCATCCGCGACAGGCCGCTGCTGTCTGGGTAGCCCAGCCAGCTGACCTGCAAGGGCGCGGCCTGGCGGGCAAACACTTCCAGCCGGTTGCCGGGCAGGTGGCCAGACAGATCAATCAGAATATCCACCTGGTCAGCCTGAATCTGCGCCAGCAGGCTGTCGTCATCCTGGCCGTAGATGTCGCGCCAGCCAGCACAGGCCGCGCGCAGACGGGTGGTGATGGCGTCCTGCACCGGTGAGTCGTTATATGCCAGCACTTCCAGCGAGCCGCTGGCCAGCGCCTGCCACAGTGGCAGCAGCACATGGGCGTGCGGGTGGTCGTACAGACTGGCGGCCACAAAGCCCACGCGCAGGCCACGGCCTGGTTGTGGCGCAGCGGCGTGGGTGGCAGCGCTGGGCCAGCGCTGTTCCAGCGCTTCGCCCAGCGCCCGATGCTGCTGGGCGGCGCTGTCAGCGTTCAGGCTGCTGTGGTGCTGGCCCAGCAGCAGCAAGCCGGAATGGGCGGCAGTCAGTCCGGCATCCAGCGCCAGCGCCTGACGGAAATGCCGTTCTGCTTCGTCCAGTCGGCCCAGCCCGTAGCTGGCCTGGGCCAGGCGCAACCAGGCCGGGGCGTGCTCGGGCAGGCAGCGGCACGCCTGCTGCAATGCCCGCCAGGCGTCGGTGTAATGCTGACGGATAAGCGCGGCTTCACCTTGGGCCAGATGGCCGGGGCCATCGTCTGCCGACGGCGGTGGGCTGTCGGCCAGCGCCTGTTCGTCGTGGCATGCCGCAAGCTCGGCGTGGCTATCGGGCAGCGGGGTGAATGTCCAGCCTGACGCTGATGCCGGGTCGGGGTCGGCAACGCGGCTCGGCGCAGCGGTCAGAGCGTCGGCGTGGTCGTGATCTGCCGGCGTGCTATCTTGTGTATCGGGCGTGGCCAGGTCTGCGTCAGAGATGGCTTCAGGCTCAGCGCCAGCCTGCTCTGGCAGCAAAACGGCGTGGTCCGGGCTGTCTGCCGGCACATCGGCTGGTTCTGGCCCGTCCCCTGCTGGTGCCGCCTCGGTTTGGGTCAGGTTGGCAGTGGCTGCCATTGTTTCGTCAGCCGGGACATCGTTCAGCGCCTCGGCTTCGGCGGCGGCAATGGCCACTTCTTCACTCACAGCCAGCTGCGCGGCCAGCGCGTCCACCGCCTCGCCCTGCAAGCCCAGTTCCCGGCCCTGTGCCAGCACCTGACGGGCGGTGTCGATCTGGTCTGCCTGAATCAACGCCTGCAGATAGCTGAGCCAGAACTGGGCATGCTGCGGATAGTGTTCCAGCACGGTTTTCAGCAGGTTCAGCGCCACGGCCATTTCACCCACCTGCAGGGCCAGAATGCCCAGATTGTGCAGGGCGTCCGGGTGGCCGGGCTGTTGGGCCAGAATGGCGCGGTAGCCCTGTTCGGCTTCGGGCAGTTGGCCTGCTTGATGACAGGCCATTGCCTGTTGCAGGGGTTCAGCAAACGGGTCGGTCGGGGGAGTATCGGGAAGGCTGTCAGGGGAATGCTCGGTGGACATAAGGCTTACCAGTGAATTAAGCGGACCATTATTGGCAGGGGGAACGCAGATGTCCAGTGGAGAGCAGGCTGAGTAGCAGAAAATCCGGTTTGAACGGCAGGGAGAACCTGTTGGCAAAAGTGGCAGTGGGGAAATCCAGCAGGAAACCCATCCGCCGCCACACCAGGAAAACGGGCCAGAAAGCCCGCGCCGCCGGGCTTAACTGGCTGACAGCGGCTCTCCCCGGAACCAGCGCAGGGCAACCAGCAGGGCCGAGACAATGGACGCGCACAAGCCAAGCATGGACTTGAGTTTTTCAAAGTTTTCGGTGGAGATCAGCGGGGTGTTGCGCGACAGAAACCGCCTTGAACCTTCTGCCAGCGGGTAGCCCGCTGCGCTGGAAATCTGCTGCTCATCAAACGGCAAACCGGTTCGGGCACGCATTGCCGGGCTGTATAAGGTGTCAAGCAGCGCATACACCGCTTTGGCGTCTACTGCCTTATGCCCGACCAAATGCAGGTGGATGCCTGCTGTGGGCAGTGGGTGGGGAGGCATGGCCGGTGCCGCGCCATAGACAAATGCAGGGATCTGGCTGGCTCGTGCCCAGCCCAGCTGAGTGGGCGGAGTATGTGGAAACGGAAAATCCAGCAATCGGTAACCGCGTTGCTGAATCAGGAATTCCGCCAGGGTGGACGGGATGAACGACGAGGTGACAATCGCGTCGGGCAGCATCGACGCGGGCAAGCTCATCAACGCTTCCTGGCTTAAATTGGCTTCCAGATAATCGCGATCCAGCCGCAGGCCGGCAAACGCCAGCAAGGCCATGGCGTGCTGGTGCCATTCTTCATGCTTGAGCCCCAGATTGATCTGCCGCCCCTGCAAGTCAGTCAATTGGCCAATGCCTGGCCGAACCAGCACATGCAGCGCTTCGGGCGGGAGGGTGGCAATCTGGACAATATTGGGATAGCGCTCGGCATCGGCTTCCTGCACCAGGGCCAGATCAAGTTCATGCCGGTCCAGCCTGGCCATCAGCTCGGTGATATCTGCCGTGGGCTGGATGCGCAAATAAATGCCCTGGTTCAGGCTTTCGGTTTGCAGGGCTTTGGTCAGGTCATAGCGATTGCTGACCACATCACTGCCCGCAATGCTCAGGGAAAACTGCCGGGGCAGCATCTGATATAAAAAATTCAGTGCCAGGCCAATCAGGCCACAGACACACAAGATGGCCAGCGCATGGCGCAGGCGGTGGTAGCGCTGGAGCTTGCCCAGCAGTTGATACAGCAGGGCATTAAATTCTTTTGACATGATTCGCTCGCTTGTCGTGATCAGCCGTCACCCGCACCGAAAAGCTGGCCGAGCGTGGTGTGGTGGGCCATCCTGCTGACAGCCACAGGTGCCAGGCTTGGGAAAAGACGGGATATGGCACCACCACCCCGCTTAAGGACGCACTGAATTGATTCAGAAAAACCGTTTTTGCCAAAAACAAACCCAGTAAAATCAAAAACCTGGATTCCCGCCCTCATAGAAATGACGATTTTTTCAGCGTATCCTCAATACACCGATACCAGGTGATGCCGCGCAATGATTTCCTGCGCCTGGGAGCTACGGATAAATTGCAAAAAATCCTGTTCTGCCGGGCTCGCTTTGCCATATCCCACCAGATATAAATCCTGGATATACGGATAACGGCCAGACAAGAGGGTGGCCCGCGAAAATGGCACGCCCTCGATTGCCAGCCGGACGAAAGACGATTTGGCCAGGCTGTCTGGCCAGGACACATAGCCGATGGCGTAGGGATTGCCCTCAATGGCCGCCACCATGTCTTTGGCCTGATTCACCTGCTGGGCATGGTGGGTGATGGGCTGATACCCCAGCACCACTCTTTCAATAAACTGGGTGCTGACTGAAGGCGGGCGTTGCACCACCACCTGAATGGGCGCATCCGGGCCACCCAGCGCCTGCCAGTTGCGGATCTCTCCGGTGAAGATCTGGCGAATATGTGCCTGCGACAAGGCCCGCACCGGGCCGTGGGGGTGAACAATAAACGCAATGCTATTGCGCGCCAGTAAGTATTGGCGGGTTTGGGCGTCGGCAAACAGGCCCGGCACCGGATGGCTGACCATGGCCAGATCAATGGCACCGTGGCGCATGGCCAGCACCCCGGCCACCGAGCCGCCGGATTCCACCTGCACGTCGTAGCGGGTGTGATCAAATGACTGCGCCAGCGCCTGAATCAGCGGCTGCATCAGGCTGGAACCGGCAATGACCATCGGCGTACGCATCGGTGTGCGACCCTGATGCCAGAGCACGACCAAGATGATGGCCAGCAGGCAGATGCCAATAAGCCCAACGCGCCGCCAATGACGCAGCAGCCAGACCAAAGCAGACCTACGCACGCGGTTCATGGCCGGACTCCTGGCTGAAGGGCAATGGGCCCACGCGGCACGCGCTGGATAAAGTCATTCACCGTGGGAGACGCAGGTTCCTCCACCCATAAACTGATTGGCATGCGCAGTGTGTCGCGCACGGAGGTGCTGGTGTGTGGTTCGGTGCCAATCTGGGTGACCTGCAAGGCTTTGACTGCCAGGCTGAGTTGATCGTGCAGCACAAAACTGATGCCGTTAACATTTTTTGTCAGCAGGGCCAGCTTGTCCTGGGCGCTAACCATCCGGGCGTGGCGCGCCAGCCGGCCAGACTCGCCCACCATAGCTTCCTTCCAGGCCTGGCCCAGCCCCTGGGCGGGCGATTCCACCAGCAGCACAATCGGGCCAGCGCGACCGCCAAGCATGCGCCAGTTGTCGATACTGCCGGCAAACACCGCCTGCAGGTGGTCCAGGCGGATGCTGTTTAGCGGGTTGCTGGGGTGTACCACTGGGGTCATGCGCTGATAGTCAATCACCACATGCCGCAATTTCAGCTGGCGCACCTGAATTTCCTGACGGATATCACCGGGAATATTGCCTTGCACCATGGCGATGTCGGCGCTGCCCTGCAGCAGGGACTTCATCGCAAAAAGCGTGTTGCCGCGCACGACGGTCACCGTGGCACCGGGCGTGTGCTGCATATAGCGCTCTGCCGCCTGTTGCACCACCGGCAATAGCGCTGCCTCGCCGCGTGCCTGGATGGCGGGCAATGCCACCGCCTGCGCTGGCAGGCCAAGCAGCACGCTGCTGGCTGCCGCTCTCTGTATCCATCGTTTCATTTCACCTCCTGACCGTCATGTGCCCTGCCTGTTCAGCCAGAACGCCAGGGCAACCGGGCTGTGACGCCCCCCCCCCAATCAAGAGCGGCTCACACCATGCGCCTGGCGGTGTGGTGTGGTGCTTGTCCTGCCTGGCCACACGCCTCGCCAGAACCGCTTCGCTGCTTTTTGTGCGCGCTTCTCAGCCAAAAGGCGTAGCCCGGCTAGTTCGAAAAAACCGCTGCGTCTGGCTATCCGGCCAATGGGCCGGCAGGGTGTCTGCCCGTAAGCTCAAGGTCAATTTGTCATGTATTGCCCGGAAGGGGGAAGCAATGGCCTCAGAGCTGAAAAATCGCACGCGGCAATGGTCGGTGCTGGCGTCCAGCACGCTGGCGTTTACCGTGTGTTTCATGGTGTGGATGATGCTGGGCGTGGTGGGCATTCCGCTCAAGCAGCAGTTGGGGCTGAACGAAACCGAATTTGGCGTGCTGGCCGCCATGCCGGTGCTCACCGGCTCGCTGGTGCGGGTGCCGCTGGGCATCTGGACCGACCGCTTTGGCGGACGCATTGTGTTTTTTGTGCTGATGCTGATCACGGTGTTGCCGATTTACCTGATGGAATACGCCACTGCTTACTGGCATTTTCTGGTGATCGGTCTGTTCATCGGCCTGGCGGGCGGCTCGTTTTCGGTGGGCACCCCATATGTGGCGCGCTGGTTTCGCAAGGACCAGCAGGGTCTGGCGATGGGGGTGTTTGGCGCGGGTAACTCGGGCGCGGCGGTCAACAAGTTTGCCGCGCCGGCGCTGATTGCCGCAGGAGGCTGGACCCTGGTGCCGCAGGTGTACGCCGGGGTGATGCTGGTCACGGCCATGCTGTTCTGGCTGTGCAGTGCCCACGACCCGAAACACGCGGTGGGCAAGAGCGTGCGTTTTGCCGACCAGCTCAAGGTGATGGCCGACCGTCGGGTGTGGCGCTACAGCCAGTATTACTCGGTGGTGTTTGGCGGCTATGTTGGCCTGGCGCTGTGGATGACCAAATATTACGTGGGCGAATACGGTTTCGATATCAAGCTGGCGGCGTTTCTGGCCGCCTGTTTCTCGCTGCCCGGCGGCGTGCTGCGCGCGCTGGGCGGCTGGATGTCAGACAAGTTTGGTGCCTACCAGACCACCTGGTGGGTGATGTGGGTGCTGTGGGTGTGCTTTTTCCTGCTGTCCTACCCGCAAACCGCGCTGGTGATTCAAACCGTCAACGGTCCGTTGAGCCTGCATATCGGCCTGTCGCCGTGGATGTTCACCACGGTGATGGCGGTGGCCGGGGTGGCCATGGCGGTGGGCAAGGCCAGCGTGTTCAAGTTTATCTCCGATGACTTTACCGACAATATTGGCGCGGTATCCGGCGTGGTGGGCCTGGCCGGTGGCCTGGGCGGCTTCATCCTGCCGATTATGTTTGGCGCGCTGCTGGACCTGACCGGCGTGCGCACCAGCTGCTTCATGCTGCTGTACGGCACGGTCTGCGTCAGCCTGGTGTGGATGCACTACTCGTTTACCCCGGCGCAACGCCAGCGCGAAGCACAGGCGCTGCGCACTGCCTGACCCTGATGCGGGGCGCAGTGCGCGCCCTGCCCTTTGTGTGGAGACATTCATGTCCAGTCGTGTCATTACCCGCTGGGAGCCGGAAAACCCGGATTTCTGGCAACAGCAAGGCAAGGCCATTGCCCGGCGCAATCTGTGGATTTCCATCCCGGCGCTCACCCTGGCCTTTATCATCTGGCAGGTATGGAGCGTGGCGGTGCTGAACATGCCCAATATCGGCTTTCGCTACAGCGAGAATCAGCTGTTCTGGCTGGCAGCGCTGCCAGCCTTGTCGGGGGCGACGCTGCGGATCTTTTACTCATTCATGGTGCCGATTTTTGGCGGACGCAAATGGACCGCGCTGTCCACTGCCAGCCTGCTGATTCCGGCCATCGGCATCGGCTTCGCCGTGCAGGACCCCAACACCAGCTACGCCACCATGGCTGGCCTGGCGCTGCTGTGCGGCTTTGGCGGCGGCAATTTCAGCTCGTCGATGGCCAATATCAGCTTTTTCTTCCCCAAAGCCGAAAAAGGCACCGCACTGGGCCTGAATGCCGGCCTGGGCAATCTGGGCGTGTCGGTGGTGCAGTTTGTCGTGCCCATCGTCATCACCCTGGGCGTGTTCGGCGCGCTGGGCGGCGAGCCGCAAACCTGGGTAAAGGGCGCGGTCACCAAGCAAATGTGGCTGCAAAACGCCGGCTTTGTCTGGGTGCCGTTTATTGTACTGTCTACCCTGGCCGCCTGGTTTGGCATGAACGACCTGGCCTCGGCCAAGGCCTCGTTTGCCGATCAGGCGGTGATTTTCAAGCGCAAGCACAACTGGCTGATGTGCTGGCTGTACATTGGCACCTTTGGCTCGTTTATTGGCTTTGCCGCCGGTTTTCCGCTGCTGGTGAAAGGTCAGTTCCCGCAGATTGACCCAAGCAAGTATGTGTTCTTTGGCCCGCTGGTGGGCGCACTGGCCCGACCGATTGGCGGCTGGCTGTCCGATAAAATCGGCGGTGCCAAGGTGACGCAGACGGTGTTCTTCCTGATGGTGGCAGCGGTGTTTGGCGTGTTGCAGTTTTTGCCGCATGGCGGCCAGGGTGGCAACTTTCAGGGCTTTTTCGCCATGTTTCTGTGCCTGTTCGCGCTGACCGGCATCGGCAATGGCTCCACCTTCATGCAAGTGCCGGCCATCTTCCTGACCCTGCACAAGCGCATGGCCAAGCCGGGCGAAGCCGCGCAAAAACAAGCGGCTGCCGACGCCACCAAAGAAGCCGCTGCCGTGCTGGGTTTTTCTGGCGCAATTGGTGCGTATGGCGGGTTTTTCATCCCCAAGAGCTATGGCACCTCGATTGCGCTGACCGGCGGCGTGGACGCTGCGCTGTACGCCTTCATTGCCTTTTATGTCAGCTGCCTGCTGATCAATGGCTGGTATTACGCGCGCAAGCATGCTGAAGTGTCTTGCTGAACGGGCTTGGGCTGGGGGGCGTCGCGGCGGTTTACTTTGCCGGGGAGACACCCCTCTGCGCAATTTCCGGCATCGGTTACGCCGCGTGCTCAGCCACTTTGCACGCTTGGCGCAATCAGGCGACAATTCCCGCCTTCCTCCGCTGAAACGGTGTCTGGCGATGACGCACATCCTGTACCACAACCCGCGCTGCTCCAAATCCCGCGACACCCTGGCCCTGCTCCAGGCGCAGGGCATTTCTCCCACCATTGTGGCCTACCTCGACACCCCGCCCGATGCCGCCACCTTGCGCAGCCTGCTGGCCAAGCTTGGCATGCATGATGCCCGTGCCTTGATGCGCCAGGGCGAGGCCGAATATCAGGCGCTGAACCTGGCCGACCCGACACTGAGCCAGGATGCGCTGATTGCCGCCATGCAGTCCCATCCACGCCTGATTGAGCGGCCAATTCTGGTGCATGGCGACCAGGCGGTGATTGGTCGGCCACCGGAGCGGGTGCGCGAGATTTGGTAAGCCCCTGCCGGTTTGCGCCATGATGAGCGCCGGTTTGATCCATTTCTGAAAGCTGCCTGATGCCCTCCTTATCTGCCCGCTCACTGCGCCATGGCCAGCAATTGCACGCCCTGCACCGGCAAGCGCAACCCTTGCTGATGCCCAACGCCTGGGATGCCGGCAGCGCCATGCTGCTGGCGGCGCAGGGCTTTGCCGCTATTGGCACCACCAGCGCCGGCATTGCCTTTTCCCTGGGCCAGCCAGACCAGGAAAGCGCCGTGCCGTTTGCGCGCATGCTGGCGCGCATTGCCGAGATCGCGGCGGCGGTGGAGGTGCCGGTCAGTGCTGATTTGCAGTCCGGCTATGGCGACACCCCTGCGGCGGTGGCCGACAGCCTGAGCCAGCTGATGGCCGTTGGTGCAGTGGGGGCCAATCTGGAAGACGCCCGCCCCGATCAGGCCGGGCTGTTCAGCCGGGCTGACGCCTGTGCGCGGATTGCCGCTGCCCGGCAGGCGGCAGACGCCAGCGGTGTGCCGTTTGTGCTGACGGCACGGTGTGATGCGTTTTTGCACAATGTGGCCGATCCACTGAGCGAGGCCATTGCCCGCTGTCAGGCTTACCGCGCCGCTGGCGCTGACTGCCTGTTTGTGCCCGGCCCGGCAGATGCCCCCACTCTGGCTGCGCTGGTCCAGGGCGTAGACGGCCCGCTGAGTGTGGTGATGGGTCTGGCGGGGTCACCGCTGACGGTGGCGCAGCTGGCAGCGCTGGGGGTGCGCCGCATCAGCATTGGCGGCAGCCTGGCCCGCGCCTGCCTGGGCCTGGTGCGCCGTGCCGCCGAAGAGATGCAGCAGCATGGCAGCTTTGCCTACGCCAGCCAGCAGATTCCCGACGGTGAACTGTCGGCGTTTTTTGCCGACCGGCGTCGCGCAGTGGAGAAACGCTGAGCAAATCGTCATGCCCGCCAAGAGCGGGTGACAGGCTATTGTTTTTTATAGACTTTGTGTGTTGCCGCCATGAGTACCATCAATCAGCCTGCGCATTTTTAACGCGGCGGCAAAATCAAACCCGGCCCGTCGTCAGCCGGCAGCGGTGCCACGGTGGGGTCCGGGTCGCGGCCCAGCTTGCGGTCCAGGCAGTGCAGATAGCGCGCCGGGTCAGGTGGGGTGCGGTAGCGCTGGGCATGCCAGATCATCTCGGCCAGGCCGTCCATGGCATCGTGCAGTGCCGGGTGGCGGTCGCCATGCTGATGGGCCAACGCGTCAATCCGGGCACGGATGCCGCTGGGCTGGTCGATGGACAACTGCTCTTCAATCGACAGGTGCATGGCCAGATGCAAAAACGGGTTGGTCTGGCCGTCTTCCGGCAGCCACTCCCGTTCCAGATAACGCTCGGGCGCATCCAGAATGGCATGGTATTCCGGATGCAGCAGCATGATGGCCAGGGTCATGCGCTCCAGGTCGGTCAGCGTTTCGCTGGCCTTGTGCTTGCGCCAGGTGTCAAAAAAGAACCGGCGGGCTTCGTCACGCGAGGGGTTGAACATATCAGCTCTCCGGGGGGGATCAGGCGCGTTTGCCAAACACCAGATCCCACACGCCATGACCCAGGCGCAGGCCGCGCTGCTCGAACTTGGTCAGCGGGCGGTAGTCCGGGCGCGGCGCGTAGCCATCGGCGGTGTTTTCCAGGCTGGGCTCCTGGCTGAGCACCTCCAGCATCTGGATGGCGTAGTCTTCCCAGTCGGTGGCCAGGTGCAGATAACCACCGGGCTTGATCCGCGAGGCCAGCAGCGCCACAAACGGCGGCTGGATCAGCCGGCGCTTGTTGTGGCGTTTTTTATGCCAGGGATCAGGAAAAAACACATGCACGCCATCCAGGCTGGCCGGGGCCAGCATGTGGGTGAACACTTCCACCGCATCATGCTGAATCACCCGCACATTGCTTAACTGGCGCTCGTCTACCAGCTTGAGCAGGCTGCCCACCCCGGGGCCATGGACTTCAATGCCCAGATAATCGGTGTCTGGCCGGGCCTGGGCGATATCCGCCGTCGCCCCCCCCATACCAAAGCCGATTTCCACCACCTTGGGCGCACAGCGGCCAAAGGCGGCGTCCAGATCCTGCGCCTCGGGCTGGTAGCTCAGGCCCAGTTGCGGCAGCAGGCTATCGTAGGCGCGCTGCTGGCCTTTCGACATATAGCCCTGACGGAGCACAAAGCTGCGGATCGGGCGGTTGAATGCGGGGTTGTCCATTGATTATCCGGCTGAATTTCCAAGGGCGCGATATTACCGAATGGCTGCAGGCTGCGCCAGCGCGGTAAAAAAGGTCCGGATCGACGGATAGCGCAGCCGGTAGCGCAGCTCGCGGCGGGCGCGCTGGCAGTCAATCCGGCGCGATTCGCGCAGAAACGACCACAACGCCGGCGACACCTGCTCGCGCAGTTGGCCACGGGGCAGACGTGGCGGACGCGGCAGGCCGGCAGCGTCGGCCAGGGCGTCAAACCATTCGCCGGTGGGCAAGGCCAGGTCATCCGCTGCGTTGAACACCCGGATGCCACCACGCCGGCGCAAGGCGGCGCACACCAGCCCAGCCAGATCATCGGCATGAATATGGTTGCTGTAGCCATCTTCGCTGGCCAGCGCCACCGGGCTGGCACTGGCCAGCCGCGCCAGCGGCAGGCGCTCGGCGGCGTAAATGCCCGGCGCACGCAGAATGCTCAGCGTCACGCCGTGGCAGCGGGCGTAATCGCGCCAGGCCTGTTCGGCGTCCACCCGGCGCAGCGCCCGTTCCGACTGGGCCGCCAGCGGGCGAGTTTCGCTGACCCAGGCACCGGCGCAGTCGCCATACACCCCGGTGGTGCTGATGTACACGATTTGCTGTGGTACCATCGAAGCATTTTGCAGTGCGGCAATCACCCGGCGCACCCTGGGGTCATGCGGCCCAAAAGCGGGCGGTGGCGCGGTGTACAGCACGGCATCGGCCAGCCCGGCCAGGCGGGTCAGGCTGGCAGGCTGATCCAGCTCCAGCATCAGCACCCTGGCCCCGGCCTCACGCCAGGCCTGCGCCTGCGCTGGCTGGCGACAGCAGGCATACACTTGGTAGCGGTGGCGCAGCACCGGCAGCGCCCGGCGGGCAATGTCGCCACTGCCGACAATCAATAATCTTGGCTTCATTCCCGGATTGTAGCCGGGTATAGCAGGAACCGAACAGATGACAGCGCAAGTCAAACTCCTTCCCAGCGAACGCTCCTTTGCCATTGAAACCGGCGAAACCGTCCTTGAAGCCGCCAGCCGCCAGGGCATTACCCTGCCGCACAGTTGCCGCAACGGTGCCTGTGGTGCCTGCAAGGGCAAAGTCACCGCCGGCAGTGTGACCCACCGCGACTTTCAGCCCCACGCACTGACCGAGGCCGAACAGGCGCAAGGCATGGCACTGCTGTGCTGCGCAGAAACCCAGGGCGACCTGACCGTGGAAGTGCGCGAAGTGAAAACCAGCGGTGACATTCAGGTCAAAACCCTGCCGTGCCGGGTGGAAAGCATCCAGCGCGTGCACGATGTGGCGGTGCTCAAGCTCAAGCTGCCGGTGTCCGAGCGTCTGCAATTCATGGCCGGCCAGTATATTGATATCCTGATGAAGGACGGCAAGCGCCGCAGCTTCTCGCTGGCCAACGCCCCGCACGACGACAGCGCGCTGGAGCTGCATATCCGCCACATGCCAGGCGGCAGTTTTTCCGAGTATGTGTTTCACCAGATGAAGGAAAAGGAAATCATGCGTTTCCAGGGCCCGCTGGGCTCGTTCTTCCTCAATGAAGACTCGGACAAGCCGATTGTCTTTCTGGCCAGCGGTACCGGCTTTGCGCCAGTAAAGGCCATTCTGGAACATGCCTTCCACCTTGGCGTCAGCCGCAAGATGGTGCTGTACTGGGGTGCCCGTCAGCAAGCCGACCTGTACATGGCCGAGCTGCCCGCCGCCTGGGCTGCCGCCCACCCCAATTTCAGCTGCGTGCCGGTGCTGTCCGAGCCAGCCGAGAGCGACCACTGGCAAGGCCGCACCGGCCTGGTTCACCAGGCGGTGCTGGACGACTTTGCCGACCTGTCTGGCTGGGAAGTGTACGCCTGCGGCGCGCCAGTGATGGTGGAAGCGGCACACACCAGCTTTATTGCCGAGCGCCAGCTGCCGGCAGAGGCGTTTTATTCGGATGCGTTCTTTTTGTCCAAAGACATGAAACCCGCCACCAAATAACCGTTTTTCCAGACCTTTTCCCTCGCTTGACATCCTCCCCGGCCTAGGGGATTGGCGCTCAGGGGCGGCATTGCGCCGCCCCTGAGCCGCTTGGTGGGTGCCGCCAACCCACCGTGTGCGCCCTTCAAACCCTCCCGAACGGCGATGCCGTCCACGCTTGCTTTCCCTGCCTGAAGGCCGAGGTTTGCCATGCATCCGCTCAGGCGGCACTAGTCCAAATGGCCAGTCCTGCCCTCCCCGGATGGCCAGCTGTGCCCGCCCCCACGCATGGCTATGATGGTGGCGGGGGGCAACAGCCGTTGCCATCCGGTGTCCATGCAGGAGTAAGGGGCGATGCTACAAGACCGTTTTGGCCGGCGCGTGGATTATGTGCGGCTGTCGGTAACCGACCGCTGTGATCTGCGCTGCAGCTACTGTATCCCCAAGGGTTTCAAGGATTTTGCCGAGCCGGACAACTGGCTGACCTTTGACGAAATCGAGCGGGTGATGGCGGTGTTTGTCCGCCTGGGCACCCGGCGGGTACGGCTGACCGGGGGCGAGCCGCTGTTGCGGCGCGGGGTGATTGAGCTGGCCGGGCGGCTGGCGGCCTTGCCGGGGCTGACCGACTTATCCCTGTCCACCAACGGCACCCAGCTGGCGCAGTACGCCGGGCGCTTGAAGGCAGCAGGGGTAGCGCGGCTGAATGTCAGCCTGGATTCCTTGCGCCGCGACTGCATGGCCGAGGTCACCGGACGCGACAGCCTGCCACAGGTGCTGGCCGGACTGATGGCGGCCAAGCAGGCCGGGCTGACGCCGATCAAGATCAATATGGTGGCGATGAACGGGGTGAATGCCGACGATATTGAATCCATGGTGGCATTTTGTATCGAACACCAGTTCATTCTGCGCCTGATTGAAGCCATGCCGATGGGCGACAGCGGGCGTAGCGCGGCGTATCTGGATTTACAGCCCGTGCTGGCCGGCCTGCGCCGGCGCTTTGGCCTGCAAGCGCACACCGCCACACTGGGCGGCGGGCCGGCCAATTACTGGGGCACCGCCGATGGCCGCTTCACCCTCGGGGTGATTACCCCGATTTCCCAGCATTTTTGCGCCACCTGCAACCGGGTGCGGCTGTCGGTGGAAGGAACCTTGTACCTGTGCCTGGGTCAGGAGGCCAGTGTCCCTTTGCGTCCGCTGCTGCGTCAGGGCATCAGCGATGCCGGGCTGGAAGCCGTCATCCGCCAGGCCATCGAACGCAAGCCCGAACGCCATGTGTTTACCGAAGCGCCAAGCCAGATCGTGCGCATCATGGCCAAAACCGGTGGCTGAAGGTGGGGCGCAAATGCTCTATGCTGTTTCCGACTGATTTCCTGATGGTGACCCATGCCCTCTATCGAACAATTTCTTTCCGGCTTCCGACGTTTTCAGCAGCAGTACTACCTGGACAACGACACCCTGTTTGCCAACCTCAAGCACGGCCAGCATCCCTCCACCCTGGTGGTGGGATGCTGTGATTCGCGGGTGGACCCGCTGATGCTGACCGGCAGCGAGCCGGGCGAGCTGTTCATTGTGCGCAATGTGGCCAATTTGGTGCCGCCATGCGAGAACGACAGCCATTACCACGGCGTGTCGGCGGCGCTGGAATTTGCGGTGATTTCGCTGCAGGTGGAGCGGATCATCGTGCTGGGCCACGCTGGCTGTGGCGGCATTCGTGCACTGATGCAGGGGGTGACCCACGAAGATCAGCATGGCGGGTTTCTGGCCAAGTGGCTGAGCATTGCCGAACCGGCACGGGAGTTTGTGCTGGCCCGCCACGCGGATCTTGATCCGGCGGCACAGCTGGCCATGGCCGAACGCATGTCGATTCTGGTCAGCCTGGACAATCTGCTGAGCTTCCCCTGGGTGCGCAACCGGGTGGACGCCGGCAAGCTGCAGCTGCTGGGCTGGTATTTTGATATTCAGGAAGGCGCGCTGTATGGCTTTGACACCACCAGCCGGCGCTTTTTGCCGCTGGTGTGCCCACTGGAAGTCAAGTGACGGTCAACGCCGATCCACTCGCCGAGCAGGATGTCCCACTGGCTGGCGGGCTGCCGCTGTCGCGCCAGCTGACGGTGAAAATCCTGTTCAGCTTTATCTCGTTCTTGCTGCTGGCGCTGACGGCGATTGGTGCCACCCTGCTGCTGTCCTGGCAGCTGGAAGGCGGGGCAGCGGCCATCAACGACGCCGGCAGCCTGCGCATGCGCACGTTTCAGCTGGCGCGAGAGCTGGACCAGGTGGCCCGCCAGCCGGCCAGTGTGGTGCAGCTGACCGAGCGGATTGGCCGCTTTGAACAAACCCTGCAACGGCTGGAGCAGGGCGACCCCGCCCGCCCGCTGCTGGTGCCACGCCGGCCAGATATTCTGGCCGAACTGGACCTGGTGCGCCGCCACTGGAACACGCGGATGCGCCCGATCCTGCTGGCCGCCGCCAGTCAGGCGCAGGGCAGCGCGGTGCAGGTGAGCGCGTTTGACCGTGAAATCGAGCCATTTGTCAGCAAGATCGACCTCTTGGTCGGCGATATCGAACAGCACAATGCGCGCAAGACCGAATGGCTGCGGCTGTGCCAGACCCTGCTGGCCACTTTGGCCGTACTGGGCACGGTGGCGCTGATTTATCTGATGTTCCTGCTGGTGATCCGCCCACTGGAGCGGCTGCACCTGGGTATTCAGCGCCTGGCCAAGGGCGATTTTTCCAGCCGGGTGCCGGTGGAAACCCAGGATGAATTTGGCGAAGTGGCCAGCGGTTTCAATGACATGGCCCGCCGGCTGGCCGAGGCCAATGCCACGCTGGAGTTTCAGGTAGAAGCCAAAACCGCCAAGCTCACCGAAAAAAACCGCGAGCTGTCGCTGCTTTACGAAATTGCCGCGTTTCTGAACCAGCCCGCCACGCTGGAGGAGCTCAGCCAGGGCTTTCTCAACCGGGTGCTGCGCGCCTTTGCCGCCGATGGCGGCGCGGTGCGCCTCAGCGACACGCCGCATGGCATGCTGTTTCTGGTGGCGGAAAGTGGGCTGCCCGACGGGCTGCGCCAGCGCGAGCACTGCCTGCCGATTGGCGAGTGCATTTGCGGCGAGGCCGCCGCCAGCGGTGCCGTGCGCATTGAACAGCTGCATCTGCTTGACGACGCCGGGCGCTACGACTGCCAGCGCGCCGGCTTTGCCGTGGTGTCGTCGTTTGCCATCAGCACCCAGTCGCGCCTGCTTGGGGTGTTTAATCTGCACTTTCGCCAGCCGCGGATTTTTACCCGGCAGCAACAGCAACTGCTGGAAACCCTGGGGCAAAATCTGGCGGTGGCGCTGGATAACCAGCGGCTGGCGGCCAAGGCACGCGAGCTGGCGGTGCTGGAAGAGCGTAATCTGGTGGCGCAAGGTCTGCATGACAGCATTGCCCAGGGTTTGTCGTTTTTAAACCTGCAGGCGCAAATGCTCGACGACGCGCTGCGCCGCGACGACCGCGCCGCCATGGGCGACAGCCTGGCGCAGATTCAGGCCGGCGTGCAGGAAAGCTACGACGATGTGCGCGAGCTGCTGACCAACTTCCGCACCAGCCTGGCAGCAGTAGATTTGTTCGCCGCAGTGGATGCCATCCTCGAACGCTTTCGCCGCCAGACCGGCTTGCGGGTGGAAGTACAACGCGAGGGCGGCGGCGCGCCGCTCTTGCCCGAGCAGCAATTGCAGTTGTTGTTCATTTTGCAGGAGTCGCTGTCCAATGTGCGCAAGCACGCCCGCGCCAGCCGGGTGGTGGTGCGCATTGAGGACGACCGCGACGTGCGCCTGATCATTCGCGACGATGGCGTGGGCTTTGATGCGCAGGAAGTGGCGGCGCGTCCCAGCGGCCATTTTGGCCTGGCCATCATGCGCGAACGCGCCCAGCGCGCTGGCGCAGCACTGTCGATCGAGCCGGTTGTGCCGCATGGCACCCTGGTGTGCCTGCATTTACCCCACCAGCACCGCCTGACCGCCTGAGCGGAGCGGATTGTGATAGATAAGCAAACAGATAGATAAAAGGAATCCCGGTGACCTCTACCCCCATCCGCGTGTTATTGATCGACGACCACACCCTGTTTCGTAGCGGCGTGCGCGCGCTGCTGGCCCGCCAGGCCGATATCGACGTGGTGGGCGAGGCGGACAATGGCCATGAAGGCATCAAGCTGGCCACTGCGCTGCGCCCGGATGTGGTGCTGCTGGACCTGAACATGCCCGGCTTGTCCGGCGTGGAAACCCTGCACCTGCTGCTGCAGGACTGTGCCGGGCTGGCCGTGGTGATGCTCACCGTCTCGGAAGACGCCCACGACCTGGCCCAGGCGCTGCGCGCGGGCGCGCGCGGTTATTTGCTGAAAAACATCAACGCCGAATTCCTGATCCAGGCGATTGGCCGCGCCGCCGCCGGCGAATCGGTGATGAGCGAGGCAATGACCACCAAGCTGATGGAACAGTTTCGTCTGGGGGGCTCGCCCGCGGTGGCACCGCCGTCAGAAGGCGACCGCCTGACCCCGCGTGAGCGCGAAATCCTCACCTTTCTGGCCAGGGGCGACAGCAACAAGGAAATTGCCCGCAGCCTGGCGCTGGCCGAGAGCACGGTGAAGATTCATGTGCAGAACATCCTGAAAAAACTCAACCTGAGCAGCCGGGTGCAGGCGGCGGTATTTGCCGTGGAACACGGATTGGCCTGACCAATTTTTCGTAAAACACCCGGCAATCCCCCCTGAAAGACGCTTTTTTATCCATTTAACTGGCCGGATTGTTCATGCAAGGTCTACGCACGATGGATGCATTGGTTATAATGGCGGCGATAACAACATAACCCTATTCAGGGTCGGTAGCGGCGAATGAGTGATTTCCAACTCGGCATCCTTGCGCTGGGCGCAGTGGTGATTGGCGCGGTATTCGGTTACAACTGGTTCCAGGAGCGGCGGTTTCGCCAACAGACAAAAACGGCATTCGAGCGCGAGCATCCGGATGTGCTGCTTGACGTGCCTGCCAGCCAGATGCGCGACAGTCGCGGCGTGGCCCGGCTGGAGCCGGCGCTGGACGACGACAGCATGACCAATCCGCTGGATCCGGTGCAAAACGAAGAGGCCGGCTCCACCCAGGCAGACACGCTGATCCGCTATGCCCAGGCCAACCCGGCCCCGGCAGAGGCGCAGGGCAGCAGCGAGGCGCTGGATGACGAGCCGGCGCTGTCCTCCATCGAACAGCAGCTGCTGATCGCCACCCTGCTCGACCCCATGCTGGATTTCATTGCTGAAATCCGCTTCGAGCAGCCGGCAGAACTGACCACCCTGCCAGGCTTTGCCACCGAAAAACGGGTGGAAATGCTCGGTAACACCCCGGATGGCGGCTGGGAGCGTGCCCGTGCGCGGCGCACGTATGCCCAGCTGAACATTGGCGTGCAAATGGTTGACCGCCGTGGCCCGCTGGGGGAAACCGAGCTGAACACCTTCTGCTCGCAGGTGCAGGAGTTTGCCGAACAGCATGGCTCCAACGCCAGCTTCCCGCTACGGCAAACCCGGCTGACCGCCGCCCGCGAGCTGGACCAGTTCTGCGCCGGGGTGGATGTGATGATCGGCCTGAACCTGCTGGCGGCTGCGCCATTTGACGGTGCCCGCCTGCGTGCGCTGGCCGAAGAAGCCGGCATGCAGCTGGAGGCCGACGGCAACTTCCATTACCTGTCTGACTCCGGCAATGTGCTGTACATGCTGTCCAACGCCGAAGGCACGCCGTTCAACGCCGATAGCCTGAACGACGGTGAATTCAAGACCCTCACCCTGCTGTTTGACGTGCCCAGGGTGGCGGGTGGCATTTCAGTGTTCGACCGCGCCGTGCTGCTGGCGCGCCAGCTGGCCGACGAGCTCGACGCCGACCTGATCGACGACAACCAGCGCCAACTGACCGAAAGCGGCATCAACACCATTCGCCACCAGCTCCAGCAACTGTACAGCCGCATGGATGATCGCGGCATTGCACCGGGCAGCGTGGCCGCACTTCGCCTGTTTGCATGATGGTTTCTCCCGACGTTCTCGCCGAGCGCGCAGCCCAGCTGCGCGCTCGGCTTTTGCACTACAGCCACGAATACTATGTGCTCGACGCACCCAGCGTGCCCGACGCCGAGTACGACCGGCTGTTTGACGAACTACAGGCGCTGGAACACGCCCACCCGGCGCTGCGCACGGCGGATTCGCCCACCCAGCGGGTGGGTGGTGCGCCTCTGGCGGCGTTTGCCCCGGTACGCCACCTGGTGCCCATGCTGTCGATTCGCACCGAAACCGATGTCACCGCCGCTGGCGCAGAGGCATTCGACGCCAGTGTGCGCCGCGAACTCGACCTGCTGCCGCTGGATGCGCCGGTGGAGTACGCCGCCGAGCTGAAGTTTGATGGCCTGGCGCTCAGCCTGCGTTACGAACATGGCGTGCTCACCCAGGCCGCCACCCGTGGCGACGGTGCCACTGGCGAGGATGTCACCCAGAATATCCGCACCATCGGCCAGATTCCGCTGCGTCTGCGCAGCGATGCGCCGCCGGCGGTGCTGGAGGTACGCGGCGAGGTGTACATGCGCCGCGACGACTTCGAGCAGCTGAATGCCCGCCAGCAGGCCCTGGGCGACAAAACCTTTGTCAACCCGCGCAACACCGCCGCCGGCGCAGTGCGCCAGCTCGACCCTGGCATTGCCGCCCAGCGCCCACTGTCGTTTTTTGCCTACGGGCTGGGCCAGGTGGAAGACTGGCCAAACGCGCCTGACCGGCATAGCGCGCTGCTTGATGCGCTGGCCGAACTGGGGTTTCCGGTATGCAGCGTGCGCGAGGTGGTCACTGGCGGTGCCGGGCTGGCAGCGTTTCACGCCAAAGTGGCGGCGCTACGCGACAGCCTGCCGTTTGATATCGATGGCGTGGTGTACAAGGTCAACCGCCTGGCACTGCAACAGCAGCTGGGCTTTCGCACCCGTGAACCGCGCTGGGCAGTGGCGCACAAATACCCGGCGCAGGAAGCGCTGACCGTGGTGGAAGCCATCGACGTGCAGGTGGGCCGCACCGGTGCGCTCACCCCGGTGGCGCGTTTGCAGCCGGTGTTTGTCGGTGGTGTGACGGTGACCAACGCCACCCTGCACAACGAAGACGAAGTGCTGCGCAAGGACGTGCGGGTGGGTGATACGGTCAGCGTGCGCCGCGCGGGCGATGTGATTCCGGAAGTGGTCAGCGTGGTGCTGGCGCAGCGGCCCATGCGCCAGCTGCCCGGCGCAGACCTGTTCAGCGACGGCGACAGCGAACCGCTGCATCCGCCCTACCGCCTGCCCGACCATTGCCCGGTGTGCGGCAGCCATGTGCGCCGAGAAGCCGGCGAGGCGATTACCCGCTGCGCGGGCGGGCTGAGCTGCCGCGCCCAGCGCAGCCAGGCGATTCAGCATTTTGCTGGCCGGCGGATGATGGATATCGACGGACTAGGTGAACGCTATATCGACACCCTGGTGGAGTTCGACCTGGTGCACCGGGTGGCCGACCTGTACCAGCTGACGCTGACCGACCTGCTGGACATGAAGCGCCGCGCCGACGAGCGCGACGGCAGCGTGCCAGACACGGTCAAGGCCGGCAAAATTGCCACCAAGTGGGCCGAAAACCTGCTGACGGCGATTGCCGCCAGCAAAACCCCGCCGCTGGCGCGCTTTCTGTTTGCCCTGGGCATCCGCCATGTGGGCGAATCCACCGCCAAAACCCTGGCCGACTGCCTGGGGCAGCTGGACTGGGTGCGCCGTGCGCCGGTGGTGGTGCTGGCGGCACTGCCGGATATTGGCGGCGTGGTGGCCGAATCAATTGCCGAGTTTTTTGCCGAAGCGGGCAACCAGGCCGAGCTGGACGCGCTGCTGGCCGCCGGGGTGACGCCACAACAGGCTGCCCACCCGGCGGCGCAATTGCGCCAATTGCTTAACCCGGTGACCCTGCTGGTCAAGCTGGCGATACCCCGGCTGACTGAGCTGCGCGCCACACAATTGCTGGCACAACTGCCCGACCTGGCGGCGCTGGCCAGCTTGAGCCGGCGCGAAGTCATTGCACTGGACCTGCCCGCCGAAGGGGTGAATGCGCTGGCCGACTGGCTGGACCAACCCGAACACCGCGCCACGCTGACCCAGCTGCTAGACTATCTGGCCGCGCTATGGCCAGCCATTCCTGAAGACAGCGCTGATGCGCTCGCGCTGCCGCTGGCCGGCAAGACCGTGGTGCTGACCGGCACCTTGCCCACCCTCAGCCGCGACGCCGCCAAGGCACGGGTGGAGGCCGCCGGCGGCAAGGTCAGCGGTAGCGTATCGAAAAAAACCGATTTTGTGGTGGCGGGCGCAGAAGCTGGCAGCAAGCTGGACAAAGCCCTGAGCCTGGGCGTGCCCGTGCTGGACGAAACCGCCCTGCTGGCCTTGCTGGCCGGCACCGCCCTGGAATAACCCCTACGCCATGGCACCGTTGTGGTGTTGGGTGGACGGCCTGCACAGGCATCCCCCAGCAAACGTTTGCCCTTGGCATGATTTTTTTGTTGCGCCACGCAGTTTCCCGGAGAAGCCCTCTCATGCAAGCCATTCGTAAAGCCGTATTTCCCGTTGCCGGCATGGGCACCCGTTTTTTGCCCGCCACCAAGGCCAGCCCGAAGGAAATGCTGCCGATTGTCGACAAGCCGCTGATCCAGTACGCGGTGGAAGAAGCGCTGGAAGCCGGCATGACCGACCTGATCTTCATCACCGGACGCAATAAACGGGCGATTGAAGACCATTTCGACAAGGCCTACGAGCTGGAAAACGAACTGGAAATCCGCAATAAGGAAAAACTGCTGGAAGCGGTGCAGGGCATTCTGCCCAAGTGGGCCTCGTGCATTTACATCCGTCAGCCAGAAGCACTGGGCCTGGGCCACGCCGTGCTGTGCGCCCGCCCGGCAATTGGCAACGAGCCATTTGCCGTGCTGCTGGCCGATGACCTGATCGACAGCCAGCCCGGCGCGCTGCAGCACATGGTAGCGCACCATCAGGCCACCGGCGCGTCGGTGCTGGGGGTGGAAACCGTTGCCCGCGAAGAAACCGCCAACTACGGCATTGTGCAGATTGTTGACGACCACGGCCACAGCCGGGTGGTGAGCATGGTGGAAAAACCCAAACCGGAGCTCGCCCCGTCCACCCTGGCGGTGGTAGGCCGCTACATCCTGCCCGGCAGCATTTTTGACAAGCTGCTGGAGGTGCGCCCTGGCGCGGGTGGCGAAATCCAGCTGACCGACGGCATTGCTGCCCTGCTCAAGGAACACCCGGTGCATGCGCTGACCCTGCCCGGCGTGCGCTATGATTGCGGCTCCAAGCTGGGCTATCTGAAAGCCAGCGTGGATTACGCGCTGAAACACCATGAAGTTGGCCAGGATTTTGCCAACTGGCTGCGCACCCACCCGGCGCGCTAAGCCAGACAGTTTTGCCCCGGTGGATCCCCACCCAAACCCCAGGCCCACCCCCGGCAGCCTTCCTGCCCCCGGTGGGCTGATTCATTTGAACCAAGCAAGAGAGATGCTCATGCCCAATGTTGCCGAAGCCCGTGGCCTGCTCAACAGCGCCGACGTATTGTTTACTGCCGAACAGGTGACAGCCGCCGTTGACCAGATGGCCACGGACATCACCGCCAAGCTGGGCGACAGCTACCCGCTGGTGCTGTCGGTGATGGGCGGCGCGGTGGTGTTTACCGGCCAGTTGCTGCCGCGCCTGGCCTTTCCGCTGGATTTTGACTATGTGCATGTGTCGCGCTACGGCGACAAGACCCGTGGCGGCGAGCTGGTGTGGCGGCAGGCACCAAAAGAAGACGTGCGCGACCGCGTGGTGCTGGTGCTCGACGATATTCTGGACGAAGGCGAAACCATGGCGGCCATTCGCGACAAGGTGATGGCCATGGGGGCCAAGGCATTTTACAGCGGGGTATTTGCCAATAAACTGATCAGCAAGGCCAAGCCGATTGCCGCCGATTTTGTTGGTATTGATGTGCCTGACCGCTATGTGTTTGGCTATGGCATGGACGTGCGCGGTGCCTGGCGCAATCTGCCGGCCATTTATGCACTGAAATAATCCGGGCCAGCCAGCGGGTGGCCAGATGCACTGCCCGCTGGCCATACAAGACATAAACGGCCACACCATGGTCTGGCCATTTCAGCCTGGACAGACGGGTGAATCCCTCTTTGCACCCTTCGCGTATATATCGCTTATCCCACGGTTTATCCTAAAAGCAGTGCTTCCTACACACGCATCGTCACCGGTTTTCTGCTGCAGCCAGCGTGGCCACCCTTTCCTCTGACAGGACTATTTTGTCTTGTTTTTCTTATGCTGCCCGGCACACCGTGGCCAGTCAGCTTTCCCCGGTTTTCCCGCCAGCGCTATTCTGGCCTGTGGTTGAATTTATACAGCGTGATCCCCTACGATCGTTTCATGATGCGTTGACGACAGGCACGCTCAACCATCGCTGAACACACGCTCGCCCCTCCCTGACCGGGCGCGCACCAGCCCGCCAAGACGGGCTGCCGTGTATCGAAATGACGAAAGGAACCCCATGACCCACACCACAGTGGAGCTTGAACAGCTCCTGATGCAGCGCTCGCTGACCGATGCGCAGCTGCTGGACGCCGCCGAAGCGTCGGCGGATTTCCGCATCCTGCCCGACGCCACGGTGCTGAAGATCGGCGGCCAGAGCGTGATCGACCGCGGCCGCGCCGGTCTGTATCCGCTGGTGGACGAAATCGTCGCCGCCCGGCAACAACACAAGCTGATGATTGGCACCGGCGCAGGCACCCGTGCCCGTCATCTGTATTCAATTGCCGCCGGGCTGAACCTGCCAGCCGGCGTGCTGGCGCAACTGGGCGCGTCGGTGGCCGACCAGAACGCTGCCATGCTGGGCCAGCTGCTGGCCAAGCATGGCATTCCGGTGGTGGGCGACGCCGGCATGTCCACCGTGCCGCTGTCGATTGCCGAAGTGAATGCGGTGATTTTCAGCGGCATGCCGCCGTACAAGCTGTGGATGCGCCCGGCGGCTGAAGGCGTGATTCCGCCCTACCGCACCGATGCCGGCTGCTTCTTGCTGGCCGAGCAGTTTGGCTGCAAGGCGATGATCTACGTCAAAGACGAAAACGGCCTGTACACCGGCAACCCAAAAACCGACCCGCACGCCACGTTCATCCCCAAAATTTCGGTGGACGACATGAAGGCCCAGGGCCTGCACGACTCCATCCTGGAATTCCCGGTGCTGGATCTGCTGAAATCCGCCCGCCACATCCGCCAGGTGCAGGTCATCAACGGCCTGGTTCCCGGCAACCTGACCCGTGCCCTGGCTGGCGAACACGTCGGCACCATCATCACCGCGAGCTGAGGCAGAACACCATGACAGACACTTCCAACACCATCAAACACATGGCCTCGCCGCTGGCCCGTCAAACCCTGCAGGATGGGACGCTCACCCGTCCGGTGGCCGGTGTGCGTCCCATCCGCCTGCTGCCCTGGCTGCAAGTGATCAAGATTGGCGGCCGCCTGATGGACCGTGGCGCGGATGCCATCCTGCCGCTGGTTGACGAACTGCGCAAACTGCTGCCGGAACACCGGCTGCTGATTCTCACCGGTGCTGGCCTGCGCGCCCGCCATGTGTTCAGCGTTGGGCTGGATCTGGGCTTGCCAGTCGGCTCGCTGGCCCCGCTGGCGGCCAGCGAAGCCGGCCAGAACGGCCATATCCTGGCGTCGCTGCTGGCCCCGGAAGGCGTGTCCTACGTCGAGCACCCGACCATCGCCAGCCAGCTGGCCATTCACCTGGCCGCTGCGCGTGCCGTGGTTGGCAGCGCCTTTCCGCCCTACCATCACCATGAGTTTCCCGACTCACGCATCCCGATGCACCGCGCCGATACCGGGGCTTTCCTGCTGGCCGACGCGCTGGGCGCTGCCGGGCTGACCATTGTCGAAGACGTGGATGGGGTGTACAGCACTGATCCGAATGGCCCGGATGGTCAACAGGCGCAGTTCCTGGCCGAAACCCGCCATACGGATCTGGCCAAGCAGCCTGGCTCGCTGCCGTTCGACCGCGCGCTGCTGGAGGTGATGGCCACCGCCCGCCATATCGAGCGCGTGCAAGTGGTCAACGGCCTGGTGCCGGGCCGGCTGACTGCCGCCTTGCGCGGCGAGCATGTGGGCACCATTGTTCACACGGGCGCACGTTCTGCCTGAACCTGCCTTGGCTGTCCACACCCCGGTGGGACAGCCATGTGCACCGGCTGTGGACAAGCCAGTCAATTCGCTGATTTTTCTGGATTTTCTACCTTTGCCCAATTTTTGGGCAACGGTTTCTGTCTTTATGCACACCATCCACACCCAGGCGGGAAAGTCATGTGCATGGGCTGTGGATACATGTGCCAGCCTGCTGATTATTAAGTTATTTTTACCGTCGCCTACTTTTTAGGCAGCAGTTTACCCGGATTCAGCACGCCATCCGGATCAAACACCTGGCGGATTCCCTGCAGATAGCCAATCTCGGCTGGGCTGCGGGTCACCGACAGATAGTCGCGCTTGAGCAGGCCCACACCGTGTTCTGCCGACATGCTGCCGTGATAGCGGGCCAATACGTCAAACACCAGGGTGTTCACCCGTTCGCAGTGGCCACGGAAGGTGTCGATGTCCATGTCCAGCGGACACAGCACATTGATGTGCAGATTGCCATCGCCAATATGGCCAAACCACACCACCTCAAATGTCGGGTATTCGCGCGCCAGCAGCGCGTCAAGTTCGGCAATAAACGCCGGTACCTGGGAAATCACCACGGAAATATCGTTTTTATACGGCGTGCGCGGGGTGATCGACTCGCTGATGTCCTCACGCAGCCGCCACAGCTCGCTGGCCTGCGCCACCGACTGGCTAAGCACGCCGTCGCTGAGCCAGCCAGCGCTGGCGCACTGCTCAAACACCGCCAGCGCCCTGGCTTCGCTGTCCGGCGCAGCGCAGTCCAGCTCCAGCAGCACGTAGTAGGGGGTGACGGTATCCAGTGGCCGGCGCACATGGCCGCGCGCCAGCACCGCCTGCAGCGCCGCTTCGGAGAAAAATTCAAATGCGTTTAATGTCAGTTCGCTGCGGAAAGCGTGGAACAGCCGCATGATGCCGTCCAGCGACGGCACCGCACACACCATCACCCTGGCCGGTGCGGGCGGACGGGTCAGACGCAGGGTGGCATCCACAATCAGGCCAAGGGTGCCTTCGCTGCCAATGAACAAATGACGCAGATCGTAGCCGGTGTTGTTCTTGATCAGCCCCTGGTTCAGTTCCAGCACCTCACCTGCGCCGGTCACCACGGTCAGCCCGGCCACCCAGTCGCGGAACATGCCGTAGCGCACCACCTTGATGCCGCCTGCGTTGGTGGCGATATTGCCGCCAATGCACGATGAACCGCGCGAAGCAAAATCCACCGGAAAATACCAGCCCTGGCTGCTGGCGTACTGCTGCAGGGTTTCGGTAATCACCCCGGCCTGGCAGCGCACGGTGCCGGCCACCGGGTCAAAATCGCTGATCTGGCGCATCTGCTCCAGCGACACCACCACTTCGCCAGCCATCGCGCACGCGCCGCCAGACAGGCCGGTGCGTCCGCCGGACGGCACCAGCGCCAGGTGCTCGCGGCGGGCCAGTTGCACCAGCGCAACCACTTCCGCCAGGCTGCGTGGAAACACCACCGCCGCCGGGGCTGGGGTGTAATAGCGGGTCCAGTCGCGGCCATATTGGGTGAGGGCATCAGCGTCGGTGCGGATGCGGGCCGGGTCGATCACGGTGGCCAGCCGGGTGGGCAAATCAGGAGGCATGGGCAACTTTCACAAGATGGGGATGGCAAAACACAGAATACCTGATAAATTTACTCAAGAATTGACCGAAAAGGAAGCCATCATGCAGACGTATTCGCTCGACAAAGCCAAAATCAAGGTGTTACTGCTGGAAGGGGTGCACCAGACTGCCGTGGACGCCTTTCAGGCCAGCGGCTATGTCACCCTGGATTACCGGGCCAAAGCCCTGCCGGAAGACCAGTTGTGTGAGGCCATTGCCGATGCGCACATTGTCGGCATCCGCTCGCGCACCCAACTGACCGACACGGTGCTGGAAGCGGCGCGCAAGCTGATGGCAATTGGCTGCTTTTGCATCGGCACCAACCAGGTGGACCTGGCCGCAGCCGCCCGGCGCGGGATTCCGGTGTTCAATGCCCCGTTTTCCAATACCCGCTCGGTGGCCGAGCTGGTATTGGCCGAAGCCATCCTGCTGATGCGCGGCATCCCGCAACGCAATGCACTGGCGCATCGTGGCGGCTGGATGAAGTCAGCCGACCATGCCTACGAGGTGCGCGGCAAAACCCTGGGCATTGTCGGTTACGGCCATATCGGTACCCAGATTGGCATTCTGGCCGAAGGCCTGGGCATGCAGGTGGTATTTTACGATATTGAAACCCGGCTGCCGCTGGGCAACGCCCGTCAGCTCACCCACCTGGACGCCGTGCTGGCCTGCGCCGACGTGGTCACCCTGCATGTGCCGGAAACCGAACAGACGCGCAATATGATTGGCGCAGCCCAACTGGCAGCAATGAAACCGGGCAGCCATCTGATCAACGCCTCGCGCGGCACGGTGGTGGATATCGACGCGCTGGCTGAGGCATTGCACGACAAGCATCTGCATGGTGCGGCGATTGATGTGTTTCCGCACGAGCCACAGGCCAATGGCGACGAGTTTCTGTCGCCGCTGCGCGGGCTGGACAATGTGCTGCTCACCCCGCATATCGGCGGTTCTACCCAGGAAGCCCAGGCCAATATTGGCGCAGAAGTGGCCAGCAAGCTGATTCGCTACTCGGATAATGGCTCGACACTGTCGGCAGTGAATTTTCCGGAAGTGTCGTTGCCGGCGCACCCTGGCAAGGGGCGGTTGCTGCATATTCACCGCAACCAGCCAGGCATGCTGGCACGAATCAATGCGTTGTTCTCCGGACAAAACATCAATATTTGCGCACAATACCTGCAAACCAGCGGCGATATCGGCTATGTGGTGATTGACACCGACAGCGCCGCCCCGGCAGCCGCCCAGGCCATGCTGCAGGCCATTGATGGCACCCTGCGCTGCCGTTTGCTGTATTAAGCCGCGCCGGATGCTGCAACGCATGATCAATCCCGCTGGTGCCTGGCCTGCCGCTCCCTTATGATAAGACTATTGCAAGCCGCCGGATGGGGTAATCATGACACAGCCAGATCCCTTCCACGATACGTTGCGGCGGGCCTTCGGTTCTGCCGAACTGGCCGGTATTGTGCAGTATTGCCACCAAGCCAGCCCGGCAGAAGTCAGTTCTGCCGTGGTGCGCCTGATTGCCCAACTGCGTGACGACGAAGTCACCCTGCCTGGTTTTGTGCCACACCGCGCCTGCCCCGGTCATCCGGGCGAATGTCAGCCAGAACTGCACGCCG
This sequence comes from Aquaspirillum sp. LM1, assembly GCF_002002905.1. Lineage (NCBI taxonomy): Bacteria > Pseudomonadati > Pseudomonadota > Betaproteobacteria > Neisseriales > Aquaspirillaceae > Aquaspirillum > Aquaspirillum sp. LM1. The sequence goes on along the minus strand of NZ_CP019509.1, from coordinate 740,294 downwards.
CCTTCAACGCCATGGAAACCGAACTCAACCAGAGTCGGGCCACCCTCGCTCGTCTGAGTGCGGCGGTGGCGCGCCTGCGCGCGCGTTCGCCAGACTGGCAAGGTGGTGTCAGCCCCGACGAGCTGGCCGGCGGCCTGGAGCACTGGCTGCAGCGCCAGCCCGGCAATCCCAGCCTGAGCAAGCAGCGCGACACGCCGTACAGCGCCGCCGACCTGGCCATTTTGCTGCCAGACCGGCTGGCGCAAGGGCAGCCGTTCTCGATTTTATGCTGCAGCCTGGACCACTTTGCCGCGCTGCGCCTGCGCCACGGCAACGTGCTGGCCGAGCGCCTGCTCACCCAGCTGGGCCAGCGCCTGCTCAGCGCGGGATCACACGACCAGGTGATTCATCTGGGCCAGGACGAGTTTGCCATTCTCAGCCCGCATGTCGATGACGCCGCGCTGCATGCGGCGCGGCGGGTGTTGCAACGGGTGGGGGTCGAGCTGCGTGTGGAGGGCGAACGCTTTGCCTTGTCCGCCAGCATTGGCATCAGCCAGTTTCCGCAGGATGGCGACGACGGTGAAATCCTGCTGCTGCACGCCCGCCAGGCGGTCACCACCGCCCGTCAGGCCGGCGGCAACAGCTGGGCACGCTATTGCCCGGAGCACACCCCGGCGCATCAGGCGCGCGAAGCGCTGGAAAACGACCTGCGTCTGGCGCTGGGCCGGCCAGACGAAATGCACCTGCACTACCAGCCCATCATCAATTTCCGTACTGGCCAGGTGGTCAGCATGGAAGCACTGGCGCGCTGGCATCATCCCCGGCTGGGCATGGTCAGTCCGGAGCGCTTTATCCCGATTGCCGAGGAAAGCTCGCTGATCATTGCCCTGGGCCATCGCCTGCTGGACACCGCGCTGCGCCAATGGAAAACCTGGCAGCAGGCTGGCCTGCCGGCGGTGCCGATCTCGGTCAACCTGTCAGCCCGCCAGCTGTGCAAGGTGGATTTGCACGACGATATTGCCCAGTTGCTGGCGCGCCATCAGGTGCCGGCCAGCATGCTGCAGCTGGAAATCACCGAAACGGCGCTGGCCCAGGCCGGGCTGACGCCAATTACCCGCACGCTGGATGCGCTGGCCGATATGGGCATTTGCATTGCGCTGGACGATTTTGGCACCGGCTACGCCAATTTGCAGCACCTGTACCGCTACCGTCCCGACCATATCAAGATCGACCGCAGCTTCATCAGCCATATCGGCCTGGACACCCATAGCGAGCTGATCGTTGCCGCCCTGCTCGGGCTTAGCCACAATCTGCAGCTAGGCGTGGTGGCCGAAGGGGTGGAAACCCTGGAGCAGGCCAACTGGCTATGGCAGCACGGCTGTGATGTGCTGCAGGGCTTCTTGTTCAGCCGGCCACTGCCGGCACAGGATATGGCGCTCTACCTGCACAGCATGCCGCACACCAGCGCGCTCTGTCCGCTGCCCGAGGCGGCGTTCGACACGTCAGGCCGCCGCGCATAGCGGCTTGTCCTGGCCGGGTTGCCTGGGTGCGCGTTCAAGCCTCCTGTACCACCACCGGTGCCGCCGACACGCGTGACAACGCCCAGTGCGCCAATGCCCAGGCCCACAGCTCGGCCAGCCCGCCGCAATCAGCGGGCGGCGGATGGCCCAGACGGGTCAGCGCCAGGCGCAGCTCGGCAGCGGCGGCGTCGGGCCGGATCGCCGGGGCCAGCGTTTGCTTGCTAAGCTTCTCCCCGGCGGCATTGACCAGCACCGGCAAATGAACATAACGGGGCGTTGCCACACCCAGCGCCTGCTGCAGCACGATCTGGCGCGTGGTGGAATCCAGCAGGTCAGCCCCGCGCACCACCGCATTGACCCCCTGCCAGGCGTCGTCCACCACCACGGCCAGCTGATAGGCAAACAGCCCATCGGCGCGTTTGAGCACATAATCCCCCACACACGCCAACACATCCTGTTCGATCGGCCCATGCAGGCCATCCACCACACGGGTCAGCCCTGCCGGCACGCGTAGCCGCCAGGCGCGGCCTGTCCGGCCAGCTGCCAGGCCGGCACGGCACGTGCCCGGATAGACCACGCCATCCAGCCCGGCCTGACCAGCCAGGGCGATTTCCCGCCGGGTGCAAGCGCAGGGGTAGGCGCGCTGCTGGGCAACCAGATGATCCAGCGCCTGCTGATAAGCGTCCAGACGCTGGCTTTGGTATACCACCGGCCCATCCCAGGCAAAACCCAACGCTTCCAGCGTGCGCAAGATGGCCGCGCTGGCACCGGGCATTTCTCTGGGCGGGTCAAGGTCTTCCATCCGCAGCAACCACTCGCCGCCCTGACTGCGCGCCTGCAGATAGCTGCCCACCGCAGTGGTCAGCGAGCCGGCGTGCAGCAGGCCGGTGGGGCTGGGGGCAAAGCGCCCGCGATAGGGCTGGGCAGGAGGCATTGGGCAGGACATGGTGCAATCGTCGGCAAACAGGGTAGAAGCACGCTACGATACAAGAAACCCCTGCCTCAGGAGAACCCTCATGGCCTATGTGGTAACCGAAGCCTGCATTCGCTGCAAATACACCGACTGCGTGGCGGTATGCCCGGTGGACTGCTTCCGGGAAGGGCCAAATTTTCTGGTGATTGACCCGGACGAGTGCATCGACTGCACCTTGTGCGTGCCCGAGTGCCCAGTCAATGCCATTTACGCCGAAGACGACGTGCCGGCTGACCAGCAGGAGTTTATCGAACTGAACGCTACCCTGGCCAAGCACCCGGCCTGGCTGCCGATTGTCAACGTCAAGGCTCCGCTGCCCGATCACGCCGACTGGAAAGACGTCAGCCACAAGCGGGACGCGCTGGACCGGGGCGAAGGCTGAAGGCGGTGATGGCACCCGTGCTCTGCGGCACCGGACTAAAACACCTCACCGTCGGTCGGCTGGACTTCGGCTCGCAAACGGTGGCGGTATTCCAGTTCACGCTCGAAAATGGTGCGGTTATGCACCGCCCGGATGCCTCGAATCTTGGCCCGGCCACGACGCGCCTGAAAATATATTTTGCGCGGCAAGACTTCCAGCACAGCTTCTTCGTGCACCGGAATGCCTTCGGTGGCCAGGTAGTTGCGGGTAAACAGGATATTGCGCTCCCCCGGTGCACCCAGATACAGGCCTTTGAGGATATTGGCCCCGCCATACAAGAACGCCATCAGCCGCTCGCGGCGCGCGCCCTGCAGCAGCAAGGCGTCAATCAGCGATTCCAGCATATGGCTGCCATAACGGGCGGGCGCGTGCATGTCGGGATTCTGCGCATCCAGATCGGGCAACATGAAGTGCGCCATGCCGCCCACTTCTGCCACCGGGTCGTGCAGACAGATCACCACGCAGCTTCCGGTTACGGTCACCAGCAGCCAGTCTTCGCCGGTGGCCAGCATCTCGCCTGGCCACAGCTTGGTGGCCTCCAGGCCGAAATGGCGGTCAAAATACAGCTCGCGGGGCGGCTGGGTCTGGTTAAAAAAAGGAGATTGAGAAGACATCATTGCCGATTCAATTTCTGCGCCAGCGCGGGCGCAAATGAGACGATGCCGGCGGGGTGGAGCCCCGTGACGGCATCGCCACGGGGTTAACGACTTAATACGATGCTGAGAATGGCCAGCAGTTGCTCGGGCGCAAACGGCTTGGCCAGCCAGGCCTGAGCACCGGCTTTCTGCGCCATGTCGCGGATATGCAGGGCAGGCGCAGTAGACATCAGCACCATGGGCACCTGCCGGGTGTCCCGGCGTTTGCGCAACTGCTGAATCAGCTGGACACCGTCGGTACCCGCCATGATGTGATCAATCACACACACCGCAGGCGGCCCGTTGCGGTCCAGATCCGCTCGGGCCGCCTGGGCATGACAGGCTTCGCGCACCAGATAGCCCGCGCGGCGCAGGGCAAAGCCAGTGGTCTGGAGATGACATACCGAGTCATCCACCAGAAGGATGCTGATCGGACCTATTCTTGCTGATGGCACGTTTATCCAACACTTTCAATCAGTTATGTTATGGAGACTCACGCCGCCACTGACTGGAAGTTGGGCTGGCGCGCCGCCGTGCCAGAACAGGCATTCTGGATGCATAGCACGGACATGCCGACAGTATAGAATTCTCTCAATTTTTTTTCATGTCAATATCGTGGATGTTGGGATATTTTCTCTCAGCCAGTCGTGTGAACAATCGGTCGATAAGGCAATTGCAGGCGGAAACAGGCCCCGCGCAACGACGGTTGCAGGGTTAATTCGCCAGCAGAGGCTTCCGCTACACCACGGGCAATGGCCAACCCCAAACCGGTGCCATCGGCGCGGGTGGTAAAGAAAGGATCAAAAATGCGTTGCGCCACGTCGGCTGCCACACCGGGGCCATCATCTTGTACACTTAGCTGCAATACCGTGTCGTTACGCATCAGGCTCAGCCGGATCCTGCCGTTGGGCGGCGAAAAAACCAGGGCGTTTTCCAGCAGATTGACAATCGCCCCCAACAAGGCCTTGCTGTCGCTGTACAATTCAAGCTGTGGCGGCTCACCTGGCCAGTCCAGGGCGATGTCTCGTGCCTGGGCCTGTGGGGCAAATATCTGCTCGGCGTCAGCCAGCAAGCGGGGCAGTGCCACCCATTCGCGCGCCTGCACATGGCCCCGGACAAACCCGAGCATATCGCCCACCAGGCCTTCCAGCGCCCGCAGGCGGGTCAGGGCCTTGCCGGCAAATTTCAGCCGGTCGGCTTCATCGAGTGCCGGTCGGTTCAGGTGTGAGGTGTACAGCATGGCGGTAGCCAGTGGCGTGCGCAGCTGATGCGCCAGGGATGCCGCCATCCGGCCCATGGAGACAAAGCGCTCCTGCTGGGCCAGTTGCTGCTGCATCTCCAGCGCACGACTGACATCTTGCACCAGGATAATGGCCCCACCGTTGTCTGGCAGTGCCTGGCGCTGGATCAGCACCTGGCGAAGTTCACCGCCTGGCTGGCGATACGTAGTATGCTCATCGTCCGGATGGTGACTGGAAAAGCGTGCGGCACACACTTGCCATGGCTGGCCGGTCAGATCGTCGTCCAGCAACTGGGTGGCCGCCGGATTCTGGCGGATCACCTGCTCGCTGGCGTCGATTTCGATCACGCCTGCCGGAAGCATGTTGAGTAAAAGGGATAAACGCCCTAATAATGCAGTGTTTTCGGCCACCCGGCGCGAAAGTTGCTCATTGGCCAAGGCCAGTTGTTCAGAAAGATGGGACACCTGTTGCTGAATCGCCAGATAAGCGTCGATCAGTTGACCGGAAACCTGGGTAAAGCGGTCGAAGGCGTGTTCCAATCCGGCAGTTTGCGGAGGGTCCGCTGGGGTATCATGAGATCGCATATTTATTTATGACGTTTAGCACGCTTTTTTGATTACAATGAACGGAAAATCGTATCAGACTGCCCCTGACTTGTCCGGTGCGCGCCCACCAAGGGTGCCAACAGTCAAGAAAGTGGCGACATGTCCGATACAGTTACACAAAACAGCGTCTTGCGGAGCAGACTGTGTCTGAACTTCTGAAAAAAATTGATGCGCGAACCAAGCTCGCCGGCACCAACAAGCTTGAGATATTGCTGTTCTCGCTGGGCACAGACCAACGCACCGGTCGCCGCGAGACTTTCGGGATCAACGTGTTCAAGGTGCGTGAAGTCATGCGCACCCCGGAAATCACGGCGGCCCCGGAAATGACAGCCTCAGTTGAAGGTATGGTCAGCTTGCGCGGACAACTGGTCCCGGTCATCGACCTGGCCAAATACACCGGAATCATCACCGAAACCAAACCGGAAATCATGATCGTGACCGAATACAACGGCCACACTCAGGGCTTTCTGGTGGAAGCGGTGGACACCATCCTGCGCCTGGACTGGTCGCTGATGCGGGTACCGCCGGAAATGATCTCCAACCGGATGGGGGGTCTGGTCACGGCAGTGACCGAACTGAACGACCAGACGCTGGTGATGATGATCGACGTGGAAAAAGTGCTGGCGGAAACCACCCAGATCGACGACTCCTACCAGTTCGTCAACATCGAGCCGGTGTCGGTCCCACGCATGGTGTTCTACGCCGACGACTCCGCCGTGGCACGCAAGCAGATCGAACGCACGCTGGACGCCATGGGCATCCGTCATGCCGGTGCGATCAACGGTCGCCAGGCCTGGGAAGAACTGCAACGGCTGGCGGTGCAGGCGGAAAGCGCCCACCGTCCGCTGAACGAAATGCTGCACCTGGTGCTGACCGATGTGGAAATGCCGGAAATGGACGGCTATATCCTCACCAAGATGATCAAGACCGACGCCCGCTTTGCCGGCATTCCGGTGCTGATGCATTCCTCGCTGTCCGGACACTCCAACCAGAAACTGGGGCAGTCGGTCGGCGTGGACGAGTATGTGTCGAAATTTGAACCGCACAAACTCGCACAGAAGATTCGCCAGTTGCTCAAGCTGGACAACTGATCCGGGGCGCCCGATACCCCTTTACCTGAAAATAGGTTTAGAGATGACCTCTTCCGACGCTTCGCTACTTGCCAACATTGATGCCCGCACCAAGCTGGCCGGCTCCAACAAAATGGAGATCCTGCTGTTTACGCTGGGAACCCGCGAGATCTTCGGGATCAACGTGTTCAAGGTCCGTGAAGTTTCACAGACCCCCGAGATCACCAAAACCCCCAATATGCCGATGGGCGTACAGGGGGTGATCTCGTTGCGCGGCAACATTATCCCGGTGATTGCGCTGGACAAGTTCATCGGGCGCAGCAAGCCGGACAATACCTATGCCTCGATGATCGTCACCGAGTTCAACAAAAGCACCCAGGCCTTTCTGGTTGGGGAAGTGGACCGGATCATCCGGGTGGACTGGGACAAGGTGCGTGCGCCGGAAAACATGGTGTCCGCCAGTCAGCAGGCCATGATCACTGCCGTCACCGAGCTGGAAGACGGCAAACTGGTGTCGATTCTCGACGTGGAACAGATTCTGGCCAGCGTGATTGGCGAAACCCGCATCCCGGACATTCCCAAAGCCAATCTGGATGCTGACCAGTTCATCTTCTTCTGCGATGATTCCGTGGTGGCACGCAAGGAAATCACCGGTGTTCTTGATAAAATGGGCGTGAAGTACCATCAGGCCAATAATGGCCGTGAAGCCTGGGACCGCCTGCAGGCGTTCGCCAATCGCCCGTGGGGCGACAACGACAGTCTGCACGACACCCTCAAGCTGATTCTGGTGGACGCCGAAATGCCGGAAATGGACGGCTATGTGCTGACCCGGCTGATCAAGAACGACCCCCGTTTTGCCGACATCCCGGTCGTCATGCATTCTTCCCTGTCGTCCAATGCCAACCGGGCGATGGGCACCAGTGTCGGAGTGGACGCCTATGTCGCCAAATTCGAGCCGGCACTTCTGGCAGAGACCATGCTGCCATTTTTGCAACGATAATTCCATGTGAGCTGATTTAGAATCACGGCTTTCAACTTAACAACATCGGTTCCTCAGGACATCTACAAGCATGGTAGAAGCAGACAAAAATACCCGGTTCTTGATCGTGGACGACTTCTCCACGATGCGCCGCATCCTCCGCAACTTGCTCAAGGAGCTTGGTTTCACCAATGTGGACGAAGCTGAAGACGGCCAGGCCGCCTTGCACAAGTTGCGCACCTCCCATTTTGAATTCGTCGTGTCGGACTGGAACATGCCGAACATGACCGGCATCGAACTGCTGAAAGCCGTACGCGCCGACAACAACCTCAAACACTTGCCCTTCCTGATGATTACTGCGGAAGCCAAGCGTGAAAACATCATTGAAGCAGCCTCTGCCGGTGCATCGGGCTACATCGTGAAACCTTTCACGGCGGCAACCCTGGAAGAAAAGCTGTCCAAAATCTTCGTGAATCACAGCAAGTAATCGCAGCGGGAGAATCCACGTGTCTGACCACGTTCTGGAAAGTGGCGATTCGCCGGAGCTGGAAGCGTTGTTTGAAAACGCAGCCCATACAGCCAAAACACCGCCGCCCCCCCCGGTAGCGCCGATTGGCAGTGATGCTGGCGATTCGCCAGAGCTGGAAGCCCTGTTTGAAAGTGTCGCACGCACCGCTTCGCTGGAAACCCCGCCGGTCACCGCCAAGCCCTACGGCGACAATGGCGATTCCGACGAGTTACAAGCCCTGTTTGACAGCCTGGCGGCAGCTCATCCGCCTGAGCCGGATAATCCGCCTCCGCCCCTGCCCGAGATCCCCAAGCCGGATCCCCAGGTGCTGGAAATGTATACCCGTGTCGGGCAGATGACGCGCAAGCTGCACGATGCATTGCACGAACTCGGTTACGACAAGTCGCTGGAACGCGCGGCGTCCACCATCCCGGATGCCAAAGACCGGCTGGCCTATATTGCCTCGCTGACCGAAAACGCGGCCATGCGCGCGCTCAACGCCACCGACCATGCCGGTCCGCACCAGGACACCATGGAAAAAGGTGCGGTGGCGCTGTCGGTGGGCTGGGACAAGCTGTACGCCGGCCAGTTGTCGGTAGACGAATTCAAGCTCTTGTCGCAACACACCCGCGACTATCTGGCTTCGGTGCCAACGCACACCCAGGCCACCCGCACGCAGTTGATGGAAATCATCATGGCACAGGATTTCCAGGATCTGACCGGACAGGTGATCAAGAAAGTCGTCGAGATGGTGCAACACATGGAAAGCGAACTGCTGGCTTTCCTGATGGAATTCTCCGACAAGAAAGTGGAATCCAAAGACACGACCCTGCTCAATGGCCCGGTGGTCAAGGCAGAAGGGCGCACCGACGTAGTGACCAGTCAGCAACAGGTTGACGACTTGCTGGAAAGCCTGGGTTTTTAAGCCCCGCTCGCCCGCATCAAAAGACAGAGGATTAAGATGAGTGAATTCGGCGGAATGGACGAGCTGCTACAGGACTTTTTGACCGAGTCTTCCGAGCTCTTGTCCGACGTAGACAACAAGCTGGTCGAACTGGAGCGACGCCCAGACGACAAGAACATGCTGCATGACATTTTCCGGGGCTTTCACACCATCAAGGGTGGGGCAGGCTTTCTGAATGTCAGCCCGCTGGTGAATCTGTGCCACCGAACAGAAAACCTGTTCGACAAGTTGCGCAACAGTGAAATCCAGCTCAACCCGGAAGTCATGGACATCATTCTGGAAGCAACCGGCGTGGTGCGTGACATGTTTGACGTGCTGCGTCAGGGCCGCATGCCGGAAGGTGCCGACCCGATGCTGCTGGAAGCGCTTGATCGGGCGCTGAAAGCAGATCAGCCAATTACCGTGGTGCAGCTCAGCCCGCCCCCGCCCCCACCGCCAGTGGCCGCACCGACTCCTGCTGCGGCTCCGGCTCCAGCCCCGGCAGCAAGCCCTGCTGGAGCACCAGACTGGCAAAGCCTGTATCACGCCGTGGTGGTGCCCGCTCAGGCCGTGACCAGCGCGCCGGCCCCGGCAGCGGCTCCCGTGGTGGCCAAACCGGTTGCCGCTGCGCCCAGCCAGCCGCCGGCCGTTGTGGCACCGCCGCCCGCCCCGGTCCGTCAGCCCAGCAAGCCCACCGCCATGGCCCCGGTGCAGCAGGAAAACACCATCCGCATCGACACCCAGCGTCTGGATCAGGTGCTGAACCTGTCGGGTGAAATCGGCCTGACCAAAAACCGCCTGACCACACTGCGCACCGAAATCCTGCAGGGTAATCGCGACACCAACACCCTGCGCTCGCTGGACGAAGCCGTCAGCCAGCTCGACCTGCTGGTGGGCGACCTGCAAAACGCGGTGATGAAAACCCGGATGCAGCCAATTGGCCGGCTGTTCCAGAAATACCCGCGCCTGGCGCGCGACCTGGCCCGCCAGCTGGGCAAGGAAGTCGAACTGGTCATCATCGGGGAAGAAACCGAACTCGACAAGACCATGATCGAGGACCTCAACGACCCGCTGGTGCATCTGGTGCGCAACGCGGTTGACCACGGCGTGGAAACCCCGGACGAACGGATTGCCAGCGGCAAGAAGCCGCAAAGTGTGATTGAACTGTCGGCCCAGCAGGTGGGTGACCATATCCTGATCGAAATTACCGATGACGGTAAGGGCATGCGTGCAGAAACCCTGCGGCGCAAGGCTGTCGAAAAGGGCCTGATCGACCTGGAAACCGCCAACAGCCTGGACGACAAGCAGGCGCTGCAGCTGATTTTCCTGCCGGGTTTCTCCACCAAGGACCAGATTTCCAATGTGTCCGGTCGTGGCGTTGGCATGGATGTGGTGCGTACCAACATCCAGAAGCTCAATGGCCGCATCGACATCACCTCGGAAGTGGGCGAAGGCACTCGCATCAGCATCTCGCTGCCGCTGACCCTGGCCATCCTGCCGGTGCTGGTGGTCAAGGTGTGCAACCAGCCGTTTGCCGTGCCGCTGGCGATGGTGCGCGAAATCATCCCGATCGAGCACGACAGCATCCAGGAAGTCTCTGGCCGTCCCACCATCGTGGTGCGCGACGAAATCCTGCCGGTGCGCTCGCTGGCCGACCTGCTGGGCTGGCAGCCCACCCAGGAAACCCAGTTTGGCGTGCTGATGCAGTCGGCAGAGCGTGCGTTCATTCTGGCCATCGACGCCTTTGTTGGCCGTGATGACGTGGTGATCAAGCCGCTGCAGAACATTCGTCCGCGCGGTGTGGCTGGTGCCACGCTGTCGGGTGATGGTTCGGTGGTGCTGGTGCTGGACATGGAAGACCTGCTGGCCGAGCCGGCAGCCAATACCCCGTCGCCGTTGCTGACCAACAGCGCGCCGAGCAATCCGGGGATGGCGCGTCTGCCAGACTTCATGAACAACTGACCCGTTCAGCTGCGCACAAAGCCCCCGTTTTGGGGGCTTTGTGCTGTCTGACGCCACACCAATCGACCAAACTGCGCAAGATTTGACCCAGTGCGCAGCAGACCCCGGCTTTTTGGTCGGGGAGGATGTCAACTTAAGCCATGCAAGCCACTTGGCGCGCCCCCCGGCAAATGTTTTAATTCGCCCCATGGATTCCTTGTTCAAGCGCGTGGCGCTGGTCGCCCGTCACAGCAAACCCCAGGTTGTCGCCTCGCTGATCTCGCTGGCTGACTTTCTGGCCGAACGGCACATTACCGTCCTGGTCGATCGCGACAGCGTCAGCCACGCCGATGCAGGCCGCTATCCGCTGGTAGACCGTGCCGACCTGGGCAAACTGGCCGACCTGGCCATTGTGCTCGGAGGCGACGGCACCATGCTGTCGGTCGCCCGGCTACTGGCCCCGTACAAAGTGCCGATGGTCGGCATCAATCAGGGCCGGCTGGGCTTCATGACCGATGTGCCGCTGCACGAAATGTTCAGCACCATCGAAGCCATCCTGCATGGTGAGTTTGTGCCGGAAGACCGCATCCTGCTTAACGCCACGGTGATGCGCGAAGACGCCGAAGTCACCCGTACGCTGGCGTTCAACGATGTGGTGTTCAGCCGTGGTGCCACTGGCTCGATGATTGAATTTGAAATTTTCATCGACAACCAGTTTGTCTACAGCCAGCGTTCCGACGGGCTGATTGTGTCCACCCCCACCGGCTCCACCGCCTACTCACTGGCGGCAGGTGGGCCAATTTTGCATCCCACCATTCCCGCCATCACCCTGGTGCCGATTTGCCCGCAATCGCTGTCCAATCGCCCGATTGCCGTCAACGACAGCAGCGTGGTCGAGTTCATGCTCACCCGGGGCAGCGACAGCCGGGTGCATTTTGACGGCCAGTCACACTGCGACCTGCTGGAAATGGACCGGGTGGTGATTCGCCGCTACCGCAACCCGCTGCGCATCCTGCACCCGGTTGGCTACAACTACTACGATATGTTGCGCCACAAACTGCACTGGGGCGAACGCCTGCTCTGACCTTCTGCTGCCACCGGAACCCCGCTTATGCTGCTGTCCCTTGCCATCCGTGATTTTGTCATTGTTGATACCCTGGAGCTGGATTTTGCCGCCGGGTTTACCGTGCTGACCGGTGAAACCGGGGCAGGGAAATCCATTATTATCGATGCCCTGTCGCTGCTGCTGGGCGGGCGTGGTGATGGCAGCCTGGTGCGCAGCGGGCGCGACCGCGCCGAGCTGTCGGCGCGCTTTGACCTCAGCCGGGTGCCGGCGCTGGGCAACTGGCTGGGCGAACAGGCGCTGGCCGACGACAGCGGCGAATTGCTGGTGCGGCGCATGCTCGACGCCAATGGCCGCTCGCGCTGCTTTGTCAACGGCCACGCCGCCACCCTGGCCCAGCTGAAAACCGCTGGCGAATGGCTGATTGACATCCACGGCCAGCACGCCCATCAATCGCTGGTCAAGACCGACACCCAGCGTGACCTGCTCGACGCCTACGCCCAGGCCGAGGCGCTGGTCAGCCAGGTGCGCCAGCAGCACGCTGACTGGCACAGCGCACGCCAGGCCCGACTGGACGCCGAACAACACGCCGCCGCCTACGCGCTGGAGCGCGAGCGGCTGACCTGGCAAATCAGCGAACTGAGCGACCTGAACCTGCAAGCCGGCGAATGGGACACCCTGGGCCAGCAGCACCAGCGCCTGGCCAATGCCGCCGAACTGCAAAGCGAAGCACAGATTGCCCTGAATGCCCTGTCCGACGACGATGGCAACCTGATTTCCGCGCTGGCGCAGCTGCAAGGCCGGCTGACCCGGCTGTGCGCCATGGACAACCGGCTGGCCCCGATTACCGCATTACTGGATTCAGTAGACGCCGAGCTGCGCGAAACCCTGTATGCGCTGCGTGACTACGTGGAAGACGTTGAGCAAAATCCGCAAGAACTGGCTCAGGTGGAAAAGCGCATCGACACCCTGCACGCCGCCGCCCGCAAGTTCCGCCTGCGCCCGGAAGATCTGCCACAGCGGCTGGCCGACTGGCAGCAGCAGCTGGCCGCGCTGGACGATGTGGCCGACATGGACGCGCTGATTGCCCGTGAGGCCGACGCCCTGCTTAGCCTGCGCCAGATTGCCAGCCAGCTGAGCGCACGCCGCCAGCAGGCCGCCAGCGAACTGGCCACCCGCATCAGCGCAGAAATGCATTGCTTGGCCATGGAGGGCAGCCAGTTTGATATTGTGCTGACCACGCTGGAGCAACCCAATGCCTATGGCGCGGAAAGCGTGGAATACCACGTTGCCGCCAACGCCGGCACCCCGCTGCGTCCGCTGGCCAAGGTGGCCTCCGGGGGCGAGCTGTCGCGCATCAGCCTGGCCTTGCAAGTGGTCACCAGCGAGGTGGCTGCGGTGCCCACGCTGATTTTTGACGAAGTGGACGTTGGCATTGGTGGCCGGGTGGCCGAAGTGGTGGGCAAACTGCTGAAACGGCTGGGCGACCGCTACCAGGTGTTGTGCATCACCCATCTGCCGCAAGTGGCAGCGCGGGGCGATGTGCAGTGGCAGGTGGCCAAATCGGGCGAGGGTGAAACCGGCAGCGTGGTCAGCCGCATTCGGCCATTGAACAGCAAGGAGCGGGTGGAAGAGATTGCCCGCATGCTGGGTGGTGAGCAGATTACCCCCACCACCCGGCGGCATGCGAAAGAAATGCTGGCTGGCTGAGCGCGGCGCGCCAGCCAGGGCGCGCGCAATCCAAACCACACCACACAACGTGCCCTGGGGGGTGCGTCAGCGCACGCGGCTGACGCAATGCGTCACACCAGCGCCTGGGCGCTGACGATCACGCCGTCTTCATCGGCGTACAGCCAGTCGCCAGGGGTAAAGGTCACCCCGCCAAACGTCACTGGAATCTCCACGTCACCCACGCCCTTCTTGATCGACTTCAGCGGATGCGTATCCAGCGCGCGCACGCCAATCGGCAGGGCGTTGATCGCCACCGAATCACGGATGCAGCCATACACCACAATGCCGGCCCACTGGTTTTTCACGGCCAGTTCGGCAATCTGGTCGCCCACCAGCGCGCAGCGCAGCGAGCCGCCGCCATCAACCACCAGCACGCGGCCCTCGCCCGGCTGGGCCAGGGTGTCGCGCACAAGGGAATTATCTTCAAACAGTTTCAGCGTCACCACTTGGCCAGAAAATTGGGCATGGCCGCCAAAGCGTTTGAACATCGGAGCCACCACGCGCAGGTGGTCGCTATGTGCATCGCACAAATCAGTGGTTTGAAAACTCATGGTTTTTCCTTTGCAGAGGGAGTCGGACAACTGGCCATGCACGGGGTGGGTGTGATTGAAAGTATTCACCCCGTGCACACAAAACGCACGGCTGCGGGCGCGGCTTATTCGCGCAGGCGCAGCGGCAAGAACAGGGTGCTGTCGGCGCGGCGCACCAGCAGGGCCACGGTGTCATTGCCCTGCACCAGCTCGGCAAACGCTTTCAGGCTGAGCACCGGAGTCTGGTTCACCGCCAGAATCACGTCGCCGTGGATCAGCCCGGCCTTGGCCGCCAGGCCGCTGGCGTTTTCCACCAGCAGGCCGGCGTTCAGCCCGGCTTCGGCGCGCTGTTCCCGGCTGAGCTCGCTCAAGGCCAGGCCGATTTTGTCGTATTTCATTTTGGGGGCAGCTTGCGGCTGGGCTTTTTCGCTGGCAGCGCGCTCGGTGCTGGCCAGCTCGCTGAGCACCACTTCCACCACTTTTTCTTCGCCCTTGCGCCACAGCGTCAGCTTGGCCTTGCTGCCCGGCGCACGCGCGCCCACCAGCATGGGCAGGTCTTTCGAGCTTTCCACCTTGCGCCCGTCAAACGCCAGCACAATGTCGCCCACCTGCACCCCGGCCTTGGCCGCCGCGCTATTGGGCTCGATATTGACGATCAGCGCACCCTCGGCATTCGGGCGGCCAAACGAGCGTGCCAGCTCCTGCGACAGCTCCTGGATATGCACGCCCAGCTGGCCACGGCTGACCTTGCCCTTGGTTTTCAGCTGCTCGGCCACGCCGATGGCGATGTCGATGGGAATGGCAAACGAAATGCCCATAAACCCGCCCGAACGGCTGTAGATTTGCGAGTTGATCCCGACCACTTCGCCGCGCAGGTTGAACAGCGGGCCACCGGAATTGCCGGGGTTGATCGCCACGTCGGTCTGGATGAAAGGCACATAGTTTTCGTCAGGCAGGCTGCGCCCCTTGGCCGAGACAATCCCGGCGGTGACCGAGTTATCAAAGCCAAATGGCGCGCCAATTGCCGCCACCCATTCGCCCACCTTCAGCGCAGCCGGCGTGCCAATCTTCACCGTGGGCAGGTCGCTGGCGTCGATTTTCAGCACGGCCACGTCGGTGCGCTTGTCCACGCCAATCAGCCGCGCCTTGAACTCGCGCTTGTCGTTAAGCTTGACCTGCACCTGGGTGGCCCCGGCCACCACATGGGCGTTGGTCAGCAAAAAACCGTCAGCAGAAATAATGAACCCGGAGCCATACGACACGCTTTCCCGCTCACGCGGGACCTGGGGTTGCTGCTGACCATTGGGTGGCACAAAGCGTTTGAAGAACTCGAAGAACGGGTCGTCTTCCGGAATCGGGAACGGAAACGGCGAGTTTTCTTCGGCTTCCATCCGGTTGGCGCTGATATTGACCACCGCCGGGCCTTCGCGCTCCACCAACTGGGTAAAATCGGGCAGCAGCATGCCAATCTGGTTGCCCTGGCCAGGCTGCACCAGCGGGGCATTGCCCTGCGGCTTGCTGAAATAGTCGCGAACCTGCTGCACACGGTCGCAGCCGCTCAGGCTGGCCATCAGCGCCAGCGAGATCAACAATGGGCGGGCATAGGAAGATGACACGTTGGGTCCTTTCTGTTCAGCCAGCGGCTCAGGCTGGCTGCAGCGGGTTGCCGGGAGGCTGCCGGCAAGTGCGCTCAGGATACTCGCACAAATCGGCAATCACACAGGCTTCGCACAGCGGCTTGCGCGCCTTGCACACATAGCGGCCATGCAAAATCAATAAATGGTGGGCGTCCATCCGGTAGGCCGGCGGCGTCCACTTGACCAGCCGGTCTTCCACCTCGCGCACCGTGGCCCCACTGGCCAGCCGGGTGCGGTTGGCCACCCGGAAAATATGCGTATCGACGGCAATGGTCGGCTGACCAAACGCGGTGTTCAGAACCACATTGGCGGTTTTGCGCCCCACGCCGGGCAAGGCTTCCAGCGCGGCGCGGTCTGCCGGCACTTCGCCGCCGTGCTGTTCCAGCAGCAGGCGACAGGTTTCAATCAGATGGCGTGCCTTGCTGCGGTACAGGCCAATGGTCTTGATATAAGGCTCCAGGCCGTCAATTCCAAGAGCGTGGATCGCCGCCGGGGTGTTGGCCACCGGAAACAGCTTGCGGGTGGCCTTGTTCACCCCCACGTCGGTGGCCTGCGCCGACAGCAGCACAGCAGTCAGCAATTCAAATGGCGAGTGATACTCCAGCTCGGTGGTGGGCTGCGTAATGGCCTGGGCCAGCCGGGCGTAAATCTGTTGGCGCTTGTCGGCATTCATGGCTGTTCTCCGGCCAGGGGGGCAGCGGCAGCGGGCTGCGTCTGTGGCCGCGCCTCCCACCACTGTTTGGCTGCCACCAGCAGCGCCAGCCCCAGAAACGCCCCCGGCGGCAACAGCGCCAGCAAAAACTGGTAATGTGCCGACGCCGGAACCAGGTGAATCACCCAGTCGCGCGCCGGCTCACCCAGCACCAGCTCCAGCCCGGACAATAATGTGCCGCGCCCAAGCAGCTCGCGCAAGCCGCCCAGCACCGCCAGCACGGCAGTCAGCCCCAGGCCCATCATCACCCCATCCAGCGCAGCGTGGGCAACGGGATTGCGCGAGGCAAACGCCTCGGCCCGCGCCAGCACAATGCAGTTGGTGGTAATCAGCGGAATGAAAATCCCCAGCACCGCGTACAGCTCGGGCAGGCCGGCGCGCATCAGCAGCTCCACCAGCGTCACCAGCGCGGCAATCAGCAAGATGAACACCGGATTGCGCAACTCATCGGGCACCCAATGGCGCAAACTGGCAATCAGCGCCCCGGACAAACCGGTAACCAGCGCGGTGGCCAGCCCCAGGCTGACCCCATTGACCACACTGCTGCTGACCGCCAGCACCGGACACAAGCCCAGCAGCTGCACCAGCCCGGCATTCTGCCGCCACAGGCCGTCACGGATAATCCCCCGGGCTTCCAGCCCGGTCAGGCCAAACCCTGCCATTGCCTCTCCTTGAATGGAATGCAAACCGCTCTACCGCGGTCTCGCGGTATCCTGCTTGATGTCCTAATGCCCAGATGCCTGCCCGGCCAACACCTGCGCCGCCCGCCCCACTGCCGCCGTCACTGCACGGGCGCTGATGGTGGCACCGGCCATGGCATCAAACCGACCCCCATCTTTTTTCACCTGCCAACGCTGCCCCGGTGCCTCGCGCTGGCCAATAAACTGCTGGCTCCACGGGCTGCGGGCGGCGTCGATATAGTCGCCCAGGCCTGGTGTTTCCCGATGCTCCAGCACACGCACCCCACTCAAGCGGCCATCGGCCTGCATGCCCACCAGCAGGCGAATCGGCCCGGCATAACCATTCGGAGCCACCACCTCCACCACCCAGCCACTGGGCTGCCCGGCCTGCGTGGCGCGGTACAGCACGGCGGGCGGCTTGAGCCCCAGCCGGGTGGTGCTGGCGGGGTCCAGTGGCTGCACATCGGCCAGCAGGTCATTGTCAAACGCGCCAGCTGGCAGCACCTGCGCCAGCACCGCCCGACGGCTGGCCTCGGCATTGGCGCGCAAGGTGTCGCGGGTCAGCGCTTCGGTGGCGGCCAGCAGCAGCGCACACACCAGGGCGAACAGCGCCAGACGGATGGCGCTGCCCTGCGCCCGTTGCCACGCCGACTGCATCATGCGCCTCCCTGGCCACGCGACTGGCCAAATGCCGGCGCGCGGGTGTGCTGGTCGATAAACGGCACAGCCAGATTCAAAATCAGCACGGCAAACGCCACGCCATCCGGAAAACCGCCCCAGGTGCGAATCACCCAGATCAGCAGGCCAATGCCGGCACCAAAGATCAGCCGGCCACGTGCGCTGCTGGGCGCAGACACCGGGTCGGTGACGATAAACCATGCACCCAGCTGGGTGGCCCCGGCCAGCAAATGAAACAGCGGGCTGGCGTAGCGTTCGGCATCCAGCAGGTGGGCGATGCTGGCCAGTACGGTCAGCGTGGCCAGCATCGCCAGCGGTGCCTGCCAGCGCAGCACACCGCGCCAGCCCAGCAGCAGCCCGCCCAGCAGCCAGGCTAACGCCACCCACAGCTGGTCCAGGCTCACCGGCCAGGGCCCGGCCACCAGCAAGTGGCTGAGCGGCTGGCCATTGAGTAGCCCGGTACGCACCGCATCCAGCGGCGTGGCCCCGGCCAGCGCATCAGCACTCATGCCGGCAGGCAGCTGATGGGTGAGGATATAACGCCATTGTTCCAGCCCAACCAACGCCGGCTGCGGCGTCCATTGCGACATCTGTGCCGGAAACGACACCATCATCACGGCAAACGCCACCATGGCCGGGTTGAACGGGTTATTGCCCAGCCCGCCGTACAGCTGCTTGGCCACCACAATGGCAAAAAAACTGCCCAGCCCCACCAGCCACCATGGCCCCAGCGGCGGAAAGGTCAGCCCGATCAAGGCACCAGTCAGCACGGCGCTGCCATCGCTCAGAAACGGTCGCAACGCCACCCCGCGCAAACGCAGCATGCCCGCCTCACACAGCCAGGCGGCCACCATGGCCAGAATCATTTGCAGCCACACTGCCGGCCCGGCCAGCACACCCAGCAGCAGCGTGCCGGGCAGCAGGGCCACCAGCACCCACAGCATCACCTGGGTCACGCTTTTGGGTTGAGAGAGAAACGGGGAAGACATCATGGGGATCCTGGGTCGGAAGGCATGGCGGCCACCTTGGCGGCCTGTTCCGCTTTGCGCACAGCGGCTCGGGCCATGGCGGCTTCGATGGCGGCGCGTTTGGCATCGTCCGCGCTGGCGGCAGGCGCAGCGGCGGGCGGGCTGTCGACTTTGGCGGCCTGTTGTTCGGCCTTGCGTGCCGCAGCGCGGGCCATGGCCGCTTCAATCGCCGCGCGTTTGGCGTCGTCCGCACTGGCGGCAGGCGCAGTGGCGGGCGGGCTGTCGGCTTGGTTAGCGGCCTGTTCGGCCTTGCGTGCCGCAGCGCGGGCCATGGCCGCTTCAATCGCCGCGCGTTTGGCATCGTCCGCACTGGTAACAGGCGCAGCGGCGGGCGGGCTATCAGCTTTGGCGGCCTGCCCAGCCGTGCGCGCAGCAGCGCGGGCCATGGCGGCCTCAATCGCCGCACGTTTGTCATCGCTGCTGACTGGCGAGCTTGCCTCGACGGTTGGCGCGCTGCTGGCCGGCGCAGTGCGCGAGGCCAGGCGGGCGGCTTTTTCGGTTTTGTCGCGCACCAGACGAAACTGACGGAAATCATGGCGCTGACGCGCGCGTTCGGCAGCTTTCTTGTCGCGGTCGCTGGCCCACAGCTCACTTTTGGCAAAGCGATAGTAGTCCACCAGCGGAATCTGGCTGGGGCAGACATAGCTGCATGCGCCACACTCGATGCAGTCAAACAAATGGGCGCTACGCGCCTTGTCAAACTGACGCGCCTTGGCAAACCAGTACAAATCCATCGGCTGCAATTCCGCCGGGCAGGCTTGCGCGCAGTCGCCGCAGCGGATGCACGGCATGGCCGGCGGGCGCGGCGGAAACAGCGCCGGACTGGCGGCAATCAGGCAGTTGCTGGCCTGATTGATGCCGGCGTGCGGGTCGGGCAGGGCAAAGCCCATCATTGGCCCGCCCATGATGATCTGGTCGCTGTCGGCGTGGCGGCCAGCCTGTTGCAGCAGCCAGTGCGCCGGGGTGCCCAGCAGCGCATCGACATTGCCGGGCTCGGCCAGCGCGCCGGTCAGCGTGACCAGCCGGCTGATCACCGGCTCGCCGTATTCCAACGCCCTGGCGGCGGTGTACAGGGTGGCCACATTCAGGCACTGCACACCAAAGTCGGTCGAGCGCCGCCCGGCTGGCACCGATTTTCCGGTCAGCAGGTGAATCAGCTGCTTGGCCCCACCGCTGGGGTAGCGGGTGGGAATCACCACCACGCTAAAACCGCTGCCGGCACAGGCAGCCTGCATGGCGGCAATCGCCTGCGGCTTGTTGTCCTCAATGCCGATCAACACTTCGCGGGCATCGGTCAGGTGCACGGCCAGATGAATGCCGGCCACAATGCCGGCGGCGCGTTCGCGCATCAGCCGGTCGTCACAGGTGATATAGGGTTCGCATTCGGCACCATTGACCACCAGAGTGTCCAGCCCGCGCCGGGCCAGCTTGAGATGGGTGGGGAACAACGCCCCCCCCAGCCCGGCCACACCGCGTTCGCGCAGGGTGTCCAGCACCTGGCGCGGGTCGGCGTGCTGCCAGTCCAGCGTGTGCCGCTCGCCCCAGCGCTCGTCGCCATCCGGCTCCAGGGTGAGGCCAGGCCCGTTCAGACCGGAAGGGTGCGCCAGCGGCAGCGGGCCGATGGCGCGCACCACGCCGGAGGTGGGCGCATGCACGCCCACCGACATGGCTCCATCGGGCTCAGCCAGTCGCTGGCCCTTGTTCACCCGTTGGCCCACCGACACACACGGGCGCGCCGGGTTGCCCAGGCTCTGGCTGAACGACAGCTGCAACAGCGGCGGCAGCCCGGCCTGACGGATGGGCACTTCGCTGGATTCAGTTTTATGTTCGGGCGGGTGTACGCCGCCATGGAAAGGAGTCAGGGTTCTCATTGGGGCGGAGCGCCGGGGGCAACAGTCAGGGGAATCACCGGGTAGCGCCATTTCCAGGTGCGTGGGGTGTCGGCCAGCGGCTGCATGCTGATACAGTCCACCGGGCAGGGCGGCAGGCACAGCTCGCAGCCAGTACATTCGCTGGCAATCACCGTGTGCATCAGCTTGGATGCGCCGACAATGGCGTCCACCGGGCAGGCCTGAATGCACAAGGTGCAGCCGATGCAGGAAGCTTCGTCGATCAGCGCCACAGCTTTGGGTTTCGGCTGCGCCGCGCCTTCGGCAAATGGCTTGAATTCGCGCCCCAGCAGTTCGGCCAGTTTATGGATGCCGGCTTCGCCACCGGGCGGGCATTGGTTGATATCGGCTTCGCCAGCGGCAATGGCGGTGGCGTAGGGCCGGCAGCCAGGGTGGCCGCACTGGCCGCACTGGGTTTGCGGCAAGATGGCGTCGATTTTGTCCACCAGCGGATCGCCGTCCACCTTGAAGCGCACCGAGGCAAAGCCCAGCAAGCCGCCCAGCAGCAGCGCCAGCCCCACCAGCAAAGCCAGGGTCAGCAGCGCGCTCATTTCACCAGCCCGGAAAACCCGCTGAACGCCAGACTCATCAGCCCGGCAGTCACCAGCGCAATTGGCGTGCCGCGAAAGGGCGCGGGAATATCAGCCCCCTCCAGCTTTTCCCGTAGCGCGGCAAACAGCACCAGCACCAGCGAGAACCCCAGCGCGCTGCCCAGGCCAAACAGCAGCGCTTCAATAAAGCTGTGGCCCTGCTGGGCATTGAGCAGCGGCACGCCCAGCACGGCGCAGTTGGTGGTGATCAGCGGGAGATAAATGCCCAGCACCTGGTAGAGCACCGGGCTGGTTTTGCGGATGATCATTTCGGTGAGCTGCACAATGGCGGCAATCACCACAATGAAGGCGATGGTGCGCAGGTAATCGAGCGCCAGCCAGACCAGCAGCTGATTGAGCACATGGCTGGCACCCGAAGCCAGCGTGAGCACAAAGGCGGTGGCCGCGCCCATGCCGATGGCGGCTTCAAGTTTTTTCGACACGCCCATGAACGGGCACAGCCCGAGGATGCGCACCAGCACCACGTTATTGACCAGCACCGTGCCGACCAGAATCAACAGGTAGTGGCTGAAATCCAGCGTCATGGGCAAAACGTCCACCTTGGGCAGCAGCTTGGGCGCTGCAACCGAACAAGCCATAAAGATGGCCCCGGCATTCCGGGGCCTGTCCAGGCCAGACAGTGCGGCCCTGCGGCTATTATCCGCCTGGGCTGGGCGGGATTCAACCGGATTGCGCGGGCCAGACCCTCCCATCCAGCGGAGACACCCGCCCCCATGTGCCGCATTGCCTGGTAATGCCGCCTGGCAGCGAATCCGCTGGCAGGCAACGAAAGTCCAGGTGGTGGGCAATGGCTCACACAGGAGGGGGGGTGTAGGCGACTCTAACTTGCCTCCAACTTGGTAAACTGTGTGTTATCCCCAAAGATGGTGGGCTGCAATGCCAGAATCTTGTTGAATACCCGTGCGGCCCGGTCCAGCGGTTGCAGGATATTCCACGGAGGGAAGGCCGGGTTTTTGTCGTCTTCGGTCGCGGGTGAGAAGTTGGTTATATCAATCTGTGCCACCAAATCATTCGGATGCTGCTGGAGTAGCAAGGTGATGTGATCGTCTAGTTGCGCCCAATAGTCGATGATGTCACCTACAATATTGAGTGGCAGGCCATGTGTTGCGCCCAGCGAGGCGAGCATTGTACCAATATTCAACAATACCACTAAAATAACTTCATCTTCGTTAATCTGTTTTCTTAATTCCCGAATTGCCAGTAAATCGTTGAGTGTCTTATCATTGAGCTCAATGATTTTGACCAAGCCCTTGATAGATGCCACCCCCATTTGAACGCCAGCCGACACAGCTTCGCCCGGATTTTCTTCGGCCACGGCCCCCGCTAGCGCGACGCCCTGCTCGATCTCAGTTCCTGCGGTATCCAGAAAGCTGCTGAGCACCTCAGCGTTATTTTCAGCGATATTGTTTTGCAGGCTCTCAATCTTTGCCTTTAACCCGCTGATTGCGCCAGAAACTGTGCCAAGCTCGCTGAGAACGTTCTGGTAATCCTTTTCAAAAGCAGACAGTGCATCAGCCAATTGGGATTGATACTCTGCCACAGAGGTTTTTGCCCCCTTGCTCTCGGCAAGCAAGATTTCCAGCGTGCCTTTTAATCGCCTCAGCTTGTCGGCAATGTGGCTATTATCATTGGCATAAGCGGCCTCGATTAAGATTTTATACTCGACATCCATGTGTCTGGCGAAGCGCTGGAACCCCAAAAACACACCGGTTACCTGGTCTTTAATTGGATTTGCCTCAAGCAGAGGGGTGCCGGACTCCCACTGCGTAGCCAGATTTTTGGCATTATCAAAGTGTTTGTCGATGGCCACCATGATCAGGTCGATCTGCGGCTGACTCAGTGTGGAATTTGCAGGTGGAGCCGTCGGCCTGGCCATGCCGAGGAGCTGGTTGGCCGTCTGTGTGTTTTGGCCATAGGCTGTGGCTTGAACCACATGTGCAATCAATGCATCGGGTACATCGAAGATATTGCTGGGCATGTCTGTCTCTGTGTATGAATTCAAAGGTTAGCCGAGGCCTTGAAGACCCCGGCTGGAGCGTTTTGATGTGGCTGCGCTCAGGCGGACTTCGCCTCCACCACCTTGGCCATCTGGCTCTGGCTAACGATGGCGGTCGGCACCGGTGTGAGCAGCGTGTTGCACAGTTTTTGCAACGTGTCATAGTCGGATTTCACGTATTCGGCATCACTTTCCAGATCATCAGCATCAACACCCTTAGTCAAATCATTGATAAAGGTATCAATGTCATCAATGGCGGCCTGGAAGTCATCTTTCATTGAGAGCAATTCCTTCGAGATTTCCTCTGCCGCAGAGACCCCCGAACTGAGTTGGCTGACTGCATTTTTGATGGAGTAGAGCGGGTGCAAAATAGCCTGCTCGTCCTGGGTCACAGCCAGGTTTTGTAGATCAGTGTTTTTTTGCGCAATGTCTTGCGCTTTTTTGCCCACCATTTCCACCTCGCCATAGGCAGTTAAACCGGCAGCAACCCAGCCAATCGGGTTCCAGAAGTTGGTAATGGCAATCAGCCCCCCTACCACACCTACCGAAACTTCGCCAAACGTCAGCCAGTTGATCTCTGTCTGCAGCGAACTGATTTCATTATTCAATGAGGAAACTTGGTCAGCCAGCTGTTTGGCCGCCGCCGGTTCGGTCAGGGTATTCAGGTTCAGCACCTTGCCATCAGCGGGCGGGATAGCCGTTTGCAAGGCCTGAAGATCGGTATTTAAACTGGCTTCCCATAACTGCAGGGAGCGCACTGCCTTATCAGTATCGACATGTGCCGTGCCAACTTGTGCCTCCAGACGCTCAGCATTTTGCACCATGCGGCGAAGCTGCGAGACCAAGTTGTCGCGATCCAGTGTGCCGCCTTTCTTGTAGGCGATAATCGCGGTTAACATATTGCCTATGGTGATTTCACTATGCCGGGTGTAAGTGTTGGCAGCAGTGATCACATCTGTGATGGCATTGATTTGCGTGACCAAACCACTGGCGGTGGCTTGTGCCGCCCGGAAATCATTGCCCATCTGGGTGAGCGCCTGGTTGGCGGCATTGGTGACGGTGGCAGAGACATTGTCATTGGCCGGCAGGCTAGGCGGGCTACCCACTGACGTGATGTAATTGACAAAAGCCTGCATGATCTGCTGATAAGCCCCCAGGTTGCCTACATTGGCTTTCAGCGCGCCAGTGCCCAGTTTTTGATTGACTGCTGAAGTATTGCTGGTGGTTGCCATCGCGATTTCCTTTGTGTCAGTGAGTGAAGTTTGGCCGTACGTGATGATTCAAGCACATCAGCTGATTTTGCTGAGTGTGTTGGAAATAG
This sequence comes from Aquaspirillum sp. LM1, assembly GCF_002002905.1. NCBI lineage: Bacteria > Pseudomonadati > Pseudomonadota > Betaproteobacteria > Neisseriales > Aquaspirillaceae > Aquaspirillum > Aquaspirillum sp. LM1. The sequence continues at coordinate 715,603 of NZ_CP019509.1, read as the reverse complement.
TTTGCCAGTCAGATTGGACATACTCCATGTCTGACTGGATATCGGCGGGGGAAGTGTCTGCCAGCACTGAGGCCAGGTCGTCATGCAGGGTGCCAAGATTGTCGGCTTGGCTGCGCCAGGACACTTCTAGTGAGGAGGAGATGGCGGCAATATCGCCCATCTTGCGAACCAACTGATTAACACCATCAATTGCGTTCAAGTTGATGGCGTAAACGTATTCGATCCGCCGAATTTTCCGTTCATCTGCGGCCAAATCGTCGCTAAGATGACCAAAAGCCATTTCGAAGGCATGCCCAATCTGCTCGCAGCAATTGCCGCTGGTCATGTCGTGCATCTGTTGCTTCAGGGATTCTGCCTGTCGCTGAAGATCCTGATTTTCCCGATCTAGTTCCATGCAGGCGCTATTCAATGCGGCGGCAGCCCTGTTTGCCGTGCCCTGGTAATTGGTCAGCATCTGGCTGGCATTGGCAGCAGCAGCTTTGGTAGCGGTTGCCCGTACCAATAGGATGGTGATGACGCTCTTGAGCACACCAGGAACCGGCACGGCCTTGATCATCGGGAAGGCATTTGCCATCTCGGCAATATACGCCCTCATCTGCTCTGCCACATCATAGAGATCGGCCTCGAGCATTTGCCCCATGACCAGGAGTGGATTGACACTCTGAGCCAGGAGAGGGGCCAGTATTTGCTGTGAGTCTGGAGGCGCTGTTTGGATGGTTTGCACTGCCGACATCAACATATCTCTGGCACGGGTGAGTGAGATGATGTTGTCTGCCAACCGGGTTGTTTGAATTCCGAGTCCTGCGATGGGGCTTAAGGAGGCGCGAATCGTATTATTGGCCATTTGCTTACCGATCTCCACTGGGATGAAAAATAACGTCATTTTTTGCCGGGCAGAAGCAGGTTCAACAAGTCAGTGCCACAGCTATCCAGCCCAATCCATTCAATCAGATGGCAGCCACATGGTCTGAGGCGGGTCCATGCCTTGCTGTTCTGCTTGGGAAACGCTGAAAAAATCGTCATTCCCGCGAAGGCGGGAATCCAGCGTGTTGATTTTTGCTGGGTTTTGCTTTTGGCAAACACGATTTTTCTGAATCAACCAGCGTGACCCTTGAAATGGCTGCCCGACAGTCTATTTTTTGATACGTATCATGGAAGCAACGGCCCTGGGAGCAGGGCCGTGCAAAAGAAAACGCTTACACCCGGAACACCCCCACCTTTTCACCCAGTGCGCTGACCTTCTGGCACATATTGCGCACGGCTGCTTCTGCTTCGGTCATCGTTTGGTCGTTTTCCTGGGCGGCGGTGCTGATGGTTTCCACATGCATGGCCACTTCACCGCACGCCTGTGCCTGCTGGGCGCTGGCCTGGGCAATCGAGGTGGTTTGCGCGGCCATGCTTTGTACCCGCTGATGGATATGGCTGATCAGCTTCACCGTGTCATCCGACTGGGTGGCCCCTTCGTCAATGCGATGGGCGGCGTCTTCCACCACATCAACCACCTGGCCGGTTTCTTTCTGGATGGTTTGCAGCAGGCGGGAAATTTCCAGCGTGGCCTGGGTGGTGCGCTCGGCCAGCTTGCGTACTTCGTCGGCTACCACGGCAAAGCCGCGCCCCTGTTCGCCGGCTCGGGCGGCCTCAATGGCGGCATTGAGCGCCAGCAGATTGGTCTGCTCGGCAATGTCCTGGATGGTCTGGGCAATCCGGTCAATTTTGCTGGCGTTCACGTCCAGCTGCGACACCCGGCTTTTCACCTCGCCGATGGTGCTGTTGACCGCGCGGATTTCACTGGCCATGCGCTGAATACTGGCGGTGGCGTTGTTGATGAATTTTTCGGTTTCTTCCGCTTCCATCCCAGCCTGATGTGCCGAACTGGCCACATGGCTGATGCCGGTGGCAATTTCCTCCATGGCGCTGGCGGTGGATTGCGAAGCCTGGCTTTGCTGGTGTGAGCGCCCGGCCACGGTTTGCGTCAGTTGCGCCAGTTCCTGGCCGGTTTGATCCACGACTTCGCTTTGCTGGCGAATATCGCGCACCACCGGGTGCAAACGCCCCATGAAATCGTTGAATGCCTGAGCAATCTGGCCAATCTCATCCTTGCGGCTGATGGGCAGGCGCACGGTCAGATCGCCTTGCAGTTCGCTGACGGTATGCGAGAGTTTTTCCAGCGGACGAATCATTTTGCGGATGCTAAAGGCCAGCACCAGCACCATCACGCCAATGCCCACCAGGGCAGAAATGGCCATTTTCCACACCAGCTGGTTGGCGTC